>JAQTNV010000022.1 GCA_028713675.1 bacterium
ATGGCGGTGGCCGGGGCGGCCCTGGGCGGGATCGTCGGGGGCGGCCTGCTCGCTTATTTCTTTCCGCCCAAGCGCTTCCGGAAAAAGATCGGGGGCTGGCAGAAGGTCCTGCCGGCGGGCGAATGCCCGGAAGGGCAGGCGGTAGCCTCGGTTTACTTCGGGATCCCGATTCTGGTCCTGCGGGAGGGCGGAAAGGTGAAAGCTTTTTCCGCCGTCTGCCCGCATCTGGGCTGCATTGTTAAATGGGACACGGAGAAGAAAGTCTTCCCCTGCCCCTGCCACGATTCCTTCTTCTCCGCCCAGGGCCTGGTACAGAAAGGTCCGGCCCGGCCCTACAACCTTTTGCCCTTTGAGACCAAGGAGGAAGAGGGAATGGTCCTGGTCAGCCTGCCGGCTCCGGAAAAACTAAAAGCTTATCCGAGCTGGTTCCGGTTCGCGATGCAGTACGGAGGATAGATAAAGTAAGCAGTATGCACTAAGCAGTAGGCAGCTCAAAGCCTAAGAGCCTAAGAGTTAAGAAGCCTAAGAGTTTTAAATAAGGAAGCAGAGCCGAAAGAAGAACGTGAAGGAAAAGATCAAGGAAAAGATTGAATTAATAAAGAACTTCCTGCAGACCTTCTCCACGATGCTCGAGATGCCGGGCGGTCTGACGCAGCTGATCAATACCCTTTGGATGGTCGGCAAAGAATTTGTCCTCAACTGGCTGGAGGGGCGTTTCCGGATCCGGGAGCCGATTGAAAAAATCCTGGACAAACCCGTTTCCGGCTTCGAGCGCAAGTGGCGTCACTGCTTTGGAGGGATCACCCTGACCCTGATCGGGCTCCAGCTTGTCACCGGGGTTTTCCTGGCCTTTTATTATATACCGTCCTCGGACCATGCTTTTGAGTCCATCCAGATGATTACCGACGAAGTGGCCTTCGGCTGGCTGATCCGCGGGATTCATCACTGGGCGGCTTACCTGATCGTGGTCACCATGGTCATCCACATGCTCAAGGTTTTCATCACCGGATCCTACCGCCATCCCCGCGAATTTACCTGGGTCAGCGGGGTTCTGCTCCTCCTGGTCACGTTCGGCTTCCTGGCCACGGGCTATCTGCTCACTTGGTCCCAGCAGGGGTATTGGGCCTCCCGGGTGGCCATGGGCCTGGCCGGGGAGGTCCCGGTGGTGGGGTGGATCATCCTTCTTTTCGTCCAGGGCGGCTACGTGATCAAGCAGGCGGCCCTGACCCGTTTCTTCGTGGCGCACGTGTTTCTTTTGCCGGTCGCGATCATTGTCCTCCTGGGCGTGCATTTCGCCCTGATCCGGCGGCTCGGGATCCAGAAACCGTTATGAGGAATCGGGGGGAGGAGAGGTAACAAGGAATATGGCAGAGGAAATTCAGAAAATCGAGACCCCGCAGATTCCCAAACTGCCGGAGATTCCCCCCGCGGACGAACTCCCATTTTTCCCCAAGGTGGTTCTGGGGGAAATCCTGGCCCTGATGATCACGATCGGGGTGGTGGTGGCGTTCGCGGTCATGATCCCGGTCGGGTACGAGGAAAAGGTCAACACCCTGATCACGCCCGCGGGAGTGAAGGCGGAATGGTATTTCCTCTGGACCTACCAGCTGATGAAACTCGTCCCCGTCCTGGTGGGAATGGGGATCCTTGGCCTCATCGTGGTCCTGATTTTGATCGTGCCCTGGCTGGACCCGAAACCGGAGCGGAAGATCAGGGAGCGGATCTGGGTGATCGCGATCGGATTCATGATCCTGGCCGGGATCGGTGTCCTGACCTTCTGGGCGCTTCTCCCGGGAGGAGAATAATAAAAGCAAATTCCAATGACCAAGCCACAATTACCAAACAATGACTAATGACCAAATTCCAAAGAAGAAAATCCAGAAGGGCTTGGTAATATTAAGGTTTATTGTGGATTTTGGGTTTGAGGCAAAGAAATTAAACTTATAAATATGGATAGATTTCTTTCTAAATCCCGACTGATCCTGGCCCTGGCGGGCGTGTTTTTCCTCGCTTCCTCGCTTTTCGCGGCGGAGGAGCCCAAACCCAAGACCGGGCCCGAGCTTTATCAGAGATTCTGCGCCGCCTGCCACGGAGAGAAGGGCCGGACCTACCAGCCCAACATCGGGGTCAAGCAGGCCGGGAGCGAGGTGATTCCCTCCCTGGATACCGAGTCTTTCCGGAGGGCCCTGACCACCGACGAGTTCAAGGATATTTTTGACCGCAAGAAAATCATCGAGACGATTTGGAACGGTTCCGAGGTCAAAGGGACCGAATCCACCACCTCGATGCCGGCTTTCAAGGAGAAACTCACCCCGGCGGAGATCGACCTGATTCTCAATTACCTGGCCACGCTGTCCGGCCAGCGCCCGACCCGTTATTCCGCGGGCCGGCTGGCCTTCCTGATTGGGATCCTGATCTTTCTCGGCGGGGCGATCGGTGCGGCCTACATGTTAAGCCGTCCGGATTTCCCGGATTCCGCCCTGATCCCGATTGCGAACCTGGAAACCCGCCAGATCATGGAGCCCAACGCCTGCACCCGCTGCGGGGAGTGCGTCGCCTGGTGCCCGGTTTACGCCATCGACAACGAGCCCCGGCTGACCGCCCGGGAGAAATGCACCCGTTTCCGGCAGATGGTCAAGGAACAGCAGGGGCCCCTGGCCCGCTGGTTGGGGATCAACCCGGTGTCGAAGGGCAGGGTGGAGGAGTTTCATAAATTCCTGCTCGAGTGCTCGACCTGCGGGCAGTGCCACATCGTCTGCCCGGCCGCGATCGACACGGTCGATCTTTGGGAGAACATGCGCCGCTCCTTCGTGGACGGCGGACAGCCCGTGCTTCCCGCCCAGCAGACGCTGATCGCCTCGGTCAAGGCCTACGACAACCCCTGGCAGCAGCCGCGTTCCTCCCGGGGCAAGTGGGCCAGCCGGGCCAAGCGGGAGAAACGGATCACCGCGGAGCCCAAGAACCTGGCCAAAGAAAAGGCCGAGGTTCTCTATTTCGTGGGCTGCACGGCTTCCTACGATGTGAATGTCAAGGAAGTGGCGATCAATACCACCCGGGTTTTAAACAAGGCCGGGGTGGATTTCGGGATCCTGGGCAACGAGGAGCGTTGCTGCGGCTCGGTGCTGCTCCGGATGGGAGACTATGAGTTCGAGCGGCTCGCCGGCCAGAATATCGAAACCTTCAATAACCTCGGGATCAAGACCCTGATCACCTCCTGCTCCGGGTGCTACAAGACGATCAAGCAGGATTATCCCCGGGTGGGAAAACTTAATTTCGAAGTTCTTCATATGACCGAGTTCGTCATGCGGCTGATCAAGGAAGGTAAGCTCAAACTCAAGAAACCGGTCAATTTGTCGGTTACCTACCACGACCCCTGCCACCTCGGCCGGGCCAACCAGCTCTTCGACGTGCCCCGGGAGGTTCTGAAATCGATTCCAGGGATCGAGTTCCGCGAGATCGAGCGCTTCGGCGAATTCTCCCGCTGCTGCGGGGCGGGGGGAGGACTGAAGGCCGGCTACCGGGAGGTCCAGGAGGAGATGGCCCGGACGCGGGTGAAGGACGCGATCAAGACCGGGGCCACCGAGTTTGTGACCGCCTGCCCCTTCTGCTACCAGGCGCTCCTGACCGGGATCCAGGGCCTGAACGCCCCCCTCAACATGCGCGACATCAACGAACTGATCATCATGTCCCTGGAAGACGAACCGGGCGAGAAGCCCGCCCAGCCCGAAAAAGTAGAACCCGAAAAACCCGCCTGATCCGCTTCTATCTGATTGATCGGAAACTGCTTACTGCCTATGGGCCCGCCTCTCTTCCTTTATGTCTGACGTTCTGCCCTATCTCCCATCTCCCATCTCCCATCTCCCATCTTCTATCTCCTAATTTGGTTTGATTGTTAAGTCTTTAATGATTAAAATTTTGAAAAACCCAGGCTGGAGTAAAGGAATTTGATCGAGAGATTTATCATCTTTGTTTCCGAAGGGCCCTACCAGGGCCTGAAGCCCTACTCGGCCCTGCGCTTCGCCCGTTCCCTCAAGTCCCGCGGGAAAGAGGTGAAAGTAATCTATTTTGCCGACGGGGTCCATTGCGTGAGGAAGGGGGTCGGACACGGTTCGAAGACCGTGGGGGATTACGAAACCCTGGTCCTGGATGCCCTCGGTGAAGGGGTCAAGATTGCCGCCTGCCCGGCCCCCCTTTCCCTCTATAAATATACCGAGGCCGACCTAATTTCCGGGGTGACCGTGGCCGAGAATATCGCCGACGACCTGACTGACGAGTCGGCGAGGCTGCTCTGGCTGTAATAAAAAAGCATAGAGCAAAGGGCATAGAGCACAGAGTTCATCGAAGATAGGAGATCGGAGATGGAAGATTGGGGAAAACCGAGATCCTTCGCTGATGCTCAGGATGACAGGATAAAAATTAATTACGGATTTCTCCTGACGATTTTTTTATTGACTGCTAAGTACTTACTGCCTACTGCTTACTAAATATTTGGCTGCTTTTCAGATGTTGTCCCTATCAAAAATTGCCGAGCTGAAAACCGAACTGCAGAGTTTGGGGGTGCGGGTCGAGGCGGATTCGCCCCGGCGCGAGGGAGGGGCGGGACCCGCCGAGGGGATTACCCTGATCATCGAGCGTATTCCCGCCACCGTCCCGACGATTCCCAGGCTGGCGGGGAAATCGCCTTATTCCCTGAAAGAAAAAAAAGGGAAATTTGAGCTTTCCCGGGACGGGGTTTCCCGGGGTGAAGTCCGGCTGGGCGGGTCGGCCAGGTTTTACGATGAACTGGATGCCCAGGGCCGGCCTTTCCGGCTTTCCGCCCTCCTCCACGGGCAGGACTGTCTGGCCACGACGGTCAACCAGGTCTGCGCTTATTACGCCCGGGGAGAAGGCTGCCGGTTCTGCGGGATCGGGATTTCCCTGGAGCGGGGCCAGACCGTCGCGTTCAAGGATCCGGAAACCCTGGCCCGGGCGGCCCGGAAAGCCAAGGAACTCGACGGGGTGAAACACGTGACCCTGACCACCGGCACCCAGGATACGCCCGACCGGGGGATCGTGGAACTGGCCCGGGCGGCCCGGGCGATCAAGGAAGCCGCGGGTCTTTCTGTCCACGCCCAGGCCCTTCCGCCCGAGGATCTGTCCTGGTTAAGGCACCTGGCGGATAACGGCGTAGACACCATCGGCATCCACATCGAAACCTTCGCTCCCAAGGTTCGGAAACAGATTTCCATTTCCAAAGGCGAGATGGGTGTTTCGCGTTTCATCGAGGCCTGGAAACAGGCGGTTGATATTTTCGGCCGGGGACAGGTTTCGAGCTACCTGATCGTGGGGCTGGGGGAGGAGGACGAGGACGTGACCGGGGGCGCCGACCTGCTTGCCGGGCTCGGGGTTTATCCTTTTATCGTTCCCTTCCGGCCGATCCCCGGGACGCCGCTGGAGAATTTTTCGCCTCCTCCTCCGGAGAGGATGAAAAAAATTTATCTGGAGGTAAAGACCGTCCTGAAACAGAACAATCTTTCGGCCCGGGAGGCCAAGGCCGGTTGTGTCCGTTGCGGGGCCTGCTCGGCCCTGCCGGTTTATGAGCTCATTCCCGATTGAAATTATTTTCTTCAGAGGGGATTTAGAACTTAAATAAGATGAAGATTACCCCCATCGAAATCCGTCCCGTCGGAAACGGGCAGGAACTGGAGGCCGCCCTCGGCATCCGGGAAGCGGTTTTCGCCGAAGAGCTGGGGATTTTCTCCGGCTCGGACCGGGACCGGCACGATGAAAAAGCCGTCCACCTGATCGCCCTGGATCGGGGAAAGGTGGTGGGTACCGTCCGGGTTTACCGGGAAGAGGGGATCTGGATGGGAGGCCGCCTGGCGGTAGACAGGAAGCATCGGAGCGGAGTGGGCCGGAAGCTCGTTCAGGCGGCGGAAGCGGAGGTCAAACGCCAGGGGGGAAGTTCGATGCAGGCGATGATCCAGGCTCAGAACGTCCACTTCTTTGAGCGGCTGGGCTGGAAAAAAATCGGCCCGGAAACTGAATATCTCGGCCACCAGCATTATCGGATGGAGAAGGTCTTTGATCGTGACCAAAAACTCGAAACTCGAAACTCGAAACCCGAAACCAGTATTTAAAAGGCCGGACCGGATGAAGAAGGAAAAAGGATTCCCGGAATTTTTAAAGAATAAGACCCTGGCGGTTTTCGACACGGAAACCACCGGGTTGAATCCCAACTTCGGGGACCGGGTCTGCGAGGTGGCGGTGCTCCGGTGGAAAAACGGGGAGATCGTCAAAACCTTCCAGACCCTGGTCGAGCCGCTCCGCCCGGTTTCGCCCGGGGCCTTCGCGGTTAACGAGATCACCCCGGCGATGCTCATCGGCAAGCCGCTTTTCGAGGAGGTGGCCCGGGAGGTGATCACGCTCCTCCGGGGCGCGGTGGTGGTCTGCCACAACGCCCCTTTCGATTTCAAGTTCCTGATCGCCGAGTGCCAGATCGCCAGGGTCAAAATCCCGGAGGTTAAAGTGATCGATACCCTGGCCCTGGCCCGGGAGCATTTCCAGTTTTACAGTAACCGGCTGGGCGAACTCGCGAAGAGCCTGGGGGTCAAGGTCGCCAAGGAACACCGGGCGCTCGCGGACGTGAAGACCACCCTCGAGGTTTTTCTCGGCCTGGCCCGGGACCTGGAGGAGAGGGGGATGGGGGACCTGGACCGGTTGACGAATTTCTCGGTCGAATACACCCCCTACCTCAAGCGCCGGGAAACCCCGGTCCCGCCGGAGATCGAGGAAGCGCTGCTGAACAAAAAACTCCTTCAGCTTAAATACATCTCCGCCGACGGGGAGGAGACCGAGAGACTGGTGGAGCCGCTCGAGCTGATTACCGCCTGGGACGCGGTTTACCTGAAGGCCTTCTGCCGGCTCCGGAAATCGGAGCGCCATTTCCGCCTGGACCGGATCGTGAAGGCGGGAATTTTCAAAGTTTGAAAAAGAAGGTGGTAGGTCGTAGGTAAGAGAAAATCGAAAAGAAAGCACTAGATTCTGTTTCAACCCACCGCCGGAATAACGGGAAAACAGCATCAGCAGGCCGATACACTCCAAAAAGAAATCCCCCTCATCCTCACCTTCTCCCAAATGGGGAGAAGGAAGGGTTGAGGGGGTAATATTATTCAGGGTTTTGGGTTAGGCCCTATGCTCTTTGCCCTATGCTCTATGCTTTTTTATTTCTGGAGCTGATCATCTTCTGGCCGAAACCCAGGAAATTGCGGACGCGGCTCTTGATCTGGATGGCCTGGTAAGTGCAGGCCTCATTGCAGCAGTAGCAGGCGATGCATTTGTCCAGGTCGATCCGGGCGGTTTTGTCGATGGTGATCGCCCCCGCCGGGCAGGCCTTTTTGCAATCCCCGCAGGCGGTGCAGAGTCCGCCGTTTACCTGGGGGCGGACCCGGATGAAGGGGTAAAGGAAACGGTAAAACATCTGCCCGATCGGGGCCATTACCGGGCTCAGGGGCAGTTTGAAGCCCGGAATCCGCTCCAGCTTTCCCTCGATCTCGATCCGTTTTAAATCGGTTTCGCCCAGTTTTCTGGCGCCGGCCACCTTCAGGAAGGGAATTTTCTCGGCCGGCGCGCCCACCATCTCGGCCATCACCCGATCGAGGGCCACGGCATCACTGGAAACCAGGATTTTCCCGACTTTTCTCAGGGTCCCATTATTGGGGCCGTATCCCTCCATCGCGATGATCCCATCCAGGATGGTGAGATCGGGCGGCCGGATCTGGAAAACATCCACCACCGCTTCGCCGAAATCGGCGAAGTTCGCGGCCCGGAGGTGGAGGCGGGATTTTTCCCCGCCCACGGCGTAGCCGAAGGTGTTTTTCACCGCCCCGGTCAGGACCGTGAGGGAGTGGGTTTTGAACCGGGGCAGGGAGACGATCAGGTCGGCTTCCAGGACCTCGCGCGAGACCACGAGTTTGTCGCTGAAGCGGGACTTGAAATTGATCTCCTTCCCGTTGAGCGCGATGTTCCGGTAGCATCCTCCGGAAGCTTCCAGAATCCCGGAGGCCTTCGCGCTTCTTTCGTTGGCACCGTAGCCGCCGATGCCTGAATTGTCGCCCACCCAGACCTCCGCGCCCCGGGCCTGGAGCTGTTTCACCACTTCCCGGACGATCGCCGGGTGGGTGTCCACCCCTTTTTCCGGGGCGTGGGCCCCGAGGATGTTGGGCTTGACCAGGACCTTTTTCGCCCGGAGGTCCCCGGGAAGTTCCTGTAGGGCCCGGGAGATCGGTCCGGAGACGTCCTGGTATGAAGGAGCGTCAATGATCAATACGCGTGCAGGCATTTCAAAATTATAGCTTATGGCATAGGGCATAGGGCATAGGGTTCAAAGCTGAAAGCTCAAAGGTCAAAGGCAGGACGTGAGACGTAAGGCGTGAGGTGTGAAGAACAAAGGAGTCCATTGAGTTCATAGAGTTCATCGTGTCCATGGTATCGAAAGAGATAAAAACAATCCATTAAATCCATTGGGTTTGTTTGGTTTTTAGAAGCCCGGGGGGAAGGTTCTCGCGACACGAACTCTTAGTAGACCAGGATTCGATAAACTCGATGACTAAGTATTTATCGATACCGGCTAGACCCTGCGGGTCAGCCTGCTGGGCTAACGGGACCGCACCTATTGAGAGGTTCACCCTGAGCTCTGTCGAAGGGGGAGCGTCCATTCTTCGCAGCAGTGCTGCTCATCAGGATAAAAAACCTTCCCCCCAAAAAAGAAAAAGAGCTTCATTTCTTCGGGGAAAAGCTGCTTTGAATGAAAAAAAGGCCTGCCCGGCAAATTCTTTAACGAAAAAGGGCCGGGGTTTTATCCCCGGCCCTCTTAATTTTTTCTGATACCGGTTATCTGCTACTTGCTACCGGCTACTGTCTTTACAGCTCGACCGCGATCGCGTTCAGGATGTTGGGGAGCTTCTTCAGCTGGCCCAGGACATCGTCGGAGACGCGCTGGTCCAGGTGGAGAAGGGCGATGGCTTTGCCCCCCTTGTCCGCCGCGCGCCCGAGCTGCATCCGGGCGATGTTGATCTCCCGCTGCCCGAGCAGGGTGCCGATGTTGCCGATGACCCCGGGCTGGTCCTGGTTCTCGAGGAACAGGATATGGCCGGAGGGAACCGCCTCGAGCGAGAACCCGTTGATCCGGACGATCCGGGGATCGTTCCTCCCGAAGAGCGCGCCGCTGGCCTGGTGCGCCACCCCCCCGACCTTGATCTCGAGGTTGATCATGCTGGCGAAGTCTCCCGGGGTGGGGGATTTGGACTCGTTCACCCGGATGCCCCGCTCGCCCGCGATGACCGAAGCGTTCACGTAGTTGATCTTCTCCGTGAGGATCGGGTCGAGGATGCCCTTTAAAGCGGCGATGGTCAGGGAATCGGTCGGGAGATTGGCCGCCTCCCCGCGGTATTCCAGTGACACCTCGGAAAGCTCGCCCCGGTAGATCTGGGAGAGGAGCGTGCCGAGCTTTTCCGCGAGGGTCAGGTAAGGCCGGATCTGTTCCAGAACCTCCGCGCTCACCGAGGGCAGATTGACCGAGCCCCGGATGATCCCGCGGATCAGGTAGTCGGAAACCTGCTGGGCGATGTCGACCGAGACCTTGGTCTGGGCTTCCGGGGTGCTGGCCCCCAGGTGGGGCGTCAGGATGATTTTCTCGTGCTTCCGGAAGGGATGATCGGCGGGCAGGGGTTCCTGGGTGAAAACATCCAGGGCCGCTCCGGCGACTTTCCCCGAATCGAGGGCCTCGATCAGGGCCTTCTCGTCCACGATCTCGCCGCGGGCGCAGTTGATCAGCTTGACCCCCTTTTTCATCTGGGCGAAGGCCTCGGCCCCGATCAGGTTTTTGGTGGAGTCGGTCACCGGGGTGTGAATGGTAATGTAATCGGAGGTTTTAAAGAGGGTGGGGAGATCCACGGCTTCGACCTTCCGCTTGCGGGCCACTTCCGGGGTCAGGAAGGTATCGTTGGCGATCACCCGCATCCCGAGCCCCTGCGCCATCTCGGCGACCGCGCCGCCGATCCGGCCCAGCCCGATGATCCCCAGGGTTTTCCCGCGCACCTCCGTACCCATGAATTTCTTCTTGTCCCACTTGCCTTCCTTCATGCTCATGTTGGCCTGGGGGATGGAACGGGCCAGGGAGAGGAGCATGGCGAAGGAAAGCTCGGCGGCGGTGACGGCATTGCCGCCGGGGCTGTTCATTACCAGGATCCCGCGCTTGGTGGCGGCGTCGAGGTCGATGTTGTCCACCCCGGTGCCGGCCCGGCCGATCACCTTCAGCTTGGCGGCCTTGGCGATCAGCGCTTTGTTTACCTTGGTCGCGCTCCGGACGATGAGAGCGTCGTACTCGGGGATGATCTCCTCGAGATTTTCCTTGGTCAATCCGCCCTTGTCGTCGATGGTGAGGACGCCGGGGTCCTTTAAAATCTGGAGGCCCTCAGCGGCCATTCCGTCGGTAATTAGGATTTTCATAGTCATTTTTTCATTACCTCCAGGGCCTTACCCACGCCCTTTCCGAGTTCCACCGGGTGACCGAGATCCTTCAGCGCCATCTCGATGGCGGCGATCCCGATGAGAAGATCGGGCTCATGGATGTAGCCCATGTGGGCGATCCGGAAGATCTTGCCCTTGGCCTGGTCCTGCCCGTCGGCGATCTTGATCCCCTGCTTCTCCCAGACATGCTTGATGATCTTCCCGGCGTCCATCCC
Source organism: bacterium (assembly GCA_028713675.1). Classification (GTDB taxonomy): domain Bacteria; phylum Desulfobacterota; class JAPLJL01; order JAPLJL01; family JAPLJL01; genus JAPLJL01. The sequence continues at coordinate 10,725 of JAQTNV010000022.1, forward strand.
GGAGGGGACCAGCACCGCCGTCACGGCGTCCGAGGGGGAATCGGGGGCGAAAAGGGAGAGGCCGAGGGTGAGCATGGACTCGCGGGTGGCCCGGGCCATGCGGGCGTTCCGTTCGAAAATCTTCTCCAGGCCTTCCTCCTGCATCATCGAGAGCACCTCGTGGAGCCCGATGATGAGGGTGACCGCCGGGGTATAAGCGTTCTGGTTTTTCTGCAGGTTCTTCAGCTCTTTCTTGAAATTAAAATAGTAGCGGGGCAGGTTGGATTTTTCGGCGAACTTCCAGGCCTTCTGGGAAAGGGCGGCGAAGGAGAGCCCGGGCGGGAGCATCAGGGCCTTCTGCGAGCCGGTGACCAGCACGTCGATTTTCCACTCGTCCATCGGGAGGGGAAAGACCCCGAGGGCGGTGATGGCGTCCACCACCAGGAGGGTGTTCTCCCGGGGGCCGATCAGGGCCGCGAGCTCCCGGATCGGGTACTTGATCCCGGTGGAGGTTTCGGAAGCCTGGACGTAGACCGCCCGGATTTCCGGGTGGGCGGCCAGGGCCTCTTCCACTTTTTTCACATCCAGGGCTTTGCCCCACTCGACCGGGATCTCGATGGTCTCGATTTTGTAGGCCTTCAGGATCTCGGCCCAGCGCTCGCCGAATTTCCCGCCCTTGATCACCAGGGCCTTGTCCCCGGTGGAAAGCAGGTTGGAAACCGAGGCTTCCATCGCCCCGGTTCCGGACGAGGCGAAGATGATCACCTCTTCCTTGGTTTGAAAAAGCCACCGGAGCTGTTCCCGCACCTTGGCCACAATCGCCTCGAACTCGGGCGTCCGGTGGTGAATGATCGGCTCAGCCATCTTGAGCGCGGCGCGCTCGGGTACCGGGGTCGGCCCCGGAGTCAACAAATACTGTTTCGCCATAGGACCTCCTTTGAAGATATAAAAATTAGAGAATAACTATTTGTACAATGAAATTAATTTAAAGTAAACAAATATTTAATTAATCAGGCTTTTCGTTTCCGTTACTTCGAAACTTTCTTTTTCCCGCGGGACTTCGCCCCGGCTTTTTGCCCAACGAGTTTCCGGCCGATTTTCAGCCGCAGGGCATTCAGCCTGATGAAGCCGGTGGCGTCCCTCTGATCGTAAACCGTGTCTTTCTCGAAGGTGGCATAGTCGGAGCGATAAAGGGATTTCTCCGAACGGCGGCCGGCCACCGCGGCCGAGCCTTTAAAGAGTTTGATCCTAGCGACCCCGCTGACCCCGCGCTGGGCCTCGTCCACCAGGGCCTGGAGAGCGAGTCTTTCCGGCGCGTACCAGAACCCGTAATAAACAGATTCGGAGTACCGGGAAATCAGGCTGTCGCGCAGGTGCATGACCTCGCGGTCCAGGGTCAGGGATTCCACCGCCCGGTGGGCGAGATGCAGGACGGTCCCGGCCGGGGTTTCGTAAACCCCCCGGCTCCGGATCCCGACGAAGCGGTTCTCGACCATGTCCACCCGGCCCACCCCGTGCCGGCCGGCGATCAGGTTCAGGCGGGAAATCAATTGGAAGGGGGAGAGCGGCCGGCCGTTTAAAGCCACCGGGTTGCCCTGGGCATAGGTGATTTCCACGTATTCCGGGCGGGCCGGGGCTTTTTCCGGGCTCCGGGTCAGGACGAACATGTCCGCCGTCGGCTCGCGCCAGGGGTCTTCCAGGATGCCGCCCTCGTAGCTGATGTGGAAGATGTTCCGGTCGCTCGAGTAGGGCTTGGCCTTGGTCACCGGCACCGGGATGCCCTGGGAACGGGCATACTTGATCAGGTCCTCCCGGCCGCGGAAATCCCATTCCCGCCAGGGGGCGATGATTTTCAAGCCGGGGTTCAGGGCCTGGTAGGTGAGCTCGAAGCGGACCTGGTCATTGCCCTTGCCGGTGGAGCCGTGGGAAACCGCTTCCGCCCGGACCCGTTCGGCCAGCCGGACCTGCCCCTTGGCGATCAGGGGGCGGGCGATCGAGGTTCCCATCAGGTATCCGCCTTCATAAACCGCGTTGGCCCGGAGCATCGGAAAGAGAAAATCCCGGGCGAATTCCTCGCGCAGGTCCTCGACCACGGCGGTTTTCGCCCCGGTTTTCAGGGCTTTTCTCCGGATCGCGGGCAGATCCTCCTCTTGCCCCAGGTCGGCGATATAGGCGACGACTTCAGCCTGGTACTGGTCGATCAGCCAGCGCACAATTACGGAAGTATCCAGCCCGCCGGAATAAGCCAGAACGATTTTCATGAATATTTCTCCTTGGGATTTTAAATGATTTGGATCACGCCCATCCGCTTCAGGCGGGCGAGGCCCCTTTTGGTTTCCTCGGGTCCCAATCCGCTTGAGGCGATGATTTCCTCGAAAGTCAGGAAGCCGTCGGTCAGGGAAAGGATATAACCTATCTGGGGGGAAATGTTCAGTTGGAGGATTTCCTGGTAGCTCAGGGCCACAATCGGGGCCTTTTTCAAATCTCCCAGCTCCAGGAGGTCCGCCTTCTCCTGTTCGTCGATAAAAAAGAGATAGTCGCCCGCCTGTCGGTTCTCGGGGTGGAGGGAATGCACGTCGGAGAAAATCTTCCGGGCCTTGTCCCGGAAGCCCCGTCCGAACTCGACCAGTCCTTCTTCCACCAGCGCGAGAGGTGATTTATTCGCTTCCATGGCTTACCCCTTTTTATCGGCCAGCCCGAGGCGGTCGGAGGTTTTCGCCATCCGGGCGATATCCTCCTCGGTCAGACCGTGGGCGCTGGTGACGGTCAGGGACCGGCTCCGGCCGCTGGCCTGGTCCCGGGCCTCCACCCGGACGATTCCGTCCGCGTCCACCGCAACCTTAACCTCGACCCGGGGAACGCCCCGGGGCGCCGGTTCGATCCCGGAGAGGATGAATTTTCCGAGCAGCTCATTCTCGGCGGCCTTGGCGCTCTCGCCCTGGAGAAGGTTGATCTCCACCGCGGTCTGGTTGTCGTTGGGAGTGGTGAAGGTGTGGTCGGTGGAGGTGGGGATCCGGGTCCCCCGCTTGATCAAAGAACTGAAGTGTCCTCCATAGGTGGCGATGCCCAGGGAACGGGGGACGAGGTCGAGGAGGAGAATTCCCTCGCCGCCGGTCTGGAGGACCTGGGCCTGGATGGCCGCCCCCAGGGCGACTACCTCATCGGGGTTGACCCCCCGTACCGGGGGCTTTCCGAAGAATTTCTCCAATTCCCGGCGGACCATCGGCATCCGGCTCTGCCCGCCGACCAGGATGACATGATCGATTTCCTCCGCTTTCAGGCTGGCCAGGGCCAGGGATTCCGCGCAGATGTCGATCGTGCGGCGGACCAGGTGGACGGACATCTCTTCGAGGTCATTCCGGTGCAGGTTGATTTCCAGGTGCTGGGGCCCCTTGGCACCGGTGGCCAGGAAGGGCAGCAGGATCTTGGATTCCATCCGCTCCGAGAGCTCCACCTTGGCCTTTTCCGCGGCCTCCTTGAGCCTTTGCCGGGCCAGGGGGTCCCCGGAGATATCCGCCTGATGGATATCCTGGAACTCCCCGAGCAGAAACTGCACGAGGGTATTGTCAATGTCTTCCCCGCCCAGGTGGGAATCCCCGTAAGTGGAAAGCACCTCGACCACCCCCGGCCCGATCACCAGGGTGGAGATATCGAAGGTGCCTCCCCCCCAGTCGTAAACGGCAATGGTCTCCTCCTGCCGGCGGCCCATGCTGTAGGCCAGCGCGGCGGCGGTGGGCTCGTTGATGATTCTCAGGATGTCCAGCCCGGCGATCCTCCCGGCGTTCCGGGTGCCCTGCCTCTGGGCGTCGGTGAAGAAGGCGGGGACGGTGACCACCGCTTCCCGGACCTCGGCGCCCAGGAACTCGGAGGCGATCTTCCGCATTTCCTTCAAAATGAAGGCGGAAATTTCCTCCGGGGAATAAATTTCATTGCCGATCTGGATCCGGGTCTCGTCGTTCGGACCGGCCAGCAGCTGGTAGGGCAGGTTCTTGATCTCGTCCTGAACCTCGGGGGAGGAAAATTTTCTTCCGACCAGGCGCTTGACGCCGTGGATCGTATTCCTGGGGTTGGTGATCCCCTGCCGCTTGGCCGGGTGGCCGATCAGGACCTCGCCGGAGGCTCCCACCGCGAAAAACGAGGGGGTGATCCGGGACCCCGACCGGTTGGGAATGACTTCCGGCCGGTTGCCCTGGGCCAGCGCGACGCAGGAATTGGTGGTTCCCAGGTCAATCCCGATCGCCGGTTTTTCTTTCATATTTTTCGCCCCGCAGCCCGGGAATTCAGATTTTGGTTTCCCGGGCGGGAAGATTCAACAGGGTTTCAATCCGCAGAAAAAGATCCCGGTATTTCGGGTTCCGCGGGTTTATGCTTAAAGCTAGCTTAGCCTGAGAAAAGGCGGCCTTCAAGTTCCCGGCCTTCAGGGCTTTCTGGGCTTCGAGGAAAAGCTCTTCGGCCGCTTTGGCTTTTCCCTCGTCCCCGGCGGAACCGGCCGGGGATTTGGCTTTCGGCTTCTCGCCGGCCCGGCCCCGGAGGCTTTTAAGTTCCTGGTAGGCATCGGTGATCCGGGAGTTGATTTCCTGGAGCAGGGCCTGGCATTCCCCCAGTTCGATCCCGGCGTAACGGTCGGGGTGGAATTTCCGGGAAAGCTCCCAGTAAGCCTGGCGGATTTCCGGTTCCCGGGAGCCCGGTTTCAGTCCCAGCCGGTCGAGGGGATCTTCCTTTTTCATCCGGAGCCAGGTGAGCCGGATTTCTTCCTTCTCGGTTTCGGAGAGGACCCGGCCGTAATTGTCCAGGAAGGCGCCGGCCTGCTGGCTGTCATCGCCCAGATCAACCAGCCCGCGGGTGAAAAGGTCTCCCATTCGCTGAATGACTTCCCGGCGCCCCATCCCGGCCACGACCATGACTTCGGCCACGGTTTTTTTCCCGTCGATCCGGGAGAGCAGAAACCCCGAGCGGGGGTCCAGGTCCTCGGTTTTATCCGCGGGCGTTTCCCGGAGCCGGGGGACGGCTTTGAGAAAAAACTCTTCCGGGTTGACCGCGAGCTTGGACGGGAGCAAATCCCCGTAGAGGATTTCTTCCAGTTCCGTTTTGGTTTTCTCGACCATGTCTCTACATCCCGGAGCGCTCAACGGATGAACATCTCCAGAAGGGCTTTCTGAAAGTGGAGGCGGTTTTCCGCCTGGGTCAGGATCACCGATTGCGGACCGGCCAGGACTTCGTCGGTAACCTCCCAGCCCCGGTGGGCCGGGAGACAATGCATGAACCGGGCCCCGGGCTTGGCCGCGGCCATCAGCTCGGCATTGACCTGAAAGCCGGCGAAGGTCTGCCGGACCTGTTCCTCGTCCTTGTCCTGACCCATGCTGATCCAGACGTCGGTGTAAACCACGTCGGCCCCGGCCACCGCGGACTTCGGATCAGAGAAGACCTCGATCCGGTCGGGGTAAAGATCCTGGGTTTCCTTCAGGACCTCCCGGTCGGCCTCGAAACCGGGGGGAAAGGCCAGGGCGAGCTGGAAGCCGATCCGGCCGCAGGCCTCGATCCAGGAATTGGCCACGTTATTGCCGTCTCCGAGGTAAGCCACCCGGACCTCCTGGTAATCTCCCAGAAACTCCCGGATGGTGAAAAGGTCCGCGAGGATCTGGCAGGGATGAAACCGGTCCGAGAGCCCGTTGATGACGGGGACCCGGGAATTCAGGGCGAATTCCTCCAAGCGGGAGTGGGAATGGGTCCGCAGGATGATGCCGTCGCAGTAGCGGGAGAGAACCTGGGCGGTGTCCCCGATCGGTTCCCCCCGGGAAAGCTGGGTGGTATCAGCCGCGAGGAAAATTGCGCGGCCCCCCAGGGAGAGGACGGCGGCTTCGAAGGAAACCCGGGTGCGGGTGCTGGGCTTCTCGAAGAGCAGAGTGATGATTTTCCCCTTGAGGGGAGGGGTGCGTTTTTTCGCTCCCGATTTGAGCGCGCCAGCCCGCTCGATCAGATGGTCTATCTCTTCCCGGCTTAAGTCTTTAATGCGCAGCAGGTCACGTTTGGTCATTTTTCTTTCAATTTATGGACACGGATTAACACAGATTCACACTGATTCCTATCATGATTTTTCAATAAAGTTAATTATGAATTTCTAAATTCGAATTAACAATTCCGTGCCCATCCGTGAAAATCCGTGTCTAAATAAAGAGAATTCCCATACTATCCGGTTATTTCTGGTTTCCGTAAACCTCGGCCAGGCATTTTTCCAGGAGCTTCAGGCCCCGGGAAACCTCGGCGGAGGTGATATTCAGGGGCGGAAGGAACCGGACCACGTTGCCGTGGGTCAGGTTCAGGATCAGGCCCGCGGACAGGGCCTGCCGCACGAGCTGCTGGCCCTTTTCGCCGTCCGCAAGCTCCATCCCGAGGATCAGGCCCCGGCCCCGGATTTCCCGGATCCCGGGATATCTGGCCGCGAATTTCTCCAGGGCGGAGCGGAGGGTTTTCCCCTGGCGGCGGCAGTTGGAAAGGATCTTTTCGAACCCGATGGCATTGATGACCGCCTCGCCGGCGGCCGTGACGACGGCGTTGCCCCCGAAGGTGGTGGCGTGGGTTCCCGGGGTGAAGGCCGCGGCGGCCTCGTTGGTGGCCAGAACCGCGCCCAGGGGCAGGCCCCCGCCGACGGCTTTGGCCAGGGTGAGGATGTCCGGTTCCACCCCGTAGTGCTGATAGGCGAACATCTCCCCGGTCCGGCCGATTCCCACCTGGACCTCGTCAAAGATGAGCAGCATACCCAGGCGGTCACAAAGTTTTCGGACCCCGGTCATGAATTCGGGGGTGGCCGGGATGACCCCGCCTTCCCCCTGGATCGGCTCCAGCATCACGGCCCCGGCCCAGCCCTCCGCGGCTTTAGCCACGCCGGCGAGGTCGTTGAAACGGGCGGTGCGGAAACCCTCGAGCAGGGGAGCGAAGCCCACCTTGACCTTTTCCTGGCCGGTGGCGGAGATCATCCCCAGGGTTCTCCCGTGAAACGAGTTTTCCATCGTCACCACCCCCACCCGCTCGTCTTTCCGGCAGTTCCGGGCGTAGATCCGGGCGAGCTTGACCGCGCCTTCGTTGGCTTCCGCTCCGCTGTTGCAGAAAAACACCTTGTCGGCGAAGGAGTGCTTGACCAGGAGCTCGGCGAGTCGGACGGGCGGTTCGGTGTAAAAAATGTTGGAGGTGTGGAAGAGCAGGCCGGACTGGGCGCGGACGGCGGAGACGATTTTCGGGTGGCAATGCCCGAGGTTCCCGACGGCCAAACCGGAGAAGAAGTCCAGATATTCTTTCCCCTCCGGGTCCCAGAGGCGGGCGCCCTGGCCCCGGATAAAAGCGACCGGGAGGCGGCCGTAGGTGTTCATCAGGACCCGGTTACTGCGTTCGATCAGGTTTGCCGAAGTCAATTTTTTCGCTTTTTTCATCTGAATTTTTCCCTTTTGATTTAACTTTTAACCTTTAACCTTTGCCCTTTTAACCTTGAACCTTGAACTTTGAACTTATTTTTTCTTACCTTAGTATCTCCGTGCCGATCCCGAGATCGGTAAATAGTTCCAGGAGCAGGGCGTGGGGGATCCGGCCGTCGATAATATGGGTTTTTCCCGCGCCGCCTTCCAGGGCCTGCAGGCAGGCCTGGGTCTTGGGAATCATGCCGGCGGAAATCCAGCCGTCGGCGATGGCCTTCTTCAGCTGCCGGGCCTTGAGGCTGGCCACCAGCTTGCCCTCCCGGTTCTTGATCCCTTCCACGTCGGTCAGGACGATCAGTTTTTCCGCCCGGAGCGCCCCGGCCAGGTGCCCGGCCAGGTGGTCGCCGTTCAGGTTGTAGCTCTGCCCCTCCTGGTCCGAGCCGATTGGGGCCACCACCGGGATGTAACCGGAATTTTCCAGGGTGCGGATCAGTCCGGTGTCGATGTCCTCGATCTCGCCCACGAAGCCCAGGTCCACGTTTTTCTCCGGGGCGGGCTCGATTTCGTCGGCGCGGAGCTTGCGGACCCGGACGAGCCCTCCGTCCTTGCCGCAGATCCCGACCGCTTTTCCGCCGGTGCTGTTGACCAGGCCGACGATCTCCGAGTTGATCGTGCCCCGGAGGACCATTTCCACCACCTCGAGGGTTTCGGCGTCGGTGACCCGGAGCCCGGAAATGAACTGGGACTTGATCCCCAGGCGCTTCAGATATTCCCCGATCTGCGGCCCGCCTCCGTGGACGATGACCGGGTTGATCCCCACGTATTTCAGGAGCACCACGTCCCGGGCGAACTCGCGCTTGAGTTCCGCCTTGACCATGGCCGCCCCGCCGTATTTGATGACCAGGGTTTTCCCCGCGAAGCGCCGGAGATAGGGAAGCGCTTCCAGTAGGGCCTGGGCCCGGGTGATTTTTTCTTCCATGGCTTTAACCCTTTCGCTGCGGCTGTCCCGGGCGGAGTTTTTTCAGCTCCTCCAGGGCGCTCCGCCGTTCCAAGTCGGCTTTCAGCAGAGCCTTTTTCAAACGCTGGGTCTGGCTTTCGGCCTCGGCCAGCTCGTCGATCCGCGATTCCAGGTTTTTATGAAGCCAATCGATCTTGAGCACTACGGAGAGCCCGAGAGCGATGGAGGACATCAGGTCGAGATCTTCCGGCCCGAAGCCCCCGGGATTCCGGCAGTTGGCGGCGACCAGGAGCCCCAGGCAGCGGCCGCGCTGGAGGATGGGAACCAGAATCAGGTCGGCCAGAGAGGGAAGATGCTGCTGGTCCACTTCCGGGTTGAAGCGCGGGTCGTTCCGTGGTTCTTTCAGGATGATTCCCTCCCGGCTGTCCAGGGCCCAACCCAGGAGACCCTGACCGGGGGTCAGGGACACTTCGGCCCGGATTTCTCCGTCCGGACCCCAGCCGGCAGTCAGTTTGAAACTGCCTTCCCCGTCTTCCAGGTAGATAAAGGCCGCTTCGCTTTGGGTCGTTTCCCGGACCCACTCGCTTAAGTCCAGGTAGATCCGCCCGATTTCGGCGCTTTCGCTCAGGATCCGGAACATCTCCTTCTGAATCTCCAGGCTTTTCTGCCGGCGGGTATCCTCGCCGGATACGGCCGGGGGCGGTTCCGGCGCGGGCGGTTCCGGCGTTTTCAGGCGGGTGACCCAGCCCAGGACCCGCCGCACCTCCCGGTCCTCCGCCGGCTTGATCACGTAATCCAGGGCCCCCAGGGAGAGGGCCCGGTCCGCCCAGGTCAGTTCCCGGGGTTCGGCCAGGACCAGGATGGGAAGGTGCGGGTGGATTTCCTTGATCCGTTTCAGGAGGTCAAGGCCGTGCATGCCCGGCATGATGATATCGATAAAAGCCACGTCGACATTCTCGGTTTCCAGTAATTTCAGGGCTTCCCGGCCGCTCCGGGCCGGGAGCACCGTGTATCCTTCCGCCTGGACCGACCGGGTCAGGGTTTCCCGCTCCCCGTCGTTATCGTCGGCGATCAGCGCTTTTTTCCCGCCGTTCTGAGTGTCAGGTTTTTCTTCCATGGCTGCGTCGGTTCGGGTTTAGAGAATATAACGGCTCAAGTCCTCGTTTTTCAAAACCTCTTCCAGTCTTTCCCGAACGTAGGGGGCGTCGATCCGAACCTGGACGCCCGGCATTTCCGGCGCGGAGAAGGAAACCTCCTCCAGCAGTCTCTCCATCACCGTGTGCAGGCGGCGGGCCCCGATGTTTTCGGTCCGCTCGTTCACCAGCCAGGCGATCCGGGCGATTTCGGTGATGGCGTCGGGCGGGAAAACCAGCTCCACCTCTTCGGTTTTCAGAAGGGCGATGGCCTGCCGGATCAGGGAGTTTTCCGGTTCGTTCAGGATCCGGACGAAGTCCTCCTGACTCAGGGGGTTGAGTTCCACCCGGATGGGGAACCGGCCCTGGAGTTCCGGGACCAGGTCGGAAGGCTTGGAGACAGTGAAGGCGCCGGCGGCGATGAAAAGGATGTGGTCGGTCCGGACCACCCCGTATTTGGTCTGCACGGTGGTGCCTTCCACCACCGGCAGGAGGTCGCGCTGCACCCCTTCCCGGGAGACCTCCGGGCCGTAGCCCTTTTCCTTGCCGGCGATCTTGTCGATCTCATCGATAAAAACGATCCCGTGATTTTCCGCGCGCTCGACCGCCCGGGGAATGATCTGGTCCAGATCGATCAGCCGCTGTTCCTCATCGTCGGTCAGGAGCTTAAGCGCCTCGGGGACGCTGGCCTTTTTCTTCCGGGATTTCTGGGGCATGAAGTTGCCCAGCATTTCCCGGAACTGCATTTCAAAATCTTCCATCCCGCCGGCGTTGGAGAAGATCTCGACCATCGGCAGGGAACGGGTGCGGGTTTCCACCTCCACGAAACGGTCATCGAGCTTGCCGGTCCGGAGCAGCTGGCGAAGCCGTTCCCGGGTGGAATCGGGCGCGGGTTCCGGGGCGGGGGCCGGGGGCCCCGGGGGCAGGGAGCCCGCCGGGGAAGCCAGGGGGGACGGGGTCGACGGGGGACGGGAGGGAAGCAGGAGATCGAGCAGGCGCTCCTCGGCCAGTTCCGCGGCCTTGGCATGGACCCGTTCCTGTTCCTCTTCCTTCATCATCTTGACCGAGAGTTCGACCAGGTCCCGGATCATGGATTCCACGTCTCTGCCCACATAGCCCACTTCGGTGTATTTAGAAGCCTCCACTTTCAGAAAAGGGGCCTGGGCCAGGCGGGCCAGGCGCCGGCAGATCTCGGTTTTGCCCACCCCGGTGGGGCCGATCATGATGATATTCTTGGGGGCGATTTCGTCCCGGAGCTCGGCGGGGACCTGCTGTCTCCGCCAGCGGTTGCGCAGGGCGACGGCCACCGAGCGCTTGGCCTGCTTCTGCCCGACGATATAGCGGTCGAGCTCGGCGACGGTTTCCTTGGGGGTCTGCTCCACGGGGTTTATTCCAGTTCCTCGATCACGATCTGGTCGTTGGTGTAAATGCAGATCTGCGAGGCGATCTTCATGGATTCCTGGGCGATTTCCCGGGCGGAAAGCTGGGAATGCGAGAGCAGGGCCCGGGCGGCGGCCAGGGCATAGGCCCCGCCGGACCCGATGGCCACGGCCCCGCCGTCCGGCTCGATCACGTCCCCGCTCCCGGAGACAATCAGGGCTTGTTCCCGGTCCACCACGAGGAGCAGGGCCTCCAGCCGCCGCAGGACCCGGTCGGTGCGCCAGTCCTTGACCAGTTCCACCGCGGCGCGGGTCAGGTTCCCGGCGTACCGGTTCAGTTTCTCCTCGAATTTCTCGAAAAGGGTGATGGCGTCGGCGGTGGAGCCGGCGAACCCGGCGATGACCTGGTCCTGGTAAAGCCGGCGGACCTTGCGGGCGGTCCGCTTCATGATCACCTCGCCGGTGGTAACCTGGCCGTCCCCGGCTACCGCGACTTTGCCCTGGTGGCGGACCGCCAGGATCGTGGTGCCGTGAAAGCTGTTGATGTTCTGTTCCATAATTAAACTAAAATTATATCACCATACTATATCCAATACCCAATTCGGGAAATAACCATATCCCCGGGGAAAATCAAAGGCCGGCTTATGCTCACCGGCCCCCATTAATCAATATAAATAAAAAGGGGGCAATATTCAAATATCCCGAAACCCACGCATACAGTAGACGGTATACGGTAGACGGGAATGAAAAAATTGGAGAAAAAATAACCGAGGGTTTTTACCAGGAATACCGCTGGAAGGGCTTGGGAACGTACCACTTCTCGAAGTTGTAGGAGATCCCGGCCGGGGCGGGCTCGATCCCCCGGAAGCGTTTCTGGATGGCGGGGAGCGCCTCGGGGTAGAAAAGAAAAACATAAGGCTGCTCTTCGGCCAGGATTTCCTGGATCCGGAAATAGGCCTGTTTCCTTTTTTCCAGGTCGAAGGTGTGCCGTCCCTGCTCCAGGAGCTGGTCCACCTCCGGATTGATGAAGTTCACGAAATTGAGTTCCTTTTCCTTGGTTTTGCTCGAATGCCAGATGTCGAACTGGTCGGGTTCCGGACCCATCTGCCAGCCCAGAATCACCACCTCGAACCGGCGCTTATCAATAAATTCATTGATAAAAGCCGACCATTCCAGGATCCGGATCTTCACGCTGATCCCGATCTTTTTCAGGCGGCGCTGGATTATCTCGGCGGTGCGGGAGCGGGTGATATTCCCCTGGTTGGTCAGGATGGTGAATTCAAAAGGCTGGCCGTCCTTGTCCAGGATGCCGTCGCCGTTGCGGTCCTCGTAACCGGCTTCTTTCAAAAGCTTGCGGGCCTGGTCCGGATCGTAGGGGTATTTTTTCACGCCGGGGTTGTAGTACCAGGTATTGGGGCGGTAGGGCCCGGTCGCCTCCACCCCCAGCCCGAAGAGCACCCCGTCGATGATTTCCTTCTTGTCGATGGCGGAGGCGATCGCCTGGCGGACCCTTTTATCGGCGAAGCGGGGGTCTTTCAGGTTGAAACCCAGGTAGGAATAGCTGAAGGTCAGGTAACGGTAACGGTTGTAGCTTTCCCGGAAACGGGCGTTTTCGCTCTGCCGGGCGTATTGCAGGGGGGTCAGCCCGACTTCGTCAACCCCGCCGGAAAGGAGTTCCAGGAACATCGTGGCCTGGTCGGGGATGATCCGGTAAATGTACCGGTCGATGTAGGGACGGCCCGCGAAATAATTGGGGTTGAAGGAAAGCTCGATCTTCTCCCCGGTCTTCCAGCCCCCGAACCGGTAGTAGCCGGTGCCGACGGGATTGCGGACCAGGGAGCTTTTGGTGAGGTCCTGGTTGGCGAGCAGATGCTGGGGGATTATCCCCACCCCCCAGCTGTCCAGGGCCGGGGCGAAGGGCTGCTTGTAGCTCACCTGGAAGGTGTTGGGATCCAGGACCTTGGCCTCCCGGACTTCCAGAAACGCGCTGGCGTAGGCGGTGGGGGTGCGGGGATCGGTGATGGCCTGGTAGGTGAAGAGGGCGTCTTCGGCGGAGAAGGGCTTGCCGTCATGCCATTTCACCCCCGGCCGCAGGTGAAAGGTGATGGTCAGCCCGTCCTTGCTGATTTCCCAGGACTGGGCCAGGTCCCCGACGATGTTGAGGTCCTTGTCATATTTGATCAGGCCGTTGTAGACCAGGCCGGCGATTTCCGCGGAGGCCGAATCCGAGGCCAGGATGGGGATCAGGGTGGAAGCGTCCCCGATCGAGCCCACGATGATCGCGTCGCCGGTGGCCGGGGCTTCCGCTCCCGGACCGGTCTTCCCCGCCGGGGGCGGGGCGGATTTTTTCCGGCAGGCGGAGAAGGAAAGGCCGGTCAGTAGTACCACCAGGAAAACAATTACGCTCTTTTTCGTCATTTCGGCTTTTAATCTAATCTGATCCGATTTTGAATTCAATATATCTGGAAGCTCGGGATTGTTTCATTCAGAAGGTAAAAACAGATTTCCTTTTTTTAATTGTCTAAAGACTGAGGGCCGGCAACTTCAAGCCCCGGACATCTTGTTTGCTTGACAGCACCTTAAGACTGACGAAGAATTAGCTCTGGAAACAGCGGAGAGAGGATTGCAGATGAAAGTTAGAAAAGCCGTCATCCCGGCGGCGGGGAGAGGAACGCGGTTCCTGCCCGCCACCAAGGCCATTCCCAAGGAGATGCTTCCGATCGTAGACCGTCCCACCATCCAATACGTGGTGGAGGAGGCCGTCAATTCCGGGGTGAAAACCATTGTTTTGATTACCAGCCGGGGCAAAAGCGGGATCGAGGATCATTTTGACCTGGCCCCGGAGCTGGAGAGTCTCCTGCAGAAAAAGGGCGATCAGAAAACCTGGCAGGAGGTGCACGCCCTGGCCGGGATGTGCGAGATGATCTCGGTCCGCCAGCAGGAACAGAAAGGACTCGGCCACGCGGTTCTCTGCGCCCGGCAGGCGGTCGGGAACGAGCCCTTCGCGGTTTTGCTCGGCGACGACATCATGGACGCCGACCCGCCGGTGACCGCCCAGATGATCCGGGCCTTTGAGGAATTCGGGGGCTCGATCATCGGGGTGTTGAATGTCCCCCGGGAACAGGTCCACCTTTACGGAGCCATCAAAGGCAAGGAGGTGAAGCCGCGGGTGCACCGGATCGAGAGAATCATCGAGAAGCCGTCCGCGGAAGAGGCGCCCTCGACTATCGCCAGCACCGGCCGCTATCTCTTTACCCCCCGGATTTTCGATTTCCTGGAGGATCAGGCTCCCGGCCGAGGCGGGGAGATCCAACTCACCGACGCGATCGACCGCCTGGCGAAAATCGAGCCGGTTTACGCCCTGGAATATCAGGGCCTCCGGTTTGACGCCGGGGAAAAAATCGGCTACCTGCGGGCCAACCTCCACTACGCCCTGAAGCGCCCGGATCTTTCCGCCGGGGTCAAGGAATTGATCCGGGAATTCTCCAAAAAAATATAAAAGAGGAAAAAACTTTGCCTTATTCCAGAACGGGAAATAGAAAACCAATTTGTGTTGTTGTTCTTTTTCTACTCGTTACTCATTGCTCGTTGCTCATTGCTCCAGACGTTTTCGCCTACCTGCCTCCCCCCGAGCGGATCCTGGCCAAAACCCTGAAAACCATGCCCGACGGGACATTCCTCCGGGCCCGGGGAACCCTGGAATTACTGCCGCCGGAAACCTCCGCTCCCACCCTGGCCGTTTCCTTCCGGTTTTATCTCGCGATTCCCAATCAGATCAAGTTCGAGTTTTTCTCGCCCGCTTACGCGAAGGGCCTGACCGTGGTGGTGATCAAGAACAATATTCTCCTTTCGGCCAAGGATTCGGAACTTGCCCGGGTCATCGGCCCGGAACTGCCGAATCTTTTGCCGGCCCTGTTCAGCCCCTTCATCTCCGAGGGGATTAAAGCCCTTCGAACCAGCCTTACGGGCCTGGGAATAAATGTAGGCCAGGTCAGTCTCGAGCATTTCGAGCGCGAGATTGTTTACCGGATCGGCGGTACGGAAGCCGGGAATCCGGGGCTCTGGTTGAGCAAGGACAACTTTTTCCCCCGGCGGCTCGAGCTTTCCCGGGAAAAACCCGTCAGGATTGACTACCTCAAGTATCGTTTTCTCGAAAACAGCACCGCCTGTCCGGCGGAAATCGATCTTGATTCCGGGGGGAAACCGTGGGTGAAAATCCGGTTTTATTCGATCCAATTGATCCCCGCTTTTCTTCCGGGTTTCTTTTCGCTCAAGTAATGCCGGTAATTTATCCCAGTGTGGTGTCTCAGGAGTATATTAAGAATGATTATTTTTTCGTAGGGGAGCCCTTCCACGGGCTCCTTCCTCGGGCGGCCGCGGAGGGCCGCCCCTACGCAAGAAAAATCAAAGGCAGATTCGAGCCTGATTATGCAAAATCATTTTCGAAACGCGACACGTGATTTTTGGTGAAAACATGCTGGTTCTGATCGGGCTGTTTATTTTCAGTTATTTCCTGGGGTCCATTCCCACCGGGTATCTCCTGGCTCGAAGCAAGGGGATCGATATCCGCGATGTGGGCAGCGGCAACATCGGGGCCACCAACGTCGCCCGCGCCCTCGGGAAAAAGGCCGCGATCGCGACCTTTGCCGGGGACGCGCTGAAAGGGGTGATCCCGGTCCTGGTGGCCGGGTGGCTGGATCTCGGGATCAAGACCGAGGCGGTGGCCGGGCTGCTGGCCTTCCTGGGGCACTGCTTCTCGGTGTTCCTGAAATTCAAGGGTGGAAAGGGAGTGGCGACCGGGTTCGGGGCCTGCCTGGCGCTGGCGCCGGTTCCCGCCCTGATCGCGATCGCGCTCTGGGGCGTGATCTTTCTCTCCACCCGGCTCTCTTCCCTGGCCGCCCTGGTTGCGGCCCTGGTCCTACCGTGGCTGGTCTGGTTTATCAGCAAGCCGCCGGTTCTCTTTTACTATACCCTGCCGGTGATCGTCATCCTCATTTTCAACCACCGGGAAAACATCCAGCGGCTCTGGAAGGGGAAAGAGTCGAAGTTTTAGCTTGTGTTTCCTCGTGGTTTGGCCACGGGGTTATCATATTTACGTCATTCCGGGCTTGACCCGGAATCCAGATTAGGCTTCTGGATCCCGGCTTTCGCCGGGATGACAACAAACGGACCCCATATACATTACAGGGAGAGATGCGGAAAAATTACGTTCGTATTTTCTGGGCTGTATTCTTTACCGCGACACTTTTCTCCTGCGGGGGGACGACGGCCGGCCCCAAGAGCTTTTCGATCCCGGCCGGCTGCCAGCCCCTGACGCTTTCCTCCTGCTTCCTGCCTTTCCCGTCCAGTTTTTACGAGGAAGCGGTTACTTCCACCCAGTCGGGATTCAAAGTGGTTTATCCGGCTAGCGTCCTACCGGTCCACCAGAACGGCACCACGCTTGACCCGGAGCTTTTCGGCCGCGAGGACGGCTTCAGTCCGGCCACGGGTATCCTGGCTTATTTCGGCACCCGCCTCGATCCATCGAATCTTCCCTCGATTCATCACCCGGAGGATTCACTGACGAAGGACAGCCTGGTCCAGCTCCTCCGGTACTCGGACGGGGAGCGGGTCCCGCTTTTCGCCGAGGTGGACGCCCAGGCGGGGGACAGCCGGAACCAGGCGCTGAAAATCCGGCCGATAAAAAGACTGGATGTCTCCACCCGCTATGTCTGCGTGATTAAAAAAGGTTTAAAGGATGAAGCGGGCCAGGAGATCCCGGTACCCGAACCCTTCAAGTCGCTCCGGGACGGGAACAAGACCGATAACACGGTGGCGGAGGGATACCGTTCCCGGGCCGAGGAAAACATCAAATTTCTGAAAAAACAGGGTTTGAAAAAATCGGACATCCTCCTCGCCTGGGATTTCACCACCGCCAGCGAGGCCATGATCACCGGGCCGCTGGTGGCCATGCGGGACAAGGCGATCGAGGAAATGCATTTTTCCCTCGATAATCCCCCGAACCTTACTATCGAGTCCGATTCAGAGTTTCCCTCGAGTTCCACCGGTTTCATCCACCGGAAAATCACCGGGAAGTTCGACGTGCCCTGGTTTCTAAAGGATGACGGGAGATTGAACTGGGGGGCGGACGGGAAACCGGAAATTGTCAAAATGGGGAAGGCCGGTTTCGTAGTCCATGTTCCAGAATCCGCAGCCGACTTTTATTCCAATGGCAATGCCGACATCCTGATTTATGGGCACGGTCTTTTCGGGACTGCCGAGGAAGAAATGTGGACTGATTATCAACGGGGCCTGATCAACGATCTAAAAATGGTTCAGGTCGGAACCGATTGGATCGGGGTAAGCAAGCCGGATGTCGCGATGCTGGCCCAGGCGATCGGCAATCTGAACCAGGTCACGCTGGTTACGGAAAGGATCATGCAGGCCCACGTTAATTTCCTGATTTTAGCGTGGATATTTTCTCTGGATTGGGTAGGACAGATTATGTGCGTAATGGCGCCTTGTCCCGGACCGCTCAAGACGTATTACCTGGGTATTTCCAATGGCGGGGTGCAGGGCGGGACTTTCATGGCGCTTTCCCCGGACGTCCAGCGCGGGATCCTGAATGTTCCCGGGGCGGCCTGGAGCATGATGCTGGAGAGAAGTTTCGTGTTCAAATCCCTGATCGACCTGCTCAAGGCCCAGTTCCCCGACCCGCTCGACCGCCAGATCGTCCTGGCCCTGGTCCAGGTGCTGTTCGACCCCATCGATCCCATCAATTTCGCTCCGCACGCCGTCAACGATCCCCTGGGGACTGAAAAGAAAACCATTCTGGTCCAGGAATCTTATGGTGACGCCCTGGTCCCCAACCTGGCCACCGAGACGCTGGCCCGGACGATGGGGCTTCCCGGCCTGGCGCCCCTGGTTTCCCCGGTTTACGGGATTACCGAAGCGAATTCGCCGCTCTCGGGCTCGGGGTTCACGATTTTCAACACCACCCCGACGCCGCTTCCCGGGGATACCAACGCTCCCATGAGCCAGGACAACATCGCCCACGAGGGCTGCCGGAGAGTGACGGCGGCGGTCGAGCAGATGAAGGCTTTCTTCAAGGAAGACGGCCAGGTAGTGCAGACCTGCAGCGGGCAATGCAACCCGGGGAGCGGCTACGTGCCCTGGGCGCCGTTTCCGTGAAAAAAGGTCATAGGTGGTGGGTCATAGGTCATGGGGAAAGAGCATAGGGCATAGGGCATAGGGCATAGGGCAAAAAGTTTTTTGTTTGTAGGGTTATTGGGTTTTAGCGGAGTACCGGGGGGGAGGTTCTCGCGATACGAACTTTTGGGAAACCAGGCTACGATAAACTCGACGATAAAATATTTATCGATACCGGCTAGACCCGGTTGCCCCGAGCACATTCGTTTCACTCAGTGTAAACTCAGTCGAGGGGCGGGTCAGCCTGCCGGGCAAACGGCACGGCACCTATTGTGAGGTTTACCCTGAGCTTTGTCGAAGGGGGAGCGTCCATTCTTCGCAGCAGTGCTGCTCATCAGGATAAAAAACCTTCCCCCCCAAAAAAGAAAAAGAGCTTAATTTCTTCGTGGAAAAGCTGCTTCGAAGGATAAAAAGGCCTGCCCGGGAAACCATTTAATGAAAAAGGGGCCGGGACTATACGCACGGCCCGTCATTTCAGTTTGTGCGCAGGCTGAAGCCTGTGGCTACCAAAAAGAAATTTCTAAGCCTGACGGATCGGGAGGATCACGGAAGTGATCCCGTCCCAGTGCAGACGCCGCTGGATGGCGAAGGCGGTCTCATTGTGCAGGAGCTTGTGATAAAACTTCTCCAGGCGGAAGGTGATCTGCCCGGTGAAGACGACGGACTGGGGATATTCCTTGATGATGGATTCACAGAGGGCCACGGCGCTTTCCACCACGTCCGTCGCCACTTCCATCCGGTAATCGGCCGGGTAGCCGAGCCGCCGGGCCAGGTTCACGTATTTCTCCAGGGATTCCTTCACCGACTGTTCCAGCGCGGCGGCCGCGTCCGCGCCCTTGAACGAGCCGGAATCAACCACCCCGACCGAAACGAAATATATGTTTTTGAAGGTGTTGGGGAACTTGGTGGTGATGGAAAGCAGGGTATGGATACCGAACCCGGAGTATCCGCCGACCAGTTGGATGGCGGTCAGATCTTCGTGCCGGAGCGGCTGGTTATTATACGGCCCCGGGGTGGGCAGGTCTTTAAAGATCTCGTCCAGCTTGACCATACTCTTGGTGACTTTGCGGTAATGGCTGCGGATCAGCGAGCAGAACCCGACCAGCCCCAGGGTGATCATGAGGGTCAGCAGGCTTCCCTCCGAAAACTTGACTACGATGATCACCAGGAGGATCGTCAGGCAGACCACCAGGCCCAGGAGACTGACGCTGAGATGACGGCGCCACAGAGGGTCGGAATTACGGCTCCGGAAAAATAAACGGGCCATGCCCAGGTTGGAGAGGGTAAAAGTGATGAATACATTGATCGAATACATGACCACCAGGGCCGAAATCGAGCCATGGGTGTAGAAAACCAGGAGAACGGACGCGAGGCCCATGATCACGATCCCGTTCTGCATCGTGAGTCTTTCCGAAAGCGAGGAGAAGCGGTGGGGGAGCCAGGAGTCGATGGCCATGTTGGCCATTACTTGAGGCCCGCCCACGAAGCCGGTCTGGGCCCCGACCAGGAGAAGGGCGCCCTCGGATAAAATGGTAATGAAGGCGATTTCCCTTCCCAGGGGCCAGTTGGCGAACAGCCCGTCGGCCAAAACCGAATTCAAAGTCCGGCCTTCCATCGGGTGGACACCCATGATCGAGTAGCATAAAAACAGCATCCCCGCGGTGAAAGCCAGGGAGACGGCCATGTAAAGCATGGTCTTCTTCCCGGTCTGGACCTTGGGTTCCCGCATGATTTGCATCCCGTTGGAAACCGCTTCCAGGCCCGTGTAGGTTCCTCCCCCCAGGGAGAAAGCCCGGAGGAAAACAAACATTATCCCGACCCAGCCGATCGTGGAAAGATCGCCCTGGATCCCGCCGTGGATTTCCCGGGCCAGCGGTTGGATTTGATCGCTATGGGCGAATACCCCGTAACAAAGCATGACGATGTGGGTGATGATGAAAACCATGAAGATCGGGGCCAGGACCACGATGGATTCCTTCACCCCCCGGAGGTTGAGAACAATCATGAGAATGATCAGGAGGCAGGCGGCCGGGACTTTGAATTCATGCAACTGCATCGGCAGGTAGCTGAAAATTGCATCCACGCAGGAAACCAGGGAAACGGTTATGGTCAGAACATAACCCAGAATCAGGGCGGAGCCGGAAATGGCCCCCACCCTTTTTCCCAGGAACTGGGTGGCGACGATATAACCGCCGCCTCCGTGGGGGAATTTTTCGATGATCCGGGAATAAGAATAAGAAATAATAAAGACGCACAGGGCCGTGGCCAGGCCGAGGAAGACCGCCAGGTAGGTGTGGCTCCCCAGGGCTTTATAGGCGATTTCCGGACCGTAGGACGAGGAGGAAAGGCCGTCGGCGCCCAGGCCGACCCAGGCCAGGAGGGCGACCAGGGAGATCTTCTGATACAGCGAAGGGTCGTCGATTTTCTTCGGTTCGCCGATCAGCAGGTGCCGGACTCGGGTGAGAAAGCCTGGCTTTTGAGTTCCGTTGCTATCCATGGCAGCTAGGTATTGTAAACAGGTATTCTAATAAAGGAAATCGTCAAGGACGAGATGGAAGCCGGGGTCAGGGCCGGGGATGCTCCAGCTCGGAACGGCACTGGTCCCGGGCCTTGAGGATGCCCTCCAGAAACCAGGAAGGATAATACTTGCCTTCCCACTCCTTATAAATGGCCTGCGCCCGGGCGCGGATGTCCCTGACCATCGCGGGATCGAGCTCCACCATTTCCACTCCCCGCTTGATCAGGGACTGCCGGGCATCTTCCTCGTCTCGGCGCATCTTTTCCCGGAGAGGGATCATATATTTCTGCATCTTTTCTTTCATCATTTCCCGGATCTCAGGGGGAAGAGAGTCGAAAACCTCTTTCTTGACGACCAACATAGCCGGGCAATAGGCAGTTCCCGATTGCTTCACGTCGGTCATGTATTTGATCATCGTATACCACTGAAGGGCGATAGTGGTGTAATAGGACCCGTAAACGGTGTCCACCATCCCGGTCTGCAGGGCGGTTATCACTTCCGGGAGGGAAAGCGGGACGGTGTTGACGATCCCGAACATCCGGGCCACCGCCTGGTCCAACCCCAGCCCCGACCAGACCCAGATCTTGGCCTTTTTGAGTTCCTCCAGGTCTTTCATCGCGCGCTTGGAGAAAAAAACGCTGAACCCTACGTCCCCGCGCCCCAGAAGCGCCAGGCCTTTTTCCGCGAAAATCTTTTCCGCCATTTCATGGGTCCGGTCCCAGACGCAGTCGACTTCTTCATAACTCCGGAAAAGGTCCGGCAGGGAGTAAACGATCGCCTCGGGGGCGATTTTTTGCAGTCCCACGGTCAGGAGGGCCAGGCCCTGAAGCTGGCCGATCCGGAGTTTGCGGACCGCGTCGGGTTCATCGCCCATTACGGCCCCGAAATACCAGATGTTTTTGATCCGGCCGCCGCTGGCTTCCTCGATCTCCCGGGAGGCCTGATTGACGATATCGCCCCAGAAGGTGTTCTCGGGGGCGATCGTGGCCCATTTGATGACATATTGAGGCTTCGGGGCGGGGGAGGGCGCTTCCGCGGCCGGGAGGCGGACGGGCAGAAAAAAGAGCAGAGTCAGGCTCAAAAAAAGGTTCTTCTTCATTTTTATAAAGTTAGGAAGGAATATCCCCCGTCTACTATTTTCATTTTACCCCTTCCCGGGGTGAGTTCAAGCAAAAAAAGCGGAGGGGCCAGACGGCCTCTCCGCTTCAATATTTATTCCTATCGGTTTAATCGGTTACCGGTTTTCGGCTACCTGCCACCCTCCCTGCTTTTTTTAAAGCAGCCCCATCAGGCGGGAGATGATGAGCTTCATGAAAATATTTTCAAGCTCAGTTCGGGTTTTTAACCGGCCCCGGTTTCTCGATGCCCTTGAAGAGAAGCTGGCAGAGGTTTTCGGTCAGCTCATCGGGAGAGATCTTCTGGCTGATTTTCACCCAGGCCAGGCAGGTGTTTTCGATGCTCCCCCGGATCACCTGGCGGATCAGGGCGGGGGGAAGGTCGTCGCGGATCTCCCCGGTCTCGATCCCCTCTTTCAGGATGCCGAGCTCAAGGATGGCGAATCTTTTCAGCACCTGGTAGGGCGCGCTCTGGTAGAAATCATGGAAGCTCAAAACCTCGAGCATGAGCATCTGGCCGAAGACCCGTTCCTCCGCGTAGGTATTGAGATAAAACCAGATGAGCTTCCGGATCTTGTTCCGGGCTCCGTTGATCCCCTTGAGGTGAAGCTGTGCCTGCTCGAGATGATGTTCCATGTCCCGGGCCAGGACCTGGTAGAGCAGGTCGCGCTTGTCCTTGAAATACTTGTAAATCAGGGCCTCGGTCACCCCGGCGGTCTTGGCGATTTCGGCGGTGGTGATGGCGCCGAACTCCTTGTTTTCCAGGAGCGACTTGAGGGCTTTTTCGATCTTCTGCCGGCCGGGGGGTGGGGTGCGGTCCCCGTTGGGGGCGGCGGGTTCGGAAACATCCTTCCGGCCGGTCGGGTTTTGGGACACCTGGAAAAACCTTCCTCCGGGGGCCCTTTCGGGCTCCGGGTTGAGACTCACTAACTTGCCAGCGGGTATTCTTTTATCAGAGAAAGATTGTTCGGTCAAGAAGCGGGGGAAAAGGGGAGAAACCCGGCCGGGATTCCCGATTTTAGCGTCGGTAACGGGGGGCTTGACAAATCGGCCGGAGTTAGGGTAAATATCAACCGGCTGGCTAAGGTATTTACAATTAGGGAAGAGCAGTTTCGGTCCGGGTTTGGACCTCCGAGTGAGGATTACTAACCTCGACCGACGGGAATCCGCAATCACCGGTTTAAGGAAGGATAAACGATGAAAGGAGGGTATTCTTCATGGTTGGGATAGTTTCCTACGGGGCATATCTGCCCAAGTACAGATTAGGTCGGAGCTGCATCATGGACGCGATGGGTTGGCTGGCGCCGGGCCTGATGACCGCCGCCCAGGGTGAACGCACGTTCTGCAACTGGGACGAGGACGCCGTGACCATGGCAGTGGCCGCGGCGTGGGATTGTCTTGCCGGCCAGGACCGGTCCAAGCTGGATGGGGTTTACATCGCTTCCACCAGCCTGTCCTTTGCCGACCGCGACAATGCCAGTATCCTGAAGTGCGCTTTGAACCTGAAGGACGACGTCACCACCGCTGATTTCACCAGCACCCAGAAGGCCGGAACCAGCGCGCTGGTTACCGCCCTGGAAGCGGTCAAGAGCGGGGACAAGCGCCAGGTTCTTCTTTCCGCTTCGGACGCCCGGAAAACCAAGACCGCCTGGTTCCACGAAATGTGGTTCGGGGACGGCGCCGCGGCCCTGATTTTGGGTAAAGATAATGTCGTCGCCGAACTCCTGGGTGCCTACTCGCTCAGCCAGGATTTCGTGGATCATTACCGGGGCACCGAAGGAAAATTCGATTACAACTGGGAGGAACGCTGGATCCGGGATGAAGGCTACGGCAAGATCATCCCCCTGGCGGTGAAAGGGGCGCTGGCCAAGACCGGACTCAAGCCGACGGATATCACCCGGATCATGTTCCCCTGCCTCTTCGGCAGGGCCCACTGGGAAATCGCCAAGAGCATGGGCTTTACCAAGGAACAGCTGGCCGGGAACATGCACGAGGAAACCGGGGAATGCGGGGTGGCCCATCCCCTCATTATGCTCGCCCGCGAGCTCGAAACAGCCAAGCCCGGCGATAAACTTTTAGTGGCAAGCTTCGGCCAGGGCTCGGACGCCCTGGTTTTCCAGGTGACTGATAAAATCAAGAACCTTGCTCCCCGCCTGGCGGTCTCCGGGCACCTGGCCAACAGCAGGACCGAGTACACCTACGGTAAATTCCTCCGGTTCCGCGAGCTCCTCAACACCGAGATGGGGATCCGTGCCGAGGTTCCGATGCAGACGGCCCTCTCCGCGATGTGGCGCGACCGTAAGCTCATCCTCGGGTTCGTCGGCGGAAAATGCAAGGCCTGCGGGACTCTCCAGATTCCGAAGAGCAATGTCTGCGTCAAGCCCGAGTGCGGCGCTGTCCATTCCCAGGAGGATTGCGAGTTCGTCGGCCGGCCGGCCAAGATCCTGACCTTCACCAGCGACCTCCTCGCGGTTTCGATCGATCCCCCCGCCAGCTATGGAATGATTCAGTTCGAGGGCGGCGGCCGGATGATTATGGACTTCACCGACTGCACCATGAACGATATTGAGGTGGGCGTACCGATGCAGGTTACCTTCCGGAAGAAATACTATGACAAGGACCGCTGCTTTACCGGGTATTTCTGGAGCGCGGCCCCGGCCTTCAAGAAACCGGCGTGAGGCAGGACCATAACGGGATCAATTCAAATATCAAGATAAGGAGGATATAAAATGGCAACCGGAATCAGAGATAAAGTAGCG
The DNA here is from genome assembly GCA_028713675.1 of bacterium. GTDB lineage: Bacteria > Desulfobacterota > JAPLJL01 > JAPLJL01 > JAPLJL01 > JAPLJL01. The sequence continues at coordinate 35,160 of JAQTNV010000022.1, forward strand.
ATCCTCGGGATGGGCTGCAGCCGCTTCGGCGAACGCTGGGATATGAGCGCCCAGGACCTGATCGTGGAGGCCTTCGAGGAATGCATCAAGGACGCGGGGATCGAGAAGAAGCAGATCCAGGCGGCCTGGTTTGGGACGGCCTTCGAGTCGCAGCACGTGGGGCTTTCCGCCCTGGCGCTGCCGATGACGCTGCGCCTCCCTTTCATCCCGGTAACCCGGGTGGAGAATTTCTGCGCCACCGGCACCGAGGCCTTCCGCGGGGCCTGCTACGCGGTGGCTTCCGGGGCGGTGGATTTCGCCCTGGCCCAGGGGGTGGAGAAGCTCAAGGACTCGGGTTACGGCGGACTGCCGAACCTGGGTTCCAACGGGGGACCTGCCCATTTCATGGTCATGCCCAACATGACCGCCCCCGGGATGTTCGCCCAGCTGGCGAGCGCCTACCGGGCCAAGTATAAAATCGAGCGGGAAGACCTGAAAAACGCCCTGGCTCACATCTCGGCCAAGAGCCATGCGAACGGGGCGAAGAACCCGAAGGCCCACCTCCGGAAGGCGGTAACCGTGGACCAGATCCTGGCCTCGCCGATCATCGCCGATCCCCTCGGGCTTTTCGACTGCTGCGGGGTTTCCGACGGCTCAGCCTGCGCGATTGTCACCACCCCAGAGATCGCCAAGTCCATGGGGAGGAAGGACCTGGTCTCGGTCAAGGCCCTCCAGCTGGCCCTCTCGAACGGCTACGAGATGCAATACAACGAGTGGCAGGGTGACCACTTCGTGACCGCCGACAAAGCCAGCACCCGGGCTTACGCCGAAGCCGGGATCAAGGATCCCCGCAAGGAACTCAGCATGATCGAGGTGCACGACTGCTTCTCCATCACCGAGCTCGTGACCATGGAAGACCTGCACATTTCCCCGCGCGGGGGAGCGATCAAGGACGTGATGGACGGGTTCTACGACGCCACCGGCGGGGTGCCCTGCCAGATCGACGGCGGCCTGAAATGCTTCGGCCACCCGATCGGGGCCTCCGGACTGCGGATGCTCTACGAGATGTACAACCAGCTCCTCGGGCGCGCCGGCGACCGCCAGCTCAAGAACCCGAAGTTCGGCCTCACCCACAACCTGGGCGGGATGCCGTTCATGAACGTTTGTTCCGTCGCGATTGTCGGGCGGTACAACTAGAAGTCAGCCGCGGGCCTGAGCCTGCGCCACAGATAGAATCAGGGCGGCCGATCCGAGCTGCCCGCACGGGGAGCCGGTCAGACGGCTCCCCGTCGTTTCGGGGAGAGGAATTTCATCAGCAACCGCAGGCTTCGGCCTGCGCCCGGAAAGGGGGAGAGACATGCCGGAAATCAATCTTGACTGCGTGGGGAAGGAACTCCAGCCCGTGAATTCCGGCTGGGGCTGGAAAGACATCGCCCTTTACAACATCGGGATCGGGGCCTACGACCTGGCTCACACCTATGAAAACTATGAAAACGGGATCCGGGTGATCCCGACCTTCGCGGTTATCCCGCCTAACCCTTGCCTCTTCGGATGCGTGGAGATCGTCGGGGCGAACCCGATGATGATCGTCCACGGAGAACAGAAAATCATAATGAGAAAGAGGCCGCTGCCCTTCGAGGCCCAGACCGTCACCAACGGCAAAGTGATCGAACTTTGGGACAAGGGCAAAGGGGCGCTCTGCCGGATCCAGACCACGACCAAGACCCTGGAAGGGGAGCCGCTGTTCGACAATATCTTTTCCCTCTTTGTCCGGGGCGCCGGCGGCTGGGGCGGGCCCAAGGGACCGGCCCCGGGTAACGAGCCCCCCGCGCGCGATCCGGATAAGGTTATTGAATATCAAACCCTGCCCATCCAGCACCTGATCTACCGGCTCACAGGCGACATCAATCCCCTTCATATCGACCCGTCCTTCGCCCAGATGGCCGGTTACCAGACCCCCATCCTCCACGGTCTCTGCACCTTCGGCCATGTCGGTCGGGCGGTGGTCGAGGCCTGCTGCGGGGGGGAGGACGAGAAACTCCGGGAATTCGAGGTGCGTTTCTCGAAGGAGGTTTACCCCGGGCAGAAGATCGTCACCAAAATCTGGAAAGAGGGCAAAGGCAAGGCGATCATCACCGCCAGCACCGACGACGGGCGCAATGTGATCACCAACGCCGCGGCGCTTTTCGACGAATAAAAACGAGGTCCGGAATCCGAATAAAAAAAGGAGGGGAAAAATCCCCTCCTTTTTAATTGGCAGATCGGTAAATTATTTTACAAGAGTCCCATCATCCGGGCGATGATCAGTTTCATGATCTCGGTGGTGCCGGCCGCGATGGTCTGGAGCCGGGCGTCCAAATAGGCGTGGGCCACCGGGTATTCCATCATGTAGCCGTAGCCGCCGAAGAGCTGGACGCACTGGTAGCAGACCCGGTTCAGCATCTCGCTGTTGTACCACTTGGCCATGGAGACGGCCTTGGTGATATCCTCTCCGTCGAGGAACTGGTCGATCAGCTTGTAGGTGAAGGTCTTGGCCATCTCGATCTCGGTGGCCATCTCCACGATCTTGAAAGCGTTGTGCTGGAACTTGCAGATCGGGCGCCCGAAAGCCTCGCGGGTCTTGGTGTACTCGATGGTCTGGGCCAGGACTTTTTCCGACCCCAGGACGGCCCCGATGGCGCCGACCAGGCGTTCCTGCTGGAGGTTATGCATCAGGGTCATGAAACCGGTCCCCTCCTCCCCGAGCAGGTTCCCGACCGGGACCTTGCAGTCCTCGAAGGAAAGCTCGGCGGTGTCCGCCGCCTTTACCCCCATCTTGTCGAGCTTCCGGCCCTTGGTGAAACCGGGGGTGCCGGCATCGACCAGGATCAGGGATATGCCCGTGTAAGGCGGGTTGGCCTTGGGATCGGTCTTGACCGCCACGATGGCCATGTCGCAGTGGTAGCCGTTGGAGATGAAGGTTTTCTGGCCGTTGATGATGTAATGGTCGCCTTTCCGGATGGCGGTGGAGCGGATGGATTGGAGGTCGCTCCCGGCCCCGGGCTCGGTCATGGCGATGGCCACGATGCATTCGCCCGCGCAATACCGGGTGAGGTATTTCTTTTTCTGCTCCTCGCTCCCGCTGTGAAGGAGGTAAGGGACGGCCACGTCGTTACACACCCCGATATTGAGAGCAAGGTCGCTCGAGGTTCCGGTCATTTCCTCGAGAAGGACGACGGAATAGCTGAAATCCAGACCCGAACCGCCGTATTCTGGCGGGGCGAAGTAGCCGAGGAACCCCTGCGCCCCCATCTTCTTCCAGATCTCGTGGGGCACGTCGCCCTTTTCCTTCCATTCCAGGGCGTGGGGGGTGACTTCTTTCTCGAAGAATTTCTTCAGGGACGTCCGGAAAATCTCATGGTCTTCGGTGTACTTGAGCGGCATATCTAATCACTCCTTTCTGGTTAATCAAAACGGCCATCAATATCTAATAAACCTGTCCGGAAAAGTCAACAGAATAGAATCAAGACAAATTTCCTATCGTTGATCAGGTTAATTATAAAGAGCGAAGCGATTAAAGATCTCCGGCCGATCTCCTTTGTCACCTTTGCTCCCGGCCCGTTCTTTACGGAAAAACTACCGGCAAAAGGCGGAAAAAGACCGTTTAATACTTATTGTTATAAAAAGTGTTCTGATTTGAGTTTGGTTGTGTTCTAATTGAGTCATACTGGAGGCGCAAGGGTGGATTCATCCAGAAGTCAATTTACCGATAAGAACATCTTCAGGACGCCCCGGCTTTACCAAAATGAGACCAAAATTCCGTTACCGGACCCTGGCTATTATTTCCATCATCTGCGGCGCGCTGATGCTCCTGAATACCTACGAGTACCTTCACGGGGTCTGGAAGCTCTGGCCGGTTTTTCCCCTGATCGTCGGGGCCGGGCTCTGCCTGCTTTATTTCAAAAAACAGCGCTTCGAAATCGTTCTGCTGGGGATCGGGACTTATTTCATCTGCATCAGTTTCTTCTTCCTTTTCCTGAATTACACTTCCTGGAACATTCTGATCGATACCTGGCCCCTGTTCATCGGGTTCCTGGGACTCTCCTTTCTCGCCCCGGTTGTTTTCGGGAAGAAGCGGGGGATCTTTATTTTCATCGCCCTCTTCCTGATTTTTCTTTCCCTGGTTTTTATTCTGGCGTTTTCGGCGGATTCTAAACTTTGGCCGGTATCGCTGGTTTTATTCGGTATCTGCCTACTATTAGTCGGGAGGTTTGATCAAGATGGGAAAACAAATGGGTAAACAAGTAATAATCGTTGAACCCCGGGGGGTGCCGGCCAACGTTTTTGCGGAATACCTGCGCCTGCCTCTCATGGGGACGCTTTACCTCGGAACCATCCTGAAACGGGCCGGCTACGAGGTCCGGGTCATGAATGAGAATCTTCTCGAGCGGGATTTGACCATGAGCGATCTGAAGGCGGATTACCTGCTCCTTTCCCTGCTTACCCCTACGGCCGAGCGCGGTTACGAGCTGGCCCAGAAATTTCGGGCGCTCAACCCGGGTTCCCGGGTGATCATCGGGGGGACTCATCCTTCCTTCCTGCCGGAGGAGGCGGCTCCCTTTGCCGATAACGTGGTAGTCGGGGAAGGGGAGGGCGTTATTGCCGACCTGGTCAAATACGGAAGCGACCAGAAAATCGTGAAAGGATCCCGGATCGCCAACCTGGATGATGTTCCGATCCCGGATTTTTCCATCCTGGAGGGGCACCGGAAACTGAAGATCACGCCGGTAATCACCTCCCGGGGCTGTCCCTTTGACTGCAACTTCTGCTGCGTGACCGAGATGTTCGGCCGGGGCTACCGGGCCACCTCAATACCGAGGGTGATGGAAGAGCTGGCCCAGGTTCCCACCCGGCAGGTCTTTTTCTACGACGACAACTTCACCGCCAACCGGAAGCGGGCCCATGCCCTGGTGGATCAGATGATCGCGTCCAAGGTCAAGCTCCACTGGTCAGCCCAAGTCCGGGCCGACGTTACCCAGGATCCGGATCTGGTGGCCAAGATGCGCCAGTCAGGCTGTAACCGGGTTTATATCGGCTTCGAATCCATCAATTCGGAAACCCTGGCGGCAATGAAGAAAAAACAGACCCGGGAAGACGTGGAAAAGGCCATCCGCATTTTCCATAAGCACAAAATCAACATCCACGGGATGTTCATCTTCGGGAGCGACGAGGATACCCCCAAGGTTTTCGAGGAGACGTCCGCTTTCTGCCGGGAAAACCGGATTTCCTCGGTCCAGTTCATGATCCTGACCCCCCTGCCGGGAACCCCGCTGTTCAAGAAACTCGAGCAGGAGAACCGTCTCCTCCACCGGATGTGGAGTTATTACGACGGGATGCACGCGGTTTTCCAGCCCCGGGCGGTCCCTCCCTCCGAACTCCAGCACGGGATGCTCGAGGCCTATGAAGATTTTTATTCCTACCTGAATATCATGAACGACGGAATCAACGTTTTTTTCGAGACCGCCCAGGAGAAAGCTTCCTCGATCTTTACCAGGCTCAGTTACAATTCGCTGGAGAGCGCCGTGATCAAGTGGAAGGCCCGGGCCATTGTGAGAAAATTCGGCGGGGCCAACCAGGAATATCTTTCCTATCTCAAAGGGATCCGGCTGGGAAAGGCCTCGAAAAGCCCGGCCTGATTCTTAAGGGCAATCTGAGTTAAATAAAACCGCCTGAATTACTTTTCCCGTCAGGCGCGATCGGAACAAACAGGGGAGCCGTTAAAACGGCTCCCTTTTATTTGGAGGTGTTGCCTTTATCCTTCCATTTGGATAAATATTAAAAATATGAAGAGCACCCAAAAAAGAGGCGCGGCGAAAAAGAAAAGTCCGGCAAAAAAGAAAGCCGGGAAAAACCTATCCGGGCGGAAGAAAACCGCCGCCCCGCCCCTCGTCTCCGCTCCCGCTCCAGTTGCCGTTGCCGGCGGGGCCGACCCTAACCTGGTCTGCCCCATCTGCGCCGGGAAAATCAGCATCAGGGTCGCCTTCAGCAATATCTATTGCGGTTATCATCTGATCCCCAGCTGTCCCGAGAAATGCGAATGGCCGGACGAGTATCGTTATGACCTGATGCGGAAGGTCACCGAGCTGCATTACGAGCACCCGGAGCTTTTCAAAACCGACGAGGAGCTCACGGCGGAATCCCTGGCCGCCCTCAAACGGCGGCAAGGCCTGTCATAGGTCATAGGTGGTAGGTCATAGGTCATAGGTTTTAAACCTAACACCTACGACCCATGACCTAAAACCTAAAGAGAGAACCTTCCCCCCCTCCGGGCTGTAGGCCCTACGGGCCGGAAGCCGGTTTTTCCGAGAACTCAACGAACACAATAGGCTTTTTGAATACTACGAACGCTTCGCGCTTTGCTCTTTGCTCTATGCGATTATGATTGACACTATGGACATGATAGACACTATGGACACTTTTGCCCTTTGCCATTTTGCCCATGACCCATGACCCATGACCTAAAACCTGGGCCTTTGGCCCATGACTCAATAGACACGATGGACACAATGGACCGTCTTTTTCTCGGGGCAGACGGTTTGGAAAAGGGGACGGAAATAATTAATTTGTTTTTCTGGCTTTGAGGTATCCCCAGACCGCGGGGATCAGCGAAATACCGATGATGGCCATGATTACCAGGGAGAAGTGTTTCTGCACCACCGGGATGGTTCCGAAGTAATAACCGGCGTAGATAAAAAGCGCGACCCAGGCAACGCTGCTGACGATGTTGTAAATGGAGTACCTCAGGTAGGTCATCCTGGCGATCCCGGCCACGAAAGGCACAAAGGTGCGGATGATGGGGGCGAAGCGGGCGATGATCACGGCCTTGCCGCCGTGTTTTTCATAAAAAGCGTGGGCCTGGTCCAGGTATTTTTTATTCAGGAAACGGACATCCTCCCGGGTAAAAATTTTGGGACCGATGAATTTTCCGATCGTGTAGTTGACCATATTCCCCGCCACCGCGGCGACGGCCAGCAGGAGGAAAAGGGAATGCGGATTGAGGGACCCGAGGGCCGCGATACTGCCCGCGGCGAAAAGGAGGGAATCCCCGGGGAGAAAGGGCGTGACCACCAGGCCGGTTTCGCAGAAGATCATGATAAAAAGGATGAGGTAGGTCCAGATCCCGAACATCTGGATCACGGTGCCCAGGTGCTTATCGATGTGGAAGAATATCTCGATCAGGTCTTTGATATATTCCATCGGCTGACGTTCAGCGCTTCATGATTTCGACGTATTCCTCGAGCTTGCCTTTCTCCTGCAGGATCTTCATTCCCATCTCGGTGCTGCTCGAGCAGACCTCGTGCGAGGGGGCGGGGCGGTTTTCGAGGACGATCGCCTCGGAGGGGCAGCCGGTCACGCAGAGACCGCAGCCGATGCACTTCTCCGGGTTCACCACCGCCACGTCATTCCGCATTTCGATCGCCTTCATCGGGCAGCGCTCATCCGCGCAGATCCCGCAGCCGTTGCAGTCTTGGGGGTTTACCCGGGGGAGAAAGGCGCTGGTCGCGAAGGCGTTGGCCAGCTTGAGCTGGCTGCGGCCCCGGAGAATGGTGCAGCAGCACGGGCAGCAGTTGCAGATCAGGAGGGCCCGGTCGGAGCTGTTGTTGCTGGTGTGGACCAACCCGGCTTTATCGGCCCGGTCGAGCACATTCATGGCTTCTTCCGGAGTGATCTTGCGGGCGTAGCTGCGCGCGATCAGGAACTTCGCCGCCGAGTCGAAGATGAGGCAGACGTCTTTCGGCTTATCGCAGTGATTGAGGCTGGCCCGGCAGGCGCATTCGGCCAGGGCGATGGTCTCCGCGTTTTTGATGAAATTCGCCACTTCCTCGTAGGGATGGGCCTGGTTTTGGGAAGTGAGGGCTTTCCCCACGGTTACCACGCGCGTCAGCGGGGTGGTGGTGCTCCCGAAGGCCGCCCCCATCGCCTCGTGGTGGTATTCTTCCCAGAGCTTTCCAAGTTTTTTCAATCGGGGCGTTCCGCCGCCTTTCATGAAAGGGAATTCGAACAGCCCGGGAATGGTCGGGATGAGGCCGTAAAAAAGCTTCCCGCCTTTTTCGTTGGAATAGATCGCCATTTTGTTGGCCATGGCTTCCAGCATTTCCCCGAGTTTCTTCGGCTCCAGGCCGGTGGCGGCGCTGATCTGCTCGAGACTACGCGGGGAAAAGCACATCTTGGCCGCGACCGCCGCTTCCTCTGGGGTGAAAGTCAGGCGGAGGATTTCGTCAAATATTTTCGATTTCGGCGCCCCGGTGGGGTGCGCGTCAAGAACCTTCCGCAACTCCTCGTAAATGTCCATTTGTGCCTCCAGAAGATTGTAGACCTTAAATAAAAAATCCCGATTTACCGAAGACGGTAAAACTTCATTCTAGGCTAAGGTAATAAGAACAAAAAGAAAAGGGAGGTCTTTCTTTCCGCCTGATGCGATTCTATATCCCCCGGCCATTCCCACGATTATAATAGATGGAAAGATGAAATTGTCTCGAATAATCCCAGGAATTCTGTTGATTGCCGCCGGGGTCTTTTCCCCGGATTACGCCCAGGCCGGGGAGTCTCCGGAAACCTCCATCGTACAGATGGACTCGGAAACACCTTCGGAGCCTGCCGTCCCTTCCCCGGAATCCAGGGCACACGTGGGAGGATTTTTCCACAGCCGGCTGAACGTGGATACGTCCCATGACAATCCTCAGAAGTCCGACTACGGACTCCGGAACGGCATTTTTCTCAAGGGGGATTTTGACCCCGGCTCGCGCCTCCGCTGGACTCTCTCGGCCCGGGCTTCCTACAAGGTTTTTGCAGACGAGGTCGGCTATTTTACGAATTATTATGACCTCGAGCTTTTTGAAGCCTATGCGGAAATCACCCTGGGCAAACTCGATCTGAAACTGGGAAAACAGGTCGCCCGCTGGGGTCGGGCGGATATCAGTCCCACCGACAACCTGAATCCTCCGGATCTCCGGGATTTTATCTTTACGGAAAAGGAATTCACCAAGGTTCCCGTTCCGATGGCCCGGGCCAGGTATTACCTGGGGGACTTCAATGTCGAAGGGGTTTACGTTCCTTTTTTCCAGCCGGTCCGCCTGCCCCCCGCCGGCGACAACTGGTCCCTGATCAACCCCCGGTTTGTCCATGATTATCTGCAGAAGCATCCACTGGATAATATGCCGCAAACCATCCGCGAAGCCTTTGCCGATATTCAAAACGGCTCGCTCAGCATTGAAAACAATAAATTCCCCCAGACCTTGCCTAAAAACGGGGAAGGCGGCTTCCGCGTTTCCGGGAGCGGGGCCGGAATGGATTTCAGTTTAAGTTACCTTTACACGTGGCAGGATTTATATCTTCCGGCCTTTTCCCCCGATTTTATTCTATATATTCGCAACCATATGGCGGCCTGCGGGCCCCAGGATCCCGATTGCCGCAACGCGGAGGAAATCCTTCTCAATACCGATCCGGAAATGCTGGTGAAAACTCCCCCCGTCTTTTATTTCTCCACCAGCCGGACCCATATTCTCGGAGCGGATGTTTCGACAAATGTTCACGGCTTTGGAATCCGGGCCGAAACCGCCCTTTGGGAAAAGTTCTCTTTCCTCAACGAAGATTATTCCATTACCCGGAAGCCATTCCTCGAGTTCAGCCTGGGGGCGGACCGGCTCTTTGACGGGCGGTACTATGTAAACTTTCAGATCCTGGAGAACCTGGTCCTGGACTGGAACCGGAAAACCATTAATCCCGTCAATGGCGCCCCGATCGGCCTTTACGTGGCCAAGGAATCCATGCCCAGTCTGGTGTTTTTCCTCCGCGGTTTATTCGGGGATGAAAGCCAGTATCAGCCCGAGCTTCGGGCTTCCTATAACCTGGCTTTTCATGATTATCTGATCGATGTTCTGCTGAATTACAGCCTGACGGACTCGATGAATCTGGCGCTGGGAGCGGCTTTCCTGAACGGACCCCAGCACAGTATCTTCGGTTACTTCTCCCAGAACGACTGCGTTTACCTCAATTTCCGCTACAGCTTTTAACCCGAAATAGACTACTCATGATGGTTCCCTCTGGTTTTACCGGAGCCCGGGGGGTGGGTTGCAAAGGGCATAGGGCGCGGAGCAGGAAACCGGTTATTGGTTTTGGGTTTTAACCTAAAACCTGTGACCCAACACCTAGCACCTACAGAATTAATCCCGGCAGCCTTCCGCGAAACGCCGGTAGTTCAGCCGTCGCCCCAGATTGGAGGCGAGCACCAGGCCCAGATCACGGCGGGGCCGGACGACCCGCTTCCAGATTGAGCCGAACGAATAGAAATTCCGATAGGTCCAGAGATAACCCCGCATGAGTTCCTCGGCGGTCATGCGCTGCGGACGGAAGACCACGTGGTTCGAGTCGTACTTCGACCAGTCCCGGTGGAGAAGCCGGCCCTCGCTCTCCATCTGGTCAAAGAGCGGCGTCCCGGGATAGGGCGTAAATATGTAGAAATTGGCCCCCTCGAGTTTGTGCTCGACGCAGAACCGGACGGTCCGCGCGAAAGCCGAGGTATCGTCGTGATCCATGCCCAAAATGAAGGAACCAAAAATCTTGATCCCGGCCCGGCGGATGGCCGCCAGGGATGAGGAAAATTCGCCCGCCAGGTTGAGTTCGCGCTTGCCCACCGCCTTTAAGTTTTCGGGATCGGTGCTTTCCAGGCCGATGAAAAGCCAATCGCAGCCGGATTCCACGGCCAGGCGCAGGAGCTCCGGGTCACGCGCCACCCGGAGATCGCTCTGGGCCTGCCAGCGCCGGCCCAGGGGCTTGATCGCCTGGAGGAGCTCGCGGGCCCGGGCGGGATGACCGAAAATATTGTCATCTACGAAGGTGACGATGCCCGGCGGCATCGCGGCCATCTCTTCGACTACCTCCGGAATGGGACGGAAGCGGTACCGGTTTCCCCAGTAAGCCGTGACTGAGCAGTATTGGCAGTGGTGGGGGCACCCCCGCCCGGTCTCCATTACGTTGGCAAAGGAATAGGCCCGATGATTTAAGAGGTCGAGGCGCGGATGGGGCAATCCGGAAAGATCGTGCGGGCTTTCCGCCTGGTACCGCCTTTGCAGGCGGCCGTCCAGAAAATCGTCCAGGAGCCGGTCCCATACCTTCTCGGCCTCCCCGACCAGGAGCGCGTCCGCGTGCTCGGCCGCCTCGGCCTCCCGGAAGAAGACGTGCAGGCCGCCCAAAACGACCTTTTTGCCCCGGCGGCGGAACTCGTCCGCGATCACGTAGGCCCGCGGCGCGAGGGGGGTCATCACCGAGATACCGACCAGATCGGCCGGGCGGTTGAAATCGAGGTCGGCAACGGTTTCGTCGAGGATTTCGAGCTCAAACCGGTCCCCGGCGCGGACGGCCAGGAGCGGAAGGCTCAGTTGGGCGATGGAGGATTTGCGCCGCCGGCGCGGGCCGAGACGGTCCTTATCCGCCCCGGGATTGATCAGAAGCAGTCTTGGTTTTTGATGCGGTTCGATGTTCATAGACATGCGGAAATATGAACGAGTATAGAATTCCTCCGCACCATATTCAAATTTTAAGAAGGAAGGGAATATTAGAGGAGGTCGGAAACGCCACCCCGCCGCCCCTTCTCCGCCCTTCAAAGAATTTCGTCTTGATTTGTAACGGATAGCGGGTAATTATTTACGCGCGAGAAGGAATCCATTCCTTGGAATCGGAGGCAGATGTGTCAGGTAAGCCCAAATCCATTAAATCAATGAAAAAGTTCATGGCGCGCTCCAGCCGGAAAGCTTTTCTCGGGGTTTTCCGGCTTTTCACCAGTTCGGGCGCATATCTCGGTTATCCGGTGATCGGGCCCATGCTGAAAAAGCTGGCCAAGTTGGATCGGCCGGCCAAGACCCAGACCTATGCCCTGAATCTCAATGCTGATGTCGCCGATAAAGCCCAGGGGGTTGTCCTGCCCATCGATATGATGAAGCAGGCGGTGAGGCAGGCGGGCTATCGGTCCATTATGGATCATTGCTTATGCCGCTCGGCTTATGACTGCCATGATTTTCCACATGATCATGGCTGCATCTTTTTGGGCGAGGGGGCCAAGGGTGTTGTTAAAAACCGCCTGGGGCGGGAAGCCAGCGTGGAAGAAGCCCTGGCCCACATCGACAAGGGCGCCCAGCTGGGCCTGATCGGACAGGCCATGTGGATCGAGGTGGAGCGGCTTCTCCTGGGGGTTAAGTACGAAGGGGTGTCGAACTGGCTGGAGATCTGTTTCTGCTGCCCCTGCTGCTGCGGCGCTTTCAAGCTGGTGCGGGACACAAGTCAAAAGGATATCAAGGGCCGCTTCCGCTCGATCGGCTGGAAGGCCGGCCTGGATGATAAAATCTGTAACCAGTGCCGGAAGTGCGTAAAGCTATGCCCCGTCCACGCCATATCTCTCCAGGGAAAACAGGTGGTGATTGACGAACAGGCCTGTCTGGGATGCGGCTTCTGCGCCGCGCACTGCCCGCAGAAAGCCATCAAGCTCAGTCTGCAGTCCCCCTTGCAGGGAACCATCCAGGACTACTTCACGCAGGGCGGACTCAAAGTCAACATCCAATAACTCTCTATGGAGTAAACGGGAATCATGGAAAATTCGAAGAACGGATACGACGTGGTGGTAATCGGGACCGGGATGGGGGGCAGCGCCTGCGGGGCGCTCCTCGCCAAGGCGGGGCTCAACACGCTGATCCTCGAGAAAAACGAGAAGATCGGGGGATCATGCTCCTACTACGAGAAAGACGGTTTCAAGGTTGATATCGGCACGCACATGTTCACCCGGGGAAACCGGGGCCCGTTCGGGGAGGTCCAGCGGCGCCTGGGGATCCCGAACCGGATCCAATTCAAACAGGTTCACGATCTGGCCCTCATGAAGGGGATGGGATACAGCATTATCATGCCCAAGGAACTCTATAGGTATCCGATCTTCTATCTTCAGCTTTACCGGGAACTGAATATTTCCCTCAAGGATTTCGTGGGGGTTTCCAGGTTCTTGCACGACCTGGCGATGATGCCGGATTCCGAAATCGAAAAATGGAACGAACGCTCGGCGGAGGAGTTCGTGTACCGGTACATCGGGCAGAACCAGCGCCTGGTCGGATACCTGGGAGCCCTCCTGGGTCTGTTTTTCGTGCTTCCTTTCTGGGAGGCTTCAGCCGGGGAGGCGATCTGGTGCTACAAGCGGGTTATCTGGGAACAATCCTTGAGCTATCCCCAGGGCGGGGCGCACCGGATCCCTTCCGTTTTCTGTGAAGCCGCCGAGGGGCTGGGGGCGGACCTCCGGACCGGGAGCAATGTGACCAGGATCAGGGTGGAGAACGGCCGGGTCCAGGGTGTGGAAGTCGAGGGCGGCCGGTTCTTTCCCGCCCGGGCGGTGGTCAGCACCACCTCGCTCCGGGACAGCGTCCTGCGCCTGGTGGGGGAGGGGCATTTCCCGGAAACCTACCGCGAAAAGGTGAAGAAGATTAAGAAATCCAGCGTGGCCTTCCAGGTGAAGATCGCCCTGGACCGGAAGATCTTCGAGCCGGGAGCGCTTTTCGGGGCCCGGATTCTGGACAAAAGCATTGACCCGGAAAAAATCACCATCGACGACCTGAAAAGAAATTACAACAATATCATGCAGGGTAAATTCCCGGAGGTGACGGCGGTTTACGCCCCGGTGCCGAGCAATTTCGACCCCTCGCTCGCGCCCCCCGGAAAACAGCTGATCACCGCCTGCTCCTCCGGCCCCACCACCGACGTCGAGCTGGAGGATCCGCCGGAAAAATGGATGGATGAGATCGTGGACTCCCTGGACGAACTGATTCCCGGCCTGAAAAAGCACATCATGTGGGTCGACCGTTTCGATACGAAATTCACCGCCAACTGGATCGGGAAGGAATTCGGCCCGGCCATTTCCACCGGCCAGACTGTCGACCAGGTCGGGAAAAACCGCCCTTCCATCCGCACCCCCGTCCGGGGCCTGTATTTCGCCGGGGACTGCGCCGGGGGCGGACACGGGGTCGGGACCGAGCTCGCCACCCAGAGCGGGATCGAGTGCTCGGAAATAGTCGCCTCCGATCTGGCCCAGGGGCTGATCGACTGAGGACAGGCGGGGGAGGGCACCGGTATCCTGAATGAGGTAAAAAAATCGAGGCCCTGACTGCGGGCCTCTTTTTTCGGATTGGCTTCCGGTTGGCAGAGATTTACCGGGCCCCTTTTTGCCGGAGGCTCGGGTCATCCAGAACATTTTGAATCCCGGTCAGGAGCTCCTCGGGATAATATTTCCCCGCCAGTTCGCGGCGGAGCGGTAAAACCTTTTTCCGGATTTCCTCGATCACCCCGTTCGGGGTGGGGCCGACCTTGATCCCGCGGGCCAGCATGCTTTTATAAGCGTTGGCGTTTTCTTCCCTGGTCAGGCGGACCAGTTCGGGAAGGTACAGGTTCCAGGCGTCCATGGTGATTTTTTGGAATTGCGGGGGCAGGGAGTCGTAGAATTTCTTGTCCATCAGGATCGCGGCGGGGGTGTAGCCGAAGGTGAAATTGGAAATGTACTTGGCCTGGGTATACCACTGCAGGCCGACCACGGCATAAAGGGGGGAATAGAAAGCATTTACCAGCCCCGTCTGCAGGGCGGTCAGGGTTTCGGCCAGCGGGGTGGTAATAATATTCTGGAACCCGACCTGGCGGAGGAAGGTGCCCATCACCGACTCGGTCGTCCAGGCCCACATTTTGAATTTGGGCAGCTGATCAAGCGTGACGATGGGTTCCTGGGTGAATAAATAAATAAACCCCACATCCAGAAACCCGGCCAGAACGAATCCTTTGGCTTCGAACATGCGGGCGAAGGCCGGTTTCATTTTCTCCATCACCAGATCCACATCGTCGGCATTCTGCAGCAGAAAAGGCATTTCCAGGACCTTGAAGGCCGGGTCGATGAGGCCCATGCCCATCAAGGTAAACCCGGCTCCCTGGAGCTGTCCCAGCCGGATTTTCCGGATTTCATCCGTTTCATCCCCCATCACCTGCCCTAAATACCAAATAACCTTTACCTGCCCCTGGGTTTTCTCTTCGATATAGGCCTTGACCTTGGCCGCGGAGTCGGCCCAGCTGGTCCCATTGGGGGAGACGGCCGCCATTTTCATTACGTATTTGGCTTTGGGCTCGGCGGCCCGGGAAACCGAGGGGAAAATAGAAAAAGTGAAAGAGAATACAGCCAGCCCGACCATGATTTTTTTCATGGCGATGAATATCAATTGGTTTTGTTTGGATAGTTTATGCATGGATATTTAATACATCAGAACCTTTCGGCTTTCAATAAATATATTTGCGGCGGATGTTCTTCCGGCCGATCAGGAGAGCTTTATTCCCGGAAAAAGCTGGTAATACGGAATTTTAATCTTCAATTGTATCCCTGACATACTTATAAAGCCTTCCGCTTTACGTTTTACTGCCTGCTGCTTACTTCTTCATTAATATCTGGCATGATATAAAACTGGTACCATACCAATTGCGGGATTTTCACGGCGCGGCTATGACAGGAATTCACCTGACCCGGGGGGGAATTATGAACCGGAAAAAATCGCGGCCAAGCCGGCTGGTCCTGATCGACGGGGCGGGCGGTTATGTCGGCGGGCATCTGGTCGAGGAATTCGCCCGCTCGGGCTACCGGGTCCGGGCCACGGATATGCAGAGGGCGGATTTTTCCGTCGCCGAGAAAGCCGGAGCTGAAGTCATCCCGGCTGATATCCTCAATCCTGCCGAACTGAAGAAGATAATGAAGGGGGTGGAATGGCTGGTCCATCCGGCGGCCGTCTTTGATTTAGGCGCACCCTGGGATGTCTTGTGCCGGGTGAATGTGGATGGAACCAAAAATGTCTGCCAGGCGGCGGTGGAAGCCGGGG
Source organism: bacterium (assembly GCA_028713675.1). GTDB lineage: Bacteria > Desulfobacterota > JAPLJL01 > JAPLJL01 > JAPLJL01 > JAPLJL01. Next base: position 51,053 of record JAQTNV010000022.1, read on the forward strand.
TGAAGAAGATGCTGCATTTCTCCACCGGAGGGGTCTACGGCAAACCCCGGTTTACTCCCACCACCGAGGAGCATCCCCACCGGCCGATCGACGCCTATTCCCGAAGCAAGGAGATGGCGGAAAAGGTGATCCAGAAGTATGTGCGGGATCACGGCCTGCACGTCCTGCTCTTCCGTCCCACCGCGGTTTACGGCCCCCGGGGGAAGTACGTGGCCGGCACCTTCATGAGCCTGCCCTTTGTCCTGAAGGGCTTTGGAATCAGCCGACTGCCCCTGATCCGGGGCGGCCAGCTCCTGAACATGATTCATGTCGAGGACATCGCCCGGGCGGCGGTTTTCGTCCTGGAGCGCAACGATATCTCCCCGGGTGAAGCCTTCAACCTGGCAGACTCGGATATCCAGACTGCAGAAGATTTTTTTACCACTTATGTCGAATCCAACGGCATGTCCGTTCTTTTCCGAGTGCCTTACCCGCGGAGGACTTTCGACCTGGTTTTCTCCGGGCTTTCCTACCTGCCTTCCAGTTCTCTCGAGCCGCTCAATCGCTGGCTGGGGAAAAAATGGGGCGAGGTGGTGAAAAAATACGATCTCGTTCCAGCCTTGGCTCCGAAGATAGCCAGAGATTCCTTCTCTTATTTCATGGGTGACCATGCCTATACCAATACCAAGCTTTTGAACCTGGGATTCAAGCTGAAATATCCGGGCTTCCGGGAGGGCTGGCTGGAAACCGTGAAATGGTACCGGGACAACCGCTGGCTGCCGCCAGCCTAAAAAACCAGTTAAAAGTTTCGGGTTTCGAGTCTCTAGTTGAAATAAAAGAGAGAAAAAAAGGTTAAAGTTTTGAACCAGAAACTAGAAACCAGAGACCAGAAACCGGTTTTTGAATCATCAATCGTAAATATAAATTGCAAATTATTCTTACGAAATGAACTCGAAACTCGAAACTAGAAACTCGAAACCTACTTTTGGGAGTAAAGATGCCTAAAGGCTGCCAGGGGAAAATTCTCTGGGTGGATCTCTCCGACCGCCGGCTCGAGGAAATCGAACCGGGGGAGAAGACCTATCGGGATTACCTCGGGGGCTACGGACTGGGAGCCCGGTTCGTGACCGAGCGGATGCCGGCCCGGACCGATCCCCTGGGAGAAAAATCGGTTTTCGGCATGGCTTCCGGCCTGCTCACCGGCACCGGGGCGCTTTTCAGCGGCCGGTACATGGCCTTCGGCAAATCCCCCCTGACCGGGGGGTGGGGCGATGCCAATGCCGGGGGTTATTTTTCCGCGGAGCTGAAAGGCTCCGGCTACGACGCCGTATTTTTCCAGGGGATCTCGGAGACCCCCGTTTATCTCTGGATCAACGAAGGGAAAGCCGAGATCCGGGAGGCGCGCGGGCTTTGGGGCCGGGACATCGTCGAAACCGAGGAATTGATCAAAAAGGAACTCGGGGACCCGAAAGTCCGGGTGGCCTCCATCGGGCCGGCCGGGGAAAATGTCTCCCGAATCTCCGGCATTGTGAATGACAAGGGCCGGATCGCGGCCCGTTCCGGCCTGGGGGCGGTGATGGGTTCCAAGCGGCTGAAGGCGGTGGCGGTCCGGGGAGGGAAGAAGGTCGAAGTCCAGGACCGGAAAGAAATCGCCGATCTGAACCGGAAGCTGATGGAAGGGTATGATCCCAAGGCCGATCCGGAAAAAGCCCGGAAAAGCCTGCGGATGTTTCCCCTGCTCGGGATGGCGATGTACCGGACCCTGTCTTTCTGGAACCGGCATTTTCCCGGGCTCGACCGCCTGATCCGGGACAACGAGATTGTGTTCCGGGGGATTTCCAACCGCTTAAATGACAGTATGATGCCGGGTCTGTGCCGGAAAACGGGATTCCAATTCATGAGCCAGCTGGGAACCCCGGGCCTGACCGTTCCGCTTTCCCGGATGGGGGATACCCCGGTCAAGAACTGGAAAGGGGTGATGGGAGAGGATTTCAGTTTTCAGGAGCTAAACCGCCTGGGAGACCGGAAGGTTTTGTCCTTTGAACGGGAGAAATTCCACTGCCAGAGCTGTCCGGTCGGATGCGGAGGGATCGTGGAAATTTGCTCGGGGAGGTTCCAGGGGCAGGAAGGGCACAAGCCGGAGTATGAGACCATCGGGGCCTTCGGAGACCTGTGCCTGGTTTCGGATGTCGAAGCGGTGATTAACCTGAGCGAGCTCTGCAACCGGGCGGGCATCGACTCCATCTCCGCCGGTACCACCGTAGCCTTTGCACTCGAGTGTTTCGAGCGGGGACTTCTGACCGAGAAGGATTTCGACGGGATCAAGCCATCCTGGGGCGACGCCCGGGCGGTCGAGCAGATCCTGGAGAAAATGATCCGCCGGGAAGGGATCGGAGAGCTCCTGGCGGACGGCGTCAAGATCGCGGCCGGAAAAATCGGCCGGGGAGCGGAGGAGTTCGCGGTGCACGCCGGGGGGCAGGAACTCCCGATGCACCATCCGCTTCTGGTCCCCTCCATGGGGGTGGCGTATCTGGCTGAGCCGACCCCGGGCCGCCACACCATTTCCAATCTTCAGTATCCCCGGCTGCTGGATCTCCCCCGGAAATATCCGGAAGCCATGTCCCAGCCGATCAGCCCTTCTTTTTCCCCGGCCCGGAAAATCCGCCGGGCCGAAGCTCGGATCCAGGTGACTGATTCCAAGTACATGCAGGTGGCCAACGCCTCGGGGCTGTGCCTTTTCGGCCTGACCCTGGGCGGACTACCCGTCCGGGAGTGGATCCGGGCCGCCACCGGCTGGGATGTCTCCGACCGGGAGATCCTGAAAAGCGGGGAGAGGATCCTCACCCTGAGGAGGATCTTCAACTTTCGGGAGGGACTCCGGATCGAGGATGTCCGCCTCCCCAAGCGGGTTTTGGGGAGGCCCGGGTTCAAAAAAGGACCCCTGGCCAATCTTTCCCTGGATCCGGCTCCCCGGGTGAAGGCTTATTGCGAGGAACTCGGGTGGGACCCGGTCACCGGGGAGCCTTCGGCGGAGAAGGTGAAGGAACTCGGACTGGAATGGGCGGTTACCGATAAATTAACCCCGAATCCAAAATTCTGAATTCCCGGCAATATCAAAGGAGGATAAATGGAAGATATCCATCGTCTTGACGAAGGGGCCCATCTGGACGAGGTGATCGAGTGGTGGTACTTCAACGCCATCTTCGATCAGGACTGCGACCTCCCGGGCTGGTGCCTGCTCCAGCCCTTCACCCTGGCCCGGGGCCTGATGGAAAATATCCACTTCGTCCTGATCCCCCCCGGGAAGCCGGTGATCGATCTTTCCTGGCACGGGTTGCCGGCCGGCAGCATCGAGACCAGCGAAAAAGGCGCCGACGTGAAATACGGGCAGAATTTCATCCGCGGGAAATACCCGCGCTGGTCCACCCACATGGAAAGGGAGATGGAAGGAAAGCAGTACGCGCTCGACCTGGAATACCAATCACAGGTGGATTCCCAGTTCCGGATTTACCAGATCGGCAACTCCCGCCTGAACCACTTCGCCGTCTTCCGTTACGGGGTGGAGGGCACGGTTACGGTCGCCGGGAAGAAGCATAAAGTCAAAGGGGTGGGATACTACGAGCACATGTTCGGCCTGATCGACCCGTCCTCCTCCCGGGGCTGGATCTGGTACTGCGTCCCCCGGACCCGGAATGGCGGCCTGGCCATCAACCTGGCCCTGGGGGTGGCCCCGGACGACTCGATCTTCCACAAATTTTTCTATTTTACCGAGGACGGCAAAAACTACGGCGAGTTCGTGAATTACTCCTTCGAGATCGAGGAGGAAAGGGAGCTCGAGGGCAACCGCTATCCCCAGCGCTTCCGGATCCGGGAAAAGAAAAAGGGAGGGAAACTGGATGTCCGGATCATCCGGGATGAAAACCCCTTCGCCCGGGTGCATTCCACCCCGTTCGCCAAGATTGCCTTTGTCAGCGGTTCGGCCAGGATGGAAGGGAAAATGACCTGGAAGGGCAAGACCTACGACCTCGCCGGCCCCAGTCTGGGCTCCGCTTTTTTAATTGTCTACGAAAAGCCGAAGGAATAGCCGACAGCGCTCGGAAAAGGGTGCACCGGGCAGAGCCGCAGCCAGAGCCTTTAGAGTTGGATTCAAGTTACAAGTGCACCACTTGATTGTAGCCAAATAGTCCGGTTTTCTCGGCCTCTTCCGGAGATTGTCCCTAGCCCTTGGACGGCCCGGATTTGTATTCGGTCTCGATCCGGTCCTGGAACTTCTGGAAGACGAACTTCCGCTTCAGTTTCATCGTCTGGGTCAGGAGCCCGTTTTCCACGGTAAAACCCTCGGCCAGGAAGACGAATTTCTGGGGGATTTCGTATCCGCCGAATTTTCCCTTGAGGCCCCCCAGGATTTCCCGGGAGAGCAGGTCCGTGATCTCCTTGCTTCTGATCATTCCCTCGGGATCCGTGGGCAGGCCGTGCTTCTCCGCGTAACCGGCCAGGGCCGGGAAGTTGGGGACAACCAGGCAGACATTGTAGGGACGGTTGAATCCGTAGATCATCGCGTTCTC
>JAQTNV010000023.1 GCA_028713675.1 bacterium
AACCGGCTCCGCCTCCGGAACGGAATTGGGATAAGATCCTGGAAGAAATTAAGTCGTTGGTGGGTGAGCAGTGGCTTTCCAACCGATTGCCGGACCTTCTCTCCTACGGGCATGACTTCAGCATCGTGTCCGGGGTGATCCCCAATATAGTGGTGCTCCCGAAAAATGCTGCGGAAATCCAGGCGGTCATGAAGATCGCGGGACATTACCAGGTCCCCGTCGTTCCCCTCTCCACCGGTTTCAATCACGCCGGGATGGCGCTTCCCCGGAGAGGCGGGATACTGCTCGACCTCCGCCGGATGAATAAGATCTTGATCAATCCGGAAACCATGACCGCCACGGTCGAGCCGGCGGTCCGGCTCCGGGCCCTCTTTATGGATGCGATCAGATACCGGGTCGCCGAAGGGTTGGTTTTAAAACCGGCACTGCCCCTTTCCTTCACCAGCGTCTCGGTGCTGGGCAACTATGTTGCCCGCGGAGGGGCGGGCTGCATGGTCAAGTACGGGGGCAACCCGGAAATGATAACCAACATGACCTGGATTCTGCCCGATGGTGAGATCGTCAAGCTCGGGCCGACGGAAGTCCCGGTTCAGTACGGTCCGGGGCCGGAAATCGCGGGGATGTTCTTCAACGCCGACGGGCAGTTCGGGGTCTGCTCCGATATAACCATCAAGCTTTTCCCGGAGTTTCCCGCCGAAAAACTGCTCCTGACTGGCTCCGCTGAATCCGATGATGACCTGATGCTCAAGCAGATAATCGACGCCAACTACGCCCTCTGCCGGGCTAATATCGTCGATTTTACCTACAAGCTGCATCACGGAGTACCGTCCACGATTTTAGCGGGCATCGCCGGGATGCAGGCGGATGACGTGGCCGAGATGGTGCCCCCGCATTCCATGCCTCTCCTGATCCAGGGGTTCAACCAGGAGGAACTGGAAATCAAGGAAGAAATCGTCAAGGAAATCATCGAAGGGAACAAGATGCTTTTCATCGACGCGGCTTCCTTAAACCTCCAGGACGTGGTCAATTCCGACACTTTCAAAAAAGGCTACGGGGTGGCGGGAAACCGGGTGGCGGCTTATCGCGGCGCCTTCCAGTGGATAGCTTCCTTTGTAAAGCTCGAGAAACTGCCGGAGCTCTGGAAGGAATATAAGGCGCTGAAGGCGAAATACTGGACACCTCCTGATTCCCGGGTATACCGGGAAATGCTCCTGGCCGGGATGGCGATGCAGGGCCCCCAACAATTCGCGCGCTGCGCCAATATCGAGTTTGACTGGTGGTGGGACCACGGCAACCCCGACTCCATCAAGCGCGCCAGCATGTTCGTGCATGAGGCCGCGGACCTCCTGGTAAAGCGGGGCGCGCCCCTTTTCCGGAACATGCACGGGGCGGGGGAGATGCACCTGCCCCGGCACAAGGTCTACTTCGACCTGCTCAAGGATTTGAAAAAGACGATGGATCCGGCCGGGATCATGCACCCGAACATGCACCACGTTTTATGAGGGGAAATTCGATCTCCGGGGCGGGATGTGAGTTTCATCACTTCCAATTCCAGGAAAATTTCTAATAATATGAAGAAATGAAAGCGCGCCGGTTATGGCGAAAGGAGGTGGGCGGGTTACTTCATAAATACATTTGTGTTACTATAATTCCAGTTTTCATTTAAAGCGGAGTTTTTCAAGAAAAAGGAGGAATAACAATGAAGGTAACCAGACTGATTGGAGTAGTAGCAGGTGCGGTGTTCGCGGCGTCGCTTTTCCTGGCGGGATGCGCGGGCGGTCCGGCCAAGCCCGATTGGATTATCAAGGGTTCGGGTGCTTTCCCCGGTGACCAGGGCGGGGTTTTGTATGGGGTTGGAATCGCCGCCAAGTCGCCTAATATCGCCATGCAGAGGCAGAAAGCCGATTCCCGGGCGCGCCAGGAACTGGGCCGGGTAATCAATACCTACGTTGCTTCCTTTATGAAAGATTTCATGGAAGAGCATCAGGATTTCGTGGACAAGGAAGGCGGCGGCTCGGATGAATTTACCTCGATTGTTTCCAAGACTGTCAGTGAAGCGACCCTGGTCGGAAGCCAGATAATCGATCACTTCTCCGATTCGGACGGCACGCTTTACGCCCTGGGCAAGCTGGCGGTGGATGACGTTCTAAGCCAAATCAAATCCAAGACCCAAGAGGCCCTGAAAGAGAAGAAACGGGCCATCCTGGAAGCCAAGACCAACGATATGCTGAATGCCCTGGATGACCAGTTGAAGAAGAAACGGGAAGCCGAGGACTCGGGTCACTAAAACGTAATTCCATAAATATTTTCAGGTTAATCATGGGCAGGCCGGTTTTTCGCGGCCTGCCTTTTTTTCTCCTCCGTTTCCCCCGAAATATCGGGTTCCCGGTATTGGCCGCGGCTGATGGAATAATACCCGGGTCTCCCACCGGTTTACCCCGCGCGGCTCCATTTGCTTTGTCTCCTCGTATTTGATAAAAATGACAATTGAATTTTACCGGGAACATTTCGTGAATAATGGATAAAAAAGTCTTCATCATGGGGAAGATCCAGACGATCATTTTGGTCTTAACCCTGGCGTTAAACGGGGTGGCTTTGGGCTGCGCCGGGAATAAAAGCTTCGGCAAGTCCGATCCGGCCGCGCCCCCGGCCTGGGTGCTGAAGCTGCCCCAGGAAAAAGGGTATGCCTTCGCCCGGGGTTCCTGCGGGAGGACCTCCGATCCCAAGGACGCGGAAGAGAACGCCGCCGATGACGCCCGGGTCCAGCTGGCCAAGACCATCAAGGTCGAGGTTTCCTCCCTGCTGGTGGATTTCGAAAATTCCAACGGTTCGGCCTTCGGCGGGTCCAGGTTCATTCACGACTACAGTGTCCGGGTGGACCGGGAAGCCCTGGAACTTTCCCTGGCGGGTTCGCAGATAATCTCGGTCTGGCTGGACAAAAAAGGCAGGGCGGGAACCTCCGGCACTACCTACGCCCTGGCGCGCCTGTCGAAAGACAGCCTGGTGGCTGATCTCTCCCGGATGGCGCAGGAGATGAAAATGAAAGCGGAGGAGATGCAGGGGCGCATGGGACAGGGCAAAGGCCTGGCCCCGCTGATCCAGAAAATGAAGGATAAAGGGGTGGTAAAAACCGAAAACCGGAACGATCAAGTCCAGGCGCCTCCGGATGAGGCCTTCCAGGACTTGGAAAAAGAACTGGAAAAATTAAAAGAAAAATGAGAAAGACCCGAACTTATTCCGCCCGCGGTTTTGGTTATTTGATGCTGGCTCTGACTTTCCTGGTTATTTCGGGGTGGGAGACCCTGGCCAAGGATCGTCCCGAGTGGCTGGCGGGGGGGAAGATCCCCCGTTTCCCCGCCCAGCGCTACCTGGTCGGGGTGGGCTCCGGCCCGTCCACCGGGGATGAAACCGCCGATACCAACCGGGCCGACAGCTCCGCCCGGGCCAATATCGCCAAGCAGATCCAGGTGCAGGTCAAGGAGGCGATCACGGATATCCAGCGGGAAGAGGAAGGCGACAAAGGGTCGGCCGGCTCGGTGACCGAAGTGAAGAGCGAATCCTCGGTGGATTTATCCCTGGAGGGGGTGACGATTGCCGAAAGGTATTTCGACTCGAAAAGGGATGTTTACTACTCCCTGGCGGTTTTGGAACGTTCCAACGCGGCCGGGAGGTTACGGGACAAGATCCGCGATATCCTCAGGGCCGCGTCCGAAGTGGGGAAGGCGGCCCAGTCCTACGAAAGCAGATTCCAGATTTTTCTGGCCTTGAGCAACCACCTGCGATATCTCAACCTCTACGAAGAGGCCTATTCCCACCAGCTGGTCCTCCGGGTTCTCGCCGGATCTTCCGGCGAGGCGGAGGCTTTTGCCGAAGGGGAATCCTCCGGGCCGGAAAAACTGGACCTCCGGACGGAGATCGAGAAGGCCAAAACCAGGATTCAGGACCTGCTTTCCTCCCTGGAACTCGAAGTGGCGGGGGGGGATAAGCAGAAAGGCGAGGTGGGTCAGCCGCTCGGGGAAAATCTGAGGGTCAAGGTGGTGTTTGAGAAGTCCCCGTCCCGGTACCCGCAGAAGGGATTTAACGTGGGGTTCGCTTTCCTCCAGGGGAAGGGGCGGCTTTTGGAAAAGGTCCAGGCGGGCGATTCCGGCATATCGGGTTCAAAGGTGTATGAAATCAGCGCCCCCGGAGATTCCGGGGTCGCGGTGGTCGAGGCCACCCTGCTCCCGGACGGGTTGAGCAAGGAAGGTGAGCTGGAACCCAATTTTTTAGAGGCTCTGAGAAGAGCCCGGGCGGATTTCACCATCGACCTGCCTTCGAAAAGGTTCGTGGTCAAGATCTTTGAAAGCAATGCCGGGCAACCGGTTTCCAATTCGGTGGTCGAGGGCGAGCTGATCCAGGGCTTATTCGGACAGGGTTTCCCGGTGATCGACCAAAGGGCGGTGGGGGAAAAGATTTCCGATGCCGTGCTCAAGTCCGGCAATCTTCCCCAGATCGTGTCGGCCTTGCGTCCGCTCGCGGAGGTGGTGATCCTCGGGGAGGTCCAGGCCGCCGAGTCCAGCCGGATGGGGCAGATTGTGTTTGCCCGGGCCCGGGGAACCGTCCGGGCGGTGCGGACCGATAACGGCAAGGTCCTGGCCACCGTTGACCTGGAGGTCAAGGACGGGGGAAATGACCCGGTCCGCGCCGGGCAGAGGGCCATCCAGAAACTGGCTCCCGGCATCGCCAGCCAGATTTTATCGGGCCTGGCCCAGGGGCTAAAGTAAGCATGAACAAGTCAAGAGCTCAAAGCTTCCTGCGACCCCGAACGGGGTCTCTGGACGAGAACCCCGGAGGGGCAAAGCTCAAAGTTAATTCGATCGGGAAAATCCTGTTATTTGTCCTGCTGCTGGTTTTTTCCGGGACCGGGGTTTTCGCCGAGGAAGGGAAGACCTTTCTGGCGGTTCTCGACCTGGAAATAGTCGGGAACGTTCCCCAGGATCTGAAAATTCCCCTCTCCGATTCCCTCCGGGAGGGGCTTTTCCGGACCGGCAGGTTCCGGGTCATTGACCGGAACAATATGGACCGGATTCTCAAGGAACAGGGCCAACAGCTTTCCGACTGCTCCTCGAGCGAGTGCGCGGTCCAGGTCGGGAGACTCCTGGGGGTGCAGAAGATGGTGACCGCCAGCTTGAGCCGGGTGGGGAATATTTTCGTGGTTTCCGCCCAGCTGATCAATGTCGAGACCGGCGAGATTGAAATGATCGCTTCCGACCGCTGCCCCTGCCAGACCGATGAGCTTTTGCCATCGGTGGATCGGGTGTCGGGCCGGCTGGCCGGCAACCCGGCCGCAGAGAAGACAGCCCCTCCCGAAAAAATGGCGCCTTCCGAACCGGTCTCCCCGGCCCCAGCCCAGGAGAATCAGGCGGCGGAAGAGGAACCCGCATACCAAAATCCGAAAAGCCTGTGGGTGGCGGGCGTGCTTTCCATCATTCCGGGCCTGGGGCAGGTTTACAACGAGCAGTATGTCAAGGGAATCATATTTTTCGGGGCTTGCGCCACTTTCGGGGCGCTGGGAAGCGCCCAGGCCAAGAGCACCGGCAGCAAAGGGATCTGGGGCGGATTGGGAGGCCTCACCTGGCTGGCCAATGAGGCCGACGCGCTCTGGTCGGCCCACCGGATCAACCGGGCGGCCAAAAGGAAGGCAGAAGAAAAGAAAAAACTGGCTTTATATGACGAAAAAATAACGGCCAGCCTAAATCTTTCAGGAGGAGGAAAAATTGAATAAGAAATCATTTAAATCGTCAGGCATCGTCAGATTTGGATTCTTAATTCTGGGATTGGCGGCGGGAATAATATTCCTGGCTCATTTCGCCGACGCCCAGACTGACACACAGAAGGAGCCGATCAAGAACTTCGGTCTCCGGGATCTTAACGGGAAAATGGTTTTCCTCAATGATTTTTGCGGGGAAAAACCCAGCCGGATCGGATGGAAACCGCGAAAAATGATGATTGTGACCTTTTTCGCCACCTGGTGCAAACCCTGCAAAGTCGAGACCGGCCTTTTGCTCGATCTTTATGAAAAATGGAAGGATAAAGGGCTGCAGATCATGATGATCGGATACGGGAAGGACCAGACCGAAGAGGTCCTGAGCGATTACGTCAAGGAAAGGGGAATCGCATTCCCGGTGATGGCCGACCGGACCGGGGTGGCAGGAGAAAAATTCGGGATTACCGGCATCCCCAGGGTTTTCGTCCTGGACCATTCCTGCCGGATTATGGAAGATGTCCACGGGGCGAATGAAAAATTCACGGAAATGATGGAAGCACATGCCCAGGAACTTCTGGGAGCGGGGGCGGAAACCGCGCCGGCCCCGGCGCCGGCCCCGCCGGCGGCGACTCCCCCTCCGGGAACCGCCCCGGCCGGGAAAAGCAGCCTGGAAACCGGCCCGGAGATTATCATCCTGAACGCCACCGGGAAATCCGAACTGGCCCAGGAACTGACCGGACTCCTCCAGAATAACGGTTATGACAAGATCAAGACCTCCGCTGCCAAGCCGGGCCAATATCCGGAAAGCCTGGTTTACTATTCCGAGGAAAATAAAAAAATCGCCGAGAAGATCTCTTTTCTCCTCGGGGGGGTCAAGCTCCGCCAGGTGAAAAGCGGGCAGCCGGTGACGATCCTGATCGGCAATGACTGGGGAAAATAGTTAACAGGAAAGTTCAAAGCTCAAAGGTCAAAGGCAACAGGTTAGGAGTTTCAGGGCCCAAAGCTCAAGGTTTCAATAAAACCGACCCCGGCACTGACACCGACACGATGGAATAGGTTAAAAGGTTTACGGTTAATTAAGTTGTTAGCTGTTTTGACATTTGGATTTTGATATTCATTTGTCATTTGAGTTTTGTCATTTGAACTTGTTAAAGAGGTAGTAATTCCTTCCCAATTTAAAATTTCCTGCCTTTCCATCGCGGGGTTTGATCCAACCGGGGGAGCCGGGGTGGCCGCGGACCTGCTGACTTTTTCCCGGCTGAAAGTCTGGGGGACCGCGGCGGTGGCCGTGATCACCAGCCAGAATAATGCCCGGGTTTGCCGGGCGGAAGCGGTTTCCGCGAAACTTTTGCGCAGCCAGGTCGAGTCGATCCTGGAAGATTTTCCCATCCAGGCGGTTAAAATCGGCGCGCTGGGGAGCCGGGCCAACCTCCGGGAGGTTTCCCGCCTGATCAGGGAGTCCGGTCTTCGCCGGGTGGTGGTGGACCCGATTCTCCGTGCCCGGGACGGCACCCGGCTGATGGAAGAGGGTGGCAGCCGGGATTATCTGAAATTCCTTTTTCCCCTGGCCGCGGTGATCACGCCTAATCTGCCCGAGGCCTCGGAATTTACCGGGATCAAGGTCCGGAGCCGGGAGGAAATGGAGAAAGCGGCCGCCATCCTTTCCGGGTCCGGGCCAGGTTCGGTCCTGGTGAAAGGCGGACACCTGAAGCGGGGGGATCCGCGCGACCTCTTCCTGGAAAATGGGGAATTATTCTGGATTCCCGGGGCCCGGAGGGTCGCCGCGCGAATTCATGGAACCGGCTGCCTGCTCTCTTCGGCCATCACCGCGTTTCTGGCCCGGGGCCGGACCCCGCTGGACTCGGTCCTCGCCGCCAAGGCAATGATATCCCGGGCCATCATCAAGTCGGAAAAATGCCCGCGGTGGCGCTACCGCATCATGGCCCAGAAATAGGGGCGCGGCATCAGGCCCGTAGAATTTCAAATAATCGTATTACGTTGATCGGTTGGGCCGCTGGTTTCGGCTTACGTTTGAGTCTTTCGGTTTTAAAAACGATGAACGAATTACGGTTGACTATACGAGCGGCGTAACCTCAGCCGTAAGGCGCAACCTTCCGATGGACATCCTCTTGACAGCCAGGGGTTACTTACTTTAAATATAAACTTCCAAACTTTCCAGGAAATTGGGGGAATAATGGCGAAAGCTAAAAAAGATGATAAAAAAGCAGGCATGAAGAAAGCCGAAAAAAAGAAGATTAAAAAATCGGCCGTGGCCTCGAAAAAAAGCTCCGGGGCCCGGAAAGCGGCTCGACCAAAGGCGGCCATAAAAGCCAAGCCGAAAAGCCCGGCCCGCCCGGGTCTGAAATCGAAACCCAAACCCAAGCCGGTAAAGGCCAAAGCTTTCCCGGTCCGGGCCCAGGCAAAAAAGGCCAAAGCCAAAGCCGCTCCCGCCAAAAGCAGGCCGAAGCCGTCCCCGGTGAAGGCGGGAAAATTCGCCGCCCCCGAACTGGAACTGGGCTTCCGTCCCCCCGCTGGCATGCTGAAGATGGAAAAAAAGGGCAGGCAGAAAATTCCCCCGATGGATACGATTAAAAAGCGTTTTCTCAAAATGAAGGATGATCTGCTCCGGGAGGTCGCGACCCGGATTGAGAGCGAAACCGATCACCGTTACGAGATCGGGGACATTTACGACCTTGCCACCAGCGAGAGAGACCGGGAATTTTCTCTCCTGGTAGGTAACCGCACCCGCCAGCGTCTGCAGGAAATTGACGCCGCCCTGGATCGGATCAACGAAAAGAGCTATGGGGTTTGCGAGGATTGCGGCCAGAGGATTTCCTCGGGAAGGATCCTGGCCATGCCGTTTACCCGCTTGTGCGTGAAATGCAAAGAGGAAGCCGAGAAAAAAGAGGAAGAAGAATCCATGCTGGAGCACCCGGAAGACGAGGAGCGGGTTTACGAAGGGCTGGAAGAAGCGGATGATCTTGAAGATGAATAAACCGGGAGCCGGCGGCAGGGTTTAGAAAAAACGCCGGGTGGCCAGGCAAGAAGAATATAATAAAAAGCTGCCTTATCGGCAGCTTTTTTTATTTCTGATTTTTAATATCCCGAAAATTGAAAGATAATTGAAAAATGAACCGGCGTGCTTTCGCGGTGGGATCGGCGGTCATTTTTATTTCCTTATTGTTGGGGGGAGTGGCTTTCCTGCAGAAGAAACGGCCGGTCCGGCTCTTTGAATCCCGTTTGCATCTAGGCACGATGGTTGACCTGGACGCGGATTTTCCCGACCGGGAAACGGGCCGGAAGGCGATGGCGGCGGCCTGGGGTGAAATCGAGCGGTTGGAGCAGTCCCTTAGCGAGCGCCGGGCGGACAGCGAGATTGCCAGGATTAACCGGAATGCGGGAATTTCCCGGGTCCAGGTCGGTCCCTCAACGCTGGAGGTCATTCGGATGGCCCTGGAGTTCTCCCGCAGATCAGGGGGGGCTTTTGACCCGACCTGGGCGGCCCTGGCCTTTGATCCCCGGGGCTGGAGGATTGATCCGAATCAGCCCCGGGTGCCGAGCCCGGAAGATCTAAGGCTGATCCTGCCCCGGGTGGATTACCGGAAGGTGCGGATCAGCGAAAGCGAATCCTGGGTGTTTCTTCCGGAGCCGGGGATGGTCCTGGGGCTGGGAGGAATTGCCAAGGGTTACATCGTCGATCGGGCGGTCCGGGAGCTTGAGTCCCGCGGGGCGATTGCGGGGATAGTAAACGGGGGGGGAGACCTCCGGGTTTTCGGAAAACCCCGGAGCGGGAAGGCCTGGCGGATCGGGGTGCGGGACCCGTTTCATCCCGACCGGATCCTGGCCCGGGTCCCGGTGACCCAGGGGGCGGTGGCGACCTCCGGCAATTACGAAAGGGCGATGGTGGTAAACGGGATCCGCTACCACCACATTTTCGATCCTCATACGGGATGGCCGGCCCGGGGCCTCGCGCAGGTTACCATTGCCGCTCCCGCAGCGGTGACCGCGGAAGCCGCGGCCCTCTCGGTTTTCGTGCTGGGAAAGGAAAAAGGCCGGGAATTTCTGAAAGGGTTTCCCGGGAACGAGGGGATCCTGATCGGCGAGGACGGCGAAAGATGGATGACTAGTGGATGGAAAAATCGGGTTGAATTTCCGGATGGGCAGGCTCGGGATATTGATCCTTGACGATTTCCGGAAGGAAAACCCGGTGTTGCCCGGACCGGCTGACCGCGAGCGGGACGATCCCCAGGGGTGATTGAATTTGCATTCTGGCTTCGATCTGGGAGGAGATTTTCCCCAGGAGGAGAACCGTTCTGATCCCGGCCCCGATTTTCAGAAAATTGAGGCGGATCGGGATCTCAATCAGCGAGATCCCGCGCCGTGGAAGGCGGAAGGGAAGGTTGGAGCTGTAGATCGCTCCCTCCGCGAATTTGTGCCCGTTAAGATAAATAAAATAATCCACCCCGCCGACGCGAAGGGGAAAAAGATTGGGATTTTCCACGGTCAGGTTCAGGGTCAGGAAGGCGCTTTTGGGGGAGATGGAATGGATGGTGATTTCTTTCAGGTTTAAAAGAGGCCGCCTGAAGAGGCCGATTTGAAAGGGGAGCTTTAACAAAACGGTCAGGATATTTTTCCAGAACTTTTTCATCATGATTTTCCGTATAATCCAAATAAAAACTTATCTGGATATCGACATAAGTTTAAACTTTAACATAAACTCGAAACCCGAAACCAGAAACTCGAAACCATTTTGAAATAATTAATAATATGCTCTGGCTTATATATTCCCTGATTTGCGCGCTTTCCCTGGCGATTCTGGATGCCCTCTGCAAGGATCTTCTGCAGAAGGAAAACGCCCTTCTGGTTTCCCTGATCCGTTGGGGTTATGCCCTGCCGTTCCTTTTCCTTTTTTTTCTTTTCATCAAGATTCCCCCGCTGGACCGGACCTTCTGGCTGACGGTGGCCATCCTGGCTCCGCTCGAAATCACCGCCGTCATCCTTTACATGCGGGGAATCCAGATCTCACCGCTGTCTCTTTCGATCCCGTTCTTCGCCCTGACCCCGGTTTTCATGATCGGGGTTGCCTATGTTTTGCTAGGGGAAGTCCCGGACCGATCAGGGGTGGCCGGGATCCTGCTGGTCGCCGCGGGAGCGTACATTATCAGCCTGGACTCTCTTGAAAAGGGATGGCTGGAGCCGTTTCGGGCGATAGCGCGGGAGCGGGGAGTGGTCCTGATTATCGTGGTGGCGGTTATCTACAGCGTTACCAGCGTGCTTGGGAAAATCGCGGTGCTCCACTCCAGCCCGGAATTTTTCGGGGTTTTCTATATCCCGCTTCTCACCCTGGTTTTGCTTCCGGTTTCCGCGGCCCGGGAAGGGCAGGGGGTCCTGAGATTATTTAATAATTTTCCGCGTTTTGTTCTGATCGGAATTTTCTCGGCGTTGATGATAATTACCCATTTCCTGGCGGTCAGACTGGTGGATGTGGCCTACATGATCTCGGTGAAAAGGCTTTCCCTGATTTTCAGCGTGATCCTGGGACGGGTATTTTTCCATGAGGAATATTTTACCCAGCGGCTGGCGGGAAGCCTGGTCATGCTGCTGGGGGTGGTGCTCATTATTTTATAAAGCGAGATTAACGGCATAGAGCAAAGGGCATAGGGCAGGGGGAAAGAGGTAGGCGCAGGCTTTAGCCTGCGAGAGCAAAGAGATGACACCTTGAAAAAAAGGGCGGGATTTCTCCCGCCCTTAGATTTCGGAAACCAGGAAAGATTAATTAATTCAGTCTATTCCCGAGTTGTTCCAATCCGTCCTGGAGCTGGCTCCAGGTGTTCGTGAACCCATCGAAGAGTTGTCCCAGGATGGTATCCCCGGCGGGAGCCCCGGCGGATTCGAGGGGGATGGTGCCTTCGAAGGTCCCGCTGACATCTTCGCCCTCCACGGAAATTTTGGCCTCGGCTTTCTGGTCGCAGGCGGAATGGAAGGTCAGAAGCACATCGTAAGTGACCCCTTCTCCAGTCGTTCCTTTTACTCCCAGCGTTCCGGCCACGGGATTTTTCGAGCAATCGGGGCCAATTTTCATGCCCTGGGCCGAGAGCTGGATGGATCCGCCGGACAGATCCAGGCTTCCCCATTCCGAATTGGTTCCGGAGATATCGATCGTGACAATACCGGAGTCGGGATCGCCTCCCGACATGTCGGAAACGATGACGTATTTGATGTCGACGCTTTCCGTGCCGGATTCATCGGCGGAGGTGATATCGGCTTCCATGGTCAGGTCGGCTTCAGTGGCCGTTCCCGCGGTCAGGCCTTTTTTAACCGTTCCATTGGTGGAATATGTCATCAGGGCGTAACCGGTGTTTTCCTTGCCGTTTTCGGTGTAGCCGGAATCCCCGGTCTCAATCTTGATCTGGCCGGATTGTCCGTCGGTGGAGGAAGCGGCGGTGAACGTCAACTCGCCGTCCTGGGACTTATCGCCCTCGATGAAGTCGGAAAAAGCGACCGTTAATTTGAATCCCTGGTCGGTTCCGCTGGGCAGGCTTGCCTGGTCGATGACTTCCAGCTTGATCGAGCCTTCGCCTTCTTTCCAGACCAGGGCTTCCGTGCAGCCTTCAGCGTATCCAACCTGCAGTTCAAGAGACTCGCAGGATCCGTCCGCGTAAGCACCGAGCTTGGGATCACATCCGTCGGGGGAGATGTCGAGGGAAAACTGCCGGGGGCAGGTGAGACTGCTCTCCCAGCTGAGTTCCTTGGCCAGGGGCCGGACCAGCGGGCTTTGGGGAGCGAAGCCGATCGCCATTCCCCCCTGCATGAAAAGCATCGCCATGTCAGTCACCTGGGTGGCGATTCCGATCGCCTCGGCGCTGGCTTCCTGGGCGATCTGGGTCTGTTCCGCCGGCGGGGTGGAGAGGGCTTCTTTGCCTTTTCCGCAGGCAAAGACCAGGACTGCTCCCACCAGGAGGCCTGCCGCGGCCGTGACCATCAGTTTTGTTTTAAGATTTTCCATTTTTTCCTCCTTTTCCGGATGTTTTCCGGAAATAATTCCCCATTAAAACTTTTAGGATATTTCCCTCATTTTATGATAAACAACCAATTATATTTTGAAGGTGATGGGTATCACGAGAGAATTCTAGTTAATATTTTACACTGATCAATAAAAAAGTTAAAGCAAAAAACTAAATTTTGAAATATTAGTAATTAATGTTGTTATGATTTTTTTTCTGTCATATAATATTTCCCTTATATATAAGGAAAAAAGGAAAATAGGGTGTAAAATCCCTTTGATTTTTCCAGAAAAACACAAGGAGGAAAAATAATGGATAAGAAGATGAAATTATTCGCGGGCCTTTTAGGCGGCTTGGCGATTCTATTGATCGGAGCAGGGTGCGGACCCGCCGCTCCGGATACCAAAGCTCCTGCCACCCCAACGCTTAGCGCGGTGACAACGCCTACCAATACCGCTACCCAAACCATCTCGGGAGGGAAAGAAGCGGGAACCTCGATCCTCCTGAATGGCGCGGAGATCGTGCCTTTGGATTCATCCACCAGCTGGAGTTACAGCCTCACCTTGGTGGAAGGAAATAACAACCTAATCATCGTCGCCCAGGACAAGGCCGGGAACCTGAGCAATGCCATCTCCCCGACGCCAATAATAATTTATTCCTCCACCGTTGCCGATACCACGGCCCCGACTGCCCCCACGCTGAACGCGGTAACCAGCCCCACCAGGCAGGCCACCCAGGCTATTTCGGGGACCAAGGAGGCCGAATCCTCGGTGTGGATCAACGGGATCCAGGCGGTGCCGGTTGATTCGAGCACCACCTGGTCACACACCATGGCCCTGACGGAAGGGGACAATAACCTAACCCTTTCCTCCAAAGACAGGGCGGGGAACGAAAGCTCGGTCACCACCGGGCTGATCGTGCGGGATTCCACCCCGCCGGCCGCGCCGACCCTGAACACGGTTTCCAGCCCGACCAAGACCACCCCCCAGATAATCTCCGGGAGCAAGGCAGCCAACAGCTCCGTTTATTTGAACGGCACCGAAATTGTTGCCCTGGATTCGAGCACCACCTGGACGTACAGTCTTGCTCTTATCGCCGGAGACAACGCCATTTACCTGACCTCGCGGGATGCGCTGGGAAACGAGAGCCAGGCGGTCGCGGGCCTGATTGCCTATGACGCCACCGCTCCGTTCACGCCGGTAGTTAACGCGGTGACGACACCGACCAACCTTTCTTTCCAGTCCATTTCCGGTACGAAGGAGAAGAATTCCTCGATCCTGATCGATGGGAATGAGCAGGTCGCCCTGAACGGGAGCACCACCTGGGTCTGCAATGTGATCCTTTCCGAAGGGACGAATACCTTCGCCGTTACTTCCAAGGACGCGGCCGGCAACACTTCCGCGGCGGCCAGCGTTACGATTGTCCGGGATTCCACCGTTACGGCGGACGCGCCGGCGGCTCCGGTTTTGAACGCGGTGACGACGCCGACCAACCTGACCACGCAGAATATTTCCGGGACCAAGCCGGCCAACACCTCGATCCGGCTGAACGGAAAGACGATCGTGCCCCTGGACGCCAGCACAACCTGGCTTTATAACAATTTGGCTTTAATTGAGGGAAATAATAATCTGATGTTTACGGCCCGGAACGCGGCCGGAGTCGACAGCGAAGTAACCACCGGCCTGATTGTGCGGGACACGGTCAAGCCCGCCTCGCCCAGCCTGAACGCGGTGGTAACCCCGACGAACATCACCCCGCAGACGATCTCGGGTTTGAAGGAAGCCAACACCTCGGTGCGCCTGAACTCTAACGAAATCGTTGCCCTGAACGCGAATACTACCTGGACATATAATATGGCTTTATCGTCGGGAAGCAACGCGATTTCCCTGACCTCAATGGACGCGGCGGGGAACGAAAGCGGCGCCGCGACGGGTTCGATCAGTTATGACAATGTTGCCCCGGCGAATCCCACAGTGGACCCGCAGGTTAGCCCGACGAACGTGAACAGTCAGGTACTTACGGGGACGAAAGAGGCCAATTCGTCGATTGTGATCAACAGCGTAGAGCGGGTTACGGTGAATTCCAACACGGTTTGGAGCTGCACGGTTTCCCTGACCACAGGCGTGAATACTTTCACGATAACTTCAAAAGATGCGGCTGGGAACACATGCTCCGGTTCTGCCAGCGCGTCGATTACTTTGGATACCTCTGCCCCGGCGGCCCCGGGTCTCACTGCGGTGACGACGCCGACCAATTCCCATACTCAGAACATTTCCGGGACCAGGGAGGCGAACAGCTCGGTACGGTTGAATGGAACGGAGATCGTCGCCATCGGAGCGGGCACCAACTGGGGTCCGGTGAGCCTCAACCTGGTTGAAGGCAACAATCCGCTTTCCCTTACTTCCCGGGATGCGGCGGGGAACGAGAGCACCGCCACGACCGGCCTGATCGTGCTGGATACAACCCCGCCGAGTGCGCCGGGTCTTGCCGCGGTGACGACGCCGACTAATTCTGCTACTCAAAACATTTCAGGGACCAGGGAGGCGAACAGCTCGGTACGGTTGAATGGAACGGAGATCGTTGCCATAGGAACGGGAGCTTGGGGCCCGGTGAGCATCGGCTTGGTTGAAGGGAACAATGTGCTTTCCTTGACTTCCCGGGACGCGCTGGGAAACGAGAGCCTGACGACCGTCGGCCTGATCGTCCGGGACATGACTCCGCCTGCAACTCCGGTGTTGTATCCGTCATCTATTACCTCGCCGACGCAGGGGATTTGGATCACTCTTTCCGGGACCAAGGAGGCGAACAGCTCAATCTGGGCCAAGATTGGGAATGCCGGGATCGATACCGAAAGAATTGCGATAAATTCAAATACCACCTGGAACTGGCCGGTAATCCTTTCGCTGGAAGGGGATAATACTTTTTACATTACTTCCCGGGACGCGTTGGGGAATATCAGTAGTGAAAACAAGGTAATCATCACCCGCGACCGGACGGCGCCAAACTCTCCGAGCTTGACGTCCCCGGCGCTTCCGCTTTCCACCAAGGCGACGCCACAAGCGATTTCCGGGACGAAGGACGCAAATAGCTCGGTCTGGCTGAACGGGGCTGAGATCGTTCCGGTCAACAGCGGGACGACCTGGAGTTATTCGATGTCTTTGGCGGAGGGCGGCAATTCGATTTTCCTGAAGAGCCGGGATGCATTGGGCAATGAGAGCGGGACGGTCAACCCGGGCACGATTACGTTGGACACCACGGCGCCCAATCCCCCGGTGCTGTATGCCTCGGCCGTAACCACGCCGACGCAGGGAGTATTCCGCCAGCTGGCTGGTACGAAGGATGCGAGTTCCTCAATTGTAATTAATGGGACGGAGCAGGTACCGGTAGGAGGGGCCACGACCTGGAGCTACACGGTGACCCTGTCCAGCGAGGGTCAGAATACTTTCAATATTACCTCCAAGGATTCGTTGGGGAATGAGAGCCAGACAGTCCAGGTGGTGATTATGCGCGACCGGACGCTGCCGGTGGGGTTGACACTAAACGCGGTTACTAACCCGACTCGGCTAATTTACCAGGAACTGTCCGGAAGCAAGGAATCCGGCACGGCGATCCTGATCAACGGAGAAGTGAAAATCGCCGGGAATTCGGATATTACCTGGAGCTATATCATGCCTCTGGATGAAGGCACCAATAATATTTCGGTCACTTCCAAAGACGCGGCCGGAAACGTTTGCGCCCCCCAAACGGCCATAATCAATTGTGACTCGATTGCTCCGGCTAACCCCACGCTCAACGCGGTTGTCACCCCGACCAAGACGTCTACGCAGACTATTTCCGGCACCAAGGAGGGAGGCGGCTCCGTTCAATCTTCGATCTGGTTGAACGATGTGCTGGTGGTGGCCTTGAATAACAGTATTTCCTGGAGTTACGCGATGCCCTTAGTCGAGGGTGGCAACCCGATTTATCTGACTTCCCGGGATGCCGCCGGAAACGAGAGCGGGCCGGTTTTCGGCAGTATCGTTTTAGATACGACCAAGCCGGTTGCGCCGGTATTGACGTATTACGAAACCCCGACCAGGAAAACCCCGCAGATGCTGATCGGGATAAAAGAATCCGGTTCTTCAGTTATGATCAACGGGAAGGTCCAGATCGCTTACAGCGAGGCCACCACCTGGGTTTACAGGATGCCCCTGACGGAAGGGCCGAACGCGATCACGGCTACCTCCTGGGACGCGGTTAAAAACGAGAGCAGTCCGGCGGGGCCCTACAGCATTATCCTGGATACGGCTGCCCCGACGGCTCCCCATATGAGCACAGTTACCACCCCCACTAACCAGCAAGTCCAACTTGTCTCGGGATTTAAGGCGGCCAATTCCTCGATCTGGCTGAACGGGATCGAGGTGGTTCCAGTCAACTCCGCCACTACCTGGAGCTACGGGTTCTTCCTGATTGAAGGGAACAATACAATCTGGACGATCACATCCCGCGACGCAGCCGGGAACGAAATCGCCGGGACGGGGGTTCCCCAGTCAATCCTGCTCGATACGGTTCCCCCCGAGGCGCCCCGTTTGATATACCCGTTGAACCACCACATGAACCGTGACGGCGGTTCGTTCTATGAATGGAGCCAGGCTTACTATCCCGACGGCGGCACTGCCTACAACTTCCAGGCGACCATCATGTTCAACCATACGGCTGATTTCAATGTGCCCCTGACGGATGCGACGGTTTACGAACCCTGGTTTGGCTGGGGCGGGCTGGGCAACGGTCAGTTCGCCTGGCGGGTCCGGGCCCGCGACGCGGCCGGGAACTGGGGGCCGTTTTCCTCCCCGCGGGACATGTGGATGGAGAGTGCGTCCGGCGATGCGAGCGGAAATAACGCGGATGACATAATCATCGGCTCCCCCAACTACTATGACGGAGCGAATTATTCGGGGCGGGCTTATTTCTATGAGAACGGTACTGCAACAATGGGGATGCCCAGCTGCTATATAAACAACCCCAACACGGTGTATGGCGGCGCTGACGATTGGTTTGGCAAGTCGGTGGCCATGGTCGGCGACCTCGACGGCAACTATCGAGGCGAGATGGCGATTGGATCGCCCTACGCCACCCAGAAACTCAATTGGACCTATTACCCGGGAGCCGGCTCGGCTTTCATTGTCAATTACGGTTCCTCGGGCTGCAGTATCAGCAAACAACTCATGTCGCCCACTGGTCCGCAAAACAATGAATATTTCGGCTCGTCCGTTGCCGGGATCGGCGACATCAATGGCGACGGTTACATGGACCTGATCGTCGGCGCCCCGGGATGGGACGGCGGCGGGTCTGGCCCGAACAATGGCAGGGTGCTTATTTATCTCGGACGTGAAACCCTGCTGGGTACCCCGGATCTTGGCATTATTGGTAAAGAAAAAGAGGGCCAGTTCGGAAATGCCGTCGCCGGGATCGGCGATTTTAACGATGACGGTTATGACGATTTCATTGTCGGCTCGTCTCTCTATGGGACAGCGGTCGGGAGACAGGACGGCCGGGCCTATATATTCTTCGGTGATTCCGACACGGGCAATATCGGCTGGAGCAATTCCATCACCCTGGAGCTTCCTTCGGGATTCAAGGACCTGGGCGGAAACAAAAATGACAGGTTCGGCGAGGCGGTGGCCGGAGGCGGAGATTACAACGGCGACGGTTACGCGGACGCGATTATCGGGGCGCCGTTTGCCGATCCTAACAAGCTAAACAATTCCGGGATGGTAATGGTCGCTTACGGTCCGGATGCCCATACCTGGACGATTCTGGACGAGCGTTTCCTGGGCATAACCACCGGTACGTTTGATTGGTTTGGATATTCCGTCGGCTCGGTCACGGGTGAGAATCTGTACGGAAACGTCCTGGTCGGTTCTCCCAATGCCGACTGGCATTCCCCCTCGGATGCGTTAAGAGAAGGATATGTTTCATTATTCAAGGGTTCGAGTTCGGGTGTGGACAAGTACGGTACGATTGTCGGGAGAGGGAAGAACGACGGTGATCTGTACGGCAATTTCGTGTCTACCGCCGGTGATATTGACCGGAACGGCCAGGCGGATTACCTGGTCGGGGCTCCATATTATGGAGCAGGGACGGGGATGGCCGAAATTATTTATTCTAATGGTTATTCATCGTATTCCCTGTGGAGTCCGTCTGTTACTATGGATAACTTCGGATGGAGCGTCGGAGGCGGCGGAGGGGCGGGAAAATAGCTGGGTCAAAGCTCAAAGGTCAAAGGTCATAGGACGCGAACGGAACCGGTAACCGGAGGAAAGAAAAACACGGTGGTTGGGTTGCTCGGTGGTTAGAAACGGATCGTAACCAATTGCCGAAACCCAATTATCGAGGGAAAAAACAGTTTCGAGTTTCGGGTTTATAGTTTCGAGTTAATCAGATATTCGGAACAAACCAGGAACTGGAAACTAGAAACCAGAGACACTGATCTTATGGCAGCGAGAATAATCAGGAATTTCGAAATCAAAGAGATGATCGGGCGGGGAGGGATGGCCTCCCTCTACAAGGCGGTCCAGACCTCGCTCGACCGGGTGGTGGCGATCAAGGAGCTTTACCCCCACCTGGCCCAGGACCAAGAGTTCATCAAGCGCTTCGAGCGCGAGGCCAAGAGCGCGGCCGGTCTGAAGCACGAGAACATCATCGACGTCATCGACTTCGGGGCCGATGGCGACAGCTTCTTCATCGCGATGGAATTCGTGGACGGCCTGACCCTGAAGGACCTCATGACCGAGGCCAAGGTGGTTCCCCTCTCCATCACCGTCACCGTCATCTGCGAGTTCCTGAAAGGCCTCGATCACGCCCACAACAAGAGTATCGTCCATCGCGACATCAAGCCCGCGAACATCATGATCAACCGCGAGGGGGTGGTGAAGATCGCAGATTTCGGGCTGGCCCAGTCCGGCAACCTTCCCACCATGACCGTCACCGGCGCCCTGATCGGAACCCCGGCCTACATGTCGCCCGAGCAGGCGGCCGGCCGCAAGATCGACCAGCGGAGCGACATTTTCTCCACCGGGGTGATGTTTTACGAGATGCTTACCGGGGTCAAGCCCTTCGGCGGGGAAAATTATTCCTCGATCATCACCAAGATCCTGACCGAGACGCCCCCGCCGATCCAGAACTTCGTGACCAACCTCCAGCCCGAGATCGAGGCGATCCTCCTCCGGGCGCTGGAAAAGGACGTCGACCGGCGCTACATGACCGCCGGCGACATGCTCAAAGACCTTTTGCACTACGCCGAAAAGGAAAAACTCCTCGTCACCCGTAAGGATATCGCCCGTTTCGTGGCCGCCCCGGCGGAGTTCGGGAAGGAATTCCGGGAGAAAAAGATCAAGGAGCACCTGGAGCGGGGCAAATACTTCCTGGACCTGGGGGTGGGGAAGATCGATGACGCGATCGATCAGTATTCCCATGTGATTGTGCTCGATCCCCAGAACGAAGAAGCCCGGAAACACCTGGAAAAACTCAAGGTGATGAAACGGGAGCGTGACGCCTCCCAAGTTCGCCCCCCGGCAGTTCAACCTCAGCCGGCTCAGACCCAGGCGGCGCCCCAGGCCCAGCCCTCGGTGATAATCCAGCCGGAGAAGCGCGGCCACCTGGTCCCGATTCTCGTTGGGGTGATCGCGGCCCTGGTTATCCTGGTGGCCGGGGGATTGGTGGCGTTTAATCAATTCTTCAAGAAGGGCCAGCCGGAAGCTCCCCCCACGCAGGTGGCGGCGGTTCCGGCTCCGCCGGCAGCCCCGGCCCCGGCAGTTCCGGCTCCTTCGGCACCGGCTCAGGCGATACCGGCCCCGGCTGCCCCTCCGGCCCCGGTTCCGGCCCCCGACGAACCGGTTAAACCCGTGCCGGCCGCCGCGCCCCAGCCAAAGGTCGCGACGAAAATCCCTTCGGCAGCGGTTAAACCGGCCGCCCGCGCCCCGGAGGAAGCCGGTTTCGGCTACCTGAAAATCAATTCCAGCCCCTCGACCAAGGTGATCGTGGACGGGCGGGAACAGGGGACCACCCCTCTGGCCCAGCCGATCAGGCTTTCAGCCGGAAACCATAAGGTGGTTTTGAAAAATCCGGACTTTCTGGAAACAACCATCGAAGTCCCCGTCGTCAAGGATCAAACGGTGGAAAAAAACGCCACCCTGAGCCCGCTTCCCAAGGCGTACTTCAAGGTTAACGCCATCCCCTGGGCCGATGTTTATATCGACGGGCAGAAGGTGGCCACCACCCCGGTCGCCACACCCATCCCGGTGAAATCGGGGCGGCACGAGATCAAGCTGATCAATCCCGGCTGTGAGGAATGGATCGAAACCATAAACTTTCCCCCCTCGGAAACAGTGACGAAGGAATATAGGTTGATGTTGAAGTAACCGAAAGCGAGAAAAGGTTAAGGCGAGAAGGGCGAGAAAAGTAAAAATGGAAAAGAACGATAAAATCGAATTCAATTCCTGTCATCCTGAGCCCGCCGCCGGCGGGAGAAGGATCTCCGAGATTCTTCGGCAGAGCCTCAGAATGACATTGCCGAATGAGCAGAGGTTGTAAGACGGGGGAAGTATGATGATCAAAATGCCGGGGAAAAAAGCATTCTTGCTCTTGATCCTGGGATTATTTTTAGGATTGGGTATGTACTCAACTCTTTATGCCCAGGAGGCGGCGGGGCCGGACCGGTCGGTAACCAAGGCCAAGCTTTTATACGACTCCGGCAGGTATCAGGACGCTTTCAACGAGCTGGTCACCCTGCTCGGGCAGGGGAAGGAATACGATCCCAAGGTGATGGTGGAGATTTATAAATACCTGGCCTTCTGCTACATGGCCTACGAACGCCGGGATCTTTCCAAGAAACAGTTTAAAAATGCCCTGAAATATGAGCCCGCTCTGGTCCTGGATCCGGTTTTTACCTCCCCAAAAATCATGGAAGTTTTTAACGAGGCCAAGGCGGAGTTCATCAAGGAGGGCGGGATGGCCAAGGCCGAAGCGGACAAGGCCGCCCGGGAGAAAGCGGCCCAGCCCAAGCCGGCCGCGCCGCCCGCGCAGGAGCAGGTGGCCCAGTCCCAGGAAAACGAACCGGTTATCATCAAAAAGGTGACGGGCCGGACCCAAGGCGGACGTAGTTCCGCCGGAGGGGCCATGGCCCGATCCATCATCCCGGGCTGGGGGCAGTTTTATACCGGTCACAACGCCAAGGGCGGTCTCTTTCTCGGAGGGGCCGTGGCTTCGCTGACACTGACCCTGCTTTATGCCAAGAACGCTTATACCGCCGAGGATTATTATAATCAGGCATCCCCCTACGAGAAAAAGGCCAAATATGACGAGATGAAAACAGACATTACGATTCGGAATGTCTTCGCGGGCGTGACGGTGGGGATCTGGGCCGTCAACCTGATCGACGCCTATTTTGACGGCAAATCATCCTACGGGCGGAGGGCGGGCCTGGTCACGCCTTACGCTTTCAGCGACGGGCGGGGATCCCAAGCGGGAATCAATTACAACCTGGAATGGTAATCCACCGCGGTTTGGCGGCGGAGATGTTTATTATTTTTAATTTATTAATGAAGGAACCTGGATTCCTGCTTTCCCTCGATTGGGCTCGGGACAAGTCGCAGGAATGACATCAAAAAATTTCATTGTGAAACGGAAAAAATAGAAGTTATTTCTTATTCGAATTTCGGGATTTGGACAATCGGGACAATAAATGGCTTCGTTAATTATCCAGGACGATAAAGGGCGGATCCAGCAGATGAAGGTCGGCGAGGAGCCGATCACGATCGGGAGGCGTGAGGACAACAAGCTTCCGATCCAGGACATGTTCATTTCCCGGTACCACGGCCGGATCGAGAAAAAAGGCGAAATCTTCCAGATCGTGGACCTGGGGAGCACCTACGGCACGATCGTCAACGGCCGGAAAATCACCGGGACGGTTGAACTGCACTTCGGGGACGTGATCAAACTGGGAAACTCCACGGTTACCTTCATGGAGGAGGGGGCGGTAGAGGTTCCCGAAACCATCGCGGCGCCCCCGGAGGAAAGCCTGGTTTTCGCCCAGATCAACCAGATGGATGATGAAATCAAGGCACTCTTCCGGCTGGTCCCGTCGGGCGCGGAAGCCGAGGGGAAGAGTAAAATCGCGTTTTTGGAAAAACTGGTTCAGAAGACCAGGGATAACTTCATCGAGCTCGAGCATTCGGCCCAGATCGCCTCCACCCTTTACGAGGTGGGGAAGGTGATCAACTTTGTTTTCGACCTGGACCTCCTGCTGAACATGACCATGGACATGGCCCTCAAGGTGATGCAGGCGGAACGCGGTTTCATGATGCTCAAGTCGGAGAAGACCGGCGAACTCACGATGCGGGTGGCCCGGAACATGGAAAAGGGCGGCTGGGAGGAGATGCAGACCATCTCCAAAACGATCATTTTCGAGGTGTTCAGCTCGGGGAGCCCGGTCCTGACCGACGACGCCCAGCAAGACAGCCGTTTCGCGGATCAGGCTTCGGTGGTCATGCACAAGATCCGTTCGGTCATGTGCGTGCCGATGAAGACCAAGGAGCAGAAGGTCATCGGGGTTATTTACATCGACAGCCGGAAGCCGACCTGGCTTTTTTCCGACTCGGGGCTGGGGTTCCTGTCCGCCTTCGCCAGCCAGGCGGCGGTGGCGATCGAGAATGCCAGCCTCCATGAGAAGGTCCTGCGAGAGGAAAGGGTCCGGGGCAACCTCCAGCGCTACCTTTCCGCTCCCCTGGTCGATCAGATCATGAAAGGGCAGGGCAGTATTTCCCTGGGCGGGGAGCAGAAGATCATCACCATCATTTTCGCCGATATCCGGGGGTTTACCACCATGTCGGAAAAGATGCGCCCGGCCGACGTGGTTGAACTGCTCAACAGCTATTTCACCATCCAGACCGAAGAGATTTTCAAGGAAGGGGGAACGCTGGACAAGTACGTAGGAGACGCGATCATGGCCGTTTTCGGGGCCCCGATTGAATTCGAGGACCACGCCCTCCGGGCGGTGCGCGCGGCCCTGGGGATGCAGAAGGGGATAGAACAGTTTAAGAAAATCTGGATGGGCAAGAGCGAATCACTGGACAAGGTGATCGAAGGCTTCAAGGTCGGGATCGGGATCAACACCGGCCCGGCGATCGCGGGCAATATCGGCTCGGAGAAAAGAATGGAATACACGGTGATCGGCGACACGGTGAACACCTCCTCGCGCCTGGAGGGGGTGGCCCGGAAAGGTGAAATCATCATCAGCAAATCCACCTACATGGCGATCCAGGATCAGGTCGAGGTCAAAGCCCTCGATCCGGTCAAGCTGAAAGGGAAAAGCGAACCGCTGCAGGTGTATGAAGTTCTGGGCCTGAAGGAAAGCAAGGAGCAAGGGGCAGGGAGCAAGGAGCAAGAAGAACAAAAACGGTAGCCGCAGGCTTTTCGATTAGATCCCGAGGCATTGTGGCCGAGGGAAGCCTGCGAAAGCAAAGAGCATAGGGCATAGGGCATAGGGCATAGAACAAAACACCAAGAGCCATTAGGGATTTTAACCAACTTACCTGTTGTAGAGGGAAAATGATGAAAATTAATAGAAAACTCCAGATAGCGGGCTCGGTTTTTTTCGTGGCGGTCTGGCTGGCGGCGCCGGGTTGCGGGGGAAGTTCGGGGAAATATTCCGCCCAGCTGGTCGCGGGGCCGTTCCTCTCTACGGTAACCCAGGATAGCGCCACGATTACCTGGCAGACCGATAAAAAAGAAAAAGCGATTTTGGAATACGGGTCCGGCGATAGCTATGGAAAACGGGCTTCCGGCCAGACAGAAAAGGATGTTCTGGGAGAAGAGAACTTTTACCTGAACACGGTTTCCATCGGGGGCTTGGAACCGGTGACCTGGACACATTACCGGATTATCTCCCTCAATCAGCCTTCCCAGGATTATAGTTTCCGCACTGCCCCAGCGCCGGGCGGAGATTTTCGTTTCATGGTTTACGGGAATTCCAGTCAGAAAGACCTGATGCTAGAAGGAACGGTTCCGGATGACAGCATCCACCAGGCGATTTTAAGTGAAATGAAAGAACTGGCCCCGGATTTCGTGATCAATACCGGGGATATGGTTCGCCTGGGCGATTTGCCCGCGGAGTGGATACATTTCCTTTCAATCCTGGGAGATTTTGCTTCGGGGATCTCTTTCTACCCGGTTCTGGGCAATCACGACCAGGGCGGGGAGGAGATGATGTCCGGTTTTTTCGGCACTCCCCCCGACGTTTATTACAGTTTTGATTATGGGAACTCGCACTTCACCGTGATCAATACCTATGTGGATTTTTCCGACGACAGCGTGCAAAAACAATGGCTGGCGAAGGATTTAACCGAAGCCAAGCAAAGAGCGGGCATCACCCGGCTTTTCGCATTCATGCACGCCCCGGCTTATTGCAGCGCTCCGAACCTGCATAGTGATGACCAGGGAAACCCGGACGCCCAGCAGGGTGAAGATGCCCTGGAATATCTCGCCCCCCTTTTCACGAGCCAGGGAGTCAAAATGGTTTTCCAGGGGCATGTTCGGATTTATGAGCGGACCAAGGCCATTAGCGGTAAAAGCGGGACCGCTAGCCCGGCCGGAGTGGTTTATATAGTCACCGGGGGAGGGGGTGCTTTGCTTGATAGTACCGGCTCCCTGACTGCGCAGCCCTGGACCGTCTATAAGGAAAGCGCGAATCATTTTGTCGAAATGAGCCTGGGATCTAATTCCATGACCCTGAAAGCCAGGTATAAGGACGGGATTGCCTTTGACACCGTGAATTATTAGATGAACCAAACAGGAAATAACCAGATTCATTCTAATTGAGTGCCGGCCTGGCCCGGGTAACCCCGAAAATACCGTAAAGGGTAAAGTGAATTTCAGGCAGGAAATGAAATTGCCCCTAAATCGGTCCGTCAAAAACATCGTCGTTTGTCTGGCAATCCTCTCGGTTCTTTCCGCCTGCGGCGGGGGAGGCGGGAAACTGATTTCCCCCGGCGGGGAAGCCTCGCGGGCGGTGGGACGCCTCCCGGACGGATCGGTCCTGATCCCCGGGGGATGGCGCGTTTCCCCTCCCGGGATCCAGGTCCTCCTGGGCAGTTTCCCGATGAATATGGTTCTCTCCCCGGACGGGAAAAACATCGTCGTGACCAACAACGGCTACGGGCTGATGGAATACGCCGAACGCCCGGAGGAACCGGCTACCCTGGAGGATTACAAGGAATACGAAATAGCGTTCGCGTTCCGCCCCAAGGATCAATCCCTTTCCGTAGTGGACCTGGCTTCAGGGCGGGTGGTCCAGAATATCTGGGCCCATGCCTATCCGGGTTCCGCCACCAGCGAGGCCTTCTTTCTCGGGCTCGCCTGGGATGCGGCCGGGAACAAGCTTTATGCCTCGGGAGGACAGTCCCAGAAGATCCTGGTTTATGACTGGCGGAACGGGGGGCTGGATTTAAACCGGGTCATTCCGGTGCCGGGTTTCCCCGGGGGCCTGACCGTTTCTCACCATGGGGACACGCTTTTCGTGGCCGAGAATATGGGTAACCGCGTGGCGGTGGTTGATCTCCGGAATGATTCCATCCTGAGCGAGATCGCGGTCGGGCCGTACCCTTACTGGCTGACCCTGACTCCCGACGGACGAAAGCTCTATGTCTCCAACTGGGGCCCGGCAGAATTGTGGCAGAAATCGCGGGTTTCGGTGATTGACACGGCGGCCCTGAAGGTAATCGGGGACATCGAGGTCGGGAAAAATCCGGAAGGTATGGCGATCACCTCCGACGGCTCGAGACTTTATGTCGCCAACAGCGACACCGACGATATCTCGGTGATCGATCCCGGCCTGGACCAGGTGATCGAAACCATTTCCCTCCGGGACTCCCCGGATCTCCCGATGGGGATCTATCCCACGCACCTGAGCCTGAGCCCGGGGGAGGATCGCCTGTATGTGTCCTGCTCGGGGGAAAACGCCGTCCGGGTGATAGCCCTCCCGGGGCACGGGCTGGCCGGCATCATTCCCGCCGGCTGGTATCCCACCGCCACCGCGGTCAGCCCGGACCGCCGGAATCTCTATATCGCCAACGCCAAGGGCGAAGGCGCCGGCCCCAACCCGAATTTCGAGTATGTCGGGGGGATGATCCGGGGGGCCCTCTCGATCATGCCGGTTCCGGATGAGGCGGAACTTGGCGTTTACACGGAAACGGCGCTCGCGAACAACCGGCGCCCGGCCGGGTTTTTCTCCGCCGGGGAAGTCGCCGCGGGCCGGTCTCCCATTCCCTCCGCCGCGGGGGAGCCTTCCCCGATCAAACATGTCTTTTTCATCATGAGGGAAAATAAAACCTACGACCAGGTTCTCGGGGACCTGGAAGGAGCCGACGGTGATCCCGGGCTCTGCATTTTCGGGGAGGAATACACCCCCAATTTTCATAAGCTGGCCCGCGAGTTCACCAACCTGGATAATTTCTATTCCAACGCGGAGGTTTCGGTCCAGGGGCACATCTGGAACACCGCATTTACCATCAACGATTTCAGCGAAAAAACCTGGATGGCCAACTACCGGGACAGTGCCGAGGCCCGGCCGCCTCCGACCTCGCTGGAACCGGCTTCCTATCCCTGGGCCGGGTTCATTTTCCATCAGCTCCTCAATTCCGGGGTGGGCTTCCGCGATTACGGCCAGATCGTCGGGATTATCGGAGAGGGGGCGCTGTTCTCGAGGTATTGGGACGGCAAGTTCTGGGAGATGGCGACCAGGGATGTGGACAAGATCAAACCCATTATTGAAGACATAAATAACGGGAAGGTTGAGCCCTTCACTTATATCCTCCTGCCCAATGACCATACCTACGGCATTACCCCCGGAAAGCCGGCCCCCGAATCCATGGTGGCGGACAACGACGAGGCCACCGGACGTCTGGTGGAGGCGATTTCCCGGAGCCCGTACTGGAAAGAGTCGGCCATCTTTATCACCGAGGACGATCCCCAGAGCGGGGCGGATCACGTGGACGCCCACCGGACCCTCGGCCTGGTGATCAGCCCTTATTCCCGGCGCGGGTTTGTCTCCCATACCCAATACAGCTTTTCCTCGATTCATAAAACGATCGAGCTGATCCTGGGCCTGAACCCGATTTCCCGTTCGGATGCCGGGGCGCCCCCGATGTATGACTGCTTTTCCAGCCAACCCGACCCGAAGCCGTTTCTGGCGGTTCCCCGCCGGATCCCGGAGGTGATGACCCAATCCCTGGAGCAGATGGATCCGGAATTCAAAGCCATGGCCCGGGAATGCCAGAAGATGAATTGGAATATTCCCGACCAGGTCGAGATCGGGCATATCCTTTATAAAGTGATGAAGGATAAAAAAAAGAAGAATAGCCAGTAACAGGCAGCCGGTAGCCGGGGAGAATGTCCGGCTGATTAAAAATATCAACAAATAATTTTCTTTGTCCCCCCTGAAGTTCAAGCTATATAATCCAAATTGACGGTTGCCTGATGACATCCTTTGTCATCCGTGTTTGTTATGTTTCTTTGGTATTTTAAGAATCTGATTTGGAATCAAGGTTGGTATTAAGATGGGAATAAAAACGGATAATAAGCCAGCATGCTGACGGTAAAGTACGGGCCCTTTCACCCGGGGCTGGAGGAGGATTTCATCCGGTTCCTGAAGGAACTGAAGCAGGAGAACCCGCTTTCACCCGTCGGGGTGGTCACCCCTTCCCGCTGGCTGCTTTCCCACCTGAAGGAGATCTGTCTCCGGGAGGGGGTTAACCTTTTCCACGTTTCCTTTTCCACCCTGCACGCCTTCGCGCTCAGGATTCTCCGTCGGGAAGGGGAGACGCTGGCTCCGGACGGGGAGATCGCCTTCGATTTCCTCCTGCGTAAAACCCTCGAGACCGGGGACTGGCCCGGGTATTTCCGCCAGGGGGCGGGGAACAAGGGCTTCGCCGAGGCCCTTTACCAGTCCTTCCGCGACCTGAAAGACAGCGGGATTAATCCGGATGACGCCATCGCCGCCGTAAGAGAAGGCTATGTCCCCGGGGGCGAGCGGGTGGCGGAGATCTTCAGAATCTACCGGGCCTTCGTGCGGAAGCAGGAGGAGCTCGGATTCCGGGACTTGGCCGATTGTTACCGCGGGGCCGCGGCCCTGATCAGGCGGGATGATTACCGCCCGGGGTCCGACGCCTTGGTTTTGTACGGTTTTTACGATCTTTCCGGGTCCCAGCTCGACCTGGTGGAGGCGCTTCCGGAGAAATTCCCGGTGAGCTGGTATTTTCCCTTTGACCCGGAGGATCCGGATTACCGTTACGCCGAGCCGTTCTTCAAACTCAAGCCCGTGGGCCTGGCCCGGGAGATCGTAAACCTGAACCTGAGGTCCGGAGCCGGGAGGGGCAGGGGGCAGAAGCCGGTTCTGATCAGCGCCTGCGGACCCCGCGACGAGGTTTTCTGGACGGCCAAGAAAATCCTTGAATTGGTTGACGCCCGCGGGTATAAATTCGAAGACATCGCGGTGATCTCCCGGGGGCTGGAGCCCTACCGGGAGGCTTTCGCCGCGGTCTTTTCCGAAAACCTGATTCCCTTCTCCGCCAGTATCGGGGAGCCGGTAGCCCTTCATCCTTTCATCCGGGCGGTGATGGCCCTGGTCACACTCCCGGGTGAGGGCTTTCCCCGGGGGCAGCTTCTGGAGGTCCTCCGTTCCCCGTATCTGCGGATCCCGGCAGACTCCCGGGGCCCGGGAAAAAGAACCGATCTCTGGGACAAATGGAGCCGGGCCCTGGGGCTGGTCCGGGGGTTGGACGCCTGGATCCAGGGCTTCCGGCTCGGCGCGGAGAAAGGGGAAATCCCCGCGGGGGACGAAGTGATCGAGGTGGACCGAGGAGAGGCCGGGATCCTGTTCGAGTTTCTGCAATCCCTCCGGGCTGATTTCGGGGCTTTACCGGAAAAGGCCGGCTTCGCCGAATGGATCGGGATTTACCGGAATCTGATCGGAACTTACCTGGATCCGGGGCCTTTGTCCCCGGGCGGTTTTGCAATCCCAGGAGAGGATCCCCGGGAGGAATTTTATGCGCGCCGGGAAAAGGCGGTGGTTCAATTCCTGGAGACCGCGTTTTCTTCCCTGGCCGGTTTGCGCAAGATCGGTTTCGAAGTGGGCCGGGAGGAATTTTTGAAAATTTTCCTTCAGGTTTTGGAAGAGGGAAGGGTCCCCCTGGGGATTCCCGGGTATCCGGGGCGGGGGGTCCAGATCCTGGACGCCATGGCCTCCCGGGGGCTTCGCTTCAAAGTGGTTTTTCTCCTGGGGGCCAACGAAAAGAACTTTCCCCGCTACATTCAGGAAGAGCCCTTTCTCCGGGATTCGACCCGCTTCAGGATCCAGGAAACCCTGGGGGTCTATCTGCCCGAAAAGCTGAAGGGGTTCGAAGAGGAAAAGCTGCTTTTTCATTTCGTCCGGGAATCGGCGGACGACCAGTTATTCATTCTTTTCCAGCGGTCTGACGAGAGCGGAAAGGCCCTGGTCCCATCCCTTTACCTCTCGGAAATTTCAGGTGAGTTTTCCGCCCCGAAAGCCGATTTTCTGGTGCCCAGAATCAAGCGGGATAAATTTAAAGTTATATGTAAAAAATATGATTATAACTATCTTAATATTAAGGAAAATATTATCCATACGTTGCTCATAAACGAAACGCCGGGACCGGGAATTTATGCTTCTTCTCCCGGTTGGGAAAATCAACTCGAGGTGATGGCCGGATTTAACCGGGCGAGAGGCAAAAACCTGGACCTTGGCCCCGCCGATGGAATAATCGGGGAGATACCCGATTGGTGGCGGGAAAGAAACCGGAAGGGATTTTCCCCCTCCTCGCTGGAACAGTACACCCGCTGCCCTTTTCAGTATTTTCTGGAACGGGTCCTGGAGATCGAATACCTGCCCGAACCGGAACCAGTTTCCGAGATCGGCCGGGACCAGGTCGGATACCTTTATCACCTGGTCCTCAATTCGGTCTACCGGTCCCGGCCGGGAAAGTGGTGGGAGAGTCCCGGGTGGAAAGAGCCGCTGACCGGGATCATGCGGGAGAATTTCGCGGACTATTCCCGCGGGTTCCCCACGGGCTTTCCCCTGGTCTGGGAGATCCTCCAGGAGAAGATTTCCCGGAATATCCTCCGGTTCCTGGAATGGGATGCCGGGCGTCTTCGCGAAAACGGAATGACCCCCAGCTTTTTTGAGGAAAAGGTTGAGGGTTTTCTTCACCTGGGAAAACCGGGATGGGAGAAGATTCTTTTCCACGGAGTCATTGACCGGGTGGATGAGGGAATCGGCGCGGAGGGAAGCCGCCGGAAAATAATCGATTACAAATCCCGCTCCCGGCCGCCCGCTTCCGCTTTCAAAACCCGGATTCTCACGGGGAGATCGCTCCAGCCACTGATTTACCCGCTTCTGGCGGATTTCCTGCCGGCGGGCCCGAAGGGGAAAGGGACGGAGAAACCGGAAACGGAATTCTCGTTCTTATATCTTGAGGGCACCGGGAAGGATGGGGGACCGCTGGAGGAAAATTCCCTCGAGAAGGGGATCGGGAACAACCTCCGGGACTTTTTCCCCACCCTGATTTTCCTGCTCGAATCCATCCGGGACGGGCTCTTTTTCATCAACCCGGACGAGAGGGGGCAATGCGGTTACTGCGATTATTCCTCCGTCTGCCGGAAAAATGACCCCGGCCTCAGGGACAGGAGGAAAAACGATCAACGTGCCCAGGCGTTTGCAGGGATAGGGAAAAAATGAAAGCCAAACGAATTGACGATTTCCGATTGACGATTGACGAATGAAAGCCAAAGAAATCCGATGAAACAGAAAGTAGGGCAAGGCTTCAACCTTGCGGGTAACGTGGAAATTCCAGATTCAGATCAGCGGCAACGGGCGGTTACCGAAACCGGCCGCAATGTTGTGCTGGTGGCGGGGGCCGGGACGGGCAAGACCACCATCCTGGTGAAAAGGATCGCGGAGACTGTCCTTGGCCAGGGGATTCCCCTGACCCAGGTCGTGGCCCTGACCTTTACCGAGAAGGCCGCGGCGGAAATGAAAATCCGGCTGGGACAGAAACTGGCCCAGATGCACGGGTCTCTTTCCGCAGAGCGCGGGGGTAAAGAGGAGGGGGAAACCGGTGACTTATGCGGACGGCACGGCCTCGCCCCCGATGATCTCCGGGCCCGCATCGAGGCGGCCCGCGAAGTCCTGGAGCAGGCCCAGATCGGGACGATCCACAGCTTCTGTGCCCATCTCCTGCGTCTTTATCCCCTCGAGGCCCGGGTTTCCCCGGGTTTTCAGGTGGATGAGGGCGCGGTTTTTGAAGAATTCCTCAACCGGAAGTGGGGGGAATGGATCGAGTCGGAGCTCAAGCTCGGGAACCCGCGGGAACCCGAATGGCGGGAGATCCTGGGATTGATCCGGCTCGAGGACCTGGGCCGGGTGGCCCGGGCGCTCTCCGACTTCGAAATTCCTCTCCCGGCCCCGGACTGGGAACTCGGGGAAGAGGCGAGGCTGGCTGTCCGTCTCGAAGAATTCTCCCTCCGGCTGCAGGATTTGGTGACCCGTCTGAAACAGGTGAAATCGGTCATTCTGCTCGAGAAGCTCGAGCGGATTGGGGAGATCGTCCGGATGATCCGGGAAAGAGATCCGGGGAAAGACCAGGCCGTTAGCGAGTTTATTTCGAGCGGCGGCGCGCCTAAGCCCAGCACCAAATGGAGCGAAGAGGACCGGGAACTGGCGACCCGGCTTTATGACGAGGGAATGGAGCTTGTCCAGGTCAATCCCCGGGCCGCCGGAATGGTTTTCCGTCTGCTCCTGCCTTTCATCCGGTCTTTTCGGGAGGAATACCTGGCGGAGGGCTGGGTCAATTTTTCCGGGCTGCTTTCCCTGGCCCGGGATCTGCTCTTCCGGCATCCGGAGGTGAGGCGGGAGCTGAAGCAGAAATTCCGGGCGATCCTGGTGGACGAGTTCCAGGACACCGACCCGATTCAATACCAAATTATTCTCCTGCTCGCGGAAAAGGTTGAGGGGAAAGCTTCTTCCTGGGATGGGCTTGAACTGGAGCCGGGCAAGCTTTTTATCGTCGGTGATCCCAAGCAGGCCATTTACACCTTCCGGCGGGCGGATATCGAGGCCTACGAAGAGGTCCTGGAACGGGTTTTGCGCCGGACGGGGGTTCATCTCGATCTTTTCACCAATTTCCGGAGCCATCCGGGGATCATCGATTTTGTCAACCGGGTTTTTGACGGGGGCGCGCGTCCGGGCCTGGGGCTGATCGAAGCCCGGGCGGGGGTCCAGCCTTCCTACCACGCGATCCAGTCCAGCCGGAAGCAGGAGTTTCCGTGCCAGAAGTTGGAAATGATCCTGGTGGACAATCCCGGAGGCGGGCTCTCCGCCGACGAAGCCCGGCGGGGAGAAGCGGAGCTGATGGTCCGCTGGATCCGGGAGACGGTGGGGGAAACCATTCCCGACCCGGAAAAGGGCAGCCGGAAATCCGGTTATTCAGATATCGCCCTGCTTCTCCGGTCTTTCACCCCGGTTTCCATTTACCTCGAGGCTTTCAAGGAAGCCGGGATTCCCTATGTAATCCAAGGCGAAAAGACCTTCTTTTCCGCCCAGGAGGTGCTGGATTTTCATAACCTCTTAAAGGCCGTCGCCGATCCCCAGGACCAGCTCGCGCTGGTCGGGGTTCTTCGCTCGCCCCTGGGTGGATTGAACGACCGGGAGATTTACGAGCTCAAGGCCCGATCCGGGCTTTCCTATCTGGACCCGTCGCCGTCATGCCCGCCCGGGCTCGCACCTCTTTTCCGGTCCCTCCGGGAGTTGAATGCCCTTTCCCGGCAGCTTTCCCTTCCGGAGATTATCGATGAGGTTTTCGCCCGCACTTACATCCGGGAAGTGACGGTGTCCGGGCACCTGGGCGAGCAGAAGCTCGCGAACCTGGAAAAAATCCGGTCCCGGGCGGCGGAGATGGCCCTCCCGGGCGGACGCCCCTTCGGCCCCGGTCTTTCCGATTTTGTCCGGATACTCGAAAAATCCCGCCGGGAACTCAAGGAGGAAGGGGAAAGCCCCCTCGCGGACGAGACCGTGGAAGCGGTCCGGGTTATTTCCATTCACAAGGCCAAGGGGCTGGAGTTCCCCTTCGTGATCCTGGCCGACCTGCACCGTCTCGAACGGGGCGTGGAGGAAGACCAGCCGGTGCGGGCGGACCGCCGGGGGCAATCCCTGGGGCTTTCGCTGCCGGGGGTGAAATCGCTTTCGGCGATCGAGCTGATCCAAAAAGAGGGACAACGGAAGGAAGAGGAGGAAAAGCGCGTGCTTTACGTGGCCCTGACCCGGGCGCGCGAGCGCCTGCTCCTCACCGGTTCGGCGCGGTACGAAGAAAATACCTGGCTCCGGCAGATCGCCCGGGCGCTGGAAACCGATTTCCAGGAACAAAAAACAGGAAGGTTGGATCCGGGCGGCGGGGTCCGGATCGATTTTTCCATTTATGAATTCAATCCCGCCCGGGCCCCGAGGCGCCGGGCGGCGGCCCGGGCCGGGAAACCCCGGGATTTCTGCCGGATCTCCGAGTTCTGGAAGGGGCGCGAGGAATTTTACCGAAACGTTTCGCCCCGGTTCCTTTCTCCGACCGGGTTGAATAAAGAGGAGGAAGTCATCGCCCCGGCCCTGACCGGGGAAGACGGCGGACGGAAAAGCCGAAGACCTGGTCCGGCCGGGGATGGCCCTTCCTCCGCCCGGATCGGGATTATCTGCCACCGGGTCCTGGAGAGGTGTGATTTCCCCGTTCTGGCGGATCCGGGCTTCGATCTTTCGGAAGCGGTGGACCGGGCGGCCCGGGATTTGAGCCCGGAAACCGAGCGGCCGGATCCGGAAACCCGGGACGAAGCCCGGAGCCTACTGGAAGGCTTTATCCGGTCCGATATATTTTCCGGGATCCGGGCGGAGAAAATCCTCGGAAAGGAAATACCGTTTACTATTCCCTGGGAAGGCAAGGTGATGGAGGGAATCATCGATCTGGTTTACGAGCGGGAGGGAGAGACGATCGTGGCGGATTATAAAACCGATTCGGTTGCGGAGGGCGAAATCCCGGAGCGGGCGGAAAAGTATCGGCTCCAGCGGGAGGTTTACCTGGAGGCCGTCCGCCGGGGATTGGGGATAGAAAACCCTCGCTTCCAGCTGATTTTTCTCCGGCCGGCCAAAGGGATTTATCTTTAAGCGTAACCCCCAGGTTTGCGGGTTCCGGGTTCAACGTTCAAGATTCAGAGGTTAAAGGTCCAATATTTGGTCAAAGCGCAAAGTGTAAATAGCCAAGTCTTTAAATTCGAAACCCGATGATCATCGCCCAGATAATCAAGTCCCGCGTTCCCCCCGTCGGGTACGGCGGGACCGAAAGGGTTGTGGACTGGCTGTCCCGGGCGCTGATCCGTCTGGGGCACCGGGTGGTTTTAGTGGCGCCGCCGGGCAGCCGGCTGGCCGGCGGCGAGCTGGTGGAAATTCCCCCCGGGGCAAATTCCCCGGATGAAATCATGGCGCTGGTCCCTCCGGAAGCTGAACTGCTGCATTTCTGTTTCCCGCCGGGAAAGGAGCCCTCCCGTCCCGGCCTGGTCACGATTCATGGCAACATGGGATTCGATGAAGTCCCCGGCCGCAACACCGTTTTTTTAAGCCGGGACCACGCCCGGCGTCACGGCTCCCGGCACTTTGTCTATAACGGGCTGGACCCGGATGATTACGAGTTCCGCCGCGAGAAGGATGATTATTTCCTTTTCCTCTCCAAGTTTCTTTTCCGGAAGGGTCTGGACGCCGCCCTCGGCCTGGCCCGTGATCTGGATTTAAACCTGGTGGCCGCGGGGGGCCGGCGCCCTTCCTGGCGGAAAAAAACCAGGTTCGTCGGAGATGTGGGCGGAGAGGAAAAACGGAGGCTCCTGGCCGGGGCCCGGGCCCTGATTTTCCCGATCCGCTGGCCCGAGCCGTTCGGCCTGGTGGTGATCGAGGCCCTCGCGAGCGGAACTCCGGTGATCGCCGCCAGGGTGGGATCCTTGCCGGAAATCATAACCCCGGAAACGGGGTTTTTATGCGATACCTATGATGACTTTGTCCGGGCGATCGGCCGGGTGGGCGAAATCGATCCGGAGGCCTGCCGGAAAAGGGTTGAGGAATTATTTACCTCCGAATGCATGGCCCGGAATTATCTGCGTTATTACGGACAGATCCTGGAAAAGGGCGGGGTGGGAGAAAAATCCCTGGCGGAAGAATAACCCCCAAGTCGTCTATTTGATCAAT
This sequence comes from bacterium, assembly GCA_028713675.1. Classification (GTDB taxonomy): domain Bacteria; phylum Desulfobacterota; class JAPLJL01; order JAPLJL01; family JAPLJL01; genus JAPLJL01. The sequence continues at coordinate 36,068 of JAQTNV010000023.1, forward strand.
TTGTAATTTTTATACTCCCCGATCCGGTACCCGCCCAGAAATTTATTCTCGAGGTAGGTTAAAGCCCGGTTCCAGGGCCGGTTGTGTTCATGTCTGACCGCCGGGTTCTCGGACACACTCCAGTCCTTCCCGGCGATCCTCCCGGCCATCACCCGGGGATGGGTGCCGGTGAAGAGGGCCAGGTGCTTCAGGCTTCCGTATTCGAAACTGGCTTCCCGGTCCGGGTGATGTTTTTTTACCCATTCCTGGTCGTGATGGACCGAGTCCAGGGCGATCTGTTTCTTCTTCATCGTGCGGGGATTCCGCACCCAGCCATAGTGGTAAACCGCGGCGCCGGAATGGGCCACCCGGAGTTTCCGGCCGTCCCGGCGGAAGCCCTGGGCGCTTTTCCAGGAGGAAACCCCGATCCCGTTGCGGATCACCCGGACCTCCCGGCGGTACCAGTGGCGGTCCCGCTGGCAGGTTTCGTAGCTTCCCCAGAAATGGACATAATCGAAGAGCAGGCCTTCCACTTCCGGACGGTTTAAATTCCGTTCCATCGCCTCCCGGACGACCGGCAGGAATTTTTCGTGGACCACCTCGTCGGCCTGCAGGTAAAAGCACCAGTCCCCGGTGCAGCGGGAAAGGGCCCGGTTTGTCTCCTCCGCGTTGATGGCGCCGTGCACAAAGAGCCGGGGGTCCCAGACCGATTCGATGATGTTTACCTTGGGATCGCAGATGGCGCGGATCGCCTCGGTGGTTCCGTCCCGCGAATCGCCGGCGGCGACCCAGAACTCGTCCACCAGGGGGAGGATCGAGGAGATCGCTTCCACGACGGGGTAATCGAGTTCGAGGGCGTTTTTGACGAAGGTAAAGCCGCTGATTTTCATTTTTTTATTTTCCTAGGAATGGATTTTCACCGCCTCCGGTCCGATCGTCACCGTGACCGTTGATCCCAGGTTGATTTTAAGTCTGGTGAATCTTTCCCGGGAAATAAAGACGACTACTTCGATTTCACCGGAAATCGTCAGCCGGACCGTCTCCCTTTCCAGGATCGCTTTGGTCACCGTTCCCGAGAGGCATCCGGGGTTTTCTCCGGGCCCCGGGGCGGGAATGATTTCCATTTTGTCCGGGTCCAGGGAGACCTGGACCTTTCCTTCCGGCCCGGACCTGACGGGGAATTCCACCCCGGGCGAGAGCCGGAGGAATTTATTTCCGCTCCGGGTTTCAACCCGGGCGCTGAGAAAATTCTCCGGGGTCGGACCGGCGCATTTTCCCTCGAGGAGGAAAAGGATCTCGTCGGCCAGGCGGTGGGCCTGGGGCGGGGTGTGGGTGGCGATAATCACGGTCCGGCCGTAATCGGTTTTCTGCTTCAGAATCAGCTCCTCCACCTGGCCGGTGTGGGCGCGGTCGACGTTGGCGGTCGGCTCATCCAGGAGCAGGACCTCGGTGCCGAGGGCCAGGGCCCGGGTGATGGCCACCCTTTGGTATTCCCCTCCGGAAAGCTCACGGGAGGAGCGGTCGGCCAGGTGCTCGAGCTCAGCGAGCTTCAGATGTTCCTGGACCCGGGACCGGATCTCCTCCTTTTTCATCCCGCGCAATTTGAGCCCGTAGGCGAGATTCTGGTAAACCGAGCCGGAAAAAAGATAGGGCGATTGATGCAGCAGGGTCATTCTCCGGCGGATTACGGAATCTTCATCCGCTCCGGCCGCTTCCCGGCCGTCGCAGAGGATTTTCCCCCGGGCCGGAGAGAGCAGGAGATTAATGGCCTTGAGCAGGGTGGTCTTACCCGAGCCGTTGGGGCCGATGATGGCGTAGATCCGGCCTTCGCCGAAACTCAGTTCCGGGATGGAAAGAACAACCCGGCGGTTGAATTGGACTTCGAGATCTTTTATTTCAATCCGCATAAATGTGTTTTAGTGTTTTGGTGTTTTGGTGTTTTAGTGTTTTAGCTTTTTGGTTTTAGCAAAATACCAACAACTAACTTACCAACTTACCAACTCACTTTTTATATCCCTGCAGATACTGCAGCAGAATATTGATTCCCAGGGCCACGGCGAGCAGGATAAATCCGAGGGCGAGAGCGAACCCGAATTCCCCCTTGCTGTGTTCCAGGGCGATCGCGGTGGTGATCGTGCGGGTGAATCCCTTGATGTTGCCGCCCAGGATGACCGCCGCCCCGATCTCGGCGATCGCCCGCCCGAAGCCGGTGATCACCGCCGCCAGGACCTGGAACCGGGCTTCGACGATGATCTGGGCCGCCACCTGCCAGCCTCTGGCCCCGAGCGTCAGGGCGGTTTCCCGGATCCGCGCCTCGATTCCCTGGACGGCGGAGATGGTCAGGGCGGTGACGATCGGAGACACCAGGATAAACTGGCCGATGCTCATGGCGTTGGGGGTGAAGAGCAGATCCAGGAATCCCAGGGGCCCGCGCCGGGAAATGAACGAATAGACGAAAAGCCCGACTACCACGGTGGGCAGGGCCAGCAGAGTGTTCAGGATCACGATGACCGGGCGTTTCCCACGGAAATCATTCGTTCCGATCAGGATTCCGAGCGGGACGCCGACCAGGGCCGCCAGGAAAATGGCGACCAGGGAAACCCGGAGGGAAGTGAAGACCACTTCCATTACCTCCGGGTCGAGGGAGAAAATCAGCTGAAAGGCGCGGATGATTCCTTCGTAAAGATAATCCATAAAATCAGAGAGTTAGTAAGTTGGTGAGTTGGAAGGTTTGTTTAGCCATGTAAATCAACGAGTTGATAAGTTGGCGCGTTGGCAGGTTGGTGAATTTGCAAGTTGTTTAATTTGAATATTATTTTTAAAGTCATTTTGAATATATTTTACCAACACACCAACTTTCAAACACACTAACTCACGATTTTATCGGTAGATGATCGTTCCGGCCGGTTCGCCCCGCAACGCCTTCCCCATCTGTCCCGGCCTCAGTCCGTTGATAATCTGGATCCGGCGGATGTGCCTGGCGTCGGTCATGAATTTAAGCACCGAGCGTTCTATGATCAGGTCCTCGAGGTCGAGCGCCAGGAGTTTCCGGACGCTGATTTTCCTGATCAGTTTGACCTTTTTTCCTTTTTTCGGATCCCCGGTGTAGAGCCCGTCCTCGTCTTTAATATAAATCAGGGAGCGGACTCCCAGGGTTTCCGCCAGGAGGAAGACCCCGGCATCGGTCCGGCACTCAGGAATCCGGCCCACCCGGGGAGGCTCTTCCCAGTATTCGTAAGGGGGCATCCCGGCCAGAATCGGAAGAGAGCCCGAAGCCAGGTATATTGGGAGCATCTCCAGGTGATCGTTCGGGACGTAAATGCCTCCATGGGAGGCCAGGAGCATGTGCAGGATCCGGGCGTTCTGCCGGGAAACCGATTCCCCCAGCTTGGCGATGATCCCGGTCGGCATTCCGAGATCCAGCGCGACGCTGTAGGCGTGGCGGGAACGGGTCCCCCCGCCGGTGCCGATGATGATCCGGTGTTTCTTCCGGAGGCGGGTGATTTCCCGGAGGAGGGGAAAGACCGCGGCTTTTCCCCGGTCCATGATGGATTGACCCCCGATTTTGACCAGGTGGGCGTCCGGCAGCATCCGGACGACCCGTCCGCGAATGGATCGGGTTTCCAAATCAAGATCGGAGATGTCTAAATTCTGTGAGTTAGTAAGTTTGTGAGTTTGTGTGTTGGCAGGACTGATCATAATTATTCTCGGAAATTATCAATCGAATTAATCAGCGAGGTAAGCATTTTCGAAATTACATAGCATTCCTGGTAAAGAGAATCATGTTTGACCTCGGTAATTTCTTTTTGGAGAAGAGCAATTTTTAAAGCGGGAATACATTCAAATGCAGAAGCTACGGAAGTATGCAGAAATTGTTTTTTTTCCTTTTTATATTTTCTCCCGATTCCCTCGGCAATGTTATTTGCAATAGAGAGAGATGATCTTCTGAGTTGATCTCCGAGGGATGATTGATGCTTGGGTTTAAATTCTTCGCTGACATTAAATATCTCGTTAATAAATTCAATCGATTTTTGATAAACATCAAGATTTTCAAAAATGAATTTATTCATTGGTTATCCTTACCTGTTTTCTTTTACCAACACACTAACTTACCAACTAACGTCTTTATAAATGACTGTGCCGACTTTCTTCCCTGCTAGTGCCTTGGTCAGGTTGCCGGGGATGAGGCCGTTGATGATCCTCACCTCGGTGGTGTTCCGGGCCTGGAGAAGCAGTTCGACCACCTTCCTCTCCAGCGGGAGCCCGGGCAGGTTCAGGTCCAGCAATTCGCGGGCGCCGATCCGCGGGATCAGGCGGGCGTTTTTGTTTTTCCGGGGATCGGCGGTATAGAGGCCGTCCACGTCCTTGAGCAGAATGAGAGGGCGGGTGCCGAAGGTTTCTGAAAAAAGAAACATTCCGGTATCGGAACCGTGAGGAGGAATCCGGCCCCGGGGCGGAGGCTGTTCCCAGTATTGATAAGGCGGCATGGCCGTGATCACCGGGATGGCTCCGCTGGCCAGGTAAAGCGGCAGTTCCTCGAAATGCTCCTGGGGGGTCCTGATCGCGCCGTGTTTTGCCAGGAGCACCTGGAGCATCAGGGCGTTCTGCTCCGACATGGCCTTGGCGATGGTGGCCAGACCCCCGGTAGGAAGCCCCAGATCCACCCCGAGGGAATAGGTGTGACGCTCCCGCGCTCCGCCGCCCACCCCGATTATCAATTGATATTTACGGCGCAGGCGCCCGATTTCCTCCACCAGGTTTTCCAGCCCGGTTTTTCCCCGGTCCATGATGCTGCGCCCGCCGATTTTAATCGGATCGACTTCCGGCAGGATACGGAATTCCTCCCGGATCCTGGTTCCGCGGATAACCTTTTTGCTGACGAGGGACTCCCGCATCAGGCGGGAGATCAGGTGCTTTCGCGTGTCTTTTCTAATCATCGGTGCTGGCGGGTTTCCGCTTTAACTTGACCCTCTTTGCCCGCATATCGTAATAAAATCCGGGTGCTCTGGAAAATTTCTTTTATTCTAATGGAAAGCGGAACAGTTTCAAATTCCGATGGTGTCGAGCAAGATAAATAGCCGGTTTTCATTCTTCTCTCCGCGGGTTGCCGGGGAGGGGATGCGGTGGAATATCAGGTCAGGGGAATCAAGGAATAAATCCGCATTTTCCCTCGGGTTGTTGAGTGAATCTCAATTAATATTAAATAAGGTTTGGCTGGGAACGAATTAGCCTTCGATAGATATTGTGATTTAAGTCATAGTAACCTTTGAATATAGGATTTAAAATAATTTAAATGGCATAGAAAATTGGAGAGATAACTATTTGAATTGTAATAGTTTTTCAAACAACTGAAAATTGATTCGAGAATGCAATAACCTCTGGAAATAAACGGTGTTCAGGGGTTGACTATATTGACTACTATATTAATATTTATCAGATATAAGAATTAAAATTCAAAAAGGAGCTTTTAAATAGATTTATAAACCATTATAGAACCCCAAAAATTTTATCTCATCCATATTTTGAGATCACCACAAGGAGGTAGATCTTGAGTAAATCGGCAAAATTAACCGGAATTTTGGCTTTCGCTTTGGGAATGCTGATTGTCGGCGGCTGGACCATGAGCGGCTGCGGTATCAGCGAAGATCAGCAGCAGAAGATCGTCAGCAAGTTCATCGACAGCGACAACGACGGCCTTACCGATAACGATGAAATCATGAAATACCATACCGGCCTGGCCAGCCGCGACACCGACGGCGACGGTCTCATTGACGGGGATGAGGTGAACAAATACGGCACCGACCCCTTGGATTGGGACACCGACGACGACGGTTATTCGGATGGTCAGGAGGTCAATTGCGGTTATGATCCACTCAATAACGGAAACCCGGGAAATGTTGATTCCGATTATGATGGGTTAAACGATATAAATGAATGTATTTATAACTGTGATCCCAACAATCCGGACACTGATGGCGATCACTGGAACGATTGGGCCGAAGCTTATTATTATGGAACCGGTTGCCGGGATTCCAATTCATATCCAGGCCTTCCCCGGGTTTTGATCAACGAGGTTTATAACGGCGGATTCAATCCGCTGGCAATAATGACCAGTGCCACCTGGGTTGAGCTTTATAACCCTGAAGATTACGCGGTGGACATAACCTGGTGGCAGTTGTGTGTTCAGACTGACGTCAGCTGGGGTTCAGTCTGGTGCGACTACCTGGTTGACTGGATTCAAGAACTCATCGAGGATCAGCCGCTGATGATTGAGCCGGGTCAGTATCTGGTCTTGGATTTCACCAACGGGATTCTCAATACGACCGATCATAAATATTACCAGTACGATTATCCCTTCTCCTTCTGCGATTCTTTGGGTGATTCCGGGTCGGTTTACCTCCTGAATGATAACGGGGTATCGGTGGATTTCCTCCGCTGGGGCAGTAATGGGTCCTGGCCGATTACTTATCCCGGGGCGGCCTGGTATGAGGAAACGGGCCTGACCTATAACTGCGGCCAATACCTGACCCTTTCCCGGGACACCGAGAGCACCGATACCGACTGGGACCGCGACTGGCAGCTCTGGTTCCCCACGCAAGGGTCCCTGGCCTCTTTGGATGCCGATGGAGACTTGCTTCCCGATGCCCTGGAACAATTGCTGGGGACCGATCCCAATGACCCCGATACCGACGGCGACGGCTGGGACGACGGCTTTGAAGTATTTCACGGGACTGACCCCCTCGATCCCAACGACCCGAATCCTGCCGACGCCGATGGCGACGGCTATCCCAACGCCGTCGACTGCAAGCCGCTGGATTATTACATCAACCCCGGGCGGATCGAGATCTGCAACGGGATTGACGATAACTGCAACCAGGCTGTCGACGAGGGCTGTGACCCCGGGAGTGACGGGGTGATATTGCAGGGAAACTACCTCAAGCTCGGGATCAACCCGGACAATTCCCTGATCACGAACCAGACCCAGACCGGGATCCAGTACGATTCTGCCGGCACGGGTGCAAATTGGACCTCAGACTGGATTTATCCGGGTTCACCTTACGAATTCTGGTCGGTGACTTATAACGGAACCCTGCTGACTAACGCCAGGATGTCAGGCCCCTCGGATATCCCGATGTCCCTGATGAACCAGAGCCAGGGCTCCACCCTCCGCGCGGCCGGCGCCGGGAAAACCCCGGACGGCAATATAATCATTACCCAGATAGTGGAATTCACGAAAGGGTCCAAGTACGCGATGTTCACCGTGACGTTCGAAAACCCCTCGCTCCTGCCGCTTATGAATTTTGCTTATCTCCGCGGCGTGGATCCGGACATGGATTCCTACATATCTGGTTCAGCCACCTATAACGACGTGATGTTCGATTCCACGGCTTATTTTCCCGCATTGGTGCTGGCCACCGGACCCAGTTCCAATTACACCCTCGGCCTTGGTTCCCTTGATGCGACGGCGCGGGCTTCTAATATTGGTTGGAGCGAGTACGATCCGCTCTGGGTTTGGAACAATCAATATGATCCCAATGGCTCCGAGAATGACACGATTAACGCCCTGGCCCATAACCTTGTCAGTCTGCCGGGGTATAGCGCCATCACCATCACTTTTTATTATGTTGTCGGGGATAACCCCACGGACGCGCAGGCGAATTTTATTTATATCGGGGATAGCGATCATGACGGCATGCCCGACGAATGGGAAATCGCCAACGGCCTGGACCCGGAAAACCCTCTGGACGCGATCCTGGACCCGGATTCCGACGGCTTGCCGAATCTGACCGAATACTACCTTGGCACTAATCCGAATGATGCCGATACCGATGACGACGGGCTGACCGATTACGAGGAAATCAACGCGACTTACGGTTATTACACCCTTCCCACCGTGGCCGACACGGACGGGGACGGCATATCGGACGGGCAGGAGGAACTCACTTTCCTGACCAATCCGCTCCTGACTGACACGGATCTGGACGGGCGCAGCGATTACCAGGAGATCTGCTACGACGGCAACTGCGCCACCTATGTCCCCGGGGTCGACACCGACCCGAACATCGCGGACACCGACGGCGACGGGTTCGGCGACGGCTCCGAGGTGACCTGGGGCTCCGACCCCCTCAACCCCGCTTCGATCCCATCCCACTATTGCGATGTGGGGGTCAAGATCGGCACCGTGCCGATCGGCAGCAGTATTTACCAGTTTTTCGAAAATCCGCCCGATTTTGATCTTGCCCACGGCAAGATCTGTTTCGTTCCCGACGGGTTCGGGGGCTATGTCGTTTACTCCGGTCCCCACGTTTTCCCGTCCATTCCCATCGCCGGCACGCCGATCCTGGACTGCGATGACTGCAACGAGTCCATCGCCCTCTCCAGTCCTTTCCCGTTTTACGGGATTCCTTTCCCGACCGTATATGTGGATTCGAACGGTTATGTGAATTTCCTGCCGTCTCCCCTGGGTACGACCGGGGATAACTCTCCGGATTCCGGGAATTTCCTGGGTGAAACCCGGCTGGCGATGTTCTGGAACGATCTCGATCCGTCAGACAGCGGAACCGTGTCTTTTGAGGACCGGGCCGATCGTCTGGTCCTGACCTATGAGAATGTGACAGAGTCGTTAGGGTCGAACAGCAACAGTTTCCAGGCCGAGCTGATTTACGCCACGGGAGAAATCATGATCACCTTCGGTGATGTTGACGCCGTTTATGGCCTGGTCGGGATTTCCCCCGGGATTGCGGCCACCGACAACCCGACCGATTTCAACCCCGACGCCGACAGCGACGGGCTGGAAGCCTGGGGCGAGATAACCGCGGGGACCGACCCCAACAATCCGGACAGCGATGGCGACGGGATGCCGGACGGCTGGGAGGTGCACAACGGGCTGGATCCGCTCGACCCGGCAGATGCTTCCCTCGACCCGGACTCGGACGGTTTGACCAGCCTCGAAGAGTACGGACTGGGGACTGATCCACAGGATTCCGACACCGATAATGACGGACTGCTCGATGGAGACGAGGTCAATGAATTCTCTACCGATCCGCTTGATAACGATTCCGATGACGACGGAATGACCGATGGGTTAGAGGTCTGCTACGACCTTGACTGCGACAACTACACCCCGGGCAGCGATACCGATCCGAATGACTCGGACACCGATGGCGATTATTGGAGTGACGGGAGCGAAGTCTCTCACGGCTGGGATCCGCTGTCTAATGCTTCGCCTGGTTATTCTCCTTCATGCAATGGGGGGTGCACCTTATGGACCGTAAATGGTACCGCGAGGTTGTTTGACACCCTTCCGAGGACAGACACAACCTCATATTCGACCGCCAGAAGCAATTGCCTTGCCCTCGGCGGGGATATGATCAATTTCGACGAGCTTTGGGCATGGCAACACAATGTCTATACGGTGAGCAGTGCGGACATCGCCTATTATTCTTATGAGGACGCCACTTTCTGCGCGGCCCATCCTGGTGAATGGGGTTCTGCTCCTACCTGCTGCGGAATGATCGGGGACGGGTTTGGCTGGGATGATTACGTAGATTGCACCTGCCACGATTGTGACGACGGCAATAATTATGCGCTGGACGTTTTTTCCAACTCTAATAACGGCGGATATGCATGTGTCTGGAGATGACCGGGCGAGGAAGATAATTGATCCGCCAATGTTACGGTGAAAAATTATAGCGGCAACTGGTAACAGATGAGAAAAAAGGCGGCCTGGTAAAGGCCGCCTTTTTTCTCTGAATGAGGAAATGATTAAATCCAAAGCAACTTTCTCCATCTTGTTGCCCGCGGCCTTTTTCGGGGCCTTTCTTTTCACCTGCGGCGGGGGCGGCGGGATAAGCAGGACTCAGGACACCGACGGGGACGGGATGCCGGATTATTGGGAAATCCAGTACGGCCTCAATCCTTCGAACCCAAACGACGCCAGCCTGGACCTCGATAATGACGGGTATACCAATCTCGAGGAGTACCAGGGCGGAACTGATCCGACCGTGCCGGACCCGCCCAAGGAACTGTGCAACGGACTGGATGACGACGGGAACGGTTTTATTGACGAGATCTGGCTGGAAAAAGGGAAGCCCTGCGGGAAGTGCGGGATTTACCAGTGCTCGCTTGACGGTCTGGCCCTGGAATGCCAGGGGGAGGGGACCTGCGCTCCGGGGGAGAACAAGATCTGCGGGACCAACGGGATAAAAACCTGTCTGGCCACCTGCGAGTGGAATGATTGCGTTGAGACACCCCAGTGCCCGATGACGGGACAGGTCAGGTCCGCCGCCTGCGGCTATTGCGGCGAGGGCACCCAGAGAGCCACCTGTCTTTCGAACGGGACCTGGGGTGAATGGGGAGCGTGCGAGGACCTGGGCTGCCGGCCGGGGGCGGACATAATCTGTTTTGATGGCACGAAGGGCGGAACGAAAACCTGCGGGGATGATTGCCGGTTGGGCGATTGCGCGGCGGGGTGCACCCCGGGAGCGCGGATCTCCGAGGTGTGCGGCGAGTGCGGGGGGACCCGGGCCCGGATTTGCCTGACCGGCGGTGTCTGGGGCCCGCCGGGTGATTGCGTCTGCGCGGAGCAGTCCGCGAGCATTGATGTTCCCGGTTACGGAACCCAGACCCGGACCTGCGGGATTGAAACCGGTTGTAACTGGTCTTCCTGGGGGTACTGCGGCGGGGGGGAATGCAGTTTCGGCGATGTCGAGACGGAGACCTGCGGCTGCGGGGGGCATGGCCTCACGAACAGGACCTGCGGGGACGATTGCGCGTGGGGGGAATGGAGCGCCTGCTCCGGTGATTATGATGAGATCCCTCCCTCCCGACCGGTTCCGGGGACGCCGCGGGAAAGAGAAACGGTCACGGACTTCCCGGTTCCCCTGACCTGGACGGCCAGCTCCGACGCCTGCGGTCTGAGCGAGAATTACGCCTATGAATTAAACGTGAGTAATGATCCGGTATTTTTCCCATCGTCGGTAACTCGGGAGACCAATTCGACATCTTACCTCCTGGATTCGGTGAGCCATGGCACCTGGTATTGGCGCGTCCGGGCCCGGGACGCTTCCGGGAATTTAAGCGACTGGAGCCCGGCCGGAAGATTTGAATATCTTCCCGAACAGGTCTTTATCGAAGATTTCGACGGGGTTTTCCCCGGGAATTCCTGGCGGGTGGGAGATCTCAACCCGGCCGGAGGGGACGATTATTGGGACCAGAGCAATTCCCGGGTTCCCGAAGCAGTTTTCACCGGAGGCCAGGCGGGCGGGATGACATACAGCGCCTGGTGCGCCGGGAAGGGAAGACAGGGAGACGCCGATTGCGGCGGCGGGATCAACCCGAAGTTTCGGAATTACGACAACGGGATGGAGGCCTATCTCGAAAGAGATCTGGACCTGCTTCCTTTTACCCAGGCCCGGCTGATTTTCCGGTTTTGGCAGGAAACGGCCGATGCCGGGGATTGCCTGAAGGTCAAAATATTTAAACCCGGACAACCGGAAAGCGGAGTCCCCGGGACTTGGAACACGCTATTTTCCAGTTGCAGTGATTCGAGCGGATGGGAACTAAAGGTTGTCGACCTGTCTGAATACGCGGGTGATTGGACTACCCTCCAGTTTGTTTTTGAAAGTGATGGCTCCGGCCACTGCGCAGAAGGTGCGTATCTCGACAATATTGTCGTGGAGGGGTGGTAAGTCGGTAGCAGGTAGCCAGTAGCCGGTAACCAGTAGCCGGTAACCAGCAACTAGAACCCTGAAATTTTCCTGCCTGTGATTTGAATCACCAAAACGCTCTTTTCCTAATTTCTTCATAAAAAAATGAAAAAATAAGTTGATTTTGTTTTATATTATGATATAAATATCAATCTGGTGGGTGTGATAGGCATATAATTTGTATATCGGCCAATTTAAAATATCGCTGGAAAAATAACCCCAAGTGTAATAACCCGGGAGGCATAGTGGACTGTTCTATGAAAACAAAGAGATTCGGAAAAGAAATTTTTTTCCTCGCCCTGATATTGGGGATAATGATTGCCGGCGGCTGGACCATGAGCGGCTGTGGTATCGACGAGGATCAGCAGCAGAAGATCGTCAGCAAATTCATCGATAGCGATAACGACGGTCTTTCCGATAACGATGAAATCATGAAATACCATACCGGTCTGGCCAGCCGTGACACCGACGGCGACGGCCTCCTCGACGGGGATGAGGTGAGCCTTGGTACCGACCCCTTGAGTTCCGACACCGACGAAGACGGGATGCCCGACGGTTGGGAGGTGCAGTACGGGTTGGACCCCCTGTATTGGGATGACCGCAATTGGGACCTCGATGGGGATAGTCTGAGTAATGTTAATGAGTACCAGTACGGGACATTGCCCAATAACCCCGACACCGACGAAGATGGGATGCCCGACGGTTGGGAGGTGCAGTATGGGTTGAACCCCACCTCCAACGATGCCGACTGGGACAACGACTCGGACGGCCTGACCAATTATCAGGAATACCTGCGCGGGACCAACCCCAACAACCCCGACACTGACGGGGACACCTTTCAAGACGGCTGGGAGGTGCTGAACGGGTTTAATCCTCTCAACGCGAGCGATCCAATGATTGGTGACGACGGTGACCGGGACGGCATTCCTGACAATTTGGAAAACATCCTTTATCAAACCAGCCCGAACAGCGCGGACACGGATGGGGACGGCTATCCCGACAAGTTCGAGATCGATAACGGAAGCGACCCCTCCGATCCGAACTCAATCCCGGACGTGACCAAGGTGGTGATCAACGAATTTTTCGCCGGGAAATGCACCTGGGTGGAACTTTATAATGTGGGGAGCGAGCCGGTGAACCTGGGAAATTGGACCTTGCGGCTGGACTTGGGTTCCGTCGGAGTAACCGACCAAAAAATCTCTGATGCCTGGGGTAATTTCACGCTGGCTCCGAAGCAGACAGTGGTTTTGGATACCGCGAACGGCACGAATACAGCTTCCCATCGATATGCCAATGCCTGCGATACTTATTGCGATAGTGTGGGCTCATACGGGGCTGCGGTTTTGATTAACCATACCGGAACGGCGGTGGATTTTGTCAGGTGGGGTGGGCATTGGCCGGTGACGGCCCCGAACCCTCCCGCGGGAACCAGCTGGAGCGCAGCCGGGCCGATTTATTACGGATGCCCGGCCGGTGACAGCCTGCAGCGGAACATCTGGGGAACGGACACCGATACGGAGAAGGACTGGTCGGTGGGTTTCTCCACCCCGGGACAGCCGAATTCTCCTGATAGCGACGGAGACGGCCTCTCCGATTGGGCGGAAGCGAATATCAACAATACTGATCCGGGCAGCGCCGACACTGATGGCGATGGTTACCCGGATGGGCTTGAAGTCGCGAAGGGGACGGATCCGAACAGCGCATCCAGCTCTCCTGCCGGGATCATTCCGGAGGTGGAGCCGAACGGGACCGCCGCTCAGTGCACCACGGTTGGGGATCTGGGCAAACAGGCCTGGGGACAGCTCTATCCCCGCTATCCTCAGTTCACCGAATTTTATGAGGATTTCTCCGACGGGACATTTACGGACACCTTCCAGGCCCTGGGCGGAGGAACCAATAATCTGAGGAATTACGACGGCCACACCAACTCGCTTTGCGTTTATGGAAACGTCAACAACATCCACGCCTACACCAAGCAGTCATTTTCCGGCGACATGCTTTTCGATTTTGATTACCGCCTTAATGGGTCTGCCGGGGACGGCGGCGTGTTTTTCGGAGTGAAAAACCAGGACAACGGCATTCTCATGGCTTTGCGGCCGGGTGGATGGGAGATTTATTCCCGGATCGCCGGAAACTGGTATTCCATGACTGCCGGCCAAATAAACAACCTTAACCGGCTGTATGATAACCAGTGGGACCATTTTCAGATCGTGGTTCGGGATGGAGTGTACCAATTATATGAAAATGAAACTTACCGGGGATCTTTCCTGGGACCACTCAACATCGGGTCTGTCGGCCTCAGGGGATGGGAGAATTCCAGCCGGGAGAACTGCATCGACAACGTCCGGGTCGCTTCCCTTCCCCGCCCGCCGGAAACATTTTTCACTGATTTTTCCCATAGCAATTATGAGAATAATACTATCAATATAATTTCCGCGGTATATGGGAAAAATGGTTATTATTGCGATCAGACGAATTATTTCCGAAGTCAATGCAACGGCGCATCCAGCTGCAGCGCCGCTACACACAATGGCATATGCGGGGATCCTTTGGCTGGGACTTATAAGGCGGTTATTGTTCGTTATACATGTGGAAATGAAAGCAGGTCTTTAATCGTTGGTGAAGGTGGAACCGTTTCAATTTCGTGTTATAAGGATTCCTTGGATACCTTCCAACAATCTAACTCAGGCGCCCTGTACGTATCCACTGTCGGCAACCACACCGACGCTCTTTGCGGTTATAACTTTGCGAACGATATCCATGCTTATACCCAGAACATGTCCTTCAATAACGGGGTTCTGGAGTTCGACTACTACCTCAAGGGGGGCAACCCGGACGGGGGGGTATTCTTCCGGGCCCAAGATTCGGAACACGGCTATCTGCTCGCCCTTGCTTCCGGGTCATGGAACCCCTATCGAAGAACTCCCGGCAATTGGAGTGGGATCAGTGTCACGAATTACTCCGGGCTCACGATTGGAGCCAACCGCTGGCATCATTTCAAGCTGGTCATGGATGGAGGCAATTTCAGCTTATTCGAGGAAGGAGTGCTGAGGGGCACTTTCGTGGATTATAAATACACCTCGGGAGGCGTCGGCCTGCGCGCGCCCTGGCACGGCTATTCCGATTCGACCTGTATCGATAACCTCAGCGTGGTTCCTCTGACCCCGGAATTTTCCGAGGATTTTTCCGAACAGGTTTATCTCAATAATTTCCAGGAAGATGGAGGCGGAAACCAGTTCGTGCAAACCATGGGGAATCACGACACTGCGCTCTGTTCGTATAACCATGGCTCAAACGATATCCATCTTTTCACCAAACAGACCTTCGGGGACGGAGTCTTCGAGTTCGATTATTATCTGCAAGGTTCTGCCGGTGACGGGGGCGTGTTCCTCCGCGCGGTGGACCGAGGCAACGGTTTGCTGATTTCCCTGGATCCGGCCGCCTGGCAGGCCTATGTGGGTGTCGGCGGTGCGGGGGTATGGTACGCTATGCCGCAGTACAATTATTCAGCGCTTACCATCGGCAACAACCATTGGCACCACTTCAAGGTCCTCATGAACGGTAACCGCTTCGATCTTTTTGAGGAAGGCAGTTACCGCGGGACCTTTTACGACACCGGAGGTATCACCGCACACTATCCGCGCGGCAGCATCGGCTTAAGGGGGATAGAGGCTTCCGACCGGAAAAGCTGTATCGACAATATCCGGGTGACCCCGGCCATTCCTGATACCAATTATTACTGTTTCAACGCTTCCGCCGGGCAGCAATTGTATATCGATACCGATGCCGAGGAATTAGACTCGCCGACGGATTCGCTTGTTTCGCTGTATGGCACGGATGGAATTACGCTTCTCGCCTGGAATGACGATGCCGGTTCATATTACGGCGGACATGATTCCATTCTCCCGTATACTTTCGGGGGTGCCGGTACGTATTACCTTGCAGTCCAGGGGAGCGGCTGGGGAAGGGAAGCGTATCATCCTTATTTCGTGAATTTCAAGGATATTCCTGGTGCTCAAGATTCCGACGGGGATGGCCTGACCGATCTGCAGGAATATTTCACCTATTTCACGGATCCGTATAACTCAGACAGCGACGGGGATGGGATTACCGATAGCCTTGAGGTGCTTACTTTTGGCACAAACCCAAACAAAGCCGATTCCGATGATGACGGGTTAAACGACTATCAGGAGATCTGCTACGACGGAAACTGTTCTGCCTATACTCCGGGCGCTGATACCAACCCGAATAATTTGGACACTGATGGCGACGGTTTCCTGGATGGAGATGAGGTGGATCATCATACCAATCCTCTTGATCCGCTTGATTATCCTTCTTTGGTGTATTCCGAATCCTTTGTGTACAATTCTTGGTCGGAGGATGATTGTTCCGCCTGGAATACTTTCCGGGGTAAATTAACGGAAACCTTTAATAAAATCATCATCAAAGGTTCCTTTGATCCGGTCGGGGTTTCCTGCACCGGTCCCGTTGCCAACACGGTCTGCCACGCCATCCGGGATAATTCGTCAGGGAACTGGGGTATTTGTGACGGGAGAACCTGGTTTACAGGTTACTGCTCAAATGGAACCTGGGGACCAGGCTATGAGGTGACCGCAAGCACGATAGGATATACTAATTGCGCTTGTTTGAGTTCAAGCCAGGCTTATACCGTCCGCCCTTGTATTGCGAATAACAACTGGGGCGGAGCCGGAACGAATACCTGCAGCGCCCCGAGCCAGACGTTGACGGTTATCTGCGAATAATGATTTTCCCCCGGCTTCGGGGTTGGAAAAGTTCAAAAGGAGGGTGACTTTAGCTGGTCACCCTCCTTGATTATTGGAGGCTGCTTTAACTGATCGAAGATGGTTCTTTAAGAGAATCAAAACCCGGAGAATTGAATGATTCAGGGGATAATTCGGGGCAAAAGGATAGGGATGGTGTTTTATTTTGTCCTGGCAGTGATGATTTTTGTTTTCGGAGACGGATGCGGCGGGGGGGGCGGGATCAACCAGACCAGGGATACCGACGGGGACGGGATGCCGGACTGGTGGGAACTTACTTATGGGCTGGATCCCAGTAACCCGAATGACGCCGGCCTGGATCCCGACCAGGATGGCTGGACCAACCTCGAGGAATACCAGAACGGGACCGACCCCCGGGTGGAGGACCCTCCCAAGGAACTCTGCAACGGCTTTGATGACGACGGGAACGGCTTGATTGACGAGATCTGGCTGGACCAGGGAAAGCCCTGCGGGATGTGCGGGACCTACCAGTGCTCTGCCGACGGGTTGTCTCTGGAATGCCCGGCCCAGGGGGTCTGTCTCCCAGGCGATAACCAGTACTGCGGATCGACCGGGGGGATGAAGACCTGCCTGGATACCTGTGTCTGGGGGGATTGCTACGAGCCCCTGCAATGTACGGTGGGGGAACAGCAGACCTCCCCGTGCGGTTATTGCCAGGAAGGGATCCGGACCCGGACCTGCGGCTTTGACGGGCTCTGGGACATCTGGAGCGACTGCCTGGGGGAGGGATGTCAACCGGCAGCGACGGAAGCATGCCGGGTTGAGGATAAACCGGGGACGCAGGAATGCTCGAGTGAATGCAAATGGAGTGATTGCGTCGCCAACTGCAATCCGATGGATAGATTCACCGTTACCTGCGGGGATTGCGGGGGAACCCATGATCGGACCTGCCGGACCGACGGGACCTGGAGCGCTTGGACCGTCTGCCAGTGCGCCGACCAGACCGAGACCAGGGATTTTCCCGGATATGACGGCCAGACTCGGACCTGCGGCCTGGCTACCTTGTGCGAATGGACGCCCTGGACCAACTGCACGCTGGCCGGGGCCGAGTGCGAATCCGGCGATACCGAAACCCAGGCCTGCGGCTGCGGGGGAACGGGGGCGAAGAGCCGGACCTGTTCAGAGGTCTGTGTCTGGGGCGAGTGGAGCGAGTGCCGGAATGATTCTGACTTGATCCCGCCTTCGGCTCCGGAGCTTTTGACTCCGGCGGACGGGTCCGCGTTTCATGCTCTCCCCATCACTTTCAGCTGGACCGTCAGTTCCGACAACTGC
>JAQTNV010000024.1 GCA_028713675.1 bacterium
CCGATCCATTCGTCCTCGGTCGGATCGCGGTCCAGGGCCACCCCTTCCGTCGCGAAAGCTTCCTGGACCAGGCCGCGCTTGGCGGTCAGGACCCCGGAAAGAATCAGGTACCCTCCCTTTTTCAGGTGGCCGACCAGTTCTTTCTTCATCTCGATCAGGTCCTCCGCCAGGATGTTCGCGACCACAATTTCGAATTCCCCGGGCACCTCCGCGACCGGGGTCTCACCCGTCTGCATCCGGGAAGTCACCTGATTCAGGTAGGCGTTATTCCGGGCGATCTCCACCGCCCGCGGGTCGATGTCTATTCCCACCACTCTTTCCGCCCCCAGCTTGACCGCCGCGATCCCGAGGATGCCCGAACCGGTCCCGACGTCCAGCATGGAAACCGGCCCCTTCTTCTTCATCTCCTCGAGGGATTCTTCCATCAGAATCAGGGCCAGCCGCGTGGAAAAATGGGTCCCGGTCCCGAAAGCCATGCCGGCGGTGATCTCGATGACCACCTCCCCCGGCGCGGGGGTAACGCTTTCCCAGGAAGGTTTGATCACGATCCGTTTCCCGATCCGGGCCACCTGGAAAAGGCACTTCCAGTTCTCGGCCCAGTCCTCATCCTGCAGGATTTCGTAGCTGACCTTGGGAGTTTCCTCCTTCCCCTGGGCCTGGGCGGCGGACTTGATGAACTGCCGGATTTTCTCCACTCTCTCTTCCAGTTTTTCGTCGCGGATATAGTAAGCCAGCAGGACCAGCCGTTCCGGCCTGGGGCTGTTGAAGAGATCAAAATAAGGCTTGGATTTGGCCCGGTCGGTAAAAACCCCGTGCGACCCCAGGTCAAAGATGAAACCCGCGAGCGCGTCCTCCAGATACTGGGGGATGTCCATGCAAACCTCGGCCCACTCGACCCGGGGCTTCATCGGCTGCTCTCCGGGATGCCCGCCGGTTCTTCGCCCCGGCTGGGATCCAGCATGGAAATAAAGAGGGAAAGCTTCTGGAGATCACCGGGGCGGAAAGAAAGAATCGCCGTCTCGGGATAGCCGATCAGGTAGCGCAGATTGCTCATTAACACCTCCGCTTGGGAAAAACCGGGATCGATCGAGAAATAATCAATCGGACGGTTGTCCTTCTCGATCTGCATCGCTTCGGTCAGGTTCTGGGTCTGCAGCAGGACCACGCCTTCGAATACGGGAACCTTGAAATTTATTTCGGTGGGGGAAGCCAGGAGGATCTTGTAGCGCAGTTCCATCTTCAGGGCTTCCCAGGTTTTTTCGATTTCCCGGATCAGCAGGCTTACCGTCGGGGATACTTCCTGGGAGTGGTAAACCTCGCTCTCCAGAACGTGGGTCACGTCCATGTCCAGCGAGTAACGGAAGCGGATCAGTTTGGCTTTCTCATCCTCGAAACGGAAATCCGGTGAATGTTTGAACAGGTGCCGGACGTTCGTCTGGTAGGAGTCCAGGAAATCCACCACGGTATCGTAAAGGCTGGAAAGGTGGAAAAGGTCCAGCCGGTTTCGGCTGGTGAGGGCGGCGGTGGGGGATTTCTTCGTCGGCATTATTTTTGAGCTTTGAACTTTGACCCTTCGACTACGCTCAGGGCAGGCCTTTAAGCCTGATTTGACATTTGAACTTTGGCCTTTGGATTCAGGCTAAAATCCCTCCTCCATCAATCACCATTATCTCCCCGGTCATGTAGCTGGAAGCCGGGGAAGCCAGGTAGAGAACGGCGTTGGCTATTTCCTCGGGCTGGCCGACCCGGGGAATGGGCTGGCGTTTCTGGACCTCCTCCAGGATCGTTTCGTTCTTCCAGAGCGCCTCGCTGAAGCGGGTCTCGATTATCCCGGGAGCCACCGCGTTGACCCGGATCTTCAGGCCCGCCCATTCCACCGCCAGAACCTTGGTCAGCATGATCACGGCCGCCTTGCTGACCGAGTAAGCCCCCAGGAAAGGCATGGGCCGGAGTCCGGCCGAAGAAGCGATATTAACGATCACGCCTCCCCCCTTTTCGCCCATCACCTGGGCCGCCGCCCGGGAAAGGAAAAAAGCGCCCCTGACGTTGACCTCCATGATTTTGTTCCAGGCCGATTCGTCCACCTGGATGATCGGTCCGAAAACCGGGTTGGTCGCGGCGTTGTTCACGAGGATATCGATCGTCCCATAATGCTCCACCGTTTTCTTCGCCAGGTTTTCCAGATCGGCGATCTTCCCGTTGTGAGCCGCGATCGGAAAGGCGTCGCCTCCCTTCCCCCGGATTTCCTCCGCCACCTTCTGGAGATCCTCCAGCTTGCGGCTGGACAGGACCACTTTCGCCCCGGCTTCGGCTAAACCGTGGGCGATGGCCCGGCCGATTCCCCGGCTGGCTCCGGTCACGGCGGCTACTTTTCCCTGAATTTGAAAATCCTTCAATCCCATTTGTCCTCCCTGAATATAAAAGCGTTCGGTTTAATAGTTACACCCTGGCCGGGCCTCGGGCAAGCCGGGCGGGCGGTTCGTTCCCAGGGTAGTTTAACTGGCGGGCAAAATCTTGACTTCCACCCGGCGGTTTTTCCAGCGCACCGCGAAGCTGGGCCCGGAAACCAGGGGTTCTTCCTTTCCCCTACTGACGATCTCGATCCGGGAAGGATCCAGACCGGCGGCCTGGGAAACCAGGAAATTCTTTACCCTCGCCGCCCGGCGGATGCCGAGTTCTTGGTTATAATTCCGGGTGCCGACTTCATCACAATGCCCTTCCAGGCGGATCCGGACCAGGGGATGATCCGAAAGCCACCGGGACAGGTCCTGCAGAATCGGCCGGGCCTCCGCGGAAAGCGTATCGTGGTCGAAAATGAAATAAATCCTTTGCAGCCCTTCGGGCAGCGAGACCGCCTCCGGCGCCGGGGCCGGGGATTCCGCCGGGGTTTCCGCTTTCGCCACCTCCTGGGGCTTTTCGGCTGCCGGCGGCTTCGAGCCGGAGACGATGATATTTGACTCGCGGAAGCGCTGGAACTGAATCCCGTTGTTCAGTTTGCCTTCGACCTCGAACTTGAAGCGATAATGTCCGGGTCCGTAAAACTTGGCCCCGGAATAGAAGAAATCGATGGTCGAATCACCGCCGGAGAAGGGGCCGAAGGGAAATTCCTCCACCTGTTTGTTTTCCTTGTAAACTGAAACCAGGACATCGGCGACCTGAATCGGCTTGGGCAGGTCGACCAGGCCCAGCTGAAAATGAATATCCTGGCTGGGATCGCCATGAACGTAACCGGCTGCCGGCGAGAAAATATCCAGGCTCATTTTATCCGCGGTGCTGACAATGTAATGAAGATTGGTCCCCTCTTTCGGGATTCCGCTCTCGCCCTTGATCGCCACCTCGTATTTCCCGTAATAACTTTTCTCCAGGCGGATAAATGAGGCCTGGGTGGGGACAATCGAAACCATGACCGGGGGATATTTTTCCCGCTCAATGCTTTTTCCCTTGGAATCCTTGATCTGGTATTTCCCGTCCGGGGCGATCACGATCTGGTTGCCCTTGGGATCCTTGACCTCGTAGCTGAACTCGGATTTTTCCTCGACATAGATGAAGATATCGCCCCCGCCCTGGAACTGGAAGGATTTCTTCTTCCCCCGCTTTACCCCTTTGACCACGGCGGAAGCCACACCCTTGCGGTACATGACTTCCAGCTCCACCAGGGACATGAAAACCGCCTGGATATCCGCCGCGGAGAAGATCGGGAGATAATCCTTGCCCCCGCTCTCGCGGGCGATCCGGCTGAGCATGACTTCGTTCAATCCCTGTTCAAACTGCAGGCTGGGATTCTTCACGTCCGCCCCCAGCCCCATCACGAAAATGGGGATGCCGTTTTTCAGCTCGGGGTTGAACTTCGGGTTGAAAAGACGGTGGGCATTCTGGTATTCGCCGATATTATGAAACCCGTCGGTCAGAAAGAAGATGAAATTTTGAATCTCCGGGCTGGTGTCCTTCAGGCAGTCATACGCGGCCTTCAAGGTCACGTCAAAGTTGGTCTCCCCTCCCCGGGCGCCGATCCGGTCGGCCGCGGAATCCAGTTCCTGGAAATGGTCAAACACGTTCTGGGGGCAGACCGAAAAATGCACCCGGTCGCTGAAATCGATAATCCCGAGTTCCACGTTGGTAAGTTCGAATCTCTTGATGTAATTCAGGATCAGCTTGGCCCCCGAACGGCGCCGGTTGAAAACGTCATTCCCCTCGAACTTACGCATGGAATTGGAGGAATCCACCACCAACATGAGCCGCTTCCGCTGGAAGGCCTGGACCCGGTTGCATTTCCGGAGCTGGCAGACCAGATTTTCATTCAGGGCCTGCATCTGGTCCGGTTCGTAAATCTTGGCGAGCTCCCCGGAAGCGGTTCCCTTTTCCTCACCGCCGGGAATCGACCGGGATTTCAAAGAAATCAGGTATTTGTCCCCTCCGGTGGTTTCATTGACAAAACAGCTGACCACCAGGTTGGCCCCCATGGCCTTCCCGAGTTCGATGCCGCCCTTTTGCTCCAGGTCGGAAGGCGTCAGGTTGAGTTTGCGGATGGCGTCTTCGATCTTGCCGCGCTCGGCGAGGTCGTAAAGCTCCAGGGTCACCAGGTTCTGGTAAAGATTCTCCCGGTATTCATTGCGGAATTGGCTGGGGAGGCCTTCTTTCCCTCCGCAGGGAAATAAAACCAGAACCGGGGGCGTGGCGCCCTCCGGCGCTTCCGACTGGGAAATCAGCTGCGATTGAGGTGCGGCCGATCCCGGAGGCGTCACCGGCTGGAGGTTATCTTTACCGGATCCTGTTTGCGCCATGACCATTATGGGAAACAGCAAAATCCCCCATAAAAGCATCAAGCAAAGCAAACATTTTGGCTTGGACAAATTCAACCTCTCATTTTTAGCACTTAACTATTCAATTTTTATATACATCGTAATAGTTTACAAACCTCAGTGTCAACAACTTCTTGTTTTTCCTTGATATTTAACTTGTTAGCCGTCTTCGTCGGGGTACATATGCATGCTTAATACGATGATAAACCGATTACCCCGTTTTTCGGATTGACAAGCTTCAATTCGTGATTACCTTAATATTCGAAAGGAGGACACAAAAATGAACATTGAACTTTGGAAAACATTACCGTTAAGGAGTTGTGAAGAAGATGCGGATCTTTTCCGGCCCTTCATGAGCGGCGACATCGAGTTTTTATTCGGGGAGGCCCCCACCATGGAATACCCGGCGGTTGAAGTCAAGGAAGACGACAGGAATTATTATGTGGAAGCGGAAACCCCGGGGCTTACCGAAAAAGAATTGGAAGTCTCGATCGAGGACGGGGTTCTGACCCTGAAAGGGGAAAGAAAAACCGAAACGGAAAAGAAAGAAGGAAAGGTTCACCGGTCCGAGAGGTACTACGGGCGCTTCTCCCGGAGCTTCAGCATTCCCGAGAATGTGAAAGCCGAGGAGATCACGGCCCATTATGAAAACGGACTCCTGAAGCTGACCCTCCCGAAAGGGGAGGAAGCCAAGCCCAAACTGGTTGAAATCAAGATTAACTAAACAGAACCACCCCCCTCTCCCAGCCGCCCCGATTCTATAAATCAGATCGGGGCGGTTTTTTTACCAGATAAACGCATTTCGAATGGCTGGTTCATCATTCCGGACGGGCATCGCTCCCCAAACAATTCGACTTTTCCGAAAATGTTCACGGCCGCCCCGCAAGGGCTGGCCGTTAGCATGCAGATGTATTTATAAATCAATCACAAAGCGTTTTTAAAAGATGTTTGGGTTCGCTTCAACCCGCCCGGGATGATTGCCTTAATCAATGATTGGGATTTGAAGTTGATCGTGGTTTTCCCCGGTCCAATCCGATAAACTTATAAATTTAGGTGATTAAAAATGGAACCGGGAAAAATCATCATTCGCGGGGCCCGCGAGCATAACCTGAAAAACATCTCCGTTGAGATTCCCCGGAACAGCCTGGCCGTGATCACGGGGGTTTCAGGCTCAGGGAAAAGTTCCTTGGCCTTTGACACCATTTACGCGGAAGGCCAGCGCCGTTACGTGGAATCCCTTTCCGCTTATGCCCGGCAGTTCCTGGAACAGATGGAAAAACCCGACGTGGATGAAATTCTCGGTCTTTCCCCGGCCATTTCCATCGAGCAGAAAACCGTATCAAAAAACCCCCGCTCCACGGTCGGAACCGTCACGGAAATTTATGATTATCTCCGGGTGCTTTTCGCCCGCATCGGCCGCCCGCACTGCCCCCGCTGCGGCCAGGAAATCAGCTCGCAGACCCCTCCCCAGATCGTGGACCGGATCCTGGAAATGCCTCCCGGCTCCCGGATCGTCATCCTCGCCCCGATCGTGCGGGGCCGGAAGGGTGAATACCGGAAAGAGCTCTCCGACCTCCGGCGCCAGGGCTTCCTCCGGGTCATTATCGACGGGGAGCCCCGGGAGCTGACCGAGGAGATCGAGCTCGACCGCAAGCGAAAGCACACGATCGAGGTGGTGATCGACCGGGTCACCATTCCTGAAGGAGCCGGCCCGAAGGGAAAGGAGGAACCCAGCCTCCGTCCCCGGCTGGCGGAAGCGGTTGAACTCGCCACCGGGCTTGCGGAGGGAATCGTCCGGATCAAGCTGCCGGACAACCAGACCGTGACCTTCAGCTCCCGTTTCGCCTGCCTGGATTGCGGGATCGATCTCCCGGAAATCAATCCGCGGATATTCTCCTTCAACAATCCCTACGGGGCCTGCCCGGAATGCGACGGCCTGGGAACCAAAACCGATTTCGCCCCCGCCCTGGTGGTGCCGGACGAGAACCTCTCCCTCCGGGAAGGCGCGATCGAACCTTGGCAGAAGAAAAATCCGGCGGTCCGCCAGCAGATCCTGGAATCCTTGAGCCGGCGTTTCGATTTCGACATTTACACCCCCTGGAAAACCCTCCCGCCGGCCGTCCGGGAAATCATCCTCTCGGGGACGGGGGAGGAAAAGATCGAGTTCTGGTATGAGCGCGCGGGGAAAAGGCACCGTTTCCTCCGCCCCTTCCCCGGGGTGATCGGGGAACTGCGGGTCCGGCTGGACCAGGACCCGGACTGGTCGGAGCGCGAGGAGCTTTCCCGCTACCTCGAAACCCGGGAATGCTCGGCCTGCCGGGGCACCCGTTTACGGCCGGAAAGCCTCTCGGTCAAGATCGCGCAGAAATCCATCGCCGCGATTACCTGTCTGACCATCGCGGAGATCGACCGCTTCTTCTCCGAGATCCAGCTTTCCTCCCGGGAAGCCGAAATCGCCCGCCGGCTGCTGAAAGAAATCCGGGAACGCCTCGGGTTTCTCATCAAGGTGGGGGTGGATTACCTCACCCTGGACCGCCCCGCCAACAGCCTGGCCGGGGGGGAAGGGCAGCGCATCCGCCTGGCCACCCAGATCGGATCCGGGCTGGTCGGGGTACTCTACATCCTGGATGAGCCCTCGGTCGGACTGCACAAGCGGGACCAGCTCCGCCTGCTCCGGGCCCTGGAAAGGCTCCGCGACCTCGGAAACACGGTGATCGTGGTGGAGCACGATGAGGAGACCATCCTTTCGGCCGACTGGGTGCTCGACCTGGGTCCCGGGGCGGGTCGGGATGGCGGCCGGATCGTCGTAGCCGGCACCCCGGAGGAAATCAAACGCCACCCCTCCTCCCTGACCGGGGGTTACCTTTCCGGCCGCTGGAAAATCCCCGTCCCTCCGCGGAAAAAACCCGACGGGCGCTTCCTGGAAATCAAGGGCGCCCGGGAGCATAACCTGAAAAATTTGACCGTCCGGATTCCCCTGGGGCTGATCACCTGCGTCACCGGCGTTTCCGGCTCCGGGAAAAGCTCCCTGATCATCGACACGCTCTACCCGATCCTGGCCCGTTACCTGCAGCGCGACCGCATTCCCTCCGTCAAGGTCGAAGAGGTCAAAGGCCTGGAACACCTGGACCGGGTCATTAACATCGACCAATCCCCCATCGGCCGGACCCCCCGCTCCAACCCCGCCACCTACACCGGGGTCTTTACCGAGATCCGGGATGTTTTCGCCGGGTTGCCGGAAGCCAAGGCCCGGGCCTACCATCCCGGAAGGTTCAGCTTTAACGTCAAAGGGGGAAGGTGCGAAGCCTGCGAAGGGGACGGGGTAATCCAGATCGAAATGCACTTCCTCCCCGATGTCTTCGTGCAATGCGAGCACTGCCGGGGCAAAAGATACAACCGCGACACCCTGGAGATCACCTACAAGGGCAAGAACATCGCCGAGGTGCTGGAAATGACGGTGGCCGAGGCGGAAGGCCTTTTTTCGGCCTATCCCCGCATCCGGGACAAGCTCCGCACCCTGGCCGAGGTGGACCTGGGATACCTCTGCCTGGGACAGTCCGCCACCACTCTCTCCGGAGGGGAAGCCCAGCGGATCAAGCTGGCGCGCGAGCTTTCCAAGCGCTCCACCGGCCGGACCCTGTACCTTCTGGACGAACCCACCACCGGGCTGCATTTCGCCGACATCCAGCACCTGCTCGGCCTTCTGTTCCGGCTTCGGGACGAGGGCAACACGGTCATCATCATCGAGCACAACCTGGACGTGGTG
The DNA here is from genome assembly GCA_028713675.1 of bacterium. Taxonomy (GTDB): domain Bacteria; phylum Desulfobacterota; class JAPLJL01; order JAPLJL01; family JAPLJL01; genus JAPLJL01. The sequence continues at coordinate 8,566 of JAQTNV010000024.1, forward strand.
AAATCCTCCGATTACGTCATTGACCTGGGCCCGGAAGGAGGGGAACAGGGCGGTGGGGTGGTGGGAACCGGCACCCCGGAGGAGCTGGCGAGGATCCCCGAATCCCATACCGGCCGCTTCCTCGCGGAACTATTTAATAAATAAAAGGTCGAGAAATATGGAATCAAATGGTAAGATAACAGGAGAGACGCCGGATCAGGATCGAGCTTGAGACCAAAAATAAATTTCAAACTTCTCGCCTTGCTGGCTTTCGCCCTGGTCGCATTGACCGCGGCGGAGAGCCGGGCTTTTTATGAATCCATCGGAGCCAAATCCATCGGGATGGGGGGAGCTTTCCGGGCCCTGGCGGACGATAATTCCGCGATTTTTTTCAATCCGGCCGGGTTGACCCAGACCAAAAGATATTCCGTCGGGTCGGGGTATACCCTGCTGCGCACCAATTCGAACAATTTTCACTATTTTTCCGGCTCGGTCGTGGATACCAAAACCAGCCCCATGGGGGCGGGCATCGCCTATATCTACAAACAGAAAAACCGCAATGCATCCCAGGCCCAGGGAGAGGCTCAGGAAGTGGCCGTGGCGCTGGCCCAGGAATACATCAGATCATTCCATCTCGGATTTACCACCCACTATCTCTGGGGAAAACCCCAGAACGGATGGCGGCTGGACGCCTCGGCGCTTTTCGTTCCCAGCCATTACATTATTTTCGGCGTGATCGGAAAAAATCTGGTCGAACTCAAAAATGACTCCCGGGAAGTGGATTTCTCCCTGGCCTCCCGGATCGGTGATTACGTCAACCTCGACTTCGATTTCCTCTGGCTGCCGAAAGCCAAAACCGACAACCTGGGTTATAATATGGGGATCGAACTGGTGGCCCGGAAGGAATTTTTCCTTCGGGGAGGATACTCGTTTGACCGTTCCCACCAGGATTGGTACGGGATCGGAATCGGATGGCGTTTTCCCCGGGGATCCTTTGATTACGGGTTCCGGCGGGAGGTGGGCGATTCCGATCTGATCGGCCAATGGGTTGAAATCACGGTTACAATTTAACAAAATACACTGATTATGCCGGCACCCTCATCGAAAAAAACCTATTGTCCGAGCTGCGGGGTCGAGGTGGATTCCTATGTCATTCTGGAATCAGGGAACGAGGTCACCCACTGCGCCAGCTGCGGCCTGACCCTGACCGATCGTCTCGAAGCCCCTCCGGTCAAGACCCTGGATTGCATCGTCTATGCGGAGGATTCCGATCTGCTCCGCAACCTGATCACCCGCCTTCTGGTGGATAAAAAAATCGGCCGCGAGGTCATCCCCTGCAAGAACGGCGCGGAGTTCATTTCCAACGCCACCCGCCGCCTCCGGGAAAAGCAGCCGGTCAACCTGGGAATCCTGGATGTGGAAATGCCGATTATCAACGGGATTCAGGCCGCGGTTTCTCTCCGGGAAATCGAAAAGGGATTAGTCGCCAAGAAAAAAATCCCCCTCCTTTTTTTCACGGTGAGAAAGTGCGATGACGAATTCAAAAAATTCCTGAAATCCTTCGAGCCTTCCAGTTACGTGAATAAAGGCGCGAGCGATTCCCCGGAAGAGCTGGCCAACCGGGCCTACCGCGTCATCTCCAAGCTTCTCTCCAGCGTTTAGCTTTCTCGTCCCTTCCCTACGAGCATTAGCAAGCATCGGACGTCGGGGTTAACCAGTTTTACAAACCTTCTCTCTGGGCCGCAGGTGAAGAATCTCGGTTTTCGTTATCCTATTTTTCTTTTTTGGGGGGTTGGTCTCGCTCCTGAATCAAAGACGTTCGTAGAGTCCATAGAGTTCGTAGTGTCTATAGTGTCAAAAGAAAGACACCATGGACTCAATAGACACTATGGACTCAATAGACACTATGGACTCAATAGACACTATGGACACAATGGACCGTCTTTTGCTCTATGCCCTGTGCCCTATGCCCTGTGCCCTATGCCCTATGCCGTATGCGATTGACACCCCCGGGTTTCTGAAAACCCAACAAACACTTCTTGTCATTGCGAGCGGCAGCGAAGCAATCTCGCTACTCATTGCTCGTTGCTCATTGCTCTTGTCTATCATAGCTGCGGTCTGCGGTCGTTATGACCTATCACCTATGACCCAATGCCTATTACTTTATTGGGGAAGGCCCCTCAAAAAAAGAGGAGCCCCCAGGGGCTCCTCTCCAAAATGCGCATAACCGGGAAAAAACTGACCCGTTATTCTTTGTTCTTGAGTAATTCCCTGAACATGCCGCTGCATACCGCTCGGCCCAGTGCGGGGGAAAGTCTCTTGATGTTGTAACAAAACTTGGCGAAGGCGGTGATGACCAGCAACGCCTGGTTCCGCTTGACCGCCTTGATAATCCGGCTGGCCGCCTGATCCGGGGTCATCCCCCCCATGATAGCCGGAGGCGTGGAGATTTCCTTTTTAAATCCTTTGACTTTTATCGTATCGAAGATGGGGGTCCGGACGACCGCCGGACAGACGGCGGTAACCCCGATCCCGAACCTTTCTACTTCCGTGCGCAGGACCTCGGTCAGGCCGACCAGGCCGAACTTGCTGGCGGTGTAGGCCCCGGCGGCCGGCAAGCCGATCAGCCCCGCCCCGGAGGAAACATTCACAATATGTCCTGACTTCCGCTCGATCATATGCGGAAGCAGGAAATGCAGGGTGTAGACCGATCCCCAGAAATTCACCCCCATGACCCATTCCCAGTCTTCCAGGGACATGTCCTTGAGTTCACAACTCATGCCTACCCCGGCGTTGTTCATTAAGATATCCACCCTTCCGAATTCCTTGAGCGCGGTCTGACAGAGTCTCTCGACATCCTCCCGTTTGGAGACATCCGCCATCACCGTTAAGGCTTTCCGCCCCATGGCCTTAATCTTTTCGGCGGTACCCTTCAATCCCTCCGCGTTTTTCCGGGTCGCGAGGATCAGATCGCACCCCTCCCGGGCGAAAGCCAGAGCGGTAGCCTCCCCTATTCCGGTCGCCGCCCCGGTCACCAAGGCTATCTTGTTTTTCAAATCTTTCACGTCACCCCCCTTTCTGAAGATTCCTCCGGGTTTTTAAAAATTTCCCCCTTAAATATAATCATTTCTGTGCCCTTAAAAAAAGGAGCCCGCGAAGGGGCTCCTCTATGAAATGCACATCAGAATAAAAACAACCGATCCGCTATTCCTTTTTCTTGAGAAATTCCCTGAGCATGCCGCGGGCCACCAGCCGGAACATTGCGGGAGAGATTCTCTTGGTATAGTAAAAAGCTTTGGCATTGGCGGTGATCACCAGTAGTGCCTGGTTCCGCTTGACCGCCCCGATAATCTCGCTGGCCGCCCTCGCCGGGGTCTTCCTGAAGATGGCCGGCGGCTGGGCAACCTCCTTATTAAAACCCTTGACCTGCGTCGCATCAAATATGTTGGTCCGGATGACCGACGGACAGACGGCGGTGACCCCGATGCCGAACCGTTCCACTTCGGTGCGCAGGACCTCGGACAGGCCGACCAGGCTGTACTTGCTGGCGGAATAGGCCGAGGCGGCCGGAGGGGCGTTCAATCCCGCTGCGGAGGACACGTTCACGATATGCCCCGATTTCCGCTCGATCATATGCGGAAGCAGATAATGGATGGTGTAGACCGGCCCCCAGAAATTCACCCCCATGACCCTTTCCCAGTCTTCCAGGGAAGTGTCCGTAAACTCGGCGATCAGGGCGACACCGGCGTTGTTCATCAAAATGTCCACTCTTCCCATTTCCTTGAGCGCGGTCTGGCAGAGTCTTTCGACATCTTCCCGCTTGGAAACATCCGCCATCACCGTAATCACTTTCCGCCCCATGGCCTTAATCTTGTCGGCGGTGGCCTTCAACCCCTCCGCGTTCTTCCGGGTGGCGAGGACCAGGTCGCACCCTTCCCGGGCGAATGCCAGCGCGGCAGCCTCGCCCACTCCGGTCGCCGCCCCGGTCACCAAAACTATTTTGTTTTTCAAATCTCTCACGTTGTCCCCCTTCCCAGAAACACCCTCAGGATTTTCAGAATTTTCACATAAATTATCATCCGGACATTATTCCTCAATAAAAGTAGCCCGCGGCCTGCCCGAACAATTAGCATGTGTCGATGAGGGAGAGGTTCCTCCAGTGCATAGGAACAAAAGGGAATCCCCCATCCGCTATTCCTTTTTCCTGAGAAAATCCTTGAGCATGACGCGGCCCACCTGCCGGGTCAAGGCGGGAGAAATCCTCTTCATATGATATAAGACCTTGGCATGCGTGGTAACCACCAACAACGCCTGGTTCCACTTGACCGCCCGGATAATCTGCTTGGCTGCCGCCTCCGGTGTCATCCGAAAGATGGCCGGCGGCTCGGCAACTTCCTTTTTGAAACCCTTGACCGTTGTCGCGTTCCAGATGTCGGACCGGACGACCGAAGGACAGACCGCCGTGACCCCGATGTTGAACCGTTCCACTTCGGTGCGCAGGACCTCGGTCAGCCCGACCAGGCCGAACTTGCTGGCGGCATAGGCCCCGCCGGCCGGCGCGCCCAGCAGCCCGGCGGCGGAGGACACGTTCACGATGTGCCCCGATTTCCGCTCGATCATATGCGGAAGCAGATAATGGATGGTGTAGACCGGTCCCCAGAAATTCACCCCCATGACCCTTTCATAGTCTTCCAGGGAAGTGTCTTTGATTTCGGCGATCATGGCCACCCCGGCGTTATTCACCAAGATGTCCACCTTTCCCATCTCCTTGAGCGCGGTCTGGCAGAGTTTCTCGACATCCTCCCGCTTGGAAACATCCGCCATCACCGTAATTACTTTCCTCCCCATGCCCTTGATTTTTTCGGCGGTGGCCTTCAGGCCCTCCGCGTTCTTCCGGGTGCAGAGAATCAGGTCGCACCCCTCGCGGGCAAAAGCGATGGCGGTGGCCTCACCTATTCCCGTTGCCGCTCCGGTAACCAGGACTACTTTGTTCTTTAGGTCTCTCACTTCATTCCCTCCTTTTCTGAATATCCTGATCGGGTCTTCCTAAAAATTTCCTTTAAAATATAATTATTTAAAATAATAAGTCAAAAAATTATCTGATCGAAAAATCTTTCTTAATGATAAACTCGAAACCTGCCTCCGGCCCGTTAGGGCCTACGGCCCCGCTTCCAGCCCGTAGGGCTTACAGGCCGGAGGGGAGGGAAAACCGAAACTTTCAATTGATCATAACTTAGGAGGGCAACCTGATGGCCATTTATGAATTCGAAGGCAAAAAACCTCAACTGGGGGAAGGCTGTTACATTCATCCCTCCGCCAGCGTGATCGGAGACGTATGGATCGGAAAAAAATGTTTCGTCGGTCCCGGGGCGGTTCTCCGGGGTGACTTCGGGGCCATCCGCATCGGAGACGGAACCTGCGTGCAGGATAATGCCGTGGTCCACGCCGATCCGGAATTCATCGCTTCCTTCGGCCGGGGGTGCCATCTCGCCCACGGGGCGGTCGTCCATCACTCCGACATCGGTGACAATGTTCTGATCGGCATCGGGGCAATCATCCTGCCCCAGTGCCGGATCGGGGATGATGTGCTCATCGCCGCCGGCACCCTGCTCACCCCGAATACCCAGATCCCTTCCGGGAAAATGGTAATGGGAAGGCCTGGAAAAGTTACTAAAGACCTTCCCCCGGCAATGATCGACTTTATCAGGCTGGGCAATCTGGCTTATCAGGAGCTCACCGGCCGCTATCGTTCCGGGCTGAAGCTGATCGAAGAATAATTGGGACAAACCAATTTTGAGAAAAATAATTAATGGGGGAATGATCTTTAAAATGGCCGGAGATTATGGTAGTTTTTTTTGGCTTTTGCAGACAGCGGTCTCCCCGAAGAATAAGGGGGGGCAAATAAGGTTTTTCAGGATTTAGCTTTTTCAGCAGATCTCAAGGAGGGAACATGGCAAAGAAGATACAGATTCTCGGCGCGGGGCTCTCGGGGATGGTCGCGGCGATTGACCTCGCCAAGCGGGACTACGAGGTAACCATAATCGAAGGACACTCAAAGATTGGCGGACGGGGGCAATTTCATCCTTCCACCCATGCCACCCCGATCGACGGTCCGGCCGTCTGGAGATATATCGGGATTGATCTTTCCCAGCATTTCCGCCCGGCCAAGAGCTTCCGGGTTTCTATGGAGGAGGACGGCTACGAGATGGATGGGAAGGATCTCTTCATCGTGGAACGGGGGGCCCGGGAAAGCTCGTTGGACACCTTCCTTTACCAGGAAGCGCAGAAACTCGGGGTCAAATTCGAGTTTTCCCAATTGATCAAGAACCACAAAGACCTGCCCCCGGGCAGCATCATCGCTTCCGGGCTTTTTCCGGAGATGTTCCACTCCCTCGGGATTCCCGCCGTGCATGCCTATGGCTGTGCGGTCCGGATGCCGATGGATAAAGAACCCGAATGTGTCGTTCGTTACGCTTCCTATATCAGCGATTATTATTACAGCTCCGTCACCAATGGGGTCTTCTTCAGCATGTTTTCCCAGCGTTCCGAGGTTCCCAAATGGAAGCTGGACCGCTGCCGGGAATTCCTCAAGCGGCGCGAGAATCTCGAAACCCCGGAGTGGTTCTTCGACAGCAATTGGGTCCCGATGGGCGGTCCCCGAAACCCTCGTCTTTTCGCGGAGGACAAGATCCTGGCCGGGACGCTCGCGGGGTTTATGGACCCGATGTTCTTTTTCGGGATCAACGGTGCGCTGGTTTCCGGGCGGACCGCGGCCCGCGCGGTTTACGAGCCGGAACAGGCCCGGGGCGATTTTAAATATTACACTCGAAACTTTGCCTCTAATTGGCGGGCGCGGAAGTTTGGAGACCTGTTTCCGGCCTCATTCCGGGTCGCCGCGGGCAAGCGCTTCATCTCCCTGCCCGAATCCCTCCGGGCTAAGCTCCTGAAACCGGAGAAACTCAGCATTCCCGAGGTGAAGGATTTCAACCTTTTCAAGGTGATCAGGAAGCTGTAGGCGTTTTCCGCTCCGGAAAAATAATTCCCCGGTCCATCAGGCAGCCGACCGGGACGGTGGCGGCCATAATTCTTATCCCAATTGAAAAAACCCGCCCAGAGGGCGGGTGAAGATAAGACTTCCTTCGGTATTTCAAGTCTCGGATCCGTCCGGGATCCGGTCCTGCCTATAAAATCTTGCGGATTACTTCGTAGGCCAGTTTGACCTTGGTTTCATTCTTGGCGAAGAGGAGGCGGTTGATCCGCTCGCGGTAATCCAGGGGCTTCCGGCCTTTTTTCTTTTCCGCCGGTTCCAGGATTTCAAAATTCATAAGTTTGTTGATCGGCACCTGCAGGCTGCTGGCCAACACCGCGATGGCCGGCAACGAGGGTGACCGCTTCCCCGCTTCCAGGAGAGCGATGTAATTTGCGCTCAGGTTGGTAAGCTGGGCCAGTTCCCGCTGGCTTAAGCCGGTTTCCGTCCGCAAGGATTTGAGCCGCCGTCCGAATTTGAGATAAAGATCTTCCAAAATGAACCTCCTTCCGATTTCGGGGAAAATTATCACGGAAAGAGGAACAAAAAGAAGTAAGGAAAATACCGTAGTTAATAAAAGATACAACTTTAATATCTAACTGACCGTAATGAATATTTCCCCGGCAGCCACTGCTTTTGGTTAGAGGCAGCGTCGGCTTCATTCCCCGCGGGTGGTTCCTTCTCCCGCTTTTTCCGCCGGCGCCTCCGGGGGCGGGAGGACCCGGATCCGAACGATCCTGATCCCGGAGACATCCACCGCCTCAAGCCGGTAATCGCCGACACTGACCAGATCGCCCTTGTGAGCGGTGCGGCCCAGAAGATTAATGAAAAGCCCGCCGATGGTCTGGCCCTTGCCCATCTGCGGATGCTGCAGGTTCTGACCGGTCTGACGGTTGAAATCCACCACCTTCATCCGGGCCAGGACCAGGTAATGACCGTCCGGCTCCTTCTGAATCGCTTCCAGCTCTTCCTGATCGAACTCGTCTCGAATCTCGCCGACGATCTCCTCCAGGATATCCTCGGCGGTCACCAACCCGATCGTGGCCCCGAATTCATCCTTCACGATCGCCATGTGGGAAAAGCTGATCTGCATTTCCCGGAGCAGCTCAAGCGTCTTCTTCCCGGCCGGGACCCGGAGTAACGGCCGGATGATGTCCCGGTGGGTTCCCTTCAAAACCCCCCGGGAGATCGCGATCACGTCCTTCAGGTGGACCACACCTACGACGTGATCCAAATCCCCCCGGAAAACCGGGACCCGGGTATACCTTTCCTCCATCATCTGGTTCAAAATTTGTTCCGGACTGGCATCTTCCGAAACTGCGAATATCTCCGCCCGCGGCACCATCACATCCGCGACGGTGGTCTTGGAGGCCTGGAGCGCGGCGCCCACAATGACCGCCGGGTATTTTTCGATCGAACCGGTCCGGGCCCCTACCCGCACCAGGCGGATGATCTCCTCTTCGCTGACCGCCTGCTCCATGGCCTCCCGCCCCCCCAGGATCTTGATCAAGGGCGCGGTGATCAATTCCACGAACTTGCTGACGGGCCAGAGCAATCCCTGGACCGCGTAGAGCGGAAGCGCCAGGAGGCTGGAATACCTTTCCGGGTTGTTCGCCGCCAGGGTCTTGGGGGTGATTTCACAGAAAATCAGGATGACCGCGGTCATGATCAAGGTGGCCGCCAGCACCCCCAGTTTCTCCCCCCAGAGGCTGACGAACAATGAAGACGCCACCGCGCTGGCCGCGACGTTCACGAGATTATTCCCGATCAGAATCGAGGAAAGGAACCGGGACATGGAAGAAAGAATCTGCCGGATGACCACGGAGGTAGGCTTCCCCGCCCGGGCCTCCGATTCCACCGCGGCCAGGCGCAGGCGTAAAAACGCGGTCTCGCTCATGGAAAAAAAGGCGGAGAACAATAGGCAAACAAAAATAATCAGGACTTCATTCATGTAACTCATAATTGCCTCCGGATCTATTCAAACTTTAATGTATTAAAATTCGGACACGGATTCCACGGATATTCATGGATCAACCATAATTGTTTTAATGAAATGATTTTAAAAACTTTATGAATCGGTGTGAATCCGTGTATATCCGTGTCAAAAATAATTATTCTCGGGGTTCGACTTCCGCGATCAAATCCAGTTCCACCGCGGCCCCCCCGGGCAGTTCAGCTACCCCCACTGAAACCCGGGAATGCCTTCCGGCTTCGCCGAAGACCGCCAGCAGGATATTGCTGGCCCCGTCGGCCACCTGCGCCTGTTCGATGAAACCCAGGGTGGAATTTACATAGCAGCTGAGGCGGACGAATTTCCGGACCGCCGCCAGGTTCCCGATCTCGCTTTTAATCGCCGCCAAGCCGTTTAAAAGCGCCAGGCGGGCCGCGTCCTGTCCTTCCTTCAGATTGAGTTCCTGCCCCAGCTTTCCGACCGAAACCAGCTTTCCTTCCTGCCGGGGAAGCATCCCGCTGACAAAAATGAGATTCCCCACCCGCACCACGGGGAGATAGGCCCCCAGAGGGCGGGGAGGGTCGGGCATTTTTAAGCCCAGCTCGGTGATCCGGTCTTCAATCTGGAGATCTCTAATCATTTATCAAGGCCGGTCCTTTATGGGTCGCTAAGTAATTACATGGCCGCCTGAATGCGCTACTTATTATAATAGCAATTGGAATCGGAGGGGAGATGGTCAAACCCGGGGCAGCCAAACCTGGGGGCCTGAATTAGGTGTTGGGTGTTGGGTCATAGGTGATAGGTTTAAACCCAACACCCATTGTGTCTATCGTGTCGTTGTGTTCTTTGTGTCTATTTGGTCGAATTATCCAATTATTTTCTGACACTACGGACTCTATGAACCCTACGAACACAAGGGACCGTCTTTTGCTCTATGCTCTATGCTCTATGCTCTATGCCCTATGCTCTCTGCCCTTTGACCTTTGAGCTGTTTACTTCTTGCCTTCCATCTGAATCTTTTCCCTGATTTGCGAGATCATTCCCTGCAGAATCTTGATCTCTTGTTCGGAGAGGCCGGAGCGGTAAAACATCCTCCGGATTTTTACCATCATCCGGGTCGGATCATCCTCGCGGAGAAACCCGATTTCCGTTAACAAAACCTCCAACCGCTTGAACATTGCTTCCTGGTTCCGGGTCGTAGCCAGCCGGGGAATGTCCTTTTCCCGCAGGGCCGCCATTAGATCGTAGCCCACGATCGCCACCGCCTGGGCCAGGTTGAAGGAATCGTTGGCGGAAGGCGACGGGATCCTGACCACCCAGCGGCAAAGCTTGAGCTCCCGGGTGGTCAAACCCCTGTCCTCGGGCCCGAAAACCACGCCGACCTGGTTGACCCGGGCCAGGGGCGCCGCCATGTCGGCCATCTCCCGCGGAACGATGGCATGACCGCGCTGGATGCCTTTTCTCCGAGTGGTCCCGACCACCAGTCCCATTTCATCCACTGCCTCCGCCAGGCTGGAATAAATCCTGGCGTTTTCCAGAATTTTCTGGGACTGGTTCGCCCACTTCCGGGCCTCATCGCCGATTTTCACCCGCGGGTTGACCAGGGCCAGGCGGGAGAACCCCAGGTTGTCCAGGGCCCGGGCCGCCGCTCCCAGGTTGCCTTCATATTTGGTCTCCACCAGGATGAAATGTACCTTCTGAAAAGCGCTCATAAGTCCTCTTTCGGCTGCCAGCAGTCAAATACAGGTGTTTTTTGTTCTGCCATCCATCATGCCGTCGTTGCGTGGCCATCTCGATTTTCGTTGTCCTTTTCTTCTTTTGAACCTCAATGATTTCATTTTTTCTCCCGAGACAATGGGCACCATGAGCCCAACAGACTCGATGGACATCTTTGCTCCTGGCCCCCTGCCTCCTGCTCTTTGCTCTTTACTTATTAATAAGGTTTGACCTATCCTGACCTGAAATTTATAATAACGGCGTTTTCACTGTAATTACAAACCTTTTGTAGAAAGGAGGCTGTAATATGGCGATCAAGGTTGGTATCAGCGGATTCGGCCGAATCGGCCGGCTGGTTTTCCGGGCCGCGCTGGAAAACAAGGACATCGAGGTGGTGGGAATTAACGATATCGCGGACATCGGGACCATGGCCCACCTGCTGAAATACGACTCGGTCCACGGCCATTGCCCTGCCAAGGTCGAGGTCGCGGACAACGCCCTGGTTGTGGGCGGGCGGAAAATCCAGGTTTTCGCCAAGAAAGACCCCGCCGAGCTTCCCTGGAAGGACCTCGGAGTCAAGGTCGCCCTGGAATGTTCCGGTAAATTCGTGGACCGGGCCGGAGCCGAAAAACATCTGAAGGCCGGCGCCCAAAAGGTCATCATCTCCGCCCCCGCCAAAGATCCGGACATCACCATCGTGATGGGGGTCAATGACAACAAGTATGACAAGAGCAAGCACAACATCCTTTCCAACGCCAGCTGCACCACCAACTGCCTGGCCCCCGTGGCCAAGGTGATCCACGAAAAGTTCAAGATCAATTACGGCCTCATGACCACCATCCACGCCTACACCAATGACCAGGTGCTCCAGGACGCCCCCCACAAGGACCTCCGCCGGGCCCGCGCGGGCGCCCTCTCCATGATCCCCACCACCACCGGCGCCGCCAAGGCGGTCGGGGAAGTCCTGCCCGAACTCAAGGGTAAACTCGACGGCATGTCCATGCGGGTTCCCACCCCCAACGTTTCGGTCGTGGACGTGGTTCTGATCGTGGACAAGGACACCAACGAAAAGGAAGTCAACGATGCCCTGATCGCCGCCAGCGAAGGAAAGCTCAAAGGCATCCTCGCCTGCGCCAAGGAGCCCCTGGTTTCCGTAGATTTCAACGGCGATAATCACTCTTCCATCGTCGATCTCCCTTCCACCCGGGTCATGGAGAAACGCATGGTCAAGATCCTCTCCTGGTACGACAACGAAATCGGGTTCTCCTACCGGATGTGCGACCTGACCAAGTTAATCGGGAGCTAAAACTGAGCGAGTTTTTTACCGATGATGTTGAATTACATATCCGGTCAAAGCCGTAAGTTCACCCTCTCGCCTTGCCCTCTCCCCTCGAGGAGAGGGCAAGAGCGAGGGGGCCATAAAATGGTCTAAGGAGTTAAAAATGGGGATCAAATATATTGACGAACTGAACATAAAGAATAAACGGGTCTTTATTCGGGTCGACTTTAACGTTCCCCTGAAAGACGGAAAGATTACCGACGATACCCGGGTCCGCGCGGCTTTGCCCACGATCAATTACGCGGTCAAGCAGGGAGCCAAGGTCATCCTGGCCTCCCACCTGGGGCGCCCCAAGGGAGGACCGGACGCCAAGCTTTCCCTGAAACCGGTGGCGGCCCACCTCGGAAGCCTGCTCAAGCAGGAGGTCAAGTGCGCCCCGGACTGCATCGGGGATGAAGTCGAAAAGATGGTCAACGGTCTGAAACCCGGCGAGGTTATCCTCCTGGAAAACCTGCGCTTTCATCCCGAGGAGGAAAAGAACGACCCGGGGTTCTCCCAGAAACTGGCTGGCCTGGCGGATGTTTACATTAATGACGCCTTCGGCACCGCCCACCGGGCCCACAGTTCGACCGAGGGCATGGCCCACTTCGTGAAGGAGATCGGGGGCGGGTTCCTGCTCCGGGATGAGCTGAAAAACCTGGAAGGCCTGCTTAAGAACCCGGGTAAACCCTTCGTGGTGATCCTGGGCGGGGCCAAGGTTTCCGACAAGATGGGGGTGATCGACAACCTGAGCGGGAAAGCCGACGTGATCCTGGTCGGAGGAGGCATGGCCTACACCTTCCTGAAATCCCGGAAAATCGAGATCGGCGCCTCCAAGGTTGAGGAAAACATGATCTACGACGGGATGATGATGCTCGGACGCGCCAAAACCAAGAATACCCGGATCCTGCTCCCGGTGGACCACGTGGTGGGGGACAAATTCGAGGAAAGCACCCCGCGGAGCGAATCCAAAACTTCGATCCCGGCCGGCAAGATGGGTCTGGACATCGGCCCGGCTACCATCGAGCTCTTTAAAAAGGAGATCGCGGAGGCCAAGACCATCTTCTGGAACGGACCCCAGGGGGTTTTCGAGTGGGCCGGGTTCGACCAAGGCACCCTCGCGATCGCCCGGGCGATCGCCGAGTCCAAGGCGGTCAAGGTCGCCGGCGGTGGTGACACCATCGCCGCCATTGAAAAAGCCAAGGTGGCGGACAAGTTCACCCACATCTCGACCGGCGGCGGCGCCAGCCTCGAACTCCTGGAAGGCAAAAAGCTCCCCGGCGTGGAGGTTTTAAGAAAAGATTAATAACTGTAGGGCCCGGTTCCCAACCGGGCCGATCCGCGGTTCGTTCGGCCTGCCCGAGACGACGTCTCATGTCGGCCAGGGGGAACGAACCCTACAAAGAAATTAAGGCCCGCTTCGGCGGGCCTTTTTTTCAAATTCCTGCAGTTGCCCGATTCATTTATCCCGACGAAGGAGGGATCGGGCGTATCTTTAGCCAGCGGCAAATCAAACGGCTACAAAAAATGGCAGTATTCCCGTGTAGCTTCTTCCCAGGAGCGGAGCGGACTGATCCCAAGCGGGGCGAGATTAAGAGAAGCCATGGAACTTTGCGGAGGTCTTTTGGCCGGAAGCGGAACCAGCCAGGAATTGGCGGGGACAATCGCCGTCGGATCCAGGCCGGCGGTCTCCAGAACCAGCCGGGCCTGATCAACCCGTGAACAGCTCCCCGAGTTGGTCACGTGATACGTGCCGAAACCTTCTTTCCGTGATATTTCCTGAATTATCCGGGCCAGGTCCAGGGCGTAAGTGGGGCTCCCGATCTGATCCTGAAAAATCCGGGGATGCAGTCCCTTTTTCACCTGGGCGGCAACCCAGCTGGGGAAATCCCGGCCGGGTTTTCCGAAAAGCCAGGCGGTCCGGACAATGTAATGCTCCGGAAGCAGCTGCCGGACATAATCCTCCCCGGCCAGTTTGCTGGAGCCGTATACGCTGATCGGGTTGGTCGGGTCGTACTCGTTGTAAGGTTCCTTCTTGGTTCCGTCAAAAACATAATCCGTGCTGATATAAACCAGCCGGGATCCGGCTTTCTTCGCCCCCACCGTCACGTTCCGGGTTCCGAGCGCGTTGATTTTATAAGCCGATTCCGGTTTTTTTTCACAGCCATCCACGTCGGTCATGGCCGCGGTATGGATAACCAGCTCCGGGTGAACCTTCTCGATCAGACTGGTGATGGAATCAAGGTCGGCGATGTTGGCTTCTTCCAGATCGATCCCGACAACCTCATTCTCCCCGGAAGTGAAAACCTCCCGGACCTTCCCCCCCAGCATTCCCTGGCTTCCGGTAATTAATATTTTCAATTGTTAAACCTTGGATTAATCGTTTTTAAGTTTTTCTCGCTTGATAAAACTGGCGACCGGTAACCGGCTACCTGCTACTTCTTTATTCTCCACCCATACATCTTTTCATAATATTTCTGGTATTCACCCGACTTGATCCTCCCCCACCAGGATTTATTTTTCACATACCAATCAATCGTCTCCTTGATTCCCTTGGCGAAATCAACCCGGGGCCGCCAGCCCAGTTCACGCTCGATCCGGGTGAAATCAATCGCGTAGCGGCGGTCGTGGCCGGGCCGGTCGGCCACATATTTGATCAGGCTGTCCGGTTTCCCCAAAGCCCCCAAAATCAGCTTCACAATCTCGATATTGGGCCATTCGTTTCCGCCCCCGACATTGTAAACCTCGCCCGGCGTGCCCTTTTCCAGGACCAGGAGCAGGGCCCGGCAGTGGTCTTCCACATGAATCCAATCCCGGACCTGGAGACCATCTCCGTATACCGGTAGGGGTTTGTCTTCCAGGGCGTTGCTGATCATCAGGGGGATCAGTTTCTCGGGGAATTGATAGGGCCCGTAATTATTGGAGCAGCGGGTGATCAGCACCGGCAGCTGATAGGTTTCGAAGAAAGCCAGGCCGAGGAGATCTGCACCGGCCTTGCTGGCGGAATAGGGACTGCGCGGGGAAAGCGGCGAGGTCTCCACAAACTTCCCGGTCGGTCCAAGCGATCCATATACCTCATCGGTGGAAATCTGCAGGAACCTTTTTACCCCGTGCTTCCGGGCGGCCTCCAGGAGGGCGAGGGTCCCGGTGACATTGGTGCGGATAAAATCCCCCGCGGACTCGATCGAGCGATCGACGTGCGATTCCGCGGCGAAATTGATGACGGCATCGATCGGATTGGCGGCCCAGACCTCTTCCAGGATTTTAGGATCGGCGATATCACCCCGGACAAAACGGTAATTCGTCCCGGCGAGTTCTTCCCATCCTTCGAGGTTTTCCAGGTTTCCGGCGTAGGTAAGCCGGTCGAGATTGATGACGCCGATTTCCGGGCGCTCGCGGAAAAGAAAACGGATGAAATTGGAGCCGATAAAACCGGCTCCGCCGGTAACTAATATCTTCATGGTTTCGGGTTTCTAGTTTCGAGTTTCGAGTTCAAAGACTTCGGACCTAGGACTGATAACTTCGGACATTTATTTAACCGTGCTTGGGTTTCCAATCGTAAGGAACCTTGTCTGACAAAGGGTCCTCCCGGTGCTCATCCGGCACGTCGTATTTATATACCTCGGTGGGGCAATTCAGCATCAGGGCTTCCTTTCCCCCGACCGCGCAGAAACCATGCCACACCAGGGGCGGGATCTTGACCAGAATCGGATTCTTCTCTCCGACAAAATATTCGTTGATTTCCTTGTAAGTGGAAGAATCCTTGCGGTTGTCGAAAAGAACCAGTTTGGCCATTCCGTGAACGACGGTAATGAAATCGGTCTGGATCTTGTGGTAATGCCAGGCCTTGATCATGCCGGGATAAGCCATGGTGACATAAACCTGCCCGAATCGGACAAACAGGGAATCGTCATTCCGTAAAATCTCCATCAGCCAGCCCCGCTCATCCGGGATCACCCGTAATTTCTTGGTCTCCACTCCTTGGATCATCTGACCTCCATTTTCGTCATTCCCGTCCCGCATCAGAGTTCGGGATAAACTCCGGCGGGAATCCAGACATTATGCCTTTTACATCATAAAAATATCCGGGAAAATCTAGATTCCTGCTTTCGCAGGAATGACAGCTAACAAACAACAAACTCACTATTCAAACACTCATTTATTTCACTAATTAGACAATCAATTCTGGTATTATTTCTCACTTGTTTTCTTCTCCGCCACCAGATTGGTCGCCCGCCGGAGCGAATCGAATGTCCCCGCGTCGGTCCACCAACCCTTCAGGATACTGTAGGAAAGCTCCCCCAGCTCCAGGTAACGGTTATTCACGTCCGTAATCTCAAGTTCCCCGCGGCCGGAGGGCTTCAGCGTCTTGATAATTTCAAACACCCGGCAATCGTAAAAATAAATCCCGATCACCGCGTAATTTGAGAACGGCCGTTTCGGCTTTTCCTGGATCCGCTTGACCTTTCCTTTGACAATCTCCGCCACCCCGAACCTCTCCGGGTCCGGCACCTCCTTCAGCAGGATTTTGGCGCCGCTTTTCTGGCGTTTGTATTCCTGGACCGCGGCTTTGATGCTTCCCTCGATGATATTGTCACCCAGAAACACGCACACCGGCTCCCCCCCGCAGAAATACTCGGCCAGCCGCAAGGCGGCCGCGATCCCGCCCTCGCCTTCCTGGTAGGTGTAATTCAGATGCTTCAGCCCGAACTCACTCCCATTCCCGAGGAGCCGGAGAAAATCCCCGGCATGAGGTCCGCCGGTCACGATCAGGATATCGGTGATTCCCGCCTCCACCAGCGATTGGAGCGGATAATAAATCATCGGCTTGTCGTAAACCGGCAAGAGGTGCTTGTTGGTAATCTTGGTCAAGGGACTCATCCGGGTGCCCAATCCGCCGGCCAGAATCACGCCTTTCATAATCTGCCCTCCATCTGGTTCATTCGGACTATCTGATCTTTTTTAGCAAAGAGCATAGAGCATAGGGTTTGTCTCGAAATTTTCTTTAGTCTCAAATCTCTGGTTTCTAGTTTCTGGTTCAAAGCTTAAAACCATATTTTCTCTCTTTTATTTCAACTAGAGACTCGAAACCCGAAACTCGAAACTTTTTTATTTCGCCTTGCCTCATTTGATCCTGAGAAAATACGGCGCCAGAGCCAGGTTTTGCGGCGTGAGGAAAAGGGAAAGGATCGGGTTTTGAGCCAAATCCCGGAGCCGGAACGGGTCTTCTGATCCCGGGAAGCCGTCATTCCAATTAACCTGGTTCAGATAAGCTGTCGGAGAGCCTGCGTTCGCGTATCCTCCCCCGATCATCCCCCGGAGAATCTCCCTTTTCCAGGACCTGCGCCGGGGGAGATCCAGGATCAGAATCTTCTCCTCCGGGGAAATTCCCGCCAGTTCCTTGACCCGCCGGATCGCCTCCGCCAACCCGCCCAGATGGTCCACCAGATTCAGATTGAGCGCCTGCGTTCCCGTCCAGACCCGTCCCTCGGCATACTGGGAGAGGGTCCTCATTTTCATGTTGCGTCCTTCTCCGATTCTTTCCAGCATCTTCCGGTAGGTAAATTCCAGATGCCGGCGCAGCAGCGCGTGTTCCTTCCGGGTCAGAAATCTGAAACTGCTGAGCATGTCGGCCCGCTCCGTATTTTTAATAATTTGCGGGTTGGCCCCCAGCTTTCCCAGCAGATCCCGGATCACAAATTTTCCGAAGAATACCCCGATGGATCCGGTTAAAGTCAGGGGATTGGAGAAGATTTCGCTGGCTCCGGCGGCCAGGTAATAGGCCCCGGAGGCCGCCATCCCCCCGCAGGAAATCACGACCGGTTTCTTTTCCCGGAGACGGATTACCGCCCGCCAGAGGGCGTCGGAAGCGTCCGCCGAACCACCCCCGCTGTCCACCCGGAGAACCGCCCCTACGATGCTCTTTTCCCGGGCGACCTGCTCCAGAAGCGGAACCAGGGTATCCGCCCCGGTCATCCGGGTGCCCTGGAACGGGTCCTCCAGGCTTTCCCCGGAGCGGATGGTCCCTTCCACGAAAACAACCGCGAGCCGCTGTCTCCGTGGCCTCCGGGGAGAATAATGAAAAGAAATAGGCATCTGGTCCCCGGGGATCATCACGATCTTGTCTTTCCAAAGCTCCTCGACCAGCCGGGGAATCTCGTCGGGGAAGCCCAGGACGTCCACCAATTTAAGTTTCTCGGCCTCGGCCGCGGTCAGGATCGCCGCGTCGGTGATTTTTTT
Source organism: bacterium (assembly GCA_028713675.1). Lineage (GTDB taxonomy): Bacteria > Desulfobacterota > JAPLJL01 > JAPLJL01 > JAPLJL01 > JAPLJL01. Next base: position 26,797 of record JAQTNV010000024.1, read on the forward strand.
GATCCCGCCCGCGGAAAGTTTCCGGTTCTTCCGCAGGGTGTCGTTGTAGTAACCGGTAATCTCTTCCAGGATGGATTTGATTTCCTCCTGATGAGGCTGGCTGGGGGAAGTCCGGGTAAAAATCTCGGGGGCGGACTTGTAACGCCCGATCCGCTCGAACTCCGGTTTCACCCCGATTTTCTTCAAGGTGTCACGGAGGTAGACAATTTCCACCCGGAAACCCGGCAGGAAAAGGCTTCCGGCGGGGTTCATCACGATCAGGTCCGCCAGCGAAGCCAGTAAATAATGGGAGGATTCCCCGCTGTTCAGGTACACGATCAGGCGCTTGCCTCTTTTTTTCAGATCCGCCAGGGCCTGGTAAATTTCGGAAAGAGGCCCCATTCCCAGCTGAAGCTGTCCCAGCTTGAGGATGATTCCGTCAATCCATTTCTCTTCGGAAAGCAGGGCCAGATGGTGAATCACCTGGTGAATCGAGCTGATGTTGGTGAAAAAAGAGATGGGCGGAATCCGTTCGGGAAGATGCTCCGGCAGGGATATTTCAATATAATTTCCGCCCCGGCTGACGGGACGAAGTACTTTTCTTTTCAAACCCAGGGGAAGACTATAACCGAACATTGTCTGTTTTCGTCAATTAAAGTATTATTTTCGTTGGCAATAATACCTTATCAATAAAGATAAAAATAGTAAACGGAATCGAGATGAGCAAACTCCCCGAATTACCGTATCGTCCTCACGATTTTTACCGGATCGAAAGCCGTTATATCGAATTTAAGCCCGCGGCCGATTATCCCCGGCCGGTGAAGGTTCATTACAAGGTCGCCGGAGAAGGCAGGCCTCTGATCCTGGTTCACGGCCTGATGACCTCGGCCTACTCCTTCCGCTACGTGATTTCCCCGCTGGCCAAGTCCTTCCGGGTTTATGTCCCGGATCTGATCGGGGCGGGCCTCTCCGCCAAGCCGGATGATTTCAACTATTCCATCCGGAGAATCGGGGAATTCATCTCCAATTTTCTCAAAGAACTGAAGCTGGAAAAACCCATCGTGGTGGGCAATTCACTGGGCGGGCTCTACGTTCTCAGCCTGGCCCTGGATCACCCTGAACAGGTGGACCGCCTGGTGGTGATCCACTGCCCCGGGTTCCCCATGTTTCGGCTGAAAGCCCTGGCTTTCCTGCTCAAGATCGACCCCCTGGTCCGGGCTTACCAGGCCTTCACCCTGCGTTTCGCCCATCAATTCGTCCGGAATTCCATCTTTTACCAGGATAAAAACCTGCTCTCGGAAGAAGAAGTCAAAGAATATGGCCGGCTCTTCGCGAGCCCCGAAGGCGCAGTCGCTTTCACCCGCATCCTGAAGGAAAGCCTCGATTCGAAAGCCAGCGCCGAGATTATTTCCCGTCTCGCTAAAATGAAAGATGAAGGGAAAAAATTCCCCTTCCCCGTCCTTCTGATGTTCACGGATAAAGACCGGCTGGTCCCCGCTGAATTCGGCGACCGTTTCCATGAGATCATTCCCGGATCCCGGCTGGAAAAATTCGCCGACACCTCTCACTTCATCCACGTGGAGAGACCGGAAGAAACCGTCAAGCTTATTCGTGAGTTTTCTGAAATTAATAAAAAATGAATCTCCCCTGGCAGAGACCGTGGGGTATCTTTCTCAAAACGATTTGTAATTTCTGGGTTGTCATTCCCGCGAAAGCGGGAATCCAGGCGAACAATAAAACACTGGATTCCGCATCAAGTGCGGAATGACGGAATAGGATAATTGTAATGCGAGCTTTCGTCACCGGAGGAAACGGATTCCTGGGCAGTCACCTGGTGGAAACCCTGGTCAAACGGGGATACGAGGTGACCTGCCTGGTCCGGAAAACCAGTGATCTGACCTGGCTTAAAGATCTCAAAATTAAATACGTTTACGGCGATATGGGCCTGGGCGACCAGGGCTTGGCGGAGGGCCTGAGAAACGCCGATATTGTTTTCAACCTGGCCGGTAAAGTCATGGCCCTTTCCCGCGACGAATATTTCCAGGTCAATTCCCTCGCCCCGGAGATCCTGGCGCAAACCGCGGTCAAGGTTAATCCCAAACTGAAACGGATTGTCTTCACCTCCAGCCTGGCCGTGCAGGGCCCGGGGGTCGGCCGGGAGCCGACCGATGAGTTATGGGGCGGAAAACCCGTGACCTGGTACGGCGAAAGCAAACTGGAGATGGAGAAACGGGTCCTGCCGTTTAAGAATCAGATCCCGATTACCATCGTCCGTCCCGGCCCGATTTATGGGCCACGTGATTACGCTTTCCTGGATGTTTTTAAGACCATGAAGAACGGCTTTCGGATCGATATTTACGGAAAGTCCAAGATTCTCAACATGGCTTACGTTCAGGACATCGTGGACGGTATCATTCTGGCGGGGGAAAAGGATGTCGCTTCCGGCGAGATATTCCTTCTGGGAGACAGCAAAAATTATGACTGGGACGAGGTCATGGCCATCCTGGGCCGGACGCTCGGGAAAAAAGGCCTTAAAATCCCGATCCCGGTGCCGATTGTTTACCTGGTGGCGGGGATCTCCGAACTCATCGCCAAGATCCGGAGGAAACCGGTGATGCTGAACCTGCAGAAGGTGCCGGAATTGATCCAGACCAACTGGGCCTTCAGTGTCGCCAAGGCCCAGAAGCTTCTTGGCTACGAACCCAAGGTTGATCTCGCTCAGGGATTCGAACTCACGCTGGAATGGTACCAAAAAACCAAACGGCTTTAGAAACCGTTTCGAGTTTCTGGTTCATGGTTTCTGGTCAATTAAATACCTTTTTAAGAATTACTTTCAATTAATTTTTTATCCCAACTCGAAACCCGAAACTCGAAACTAGAAACTGTTCTTCATCACCATGTTTTTAAAAGAACTCACTGACTACTTCCGCGGGCAGGATCGCCGCAGCGCCGCCATCCTCCTGAGTTCGGTAGTGCTGATGGTGATTTACCTTTACCAGGGCAACCACAATTTTTTCCTTTCCCATTTCGGAAGCGGATTCCCCGACCGGAACCAGGCCCTGACTTTCGGCCAGGTCTATCAATGCACGGTTGCCTTCCTGCTCTGGGCCGTAATTCCGATTATTCTCATCAAATCCTTTATCGGCGGTAACCTGAAAGACTACGGGATCTGCCTGGGTGATTGGCGCTTCGGCCTGAAGTTTTTTCTTCTGTCCATTCCGATCCTTCTCCCTCTGCTTTATTTGACCTCTTTGAACCCGGAATTCCCGGCCGAGTACCCTCTCGCCCCGCTGGCCGCGCAGGGAGTCAGAGGATTTATCCTCTGGGAACTCACTTATCTGATTTATTACCTGGGGTTTGAGTTCATTTTCCGCGGCTACATGCAGCTGGGGCTCCTGAAGCGCCTGGGGCCGTTCCTCGCGATCATGGCCCAAACCATTCCCTCCACCATTGTCCACTGGGGAAAACCGGAAGGAGAAACCATCGCCGCGATTGTCGCCGGTCTCGCCTTCGGCGCCCTGGCCATACGGACCCGCTCGATCCTGTGGGGTCTCATGGTCCATTATTTCGTGGGCATCGCCACCGATTTCTTCTGTCTGCTTCAACGTCTATAAAAAAGAAGTTTCGGGTTTCGAGTCTCTAGTTTCGAGTTAAAAGAATTAACGATTTACGAATGACGATTGACGAAATGAGCCGCGCAACCCCAACCGATTTATTTACCTTTTTTTTTGCTTGGTATTTGGTCATTGGGATTTATTTGGTAATTGCCCCTCTGGGGTACTCGTCCTGAGACCCCATCGGGGTCTTAGGAGAACTTGGTTATTGGTTATTGAATTATGTTTGGTTATTGGAATTTGGTAATTGGTAATTGATGTTATGAAGGCTTTAGTCACCGGCGCGGACGGCTTTATCGGCTCCAACCTGGTTTCCGCGCTCCTCGCGCGCGGATTCGAGGTCCGGGCCCTGGTCTTCCCCGGATCCCCGAGCCGCAACCTGGACGGCCTCCCCGTGGAAATCTGCTCGGGCGACCTGACCCGGCCCGAGACGCTTCTCCCCGCCGCCGCCGGCGTGGATTATGTCTTTCACCTGGCCGCCAAGGTTACCGACTGGGGCCCGCTCTCCGAGTTCCGAAAAGTGATCGTCGAGGGGACCGGAAATATCCTGGAAGCCTCCGCGGCGAGCCGGGTCAGGCGTTTCCTTTACGTCAGCACCCTGGCCGTCCACCGCTACCGTGATTATATCGACGGGGACGAGAACGCCCCCCGCGATTGCCGGAACCTTCCCTACGGAGTGACCAAGATCGAAGCGGAGGACCGGGTCCGTCATTTTCAGAAATCCGGCCGGCTCGGGACCGTAATCATCCGCCCCGGTATTTTTCCCTTCGGCCCCAACGACCGCACCAGTTTTTTTCCGCTGGCCCAGGCCTTCGAGGGAGGTATTTTCGGCTTCATCCGCGGTGGGAAAAAGTTCCTCTGCACCTCCTACGTGGAAAACCTGGTGGAGGGGATGATCCTGGCCGCCCTGGCCCCCCGGGCCGAAGGGCAGACTTATATCCTGACCGACGGGATCAAAGTTACCTGGAAGGAACTTTTTGAGCTTTTTACCCGGCACCTGGGGAAAAAACCGCTCTGGATCAATATCCCGTATCCGCCCGTGTATCTGGTGGCCCTCTTCTGGGAATCGCTTTACCGGCTCTTCGGGGTCAAAACCGCCCCCCTTCTGACCCGCTACCGGGTTTCCCTGCAGGCATATCATCTGCATTTCGACTGCCGGAAAGCCCGGGAAGAACTGGGGTACCGCCCCCTGGTCGATCTGGAGGAAGGAATCCGCCGAACCGTGGCCTGGTATCAGAAAGCAAAACAAATTAACGACTTGTCCCGAGCTGAGTCGAGGGATTTACGATTGACGAATGACGAATGACGAATTTATTTAAACGGCTTGCGGAGTACGGTTGAGCGGCTCGTTTCGGCTTACGGTTTACGTCTTTCGTTTTCATAAACGCTGAACGAACAACGATAGACAATACGAGCAGCGCAACCGCAACCGACGAACCTGACCCAAAAAAATGATGAAGATGTCTGCCCATGAGCATGAACCTAGGTTGAAACCCCCGGACCAATTGCCTAAGATTTAACAAACGCCAGCTTTAAAAATGAAAAAGCATCCCAAAAAGGACCTGCTCGCCCGCGAGATCGATAAAAGCATGGATAAGAACTGCGCCGAGCTGGACCGGAAGCTCGATCACCAATTCCAGAACCTGAATCAAAAAATCTCCCAGGCAATCAGGCAGGCGGGAAAAACCCGGAGCAGCCAGGGCGGAAACGAGGACCGGGTCGCCCGGATCATTACCCAGTTGGACCAGTCTTTAAAGCACTTGGAGGAACTTGACGCCCGGGTCAAGGGAGCGGAGAAAAATAACGAAAAAGAACCCGGCGCCCTCTCCCTCGTCCGGAAATACCGCCAGGGAAATCCGGTCCGGGATTACATCCGGAAAATCAGGATGGCCGGGACCTCTGAGGAAGTTGATGATTTCGGTTACGACCCGGTCTTCTGGGACATGGTGGAACCGGTTTTTGAATTCTTATACAAGAAATACTGGCGGATCACCACCATCGGGATCGAAAACATCCCTTACTCGGGGCCGGCCCTTCTGGTATCCAACCACTCGGGAATGCTCCCCTACGACGGGGGCATGATCTCCTTCGCCGTCCTCAAGGAACACCCGGCCAACCGGAAGGCGCGTTTTCTGGCCGAGGATTTCGTCAGCCGCATGCCGATGGTGGCCCCTTTCATCGCCAAATGGGGAATGCCCCGGGCCTGCCCGGAAAACGCCGAGCGGCTTCTCCGCCAGGGCGAGCTGGTCGGGGTTTTCCCGGAAGGTTTGAAGGGAATCGGGAAGGAATTCCGATACCGCTACCGGGTCCAGCGATTCGGGCGGGGCGGGACAATCCGGCTCCTGGTGCGGACCAAGTCCCCCGCCATCCCGGTGGCGGTGGTGGGCGCCGAGGAGATCCATCCCATCATCGCCCGGGCTGATTTTATTTCCCGTTTTACCGGGATCCCGATCACCCCGATCCCGGCTTCCCTCATTCCCCTTCCCACCAAGTGGACCATCCGGTTCGGTGAGCCGATTCACTATGATCAATACACGGAAAAGGACCTGGAGGACGAGATCCTGGTCAACCAGCTCAACGAGGAGCTCCGGGCCAAGGTCCAAAGCATGATCCTCGAAGGTCTGAAAAAACGCCGATCCATCTTCTTCGGTTGATCCGGGAATCGGTTTCCTGATCTCAGGGCTGGACGATAACCTCGACGAACTCCCTGGGAATATCGGCCAGGAACCGGGAAGGACGGCTGAAGGAAGGAACCCCGAAAAATCTCCGCTCCCGGGCCTGGAAAAGAAACAATCTATCCTTGGCCCGGGTCATCCCCACGTAAAAGAGGCGGCGTTCCTCTTCCAATTCCTCCTCATCGTGACTCGAGTGCAGGTGGGGAAGCAGATTATCCTCCAACCCCGCGATGATCACCACCGGGAACTCCAGTCCCTTGGCGTTGTGCAGGGTCAGAAGCTTAACCGTGCGCGAGGTTCCTTCCAGCTCGTCGATGTCGCTCACCAGGGCCGCCTGATCCAGGTATTCCATGATCCCGCCCTCGCCCCGCTCCCAGAAATCCCGGGCGGCGTTGATCAACTCCCCCAGGTTTTCCAGGCGGGCCCGGGCTTCTTCGGTCCGTTCGTTCTCCAGGGCCCCAAGATATCCGCTTTCCTTGAGGATCCGGTGCAGGGCTTCGGGAAACGGCTCCGAAACGGAATAGGTATGGAATTTGTTCAGGATCTGGAAAAACACGTCCAGCTTCCGCTCCGCCGCGGGGGAAAAGAGCTTTTCCTCCCGGCCGGCCCGCAGCGCGGTGGCGAAGCTTAAGCCCCGTTCCGAGCCGATTTCCTCGACTTTTCCGATCACTGATTTACCGATTCCCCGGGCCGGGACATTGATGATCCGGCGCAGCGAGAGCGAATCCTCCGGGTTGAGCGAGGCCCGCAGATAAGCGATCGCGTCCTTGATCTCCTTGCGTTCGTAGAAGCGCAAACCGCCCACCAGCTGATAGGCGATGCGGCGGCGGGAAAGCTCGTCCTCGATCAGGCGGGACTGGGCGTTGGTCCGGTAAAAAACGGCGATGTCGCCGGCGGTGAAGCTGTCCTTGCTTAAAAGATTTTCGACCAGGCCCGCCACTGCGGACGCCTCGTAACGTTCATTGCGGGAGGAAATCGAAAATATCGGGTGGCCCTCCGGCCGCGCGGTCCAGAGCTTCTTGCCCTTGCGCAGGCGGTTCTTCGCGATCAGGGCGGAAGCGGCGCCGATGATCCGCTTGGTCGAACGGTAATTCTGTTCCAGGCGGATGACCCGGGCCTGGGGAAAATCCCGTTCGAAATCCAGGATATTGCGGAGGTCGGCGCCCCGCCATCCATAAATGGACTGGTCCTCGTCTCCCACCACGCAGAGGTTCTGGTGGGAACGGCATAAAAGCCTGAGAAAATCATACTGAACCCGGTTGGTATCCTGGTATTCATCCACCAGGACATGCCGGAACTGGCTCTGATAGCGGGTCAGGACATCGGGACATTTCCGGAAAAGCTCCACCGTCATGATCAGGAGGTCGCCGAAATCCAGGCCCTTCGCTTCCCGAAGCAGTTCCTGGTAGTGGCCGTAGATTTTCCCGAAAGTGGTCGAGGCCGAAAACTCCGGATCGATGAACTCCTCCGGCCCCTTGCCGTCTCCTTTCGCCCGGTCGATCCGGTACTCGATCTGCTTGGGCGGATAAGCTTCCTCGTTCAGATTGAAATCGGCGATCGCCTTGCGGATGAGCCCGAGGGAATCTTTCTCGTCCAGGATGATGAAATCCCGGGGCAGGCCGAGGTTCTGCCCCTCCCTCCGGAGAATCCGCAGGCAGGTGGAATGAAAAGTCGAAATCCAGAAACCGTTCAAAGGAACGGAGAGCAGGCGCTCCACCCGCTCCCGCATCTCTCCCGCCGCCTTGTTGGTGAAGGTCACCGCCAGGACCTGCTCGGGCGCCATTCCCCGGTTCATAAGATGGGCGATCCGATGGGTCAGCACCCTGGTCTTGCCGGAACCGGCCCCGGCCAGGATCAGGAGCGGGCCTTCGGTATGCATCACCGCCTCGAGCTGGGGCGGATTCAGATTCTTAAGAAAATCTTCGGAAGTCATCGACTAACAATAGATAAGCGAGAGATGCAGGACAAGTCCGAAGGCGAGAAATATTTCTCTTGATTTCCCTGGCCCGCTTTTTCCGCATTTATGCGCAGAAGCGCCAAATCCCCGGCTTTAACCCAGCTGTTTTAAAAACTCCGATATTCCGTAGCATTCATGATCCTTCCACCGGTAACGGGTCAACGCCTCCACTACCAGGGTCCGATGGCCTTCCTCTTCCAGCACCAGCGGGACGGGGTTGATCACCTCCCCCTCGATCATTACCGTCATCCCGCTTGCGTCCTCGGCCCGGATCCGCAGGTTTTTCTGGATCTGGTCGCCGGGCTCGAAATCGTTGGTGAGCTCGAACCGGCGGATGGAATGGTTCTGCCCGGAGTGATACATAAACCCCGCGAAGGCTTCCATCCGGCCGATCACCGCCCGGGATAGATTCAGGCTGAGCTCCGTCCCGAACTGGGCGGTCAGCCAGCGCCAGGAACTGGCGGCTTTCCAGTCCCGCACCCCCCAGCTGTGGTCCCGATGCCCGCTGCCCTGGAAATTGTAATCCCGGGAACCGATCCGGATTTTTCCCCGGATGTTTCCCGTCTGTTCGTAGTGAAAGGAAGCCACCTTGGACGCGTTGCGAAGCGCCAGCAGGGGGATCTTCCTTTCCACCAGGAACTCCGAGAATCCCCGGGGATCGAGGTGGTGATAATTGAATATCGGTGAGACGCCCAGGAATTCAAGATCAAGTTTTACCTCCGGCATTTCGACCGATTCGGGGGCGATTGTCTCGCGTTTTAACAGCCGGCGCGGTTCCGCGATCCTGACCATTCCCCCTTGGAAGCTGATCTTCCAGTCCTTCCCCGGAACCACTCTTTGGTAAACCAGCGGGCCGGTTTCCAGGTTGTCGGGGTTCTCCGGGATCGGGGGATCATTCTTGAAAAGCAGGGCCGCTCCGTCGGGGGAATAAAGGACCAGGTTGCCCACCAGGACCTTCTGGTTGGGAAGAATCCCGATCCGGGTGAACCCGCCCAGGCCGGTCCGCTGTTCGAAGAAGTTGAAGTAGTAACTCTCGTTCCAGAGCCGGTCCGAACCGAAAGGATGGTTAAACTCATCCTTTTCGTCCAGGACCCGGCCCCGGACCGCGCGCTCGAGTTTCATCAGGCCCATCAGGGCATTCACTTTCAACCTGTCCATCATCCCCATCTCCATATATTCCTCCTTTACCGGTCACCGGGTACCTGCTGCCGGCTACCGGTTATCTCTTCATTTTCTCCATCTCTTCCTTGATCTTTTTAGCGTCGGGCGATTCCGGATCGTAAAACTCCAGGGCCTTATGAAAATGAAACCTGGCGTTCTCCATGTCCCCGATCATGAAATAACTCCGGCCCAGGTAATAATGAGCCGGCCCGTATTTTTCCATCTCGCCGTAAACAATGCCCAGCTCATAGCAGGCATCCACCAGGTCGGCATCCAGGGCGATCGCGCTTTCCAAAGATTTGACCGCCGCCTCATTTTTCTTGGCTGAATGGTAAGCCTGCCCCAGGGCTAAAAATAAATTTTTATTTTTGGAATCCAGCGCGGCGGCCTGGCTGAAGCTGACCGCGGCGCTATCGAAATCGCCCTTTTGGAGATAGATGTTTCCCTGCTCCCAGAGAATCTGCGCGTTCGGTCCGTACAGATCCAGGGCTTTATTGATTTCAGCCAGCGCCTCGCCCCACGCCTTCTGCCGCTTGTAAAGCAAACCCAATCCGAAATGAAGATTCGGATTTTTAGGATCATCTTTCAACTTTGCCTCAAAGTACCCGCGGGCCACCTCAATCCCCTTATATTCCGCGATCAATTTGGCCTGAATCAGTTTCAGCCGGTCGGAACCAACCGGATTTGAGGCCGCCCGGGAAACGGGCGGGGCCAGGCTTTCCAGGTAACTGATCCTCTGGATCAGGGGAGGATGGGTCTCGAGATAGGGGGCCAGGGTCCCGCTTTCGATTCCTTCGTCTTTTACCAGCCGTCCCAGAAAACGGATGATCCCGTGGGGATCGTACCCGGCCCGCGGCAGATAACTGATCCCGTACTGATCGGCCTCTTCCTCGTCCACGCGGGTATACCCGAGGGCCATGCTTTGCACGCCGGCGATGGTCCCGGCAATAATGGCCTGGCCCGCCTGCGGGTTCGGGACCATCATCCCGGCCATGATCCCGGCGATGGTGGGCAGGGCCATCCCCTGCTGCTGCTGGATCATCCGGGCGATGTGGCGCCGGGCCACATGGGCGATTTCGTGGCTCAGAACCCCGGCGAGTTCGGATTCATCCTCGGCTTCGCCGGCCAGTCCGGCGGTGATAAAAATCTGCCCGCCCGGCCCGGCAAAAGCATTGATCCGGGGATCGGCCAGGATGTAAAAATGAAAAGGAAACGGCTGGTCCTGAGCCTGGGCGGCCAGCCGCTGGCCGACCGAATTCAGGTAGCTGGTGACAAAAGGATCATCAATAAATGGAAATGTCCGTCGGAGCTCATTCAGAAACATTTCCCCCAGTCGGCCTTCCTCGGCCGGGCTGGGAAGAAAAATCCGGTTGAAAACGCTGTCTTCCCGGATTCGCCAGAAGCATCCCTCCCCCAAAAATACAAAAGTGGATAGGAGAAAGGAGAGAAAAATCAGGGCAATATATTGGTTCCTAAACCTGTTCCTATTCACTGAACAGCCTTTTGATAATTGTTTTCGGTTTCCGGTTACTTGCTGCCGGCTACTGGCTACCTGCTACTGGTTTCTGATCAATCGCTCAGGATCACTTCCCCCCGGTCTCCATCGACGGTAATCATCTCCCCGTCCCGGATGATCCGGGTGGCATCCTTCACGTTGATCACTCCGGGAATCCCGTATTCCCTGGCGACGATCGAACCGTGCGATAACAGGCCCCCGACATCCACCACCAATCCCCGGGCCACCAGGAAGAGCGGCGTCCAAGCCGCGTCGGTTACGGGGGCAACCAGGATCTCCCCCGGCTTGATCCGGGCCTCCGCCCGGGGCGTGAGAATCACCCGGGCCTTCCCGGTCACCTTCCCCGGGCTGACCGGGATCCCCGTCAAGACCCGGCCGGTCCGTTGAACCGAATGCGTGCTTTTTAGCCGGGGCACGGGCCGCCCGCGGAAAGATTCCGGGAGTTCGACTTCCTGGTTCATCCGGTATTCCTCCCGGCGGCGCCGGATCCTTTCCGCCAGATCCGGAGGAGGAGTTTCCCCCCGGATGAGCGGCAGGATCTCATCCATCTTCAGGAAATAAATATCTTCCTCATTCCCGATAATTCCCTTTTCCCGGAGGTGGCGGGAGAAAATCCGGCAGACCTTCTTGACCGTGTTGGCCCCCATCATCGCCGCCCCCTTCATTTCCTCCCGGAGCGGGATGAAGGTGTGGCAACCTTTTAATATTTTGTGGAATATCGGTTTCTGCCAGACGTGGAGACGGGACTCAACCTCCCGGACCGCCTTCTCGCGGTCAAGCCTCTGCCTTTCCTCGATCCCGGAGGGATCCTGACCCGGCTCGATCCCCAGGTAATTCTGGATCATCTCGAAAACGTAGCTCGGGTCCTCATCCCAGGACGGGTATATCACCTCGGCCTCGGAAACGCTCCGGAAGCCATACCGGTCCAGAAATTGTTTGAGCTTCTCCCGGAATCTGGAGGCCGATTCGCTGCTTTCGCCCTGAAGTTTTTCCCCGATCTCCCTCGCGTGGGAAGAAGTAAACAATGTTTTCAGTTCGGAGGAATTCATCACCTCTCTGGAGAGTTTGTAGATTTCGAAGCTCGGGCGCGCGCTCTCGAGATTGTTGAGGCCGGTCACCAGCCTCGCCGCCAGGGCGCCGTATTCATCCCCAAGCCAACGGGCGGTGAGTTTTCTCAAGGCCTCGAAGTAGGCAACGGCAAGCTGGCTGGCGGCGATATGCACGCCGAGGACCTGGGCCCCCTCATCCCGCGCCGCTTCCATGCGGCCGGCGATCTCGGCCAGGGGGATCTCGTGAATATTCTGCTTTTTTTCCTCCGCGATCCGGGCGAAGACCTCGTCGCGCCAGCGCCGGGCCCGTCCGGGCACCGCCCTTTCAAACCGGATTTCCCGATAGATGAAACCCGGAAGCCGTAAGTATTTGCGCACTTCTTTCCACCACGGCTCCCGGGGCGCTTCCTTCCCTATTCCCGGAATGGGCCGATCAAACTCGGCCGCGGAGGCCCCCGGGATCTGAGCGGTCATCTTCCGAAAGGTCGTGATGTTCAAGTGCGCCCGCCCATAAAAGAAACCGATGAAAATATAGGTGGGCGGGTTGGGCGGAAGCTCAAAAAGCCCGAGTTCCAGGTTCGGCAAACGCCAGCCGGTCTCGAGGCCGATCATTCCGGAAAGCGTGAAAGGGGTAAGGACCCCCGGCACCACCTCGCTGATATTGGCCGAGGTGTATTCCGCGAAGCGGGGATCAATCGGGGTATCGAATTCCGAAACCCATTCGGCGGGGAGTTTTTCTTCCTCCGGCTTTTCCTTTTTCACCGCCGCGATCCGGCGGGATTGCAGGATGAATAATTCCTCCCCCACCCTGGCCCATTCAATATCCTGGGGCTGGCCATAATGCGATTCTATTTCCAGGCAGATCCCGGCCAGTTTCCGGATCTGGTCCCGGGACAGGCAGGGTTCGCGCCGGAGCTTTTCCTCCACCGGGATTTCCTTGCTGCCCCTGCCCTTTTCCAGGTCCAGAACGATCTTGATCGGTTTTTCCCCGATCTCCTCGGATTTAATCGCGAGGTCGCTTTTCTGAACCGCGATCTGGTCCGGCCGGACCTTCCCGGATACCACGGATTCACCCAGGCCGAAGCTGGCGTTGATCAGCATCTCTTCCGTCCGCCCGCTTAAAGGGTGCGCGGTGAAAACCACCCCGGCCGCATCCGCCGGCACCATCATCTGGACCACCGGCGCGATAAAAACCGCGGAATGGTCCAGGGAAAGCTTGTGGCGGGCCAGGGTGGCGCGGGAGGTAAACAGGGAAGCCCAGCACTTCACCACCTGCTGAATGAGTTCATCTTCTCCCTTGACCCCGTAATAGGTGTCCATCTGACCGGGGAAAGAGCTGCGGGAAAGATCCTTGGTGCCGACCGAAGAGCGGACCGCGACCAGGGGAAGCTGATCGGCGCGGCCCAGGCTGCGGTAAGCCGACTGGATCTCATCCCGGATTTCCGGGGGGACCGGGGCCGCGGAGACCAGCTCCCGGATCGCCTGGGTTTTGACCTCCAGGTCGGAGAGATCGGTAAAATCAATGCGGCCGAGAATCCCGTTGATTTTCGCGGGGAGAAGGTTTTGATCGAGAAAATCCTCGAAGGCGATCATCCGGATGCAGAAACCGTCGGGGACGGGGAACCCGGCCCGGGCCAGCTCGCCCAGATTCCCCCCCTTCCCTCCCACGAGGGAGATATCCTTAACCGAGATCTGCGAGAGCGGAACGGTGTATTTATTCATCGCTTTAAAGGGTCCAAGGGTTGGAGATAATAAATGGAATCGATGAAATCAAATGATGATAATTAATCATTGTCCATTATTAACAAAGATTTCTTTGAAAATCTAAAGGTAGATTTAGGCCCGGACTGACGCAATCAATTGCTATTCCGGGCTGGGGCTTCCGGAATCCTGGGTTGCCTTCCGGGCTCGATCAATCATCGTGTCGTAACTGCCGTGGACGCTTCGATCGACTTGATTAAGTATTTTCTTGGGGAAAGTAAGCTCGCGCTTGGTGTAATAGTTGAACATCCGGTCAAACTTGTAGGCCACCAGGTTTATCGGGATGGAATAATCGATGGTGATTTCCAGGGATTCCCGGTTCGGTCCCCACGCGATTTTAATATTTTCATCGCTCAAGTTTATGCCGTTGGCCGTGGCCTGGGCCGTGATTTCCTTCTGCAGCTGCTCGTCGCTTTTATTCATGCCTTCGAGAGTGATTCCCTCCACCCCGGTCTCAAATATCCCGGCCTTAGTGGTGGGCCTGACCATCTGAATCACCACGAAAACAATTACGGCCGCCACCGCGATAAAGATTGCGATCCCGAGCAGGGCGGAGCCATTTTCCTTGCCGATTTTCATGTTTTGCATGTTAATAATTTAATCGAATTCCTTTATTTTGACAAATATTTTTCAATGGCAGACGGCATACGGTAGACGGTAGACCGGACAAACCTTTAAGTCATCTTCATATAATGTAGGGGAGGGCTTTATGCCCTCCCTAATCGGGCGGGGACCCTTCGGCTCCGCTCAGGACAAGCAAGCCCCGCCCCTACTTTTTTAGCTCGAAACTGTTATTACCCCTCGACCCCTAGGACCCTCGGCCCCTTGAACCCTGTTATAATTATTTCTTGGGGCTGGTCGGGCGGCCGCTCCGACGTCCGGGCAACCGGGCTCGGGGAGGAAAGTCCGGACTCCAGAGGGCTGGGTGCCCGCTAACGGCGGGTCAGGGAAACCCTTAACAGGGTGAACCTGAAGGAAAGTGCCACAGAAAACATACCGCCCTGAGAGCAATCGAAGGGTAAGGGTGAAAAGGCGAGGTAAGAGCTCACCGCCCCGAAGGTAACTTCGGGGGCAGGGCAAACCCCACCCGGAGCAAGACCAAATAAGGAAGCGTTCGAGGGTGGCCCGCCCGATGCTTCCGGGTAGGTTGCTTGAGTCCCCGGGCAACCGGGGTCCCAGAGAAATGGCCGCCTCCCTGATTCGAGAAATCGGTTGGGGAACAGAATCCGGCTTATAGACCAGCCCCTTTTATTGATACTGATCCCAGTGCTGACAGCAAAGCGCAGGGAGCACGGAGCATAGAGCAAATCATCACCCTCTCCTCTCCGAGCCGTAGGTTCCAATGAGCCGGAAGCCCAACTCTCCCCTCTCAAGGGGGAGGGACTTCTTCTGAACCCGCGAACTCTCCCGTCATTCCCGGCTTGACCGGGAATCCAGTCTTTCCCTCTGGATCCCCATTTTCATGGGAATGACAAACTACATAATCATCCCGTAGTTGCCCAATTTATTGGGCGGGTTTTAAAATCGCCGATAAATCGGCGGACTACATAATTTTGTGGGGAGACCAGACCGGAATTAAGGATCTTTTAATAAATCAGCTGCCGCAGGAATCCCTGGAAGATGCCCTTGGCGACCGCGCGCCCGGACATGGCCGAGAAAACCACCCCTCCCGGCCAGACGGAGTAATGCCCCGCGTTGAAGAGATTTTTGATCGGAGTGCGGAAATTGATGTACTTGTCCTTCAGGGGGCTCTGGAAGGAATCGTAGGTCCAGCCCATGATCGCCCCTTCCTCGTTCAGGGTCCAGCGCGCCATGGACCGGGGCGTGGCCAGCTCCCGGTAAACCACTTTCTGCGAAAGCCCCGGGATGATGTATTCGGTCTGCTTGATGACATCATCCAGCACCTTCTTCTTAAGGTCCCGGTATTCCTGGCTCCGGGCCATCGGATCGGCCGTGCCGGTCCCCCATCCGTTCCGCCAGTGGTAGGAGGTAAAAACCTGGACGACCAGGGAGCTTTTCCCAGCGGGGGCCAGGTGGGGCAGATCAATCGAGGGCGCGCTGATCATCGACCAGCCCTTGTTGTGGGCCTCCGGGTCATAAATGTCCCGGGCCGCGGTCCCGTACGTGCGCCAGTAAAGGGTGTGGTTGGTCTTCATGTGCCTGCGCAAATCCTCTGCGCTCATGTCCAACCCGAGGAAAGCCGAGCAGACCGCGGGGGTGAGCTGGCCGGCGGTAAAGATCTGGCGCTCCCGGAAATCCCATTTCTCCGGATGGTCCATCATGGTGTTGATCAGCCGCTTGAGGTTGCCGGCGTTGATGAAATAGTCGGCCTGGAAACGCTCCTTGCTGGAGGTTTCGACCTCGGTCGCGACCTTTCCCGAGGTGATCACCCTGTCCACCGTGGATTTGCAGCGGATCTCTCCGCCCCGCTCCCGGTAGGCGTCGGCCAGCTTGTTCATGAATCCCTGGAGCCCGGCCCGGGGATACCAGTAATCCTCGGTGAAGGTGTACCAGAAGATATAGTGCATCATCAGCGGCACGTTCTTGAGACTGCTTTCCCCGCAGATGTAGAAGAGGCGCGGCTCATCGGCGAACATCTCCAGGGCCTTTTCCTCGCCGGTGGTCTTCAGCATCTCCCGGCCCCGGCGGACCATGAAGCCGGCCCGGGACATCATCCTGAGGTTGGCGCGCACCTTCTTCCAGCCGTCCACCACGAAGGGCTGGGGGCCGCCCGCGAACATCTTCCTCATGCTGTCGCAGATCGGCACGATGTAGTCGAACCACCCGTCGACCCCGCGGGCGGAGCCGGGGAAGGCCTTCTTGAAGTCATCCCGCATCTGCCCGTATTCCAAAAATGGGCAGTCGAGGTCGGGCGTGGCCCAGCGGAAGCGGGCCCGGATCCACTCGTCCGGGTCGTAGAGCCCGAGTTCCTCGAGGAGGGGGAAGATGATTCCCACGTTCTCGGTCGACTGGTCGCCGCAGTCGAAGTAAAACCCTTTCCGCCAGATACCGGACATGTTCCCCCCCACCTGGCTGCCGTGCTCGAGGATCAGGGAACGCTTGCCCAGCTTCTGGGCCTGAAGGCCGGCGAAGAGTCCGGCGATCCCTCCGCCGATGACGATAACGTCGTATTTACCGGAGACCATTTATCCCTCTAACCATATCAAGAAAGCGTTGTTTAACTCCCGCTTTGTCATTCTGAACCCCCGCCTATGGCGGGGGTGAAGAATCTCTCTTTCGACAGAGAAGTCAGAAAAATCAGATCCTTCGCTTACGCTCAGGATGACATCCAGCAAGATTTGCAACGATCTCAAAAAAATCCAAAATCCGGTTACTTTCCTTCCCTCTTCAGGATCATCTTCGCGGTTTCCAGGCCGGAGAGAAGGACCGCGGACTGCCCGCCTCCCGGGAAGGTCCAGGCCCCGGCGAGATAAAGATTGTCGATCGGGGTCTTCTGGGGCAGCCGCTTGAACATGCTCTGGTTGATACTGTATTCCCAGCCGAAGATCGTGCCTTTCGGGTTCAAGGTGTAGCGCTCCATGGTTTTAGGGGTGCCCACTTCCATAAGTTCAATCGAAGATTTGAGACTGGGAACGAGTTTTGTCCCCCGCTCGATAAACTTCTGCGCCACCTCTTCCTTGAGGGCCTTGTACTTGTCATAACCCTGGCTCATGAGCCAGTCGCCCTTGTAGTCATAGGGCATCATCGAAACCAGGGCGATCACGTTCTTGCCCTTGGGGGCGTCGGTCGGGTCCGCCATGGTGTAATTGATCAAACCGAACATGGCTTTCTCCGGGATGCCTTCCCGGAAGTATCGGAAGGTCTCAGCCTGGTCCCAGCCGGGATTGACGAAATACGAATGGATTCCGGGGGGGAATTCGCCCGACAAATCCTTGTTCACCCCCAGGTAGACGGCATAAGCGGAAGCCCCGATCTTCATGTTGTCGAGATTCTTGGCGTAATCCTGGGGCAGGTATTCCCGACCGACGAGTTTGAAAAAAGTGTCGGGAGCGTTGGCGTTCGAAACCACGTACCGGCACGGGAATTCCTTCCCGTCCTTGGTCTGGACCGCAACCGCCAGTCCGTCCTTCATCACGATCCTGGTGACAAGGGTGTTGAGCAGGACCTTGCCCCCGTGCTCCTGAACAACCTCGGCCAGGGCCTTCGTCACCGCCTGCGATCCGCCCTCGAAATAGTAGAAACCGTGGAAGTGGTAGCTCACCCACATCATCGCGAAGAGCATGCCGGAGACATTGTCCGGATCGATTCCGGTGTAGGCCATCAGCTGGGTGAAAAGCGTGAATAATTTTGGATCCTTGATATAAGCTCCCAACGTATCGGTGCTGTTCCCGGTCCAAAACTTATGGAGGATCCAGAGCTTGCAGGGGCTGGTAAGTATTTTCAGGAGTGAACTTCCTATATTCTTTTTTGCCTCAAGGTTCATGAGGTTATTCATTATGTAATCTATGGAGTGGAGATCCTTCCAGAGCTTGTCTATCCCCTTGGATTCGGCGGGGAATTTTTCCTTGAGAAGCTGCCGGTATTTCTCGGCATCGGCGGGAATATCGAAGTAGGCATCCGGGAAAACCGACCGGTAGGCGGGGTCGGTCTTGTGAAGCCTGACCTTCTTGTCGATCCCGAGATCATCGAATGCTTCGATCCCCATCCCGTCCATGGCGTGGAGCGAGACCTCGAACCGGTAATCATTTCGTTCAAAGGCGCTCATGAAGCCGCCTACCTTGTCATGCTGTTCAATGACCAGGACCTTCAGTCCTCCCAGGGCAAGCTTGGCGGCCGCCGCCATTCCACCTCCGCCCGCGCCGACCACCACCGCGTCATAGCCATCCGGGCCGATCCTGGCCTTGACCGGTCCCTGCGAACAGGAATACCCGCTAAAAATCAGGAATGCGAAAACCAGGACCCAGGAAATCCTTTTTGCGTCTTTCATTTTTCTCTCCTCTGAATGTCAGGTTAAATTTAGGTTTCATTATATGGATGGAAACCTGTTTATTTCTTCCCCGTTAGAAGCATATTCTTGCTGTATATTTACATATTGCGATTATTTTACATCGATGATAACTTAAGAAAGTAAGACGTGAAACGTAAGAAGTTAGACGATGGTCAGAAATTTTTGGATTTTGGTCTATGATTTTGGTTTTTGATATTTGATGATTGGATTTTGTATTCCCCGTCTACCGTTTACCTTCTGCCGTCTTCCGTCTACCGTTTTTTAAATATGATTCCAGTAAAATTCAAAAACATAATCTCTTCCCCCGAAGATAAATTCCGTCTGACCCGTCTTTTCATTTCTCCGGGAGACACTATCTATGCTCATTCGCATGATTTCGCCGAAATCAATTGGATGGACAGCGGCGAGGCACAGCACGTGGTCAACGGAGAGACGGTTTTGATGAGGCCCAACCACCTGGTGATGATCCGGAAGAAGGATAAGCACGAATTCCGGAACGTCGGAGAGATCCCCTTCGTCCTGGTCAGCCTCGCGTTTCGGGAAGAAATCCTCCGGGACATCCGGGCAAGGTATTTTCCCGAAAATCCTTCGTTTTTCGGGGGCGGTTCCAGGCTGCCCAGGATGGTGGAACTCGACGGCGGTCTCCGCCGCCACGCCGACGAGCTCGTGGACCTGGTGCTTTTCGCTCCCCGCACCCAGTTCTATCTCGACCTCCTGATTTTGAATCTGCTTTTCCTCGTTGAAAATCAGCCGTCCCGGGAGATCCCGCCCTTATGTCCCGCCTGGCTGAAGCAGGCTTACAGCACGATCCAGAATCCCGAATTGCTGAACGGCGGGGTAAAAAATTTTCAGAATCTTTGCGGCAAATCCGCGACCCATGTATCCCGGGCCTGCCGAAAGTGGCTTCAGGCCACCCCTTCGGAGGTGGTCAACCGTTTCCGGATGGAGATTGCCGCTCGGGAGCTGGCCGGGACCGAACGCCCGATCGTCGATATCTGCCTGGGACTGGGTTTTGATTCCCTGAGCCATTTCTACAGTCTGTTCAAGCAGCGCCACGGGGTTTCCCCCCGTCAATACCGGCTCCGGAACCGGGCGGGAACCTTCATGGAAGGATAAAAAATGGAAAAAAAATTAAAAAGAAAATGGTTTCCCGGGATTTTTGATTTCCTCAGATTCAAGCCCCAGGATCCCCGTCTCCTGAAATATGTTTTTTATCCGCCGGGGATGAGGTTCGGTTTCAAGATGCTGGCGGGAATGTTCAAGGCCGCCAACCTGCCCCTGATCAACCGGGTCCACCCCTGGGTGAGCAACGAGAAAAACCGCCTGTTTATTATTCCAGTTGAAAAGACGCTCGAGCTCGGCGAAAGCGTTTCCGTGCCCTATCAGCTCGTGGACACCTTCATCGAGAAATCTTCCTACCGCGTGATCATCGACTTCTGCGCCTGCCGCAAGGCCGGTGAATGCCGGCATTATCCCACCGACTTGGGCTGCCTGATCATGGGCGAGGACGCCCGGAGGATACCCACTACCTGGGCCCACCCGGCTTCTAAGGACGAGGCCCGGGAGCATGTTCAGAAAGGGATCAAGGCCGGCCTGCCGGTCTTCGCCGGCAAGCCCCGGATTGACAACTACATCTTCGGGGTGCCGGACATGGGGCGGATGTTCAGTGTCTGCTTCTGCTGCGAGTGCTGCTGCCTCGGGAATACCATCAACCGCTACCTGCCCCCGGAAAAGCTGAGGATCCAGTACAACCGTCTTCCGGGGCTCACGATTACAGTGGACCAGGAAAAATGCACGGGGTGCGGCACCTGCGCCGCCTACTGTCCCCTCGGACTTATCCGGATGGAGGGCAGAAAGCCGCTGATCCCCGACGACTGCCAAGGCTGCGGCCGCTGCTCAAAGTACTGCCCCAACCAGGCGGTCCACCTTAAGCTCGACAACCCCAACTTTATCGAAAGCGCCGTCAAAAATCTGGAATCGGTGATTAAGATATAAAGGCGGGGACTAGCCCCGCCTCTACAAAATCCATCCAATTATTAATTATGTAGGGGAGGGCCTTGTGCCCTCCCGATTGGGCGGGGACTAGCCCCGCCCCTACATAATCAATCCAATTTTTTATCACGTAGGGGAGGGTCTGGTGCCCTCCCTGTAACTTATCCTATCTCCACTCGACGGTGGGACTGCGCCGCTCCACCAGCCGCCGGAATTTCACCTCCTGGTAACCCATGGTCATGGCCCCGAAGCAGCGATGATCCTTCGGCAGCCCCAGGAATTTCTTCAGCTTGGGGTCGTGCTTGGCGGAATTCTCGAGGAACCCGTTGAAGCAGACGCCCACCCCCAAGCTGTGGGCCATCAGCGCGCAGTAGTTGATGGCGGCGGAGCAGTTGAAAGCCGAGCTGGAATCCCAGGCGGGAGCGTGGACCAGGATCACCGCGCGCGCGTTCCAGAAGGCCCGGTCCTCTCCCTTTCTCGTTGACTCGATCACGGACATGGCTGCCGGGATGTAATCCCGCATGAATTCCACAGATTTGCGTCCGATGATGAATCCGGCGTAGAAGGCGACGATTCTATTGCCGATCAGCTTGAAGGATTTATCCATGAAGGAAACCGTGATCTCCTTCAACCTGTCGATTTCCTTGGGATCGGTAAAAACCAGGTAATGGACATTCTGGCTGTTGCTTCCGGTCGGGGCGTACCTCCCGGCCTCGATGATTTTTCCCAGCACCTCGCGGGGAATCGGGTCCGGACGGTAGAAACGCACCGAGCGGCGCTCCCTGAAGATCTTTAAAAGCGCCTCGGATCCGACCGCCGGGCCGGGGCCCACGGTCAGATGGCTCTCCGCACGGGCTTCCGGATGGGAGATGGCCTCGGCGGGGCAGACCGCCCCGCAATGCCCGCAGGCAATGCACATCTCCTTTCGCTCGATGGTAACGATTTTATTCTGCATCCCCAGGACCAGGGCGGGACAATACTTCACGCAGAGTCCGCAGCCCGTGCATTTCCCGGTGATTATCTCCGGCGGAGGCGGAATTCGTTTCATCTCATTTCTCCTTATTGATAATTTTCATTCCTACTGGGATCTATTTCCTTTTTGTCATCCCTGCGACTTGTCCCGAGCATAATCGAGGGAAAGCAGGGATCCAGAAAAAATAACTGGATTCCGCATCAAGTGCGGAATGACGAAAATGAGAAAGCACCGCGACCTGACCTGAGAAACAATCAATTTCAAGTGAATAACTTTAGTGCCAATCCGAATGTCTCCTCCGCCTCGGCTTCGCTCGCGACCCCCAGGGCCACCCCCGCCACTTTCTGCTCGGCCAGCCAGGGAAGGGACTCGGAGGGAGGGATCTTCCCCGCCCCCAGGGCTTTCTTGGCAATGATCGGACATTTTACCTTCTTAATTTCTTCCAGCAGTGTTTCCACGTTTCCGATCATTACTCCCTGGGGATTCAGGGGAAGCATCAAAACCTGGTAATCGAGTTTGGACTCGATCAGTCTCTCCAGGGTGGGCAAAACCCGGTGTGTAGCCAGCCCCGGGATCATTCCGGCCTGGCGGATTAAGTAAAGATGATTGGATAACATATTCACGTCAAAGTGATCCGTCTCCATTCCGTGCAATAATCCAACCCGGGCATCGATCCTTTTCAGGAGTTCAATCCCGCTTTCCACTTCGTTGGGAACCAGCGTCCCCACCACCACCGGATCGATTCCTTCCTGTTTCCCGGCGGTCTCGATCGCTTCGATTATACGTGGAAAGGCGATCGCCTGAATTCCCCGTACACCGATCTTCCAGGCATGCAGGATCAGTTGAACCATGTTTTCGGGATGCTCGTGAAAACGCTCGAAGTATTCGGTCGCCCGTGAGCCGAACTGCCCCGCCCCGAGGAATGGCGAAGTCCCTAATAGCACCCGGGGGATTTTTTGATCAAAAAGCTGAAAATACGCTGCCATTTTATTTGAGAATTCAGAATGTTCGCAGCCTAAAGGCTGCGGCTACTGGTTTCTGGTTTCTGGTTTCTGGTTTCTGGTTTCTGGTTTCCGGTTTCCTGCTTCTTGCTACCTGATACTGTCCAGTTTAAAAAGCTTGATTGCGTTTTCCCTCAGGATTTTTTGTTTGGCTTCGCTGGTCAATGATAATCCCCGGATCTTTTTCAGTTCAGTATCAACATCGTAGGGAATGTTGGGGAAATCGGTGCCGTAGATAATCCGGTCCTGGTGCTTAATTAGATGTTTCAGGAAAGATTCCGGGCCGGGCACCTCGGGGAAGAAACCCGAGAAAACCATGGTGTTATCGGTATATAAATTCTTGTATTCGTCCATCAGGGCGAAACATCTCTCAAATTCATCGGCGCAGAAATGGGGGACGATGACCTTCATCGTTGGATATCGTTTCAGCATCTTTTCCAGGAAACCCGCTCCCGAGTAAGCGCTGGTAATGTCCGCGTATCCCCCGAGGTTGGGCCCTGACCCCGCGTGGATGTTAATCACCTTGTCGTTTTTCACCACCTCATCATAAATCGGAAACATCCTTTCATCATCCGGGCTGATCGCGATTACATGGCAATGAAGTTTGACCCCTTTGAACCCTTTCTCGAACCACTTTTTCAGTTCTCCCCGGGGATCGTCATCCTCCGGGTGAACCGCGGCAAATGGGATAACCTCCGG
>JAQTNV010000025.1 GCA_028713675.1 bacterium
GGATCTCCTGGGAGTTGAGCATTTTATCGAAACGCGCCTTTTCCACGTTCAGGATCTTGCCCCGGAGGGGAAGGATGGCCTGGTTGCTCCGATTGCGTCCCTGCTTGGCCGAGCCGCCGGCGGAATCTCCCTCCACCAGGAAAATCTCGGAAAGGTGGGGGTCCCTTTCCTGGCAGTCCGCGAGCTTGCCCGGAAGGGAGGCGCCGTCCAGGACGCTTTTCCGGCGGGCCAGGTCCCGGGCGTTCCGGGCCGCGAGCCGGGCGCGGGCCGCTTCGGTAACCTTTTCGATGATCTTGCGTCCGATCGGGGGGTTTTCCTCGAGGAAGCAGGTCAGCTTGTCGTTGATGATCGTTTCCACGATGCCCTTGACTTCGCTGTTACCGAGCTTGGCCTTGGTCTGTCCCTCGAACTGGGGATTGGGAAGCTTGACGCTGATCACGGCGGTCAGGCCTTCCCGGGCGTCGTCCCCGGCAGGGGTTTCCTTCAGATTTTTAAAGAGGTTGTTGGCCTGGCCGTAATTGTTCAGACTCCGGGTCAGGGCGGCCTTGAAGCCGATCAGGTGGGAGCCTCCATCGATAGTATTGATGTTGTTGACGTAGGAAAAAATGCTTTCCGAATAGCCGTCGTTGTATTGGAGGGCGCATTCCACCACCACCTTGTCTTTCTCGCCTTCCAGGAAGATCGGCTTGGGGTGAAGCACGTTTTTATTTTTGCTCAGCTCCGCCACGAACGAGGCGATGCCTCCCTTGAACTGAAATTCATGGTTTTTCCCGCTCCGCTCGTCCTCGATGGTGATCTTCACCCCCGCGTTCAGGAAGGAAAGCTCGCGCAGGCGCTGGGAGAGGGTCTCAAAGGAAAATTCGCAGGTTTCAAAAATTTCAGGGTCGGGTTTGAACCGGATCTTGGTCCCGACTTTCTTGCCTTCCCCGAGTGATTTGAACGGGGTGACCGGTTTGCCGCGCTCGTAGGACTGGGTATAGATTTTCCCGTCCCGGCGGATTTCGAGCTCCAGCCGTTCGGAGAGGGCGTTGGTCACGGAGATGCCCACGCCGTGCAGGCCCCCGGAGACGGCGTAGGTTTCGTTGTCAAACTTGCCCCCGGAGTGGAGGGTGGTCATGACCAGTTCCGCCGCCGGGATGCCGGCCTCCTTGTGCATATCCACCGGGATGCCCCGGCCGTTGTCTTCGACCGTGACCGAACCGTCCAGATGAATGACCACCCGGATCCGGTCGCAGTAACCGGCCAGGACCTCGTCAATCGAATTATCGACCGCTTCATAAACCAGATGATGAAGCCCGGCCGGACCGGTGGACCCGATGTACATCGCGGGTCTTTTCCGGACCGCTTCTAAACCTTCCAATACCTTGATAGAATCTGCGTTGTACTGGTTATGGTTTTCTTCGTGATTTAGGGATTTGTTCATCCTGGTCCTCCATGACTTACTTTTCTTATATTATAATATATTATATAAAGCGGGTTGTAAAGGGGGAAAATACAATTAAGAGTATGAGAGGGTGAGGGCAGCACAATATATGGTATCTAATTGCCATCCGCAGGTGGGGCCGTTAAAGACCATAAAAATCCTGGTTTACACGGCGCTTTTAATCGTTCCTCTGGTCTTTTTTCATCCCGCCTATAATTCCATTAAAGGGCTGATCCTGCTGTTCCTGGTTTTTCTCTGCGTCGCGGTTTTCGCGTTAAAAGGGCCGGCTTTTAGTCGCTCGGATGGCTTTAGGATTTTACCTTTCATTTTTTTCACGATGACCGGCTTGGTTTCGATCCTGGGCACTTCCTCCTGGCGGCAAGGGCTGGAGGCCTGTTCCCTGGAGTTCGCCTTCCTGGGGTTCTATTTGGCCGCCGGGCGGGTATTGGCGGAGCGCGACGCCGCGGACAAGGCGGCTTTCCTGGCCATCATCCCGGCGGGAATCGTGGCCGGGATCGGGATTTTGCAGTGGATTAGGGTTTTACCCGTGCCCCTGGACCGATACGGTCAGGAGGATCTGTCCAGTCTCTTTGGACTTTCCAATTACGCCTCGGATTACCTGGCGGTAATTGCCCCGTTGGCTTTCTGGGGCTTGTTCCTGGGGAACAGAAAAAAAATTCCGGCTTTGCTCGTAACCTTCCTGATCGTGGCATACGTGATTTTTTCCCAGAACCGGACCGCCTGGGTGGCCCTGGGACTTTCTTTCGCGGTCTGCGCGGTTATTTTCCTGTCCAAAGCGCTCTTCACCAGAAAAATTGCCTGGAAATGGTCTGATTCCCGGGTATGGGGAACCCTGGCGATTATCGCCGGCATTTTGCTGATAATCATTTTCACCCGGCCGGGCGCCGCGGTGGTTTCCCGGATCGGTTCGGTTTCGAATTTTCAGGAGGCCAGCATCGCTTACCGGCTGAATCTTTGGGAAGCCTGCCTGAAGCTGTTTCAGAAACACCCGGTCCGCGGGGTAGGGATCGGCGGACTGGAGAATTCCGTCCCGACGGTTTGGAACCGGGAACTTGAAAACATGGCGGTTTCCGCGGGACTGGCCACCCAGAAAGCCCACAATTATTATCTGCAGGTTTTGGCGGAAAGAGGCGTGCCGGGGGCGCTCGGACTCCTCTGGCTTTTGTTTTCAGTCGGATATTTTCTCTGGCGGAGATTTCGTTCCGCGGAAAACGCCGAAGAGTTTTTCTGGCTGCTGGGAATCGCGGGGGGACTTTTGGCCGGATTGATCGGTTCGGTTTTCGGCTTTGTCTTGCAGAGCCCGGCTTCGGGCATGGTCTTCTGGTTTTTGGCGGCTTTGCTTTCCAGCGGCCGGCCCTGCGGGGATGACCTCAAGCCCGGACTGTTTTCCCGGGTCCTGATCTGGGTTTTCGTTGCTTTCTGCGGTCTCCTGCTCTGGCAGTACACCCGTTACGTTGCCGGCGGGGCTTTCGAACTTAGGGGACTGGAGGCTGTGATCAGTGGTCAGAAGGATCAGGCCCTGCGCGAATATGACCGGGCCCTTCGCGCTTATCCCGATCTGCCCATCAGCCTGGAACGCCGGGCCCAAATCCGTCTGGAATCAGGCGGGGATTTGGCCTTGGCGGCGACCGACCTGAAAAAATCGCTGGAAATCCTGCCCCGCCAGGTGGGGACCCGGGAATTGCTTTCCCAGGTTCTCGCCCGCCGAGGACAATACCCGGAGGCGGCCTCCGAGCTGGAACAGGCCCTGGGACTGTTGAAGTCTCCGGAACAGAGGGGGAGAATTCTTGCCCGCCTGACCGGATATTATCTGCTGGGAGGCGATCTTCCCCGGGCCATGGAGCGCGGGCGGGAAACCGTGGAATTAAACCCGGATGATCCGGCCGGGCAATTTTACTTTGGACTGGCAAACCTTTTTTCCGGGCGGTTAGAGCCGGCCCGGGCGGGGCTCTTGGCCGCCGTCCGGCTGGAACCCAACTCGGCCTGGTCGTGGTATTATCTGGGGTCGCTTTATTTTCAATCCGGCCAGGAAGAAGAGGGGAGAAAGGCCTGGCAGAGGTCCCAGGCCCTCGATTCCGGGATGAAAAAATACCTGGATCGTAACCATCCCCGGACCCCGGACTGGTTGCATCTGAAATAAGCCGGATCGGGAATATCTCAGGCACGGATCAACACGGATTAGATATTTAAAAAATTAAATTTTCCATCTGCCGGTTTGGTATCCGTGGCTATCCGTGAAATCCGTGTCAAAAATATTCTCCGGATCGATTCGGGAATTGCTGAGAATCCGGGGAAGGTTATGCCCGGGTTGAAGGGCGGCAGGGGACTTAAGCGATATTTTTGAAAATATTAATGTTTAGGCTTAGTATTGTATACTACAGCTGATGGCTAACAGATAATACTTATGCCCAGGAATAAAGTCCTTCTAGTTGATAATGAAGTAGAAAATCTGCGGCTCTACGAGATCAGTTTCCGTCGGGCGGGGTTTATCCCTACTATCGCTACCGATGGGGCGGATGCTTTGAAAAAGATCGAACTTTTTCAGCCCGACCTG
Source organism: bacterium (assembly GCA_028713675.1). Lineage (GTDB taxonomy): Bacteria > Desulfobacterota > JAPLJL01 > JAPLJL01 > JAPLJL01 > JAPLJL01. Next base: position 3,999 of record JAQTNV010000025.1, read on the forward strand.
ATCATCGCCGAGGTAAACCTTCCCAACATGGATGGCTACGAATTCTGCGCGGAAGTCAAAAACGATCCACGCTTCCGTTCCATTCCCTTCCTGTTCCTGACCAAGGAAAAATCGATTGAAAACAAGGTGATGGGCCTGGAATTGGGTGCCGATGACTACCTGGTCAAACCGATTTTCATCAAGGAGCTGATTACCCGGGCCAAAATGCTGGTAGACCGCCGGGACAAGGATGGCATGCGGGGCAGCGGAGAACAGAAGAGCCTGAGCGGGGTTCTGGGGGAGATGGAAATCGTGGACCTCATCCAAATCATGGAAATGGGGGTCAAAAGCGGAATCATCAACCTGGTTTTTGAAGGAGGAGAGGAAGGGAAAATCTATTTTCGCCGGGGGAAAATCATCAGAATCCAGTTCATGGATTTTGAAGGCATCAAGGCTTTCTTCCGGATCTTGAACCGCTCCCGGGGCAGTTTCAACGTGGATTTCGTCGAACCGGAGGTGGAAGAAAACCTGGAGATGACGACCCACGAGATCGTGATGGAGGGGATGCGCTGTATCGACGAGTGGCGTGGAATCAGCGAAGGAATGCCCCCGCTAGATTCGGTGCTGGCGGTAAATTCCGACATGATCCTGGGAACGGACCCGGACGAGGAGGTCCTGAGCGGCGCCAGCAACATCCTCGGTGAATTTGACGGAAAGCGGACCATCTGGCAGGTGATCGACCGGGTCAGCGAAAGCGACCTCGAAAATTTAAAAAAGATCTCCCACCTCTATTTTGAAGGGTATCTCATCCCGGTCGCCAAAATCGAAAAAGAAGAAAAACCCGCAGAACCGGTATCCGAAGATATTCCCGCCCCGGCCGAGCCCGAACCGGTACCGGTGGAGGCGGGGGCGGAGCCCACGGCGGATTACGACATTGAACATATTTTTCTAGACGAGGTCCCGGTCCCAACCGTTTCGGACTCAGCCGGCAAGGCCGCTGACGCGGCCGTTATTTCCGGTCCGGCTCCCGCTTCCACCCCGACCAAAAAGCGCACCCTGGCCGAGATCGAAAAAGCCAGCCCGCCCAAGCCCAAAGCCGAGCCGGTTCCGGAAAAACCCGAAAAGCAGACGGAAATGGAGATCGAGGTGGACTTTTTTTCCGAAGGGGAAGAAGCCACCCAGCGCCTCGCTCCGGAAAAGCCCAAAGCGGTCCCGGTGGAGGCCGCTCCCGCGCCGAGCCCGGTGGAAACCAAGCTGGAATTTGAGGTCCCGGTCCCGGCGGCACCTTCGGTTCCGGAGCAGCCCCCGGCCGAGATAAAACCCGAAATCAAAGAAGAGGCCAAAGAAGCCGCCAAGCCGCGCCGGAAGCCCATTTCCGACGAGGAGATGTGGTTCCTTCCGCCGGAGGAAGCGGCTCAGGCCTCGGTGATTAAAAAGGCGGAACCTAAAGTGATCTCCGCCAAACTGGCCCCGGCGGCCAAGGCGGCCAAAGCCTCGCCCCCGCCGCCCGAGGTCAAGTCCGAGAAACCGCCGATCCCGGAAGCGGCTCCTCCCGAACCCGCGGCTCCCCCGAAGGCCAAGAAGGAACCTGCTCCGGTCCGCCGGGTTCAGCTTTCCCCCGCCTTGATCGCGGGGGGTGTGGCCGCAGTGATTGTTCTCGTGGCGGTATCGGTGCTGGTAATCTCGTTGGTAAAAAAGAACCGGATTCCCCGGGCCACGGCGCCGGTCCAGGTCGCCAAAGTTCAGGAAGAGCCGGCGCTGACCCCGCCACCCGAAAAGAAATCCGAAGGCGGCGAAACGGTCACGGTTCCCGCCCCGGGTACGACGAAATCTCCCGCCCCGGCTCCGGAGAAACCTCCGAAGGAAATCCCGGCCGCCAAGCCCGCCGAGGAAAAACCGGCGGCCCCGATCCAAGCTGAGGCCGTCAAACCCAAGGAACCGGCAGCAGCCCCGGCCGAAAGTGCGGCCGTCCAGCCCAGGGAAAAACCGGCGGTCCCGACGCCGGCTCCGATCGCCGCCAAGCCCAAGCCGGAAACGAAACCCGCTCCGGTGAAACCCGCTCCGGCCGCCCGGCCCCAGGTTGCCGCCGTCCCGGCGGTCGTCCCTCCGGCGGCTTCCGCACCGGCGGCAAAAATCGATCCTGAAATGTCCAAGATGCATGTAATCAAGGGCAAGACTCTTTATCTGAAAGGGGACAAAAAAGGAGCCGTCGCCGAGTTCAGCCTGGCGGCCAGCCTGAACCCCCAAAGCCCGGAGGCCCAGTTTAATCTGGGGGTGGCTTTGCACGAGACCGGCCAGGTGGCCGAAGCCGTCAAGGCTTTGCAGACGGCGGTGGAATTAAATCCGCGTAATCCCGAGGCCTTCAGGATTCTTGGGATTCTTTATCAGAAACTGGGTGATCAGAAAAATTCCAGTGTCTGTTTCCAGAAATATTTAAGCTTGTTGAGCGAATAATAAAGGCAGAGCGGAATTTCAGACACGGATTCTCACGGATTTTCACTGATTCATAAAATCATCAAATCTAAAACCTTAATAAATCCGCGGATATCCGTGGGATCCGTCGGTAAATTATTCTGAGTCCGGGGTCCTACCAGGCGATTCCGTCCACAAATTCCTTGATCTTCTCCACGATCTCTTCGGGTTCGTTTTTCTTGGAGATATAACCATCCGCCCCGGATTTTTTGACGAGGACCTTCAGATCCTCCTCATCAATGCTGGAAAACAGGATGATCGGGGTGCTCGTGGTATGGTGGTCGCGCTTTAATACCTCGCAGATATGGTCGCCCTTGATTTCCGGCATCATGATGTCGGTGATGATAAGATCGGGTTTGACCTTGATGATGGTCTGATCGAATTCCACCAGGTTGGTAGAGGTATAGACTTCAAAACCTTTCTGCTCCAGGCCCTCCTTGAGAATTTCCAGGGTAATTTCGCTGTCATCCATGAGCAGGATTTTTTTTGCCATCGCCACTCCTTTAATAACTTTTCACTTTGAGAAGAATTTAATTGATTACACTGAGGCAGTCAAGACAAGGAAAACCCCGGCGCTGATTTTCGGCATTTTGGCAGATTTATATAGTTGCCGGTGATTTTTGAACCTAATCTTTAATCCGGTTAAATCCGGGTAATCGATGCAGAAATAATTTTGCGGGACCAGGACTTGACCGAATTGAGCTAACATATTAATTTAATAGTAAAATTTCACTTGGCCTTAAAGCCCCTGTAGCTCAGTGGAGAGAGCAAAGGATTCCTAATCCTTGGGCCGCAGGTTCGATTCCTGTCAGGGGCATATGATGGTGTACGGTTTGAAAAGGCGGAAGCATAAGCTGTCGAGGATCGGTTAAGCAAGGAGGCATTGGGCATGATCAAGTCCGAATTGATTGCCAAGGTGGCGGAAAAATCGAAAGTCCGGCATCGGGAGGCGGCCCTGCTGGTCGAATCCATTTTCGGAGCGATGCGCGAGGCGATTCTGAACGGGGAGAGGATTGAACTGCGCGGGTTCGGCAGTTTCGCCAACCGCCACTATACTTCTTATCAGGGGAGAAATCCCAAGACCGGGGCTTCCATCCAGGTTTCTCCCCGGAAGATCCCTTTTTTTAAAGTCGGAAAAGAACTGCGCGAGAAGATCAACAGCGGAACCGGCAAAAGCGGGTCCGGGTCATCACCGTCGCGCTGATCCTTGTCTGCCGTTATTTACCCAGGAATCAAGCCGCATGCCGGTCACCCATCATAAACCGGTTAAAGATCTCCGGAATTTTCAGCGAGCCACCCTGAAAGTCGCGATCGAGTTCGGGCTTTCCTTGTTCGAACCGGGCAAAAAACCCAGGAAAAATTCCGAACCCGAAAGCGAAAGGAAACGCAAGGGAATCACCGCCATGATCGGCTGCGGGGGGATTTTCATCCAGACCGAGGATTTTCTGCCGGCGGGGAGCGAAATCTGGATGAAATTCAAACTGCCCGAAGAAAAGCATATTATCCAAGCCGAGGGAAACGTGGTCTGGGTCATCGCCAAGCCCAACACCAATAAACGCTATCCCCAGCCGGGGATGGGGGTAAAATTCATCCGGCTGGATGAACCCTCCCTCCGGATCATCGATGCCTACGTGACCCAGAAGAACCGGATCTTCCGCGAGCTGAAGTTCCTGATGTCCCAGGAAACCCCGCCGATGAAAAAGGTCAACGAGCTTCTGACCTCGACCTACATCCGGGATTACCGCAGCCTGGATGACCTCCGGAAACAGATCGCCTGGGAGATGGCTTCCTTCCGCTTCAGCCGAACCAACTGAATGCAGACCAGCCTGAATCCGGAAAGCTCCGGGCCGGGAGGGGGGCCAGTTGTCCCGCCTCCGCCCCCGCAGAAATATCTTCTGAACCTGGTCCTTTTTATCCTGACTTTTTTCTCGACTTTGTATGCAGGGGCGAGCCTGGCCGGGATTGATTCTTTCCAGGAACCGGGTCGGCTATTTTCGGCCGGGGCTTCCTTTGCGGTTCCCCTTATGGCTATTCTCTTGACCCACGAATCAGGCCATTATTTTTTTTCTCGTTTTCACAAGGTCGAGGCAAGTCTTCCTTATTTTATTCCCGCCCCAATTGGTTTCGGAACGTTTGGGGCGATTATCCGAATGAATGCTCCGATCCAAGACCGCCGAGCTCTGTTGGACATCGGGACCGCCGGGCCCCTGGCGGGATTCCTGGTTTCCATTCCGGCGGTAATCATCGGATTCAAGTTTGCGCAGGTCGTTCCTTCCGGATCTTTCGAAGGTATTAACCTAGGAAACTCTCTGGCTTTTGCGGGGCTGGAAAAGATCTTCATGGGCAACTTGGCAGAAGGCCAGGAGATATTGATCCATCCAATCGGTTTTGCTGGATGGATAGGTCTTTTTATTACCACTTTGAATTTAATCCCTTACGGTCAACTTGATGGTGGCCATATTATCTATGCACTTTTAGGTGAAAAAAATCACCAGCTTATCGGGAAAATTATTGTCCCCGTTTTATTTGCTATGGGATTTTTGGGTTTGTTAGGTTCGATTGAATATTATTTTGAGAATTTTGATATATATTTTAACTTAGGATTAAAGCAATTTTCCGGGTTTATTACTTGGTTTTTTTGGTTTCTCCTTCTTAAAATAATGGGTTCCAATCACCCGCCCGTGGAAGAGGCGCGGGTGGAGCTTTCGACCGGGCGAAAAATTCTCGGCTGGGCCACCATGTTTATTTTCCTGCTGACTTTTATCCCGGCCCCTTTTCAGATGAAGTAAGGGAAGTGGTTTGGTTTTTCCGGACAGGATAAAGTCACGCGGTCGAAATTAAGTTTTGTCGAATCCGAAAAACGGGTAATATATAACAATGAATCAGAAAAGCGGGGAATCAAAAAAAGAAATCCTGGGAGACCGGAGAATCCATCCCCGGATTCCCATGCGTTTGAGCGTGAAATACTCCAGCGCCAAGGAATTTTTCGTGGATTATTCCAACAACATCAGCGTCGGGGGAATATTTATCCGGACGCTGGAGCCGGCCGAGTTCGGAACCAAGGTTTTGATTGAGTTTACCCTCCCGGAAATTCCTCGGAAGGTCAAGGGCCTGGGGGAGGTGGTCCGGGTGGTCCGCGCCGGAAGTTCCGAAAGGGATCCCGCCGGGATGGGGATCAAGTTCCTGAAGTTTGACCCGGGCAGCGAAGAACATATCCGTAAGTTCATTTCGGTCCAGGTGAAAAATCCGCCTCCGGCGGCAAAACCGGGAGCGCCATCCACTTCGGGGACGCAGGAGGAGGGAAAATAATGGATCTTAAGGACCGGATCCTTAAGCCGGAGCCGCCGGGCGGCGCCAAGCCCAAAGGAGCCTCCGACAAAATCCTGGTGGTAGATGACGCGGACATGGTCTTGAAGCTGGAGGAGATCCTGCTCAAAAGGACCGGTTGCGAGGTAATCAAGGCCCGGAACGGCATCGAGGCTCTGAAACGGGTTCAAGAAGAGCATCCCCGGGTGGTGCTCCTGGATATTATCATGCCGGAAATGAACGGGGACGTGGTCTGCAAGTTCATCAAGAGCAACCCGGTGCTCAAGGATATCTCGGTGATCATGGTTACCTCCCGCGGGGATGAGGAAACCAAGGACCGCTGTTTGCGGTCGGGCTGCGATTTCTATTTCACCAAGCCGATTGATCACCAGAAGCTTCTGGAAGTGGTCCAGGGTTTTCTGAATATCAAGGGTCATTAATCATTCGAATCCACGGAATTGGCCTTCAAGGAAAAACTTCTCAGCAATCTTTCTCTGAAAATCATTTCGCTGCTGCTGGCGGTCTTTCTCTGGTTTTTTGTCATCGGACGGAGATCATCCGAAATCGGGGTCGACGTGCCGGTCCGTTTTGAAAATCTGCCGGAGTCCCTGGTCATCGTGAATAATCCGGAAACCCACCTGGAAGTGCGGGTGCAGGGGCCGCGGACCTTGTTTTCCAGCCTGGATCCGGCCCGGGTCAATATTTCCCTCGATCTTTCCGGGGCGAAGACCGGGCGGTCCTCCTACCATATTTTCCCGGAACAGATCGTGCTGCCCCGGGGACTCCGGGTGAACCGGATCAACCCGCCGGAGGTTGATTTCGAGTTTTCCCCGGTGGTGACCAAGGAGCTCTCGGTCCGGACCAAAACCGAAGGTGATTGCGCCCGCGGTTACCGGATCGCCCAGATCAATGTCACCCCCGCCCGGGTGAATCTGACCGGGGCGGCCCAGGAACTGAACCGGATCGAGGCGGTGGAAACCGATTCGGTTTCCCTCAAGGACCGGAACGAATCATTCCGGATGGTTGTGCCCCTGGTGATGGGGGGAATCCATCTGACCAAGGTCGAGCCGAAAAGGGTGGAGATCCAGGTGGAGATCGTAAAGATCCTGAACCAGCGCTGGCTGCGGGGAGTGCCGATCAAGGTGGTCGGACTTTCCGGGGACAAGGCGCAGGTCAGGCCCGCCCGGATCGACCTTTTAATCCGGGGGCCCGAACTGATCCTCTCCGGGCTCAAACCGGAAGAGATCAAGGTTTATCTCGAGGGATCCGGGCTGACTCCCGGCAAATACCGCCGCCGGGCGATCATTGAGCTCCCGGAAGAACTTTCGCTGCAGGAGAGCAGGCCTCCCTGGTTCAATCTGGAAGTATCCCGCTGAAAAAACGTAGTCGGTAGCCGGTAGCCGGTAACCGAAAAAATCTTAAATCGGATTAATTTCTAATTCACGGATTACGTCGATCGGGTGCGCTGCTTGTTTAGTCTTGCGGGCAACGTCGAACGGTTTTATTAAAACCGTAACCGCAAAACTCAACCGAAACGAGCCGCGTAACCGCAACCGATTAACCTAACCAATTGCTAAACACTGGCGCCTTGGGAGGCCAGGCGGTCGGCTTCCTGGTTCTGTTCCCGGGGGATGTGGGAGATGCTGAAACTCTGGAACTGGGAAATCAGGATCTCGGCCTCCTGAAAAAGCGGTCGCAACTGGGGGTTCTTGATCCGATATTCTCCCCGGATCTGGCGGACCAGGAGCTCGGAATCGGAATAAACCTGCAGCTGTCCCGAGGTGAGCGAATGGGCGGCCTGCAACGCGGCGATCAGGGCCCGGTATTCCGCGACATTATTGGTGGCCGTTCCGATGGACTGTCCGGATTCGAAGAGGACCGAGCCGGATTCGTTTTTGATCACGATCCCGATTCCCGCCGGTCCGGGATTGCCCCGGGAAGCTCCGTCGATATGAATGACCAGAAGGTTAGGGGATGCGCGCCGCTTTTCCTTCGGGGGTTTGGCCGCCGAAGCCTTTTTCTTCTCCCGGGCCGAGGAGGCGGAAGAGGGAAAATTCAATTCGAGATTGGGGGGAGATTTAGGCCGGGCCATTGTCCTCTTCGGAGGAAGAGGAGGAATCAAATTCGTCCGCGTCCCCGGGCAGTTCGGTCCGGGGTTGTCCCTGGCCGTCCACCAGGGCTTTTCCCTCGGAATTTTTCAGGATGATCTCGACGCGGGTCTCGGCCTTTTCCAGTTTTTTGAGGCAAAACCGGCACAGGCTGACCCCGGACTCGAAAATTTTCAGGGATTCCTCCAGGCTCAGGCTCCGGCCTTCCAGAAGACGGGTGATCTCCTCCAGGCGGGCGAGGGCCTGCTCGTAGGTCAGTTTCGGCTCCTTGGGGGCGCTCATTTCAAGACAGGGCGGCTATTTTTTCGCGATCCGGGGGTTCCAGGAAGGGAGGGGGATCAGGAGGGTTTCCCCGGGTTTGAGCCGGCGGGCGTGGGAAAAGTTGTTCAGCGTCATGATGGCGTTGGCTTTGACATGATATTTCTTCGCGATTCCGGAAAGGGTATCCCGGGGGCGGACCTTGTGCTGAATGAACGTAAGCCGGGCTTCCGGGGGAAGGGAGGAGATGTATTCCTTGACGCCGGGCCCCGTTCCCACCGGCAGCTTCAACTGGTAATCGGGATAATTGGGGGGAGTGAAAGGATACAGCAGCTCCGGGTTCAGGGCCATTAAATCATCCAGAGGCAGGTTCAGGAAATCGGCCACTTTCCTGAGATCCAGCGAAGAATTAACCGTCACCACGTCGAAATCCAGGGTCGGGAGATACTGCATTTCCATGAAGCCGTAGTCCTCCGGCTCATGGGAGATCAACAACGCCGCCATGAATTTCGGCACGTAATTCTTGGTTTCTTTTTTAATGTAGGGGTAGTGAACCAGCTCCCAGAAATCGCTGACCCGGGATTTCCGGATGGCACGGCTGATTTTGCCTTCCCCGGCGTTGTATCCCGCCGCGGCCAGATACCAGCACCCGAAGAGGGAATACAGATCCTTTAAATAGCGGGTTGCCGCGTAGGTGGATTTGATCGGGTCCCGGCGTTCATCCACCCAGTCATTGATCCGGAGCCCGTATCGTTTCCCGGTGTAGCGAATGAACTGCCATGGTCCCACCGCCCGGGCCCTGGACCGGGCCTGGAGGTTGAATCCGCTTTCGATCAGGGCCAGATGGGCCAGTTCCGGGGGAAGGCCTTCACTGCGGAAGATCTGCTCCATGATGGGCAGATAACGCCGGGAGCGCTCCAGCCAGAGGGTAAAATGCTCCCTTTGCTTATTCTGAAAAAATTCGATGAAATGATTGACCTTGGGGTCGATCACGATCTGCAGGGGGGCGGTTTCCTGGAAAAGAAATTGCGGCTCGACTTCCGCGCTGGCGGCGGAGAATTCCGGCAGGCTGGCCACGGAATCGACCGCGGGCATCAGGGAATCGGCTTTCGCCGGAGGGGAAGGATTGGGGGAAGCCAGGACAGGTTGGGAATGATCCCGGGGAGAAGAAAGAGACGCGCACCCTCCAGCAAATAACCCCGGGCAGAATCCCAGGATAATCAGGATGGCGGCGAATTTTTTCATCGATTTTAACCCCAGGTAAATATAAACCTCCGCATGGAATCCCTTGGCATTTAATATTTTCCTCTTGATCCCAATTAATATTATGCTATTATCATCCGCTATGATCAAGCCAATGGAGAATCCCGACTCAGATTCCAGGAAAGGCGCGGTCAAACCCGTCCCGCAAAGCTTCGAGTCCATGGTGCGGGATCACCTGGAACGCCTCCTGAAGGGCATCGGGAAGCAGGGCGGGGACCAGCTTCATAAAATGGTGATGCAGATGGTGGAGCGGCTCCTGCTGGAGCTGGTGCTCTCGCATTGCCAGGGAAACCAGGTCGAAGCCGCCCGGATTCTCGGGATCAACCGCAACACCCTGGCCCGCCGGATTAAGGAACTTAACATTCAAGGAAGAGGCAAGCGCGGCAGGAAGAAGTCGAAAAGAGCCGAGGGAAACATTTCCTAGACGGAGTCTCCTTCCTTTTATCTGTGGGGGTAAGACCTTGATTTGGGGAATTTATCCCATCGTCGATTCCGGGGTCAAGTCCGGATTTTCGGAAGAAGAATTTACCCGCCTGATTCTGGCGGCCCGCCCCCCTCAAATCCAGCTTCGCATCAAACATCAGACCGACCGGGAATTTTTCCTCCGGGCCCAGGTGGTGAGAAAGATCACCAAGGAATCCGGGGTGAATCTGATAATAAATGATAGAATTGACGTGGCCCTGGCTTTAAAAGCGGAAGGCGTTCACCTGGGCCAGGACGATCTGCCCCTGGAAGCGGCGCGGGCATTATGCCCTCCGGAAATGATCGTCGGGATCTCGGTCCGATCGGTGGCGGAAGCGGAGAACGCGGAGCGGGGCGGGGCCGGTTATGTGGCTTTCGGACCGGTTTTTCCCACTGCCTCGAAGACCGGGGCGGAGGTGGTCCCCGGGGGGCTCGCCGAGCTGAAGCGGGTGGTGGATTCCGTGTCCGTGCCGGTCGTCGCCATCGGGGGCATCGGCGCGGATAATCTGCGGGAGGTAATCGCGGCCGGGGCCGCGGGGGCGTCCATGATCTCCGCCCTCGCCTTCGCCCGGGACGTAACCGAAACGGTAAAAAGCTTTCAACTGATGTTCGCGAAAAATCGAAAGGAAAAAAAGAGGGGGTAAGAATGAAACCGAATCAGAACCGGGCAAGAATATTCCGGATCGCGGGAATTCTGGCGCTGTTGCTTTTTTCCGGAGGAATCCAGTCCGCGCGGACCGGCGATGAGGTCAAGGCTTGGCAGGAGAACCAGAAGAAAGCGGTGGAGGAATATCGGGCCCAAAACCAGAAGACGGTTTCGGATTGGGATGCCCAGCGACGGCAGATTGTGGATAATTGGAAGGCGGAAAAAGAACAGGCCGTCCGGGAATACCGCGAGGAGCAGGATAAAATCGTCCGTCTCTGGAAGGATGAAGAGACCGCCATCCTGAAGGTCTGGAAGGAAAAGCAGGCTTCCGATGTCCTCGCCTGGAGGAAGTACGGGGCCAATTTCCGCACCACTACCGATTTTGAGTCCGGGGAGATGATCGCCTCGGCCGCGGTCCTGGTGAAAAAAGGCGAGGATCTCGAGCAGGCCAAGGCCAAGGCTTACCGGATCGCCCTCCTGAAGGTGAACGACCAGGTCATGGATCTGAAGCCCACCAACAAGGAAAGCATCGCCGAGGTCATCCAGAAGAAAGACCCGCAGCTTTCCGTGCAGGTCGAGAAACTGATCTCCAAGAATACCGTTCCCGAACCCAAGAAAGAGGTGGTGGAACCCGTTCCCGGGACCGACCAGAGCCTGGTCCAGGTCACGGTGAAAACCTCGATGACCCAGGAAGGGATGAAAGACCTGATCGCCCCGGTGGCCAAGGCGGAAGCCGCGGGAACCCCGAAATTTACCGTGGTGGAAAACGTGAACCAGGCGCTCAGGGACAAGGTCAAACAGGAGGGGCCTTATAGCGGCCTTCTGGTTAACGCCCAGAGCATCAAGCTCACCCCCTGCCTGGCTCCCGAGCTGGTGTCCGAGGACGGGAAAAGAATTTATGGAATGGGAATCGCGGATGACAAGTATGTCTGCCAAACCGGGCTCGTGGGCTGGACCAAGACCTTGAAGCCGGCCCGGGCCAATGTCCGCATCGGCGAGAATCCCCTGCGGGTCGCGGCCCGGCAGGTCAAGGAGGGGAACCGGATCGTGATTTCCAACGACGAAGCCAACCTGATCGGCCTGGCGGACGGGGGATCAATCCTGGCCAAGGGCCGAGTAGTCATTGCCGTGGAGTAGGAAGATGAAAATGAAAAAATCGGTATTGGGGATTTTATTTCTGGCCCTCATCCTGGCCGGGGTTCTCAGCCTGGGCCGGGTCAAGGCCGAAGATCAAGCCACCCTCAGCGAGCCGGTCGGGGAAGGCTGGATTGACTGGACCAAGGGAATGATTTACGCCCGGGGCGAGGCGGCCCTGAACGCCAAGGAACCCAACCGGGCCCTGGCCCGGGTGCAGGCGGAAAGGGCGGCCACGGTGATCGCGCAGAGAAACCTTCTTGAGATTATCAAAGGGGTGAGGGTGGAATCCGAAACCACCGTGGAAACCTTCGTGCTGAAAAGCGATCGAATCAAGGCGACGGTTACCGGGGTGGTGCGGGGGTCCAGACCGGTCAAGGTTGAGGAAGATCCTTCCGGATCGGTCCGGGTTACAATCACCGCTCCCCTTTGGGGTGACCTGTCCAAATCGCTTCTGGAAGAGATCCTGCCCGCCCCGAGCGGAGGTTTGCTGAATTCCCTGACCCGGCGCGCCCGCCTCGGTCTGGCAAAAGCAATCCGGACCATGGCCTCCTGGGTCGGAGGTTCCCGGGCCCAGGCGGCGCTTCCCCGGAACACCGGCCTGGTTATCGATGTCACCGACACCGATATAAAACCCGGGCTTTTCCCCAAGATTTACGACCAGGAAGGTCATCTGATCGTGGGCCCGAGCCCCGACAACCAGCGGATCGCGGCCAGTATCGGCCTGGTCGGGTACGCTCCCTCAGTCGCGATGGCGAACAAGGATGACCTGAAGCGGGTCGGGGTTCTTCCCCTGGTCACCCGGGGCGCCGTGCCGGTGGGACAACACACCGGAATCGACATAACCGTCAAGGACCTGACCTTGAACAAAATCAAATCGGCTCTCCAGGACCCGAACATTCTGAAGGAATGCAAGATTACGGTGGCATACAAAGTCACCTTTTGAACATGTTGTTTAACCGATGGGAATCCAGATGAAACATGCCGCGGCGCTGACGGCCCTGGGATTATTTCTGGGCGGGATTTTCCTTTCTCCTTTAAACGCCGGGGAGAAAACCGGTCCCAAGATTGTTTTCAATAATGAAAATATCACCCTGGATAAATTACCTTCCGGGGGCCACGCGAAATTTTATTTCGAATTCACCAACCGGGGCGAGCAAACCCTGGTGGTGGGGGAGGTCAAGGCTTCCTGCGGATGCACCCAGGCCATGGCTTCCCCGAAGGAAATTCCGGCCGGAGAAACCGGAAAAATCGACGTGACCTTTGATTCCCACGGATTTGCCGGAAAAATCGAAAAAGAAATCCTGGTGGAGAGCAACGATCCTGCGCGCCCGCGGGTTGAGCTCAAATTCAGAGTCGAGGTTATGCCGACACTGGTGGTGGAACCGAAAATTATCGACTTTGAAACCGTGCACCTGAAGACAGGCAATCCCCGGGATCTGGAAAAATATTTCCTGGTCAAGGATATGGTTAAATCCGGCGGACGGGTCAGGTTTGTCGAAACCGATATCCCTTTTTTGAGAACCCAGATCGAATCGGTCAAAGACTATCAAACCCGGGTCAGGGTCTGGCTGGTACCCAGGGATTTTCGCGGCAATTTTCAAGGGCTGATAAAAATACTGTCCGACAGCAAGTTCTATCCGATCCTGGTCATCATGGTTCAGGGAGAAATCAAAGATTAAGGAAAAGGCATGAAGAAATGGATGGCGTTATTTTTCATTCTTGTTTTTGCCGGGTCAGTCGCCCGGTCCGGGGCGGAAACCATTCTGCTCTCGGGCAGTCACACCGTAACTTACGACATTATCAATCCCCGGGGCCTGAAAAATCTCCCGGAATATTCCAACCAGAATTATTCGCAGAAAATAATTTCCGGCGACCGGGTCAGCAAGAAGGTCAGGGTTGAGATCAACCTCAGCCCTCTGCCTCCATCCGGGCCTTTTCCCATTGATCCGGTTTCGCTTCCGCCCGAACTCCGCCCGTTCCTCGCGGCCGAAGAGGATATTCCCTCCGGCAATTCCCGGATGATCGAGATCGCGAAAAAGATCACCCAGGGAAGCGCCGGCGCCACGGAAGCGTATAACCGGATTATCGACTGGGTCATGGATACCCTGGAATACGAGATCAACACTCCCCAGGACGCGATCTCGGTTTTAAAAAGCAGAAAAGGGTCCTGCGTGGGGTTTTCGAATTTGAGCCTGACCCTGCTCCGGGCTTCCGGTTTTCCCGCCCGCTATGTCTCCGGATACCTGCCGCCCGGATACGACTGGGGCATCTCCAGGGATTACTGGGGGGTAAAAACCTCGGGGGGAGGGTTTCATGCCTGGATCGAGGTGTACCTTCCGCGGGTAGGATGGGTTTTCACCGATGCCCAGCATTCAAAAACCTTTGTGGATCCTTTCCATCTTCTGCTGGGGATCCGGGGACTGAACATCGGGGATAACGTGCCCCGGGAAGGTGAATATATCGCCGTCGATAACGGCACTTCCTTCACGGTGGCCGAGGAGGAAAACCGTTCGGAACTGGTGGATTCCCTGCCCGCGCCGGTTAAAAAACTGCTGGGCCGGGCCGAAACCGGGGCCAAGACCAGGGCCAGGGTGGTGGCCACCATCGCCAATCCTTCCGGAAAAGGCATACCCGGTTCGGAGCTGGTTCTTTGGCAGGGCCCGAAAGGAACGGTGAATAAAGCCAATGACGATGGAATCGTCTATCTGATCGGGCTGGACCAGGGCGATTATGACCTGACCTTCCAGGCCGCCGGGTTCGCGGCCAGAAAGGAAAAAATTTCCCTCCCGCCGGGAACTACCAGAAAAATCAAGATCCAGCTGGAAGAGGGAGGGGAAGTCAGCGGAAAGGTCGAAGATCTCAACGGACAGCCTCTCGGCAAAGCTAAGATTTTTGTCTGGGAGGGAGCGGTCGGAACCGGGTATCCCGCGGAAAGCAATGGCCGGTTCCGGCTCCGTAATCTGCCCCTGGGGGAAGCGAAATTAAGCGCTCAGGCGGATGGGTTCATTGATGAGGATCAAAAGGTGGTAATCAAGCGCGGCGGCCCGGTCCAGGTCAATTTCCGCCTGGAGCCAGGCGGGATTTTAAAAGGATCGGTTCAGGATCAACAGGGCAAGCCCGTTAAAAGAGGAAAGATATTTATCTGGACCGGCGATCGCGGAGTCGGATACACCTTAAAAGAAGATGGAACTTATCTGATCAATGGAATTAAGCCGGGAAAATATAGGCTAAGCATCAGGTCCTCAGGTTTTATCGAGGAATTTAAAGATATTCAGATTGAAAAAGGGAAAACATATCAAACTGATTTCTCCCTGAAACCAAAAGAACTCTAAGGTCTTTCCCCTACTTCCAACGAACTTTTTTTTATGAGACAATGTCCAAGACATATGGAGATGATATGTCCGGTATTCTGTAGGATATATTTGCAGATTCGGATTTAACAACTTGTCAGAGGATTTAGCATATGAAAAGCGAAAAAAAGCAGAAAAAGAAAGCCGAGGTCCAGGCCAATCCCGAACTGGAACTTGAGAGCGCGGAAGCCCTGACCGTCTTGCCGGAAGTGCTCCCGGATGAAGCCCCGGAGCTTCCCGAGGATCTGGTTCCGATTCCGGTCTTCCGGAAGGACGATGTCGAAATCGACTATTCCCAGCAGTATTTCCGGGACATGGGCGATTACGAGCTTCTTTCCTGCGATGAAGAAGTGGAACTGGGCCGGAAAATCGAAGAGGCACGGAACAAGCTGATTGAAGTCCTCTTCAAGACCGACGCTTTCATTGAAACCCTGCAGAAAATTCTGGGCGGCGGTTCGGAGCTGGAAATGTCTTTCGCCATCACCCCGACCGATCCGATGATTGAAAAGCCGACCTACCGGACGGACAAGGCGAATAAAGTCATCAAAATCCTGCGCCAGATCGACGGATTGGAAAAGGAATACAAAGCGATTGAAAACAAACTGAAAAAAAAGAACTCCTACACCGCCATCGGGAAGAAGCGGGTCCAAAAGCGGAAAATCAAGAACCGGGAGGAGATCAAGGCCCATCTCGACAGTCTTCCCTTCCGCGGCGAATTCATCGAGGAATTCATCATCAAGTTTTCCGGGGCTATGAGGGATTGTCCCCAATCGGTCCGCCTGGTTCCGGACGAGGTTTTTCCCGTCGATATCGGGGTAAAACCCCGGGAACGGGAACGGCTGCTTTTCATTCTCGAGAAACCCCTGGAAGATATCAGGGCGGCCCGGCACAAGTTCATCCAGGGCAACCTGCGCCTGGTGGTAAGCATCGCCAAGCGTTATCTGAACCGGGGGCTTTCTTTCCTGGATCTGATCCAGGAGGGCAACCTGGGCCTGATGCGGGCGGTGGAAAAATATGATTTCCGCCGGGGATTCAAATTTTCCACTTATGCCACCTGGTGGATCAGGCAGTCCATTATCCGGGCCATCGCCGACAAGTCCCGGACCATCCGGGTCCCGGTGCACATGGGCGATACCCTGCTGCATTTCAACCGCGCCACCGCGGAACTTTCCCGCGAGCTCGGCCGTGATCCTTCCCTGAAGGAGATCGGGGATCGCCTGCAGATGCCGGATGACCGGGTGGCGGAGATCCTCAAGCTGAATCGGGAGCCGGTTTCCCTGGAAAGCCCGATCGGAGACGAGGAAGACACCCTGGGGTCGGTCCTGGCCGATGAACGCACCGAGGCCCCGATCGACCTGGCCGCGAAGATGAATCTTTCCGACCGCACCCGGGAGGCGCTTTCCACCCTTTCCCCGCGCGAGGAGAAGATCCTGCGGATGCGTTTCGGCATCGAGGAGGACAACGAGTATACCCTGGAGGAGATCGGCAAGGTCTTCAATATCACCCGCGAGCGGATCCGCCAGATCGAGGCCCGGGCGCTGAAAAAGCTGAAGGAATCCGGCAAAGGGGATACCCTGAAGGAGTTCTTCGGCCACGAGGAAGACACCAGCCGGAATTAAGCGAAAATTATTGCGGATATTTTTCGGGGCCCAGGACCAGTTTCCAGGGCCCCGTTTTTTTTATGACGATTATTTTGGCCAGGTCCGGTCAGCACGAATTCCACCGGCAGACGGGACACGACGGTCTTTTTCTGATTTTGGGGATTTTTATTACAGAGCTAGTTTTTTCCCAACCAGTCCAAAAGATAGGGATAAACCTCGTGGAAAGCAGCCGGCCCGAGGATAAGGTCGAAATGGCCATATTCCTTCCGGTAGTGGTTGGCCCGCCCGAAGATGCGGATTTTCTTTTTCTCGGAGGAAATGGCCCGGTAGGCGAATTCCGCCTCCCAGGGGGGGGCGAGATTATCGAGCTGCCCGGAAAGAAAAAGGACAGGGGCCCGGATATTTTTCAGATTAATTAAATAATTTCTTTTGCCGTCCCGGGAGCTTAGAATCCCGGTTTCCACCCAGCGGGCCAGCTGCTGGGCCGTCCCCGGAGGGATGGACTCGAAGACCGTCTGGCAGATCTCGGCTTCGGTTTTTTCATCCGCGATCGGGCCCCAGAACAGGAGGTGGAAGAGGGTGCCGGGAACGGCCGGCCAGGGGGCAGGGGCCTGGCAGGTTTTTTTAAGGTCAATCAATTCGCTTTTGTCTCCTTCCGCGAGCCCCGGGGCTTTTCCCGCCCAGCTCCTGACCGCCAGGTTGGCGGCCTGGGTTGAGCTGGGGGTATTAATCAGAATGATTTTATCGACACCGGGGTCGGGGTTGGGTTCGGAAGACAGATGCTCGAGCAGGATCGTCCCGCTTATTCCCAAACCGATCAGGTCAAAATCTTTCCGTTTGGTTTCGATTCCCACCCGATCCAGGGCTTGGGGAAGGTCATAACCCAAGAGTTCATCCAAGCTCCAATCCCGGGGCCCGGAACCGGGGCCGCGGAATTCCACCACCCAGACATCGCGCCCTTTCCGGGACAGGTAGGGGGCCAGCCCGCCGGAAGAAGGGAGATCAAAAACCAGGTGGTTGGCGCCGATTTCCGGAAATAATATTATCGGAGGTTGTCGCCGGTTCTTTCCCGGGTAATGATAAAGGGAGACTTGGGCCTGATCTTCGGTGGTGATAACCAGCGGGGGCTGGGATTCGATCTGAGGGAGTTCGGAATAAGCGAACCCGCAAACGGAGAAATAAGAAATTAAAATAAATTGAAGCAATCCCATCGGTGCGATATATTATCAGCCAATAATGGCGGGAGCAAGGATCAAAAGCGGGAAAAAACAGTTTCTAGTTTCGGGTTGCGAGTTTCGAGTTGGAAAAATCAGAACCGGAAACCATAAACCCACTTGAAACTAATAGATGTTTTGGTTTGGGAGTTTAGAGTTTAAGATCATAACCAGAAACCAGAAACTAGAAACCAGAGACGAAAATGAAAATTAATCATAAACCGGTCGGGTTTAAAGAAGCCCGGAAGATAGTTTTGGAAAAAGCCGATCCGCTTCGTCCGGAAAAGGCTGGCCTGCGGGAAAGCCTCGGGCGCGTCCTCGCCGCCGACATGGTTGCCGGTCGCAACCTCCCGCCCTGGAACAATTCCGCGATGGACGGTTTTGCCGTCCGGGCCCGGGATGTCCGAACCGCGGGGGAAAATACTCCCGTCGACCTGAAGGTAATCGGAGACCTGCCGGCGGGAAAACAATGGAAAGGGAAAGTCGGGGCCGGGGAAAGCGTCCGGATCATGACCGGGGCCCCGATTCCCGCCGGAGCGGACGCGGTGGCCCGGGTGGAGATCACCCGGGAAATTGACCGGGGGAGGATCCAGGTATTGAGTTCCGTTCCGCCCGGCAACGATCTGCGCCGGGCCGGAGAGGATGTCCGGGCCGGAAGCGTGGTTCTAATGGCTGGGGCGGAAATCCGGCCGGCCGAGATCGGAATCCTGGCGGCGATGAACATCTCGAAAGTTCCGGTTTATCAAAGGCCCCGGGTCTCAATTCTGGCCACGGGGGATGAAATTTCCCGGGTCGGGAAAACCGTCCGGAAAGATCGGATCATCTCCTCGAATTCCTATGCCCTGGCCGCCCAGGTAATCGAGGCCGGGGGGATTCCCCTGGATCTGGGAATCGCCCGGGATGACCGGGAGGAAATCCTTGACCGGCTTTCCCGGGGCCTGCAGGCGGATATCATTGTCACCTCCGCCGGGGTTTCGGTGGGGGATTACGATTTCGTCAAGGATGTCTATCGGGAATTGGGGGTAAAGATTATTTTTCAGAGACTCAAAACCCGTCCCGGCCAACCCCTGGTATTCGGGAGAATCGGCCGGAAATCGGTTTTCGGACTTCCCGGCAACCCGGTTTCTTCCATGATCTGTTTCGAGGAATTCATCCGTCCCCTGGTCCGGCAAATGACCGGGCACCGGAACATTTTTCGCCCGGAAATCCCGGTCCGGGCGGGAGAAGCTCTTGAAAAAAACCCCCGGCAGACCCATTTCCTGCGCTGCCGGATTTTTCGTCAGCGAGGGGAATGGTGGGGGGAAACTACCGGGCCCCAGGGATCAGGAATCTTAAGCTCGATGGTCAAAGCGGATGGAATAATGATATTCCCCGAAGGCCTGGAAAGAATCGCCAAAGGGGACCTGGTCCGGGTCCAGCTGCTCAGGGACGATATACCGGGTAGCATTAAGAGCAAAGGGCATAGCGCATAGGGCGAAGCGCCAAGCGAATAAAAAACGTAGCCGCGGGCTTTAGCCCGCGAAATAAAAAACAAGGTACAAAGAAAAAGTCGAAACGAGCTATGAGCACCAAGGAAAGACCCAAAATTGATCTGAAAGGGCGGTTGACCTCGGTCCGCCTGGCCATATTTCTTTTCATCGCTATCGCCCTGGTTTCCATCCTGGGCACTTTTATACCCCAGGGCAGTGAACCGATGGAATATATTTCAGAATACGGGGAACGTCTCGGCTCCTGGATCTTAAAACTTGGACTGGCGGACGTTTATCATTCCCCGGTATTTATTCTCCTGCTCTTTCTCCTGTTCATTAATCTGTTCAGTTGCCTGGTTACGCAGCTGCCGAATTTCTTGAAAAAATGGAAAACCCTGAACGGAAGGCTCCGGTTGATCCGGTCCGGGCCGCTGCTGACCCATATCAGCATGATTTTAATTCTCCTCGGCGCCATGCTGGGGGTGGTTTTCAGCCGGAGCGAAGAAATCAATATTCAGGAAGGCGAGGTCAGGCAAATCCTGGATTCGCCCCTGAGTTTGAAACTGAATAGTTTCCGGATTGATTATTACGACCGGATGGAAACCCAGGTTTCGGATTTTGTCTGCGATGTATCGCTCTGGCGAAACTCGGCCCGGATCGAAAACGCCACTATCAGGGTTAATCATCCTCTGACGTATCAGGGACACCGGGTTTACCTGGTGAGTTACCGGGAATTCCCCACCCGGATCAGGAAGGCGGATTTACGGATCGTCCCGCCCGGTCAGAACCCGGCCGCTTTGGAACTCCTGTTCGGCCAGAAGCGGAAGATTCCGGGAACCGATCTGGACCTGGAGCTGCAAAAATACCTGGCCGATTTCCGGTTTGATCTCGAAACCGGGGAATACGTTTCCGCCTCGATGGACCCGAGAAACCCGGCCGTTTACCTCGTGGCCTATCGGGATCAGGAAGAAGTTGGGAAGGGCTGGGTTTTTCTCAAGCATCCCGGACCGGTGCCCGGCAACACCCTCCCGGTCGCGGTCCAGTTTGCCGGCTACGAACCGGTTTCGCTGGTTAACCTGATGGCCAAGAAGGATCCCGGCCTTCCCCTGATCTGGATCGGGTTTGTTCTGGGAACGATCGGGGTCTGCCTCGGACTTTTCCGCCTGCGGATGAAATCCAAAGACTGATCACCCTTCTTCATTACCGGGTTTAGTCAATCGGTTGTGGCTGAGCGGCTTCCACCTCTGGCGGAATCCCGCCACGAGCGGCGATCGTCATGTTTGTGTTTTACGGTTGCGGCTAAGAGCCGAAAGCCTCAGCCGATCTACGTAATCCGACAATAAAAAATTCGTTATTAGGAAATTAGGATTGAGGGGCGGAAGAGGTTTTGTCCGCATCCAGGATTTTGAGAAAAACTTCCACTACCTGCGGGTCGAACTGGGTTCCCAGGCAGCGCTTGAGTTCCTGAATGGCCTGTCTCTGGCTGCGGGCCTTGCGGTAGGAGCGGTCGGAGGTCATGACCTCATAGCTGTCCGCCACCGCCAGGATCCGGGCCCCCAGGGGGATATCATTTCCCTTTTTTCCCTCCGGGTAGCCCTTGCCGTCGAAATGCTCATGGTGGTGATAGATAATCGGGATGATATCCCGCATGATTTTAATCGGTTCCAGGATTTTCCGGCTCAGGTGGGTATGATATTGGAACATTTTCTGTTCTTCCTTGGTGAGCTTGCCCGGCTTGTTCAGGGTTTCCAGCCGGATCCCGATCTTACCGATATCGTGAAGCCGGGCCGCATGAGTAATATTGTTGACCTGTAACTTATCCAGGTTCATTGCTTCGGCGATTTTCCGGGCATAAAGGGCGACCCGCTCGGAATGACCCCGGGTGTAATTATCCTTGGCTTCCAGGGCCGCCACCAGCCCCTCGATGGTCTGGGTCAGGGTCTGGGCCAGCTCTTCATAAAGGCGGGCGTTTTCCAGGGCCATTACCGCCCGGCTGGAAAAGATGACCATGGATTTGCCGTGACCGTCGGTGAAAATCATGCGGGGGTCATAGGAAACCGCGATTAGAAAGCCCCGGAGCTCCTTCTGCAGGCGCAGGGGAGCGGCGACGATCGAATAAATGGTCTGGGGATGGGCCAAGAACGATGAGTCTTTTTCCGGGGTGGGGGAGAGCAGGACCTCCGAAAGCTTGAATCCGGAGGCGATGAACATTTCCCGGTTCTCCAGGTTGGATTTCAACCGGTCGAAATTGATGGGCAGCGGCTCCAGGGCCTGATCTCCGCTTGTCTTGCTTTTTTCCATCAGGAGATCAAGCAGGCCGTGATCGTTGGTGAAATAGACGGCCACCCGGTCGGCCTTGAGTTCGGAAAGCACGATCTCGACAATCAAGGCCAGGAGCTGTTTCAGATCCAGGGTGGCGATCATCGCTTCGCTGATCCGGTAAAGGGAGAGGAGTTCCTTGAGTTGAACGTTCTCCCGCTCAAACCGGAATTTATTGGAAGCCTTCTTGACCAGCTCGATGAATTCCTCGAGTTTGAAAGGCTTCAGGATATAGTCGTAGGCCCCGAGCTTCATGGCCTCAATCGCGGTTTCCACGGTTCCGAAACCGGTCATCAGGATGGTGATCGGGGGGGAGGGCAGGTTCCGGGTTCGCTTGAGCAGTTCGATCCCGCGGACCCGGGGCATTTCCAGGTCGGTGATCATGATGTCGGCCGGGTGATGCTCCAGGATATCCATGGCTTCATCACCGTCGGCGGCGCTTTCGACCTGGTAGCCTTCCTCTTTCAGGATATCGACAATGACATCCCGGATCGGCTTTTCATCATCGACGATCAGGATCGAAATCGGAAGAGGGTTGTCTTCAGTCATGGGGGAAGAATGGTTGGCCGCGGGCTGGTTATTTCCCAATTTAATTTCCGGCATATTTCTTCCGGCAGTTTAGCCATTACCGAGGAGATAGTCAAACCAGGAAAGCCCCTAGTTCATTGACGATTGCAGATTTACAATTGACAAATGATAACCAAATGCGTAGGGCAAGGCTTTAGCCTTGCAAACAAACTGGGTAGCCGCAGACTTCAGTCAGCGTTCCTGGGTTTTATCTACTCCTGACACCGAAAACAAAGAAGCTTGATTTTGTCCGGCCATTATTGTATCAAAGAGCAGCATGACCAATCGTTTTAAGCGCCCGGCTGATCACAAGGAATCGGATTTCAAGGTCTTCCACGAGATCGGCAAAACCCTGACTTCCACCCTGGATCTCAAGGAGGTTTTGACCAAGATCATGGATAAGATCAATGAACTCATGCATCCCCGCAACTGGTCCCTGCTCCTGGTGGACGAGGGAAGGCGCGAACTCTATTTTGAAATCGTGGTGGGAGCTTCTTCGGAGAGTCTGAAAAATATGCGGATCCAGTTCGGGGAAGGAATCGTGGGGTGGGTGGCGGAGAACCGGGAGCCGATTTTCCTTTCCGATGTCAGCGGCGATTCCCGCTTCAACCCCCGAATTGACGACCTTCTGGGGTTCACCACCCATTCGATCCTCTGCGCCCCCATGATCAGCAAGGACCGGGTCCTGGGGGTGATCGAGCTCGTCAACGACGGGGCCCGGGGGAAGTTCAGCACCGAGGACCTCCAGCTGCTTTCCACCCTGGCGGATTACGCCGCCATCGCCATCGAAAACGCCAAGTATTTTCAGAAAATCCAGGAACTCACGATCACTGATGACGTCACCGAACTTAACAACTCCCGCTTTCTTTACCAGGCCCTCGACCGTGAAATAAAGCGGTCCCGGCGTTACCGGAAGCAATTCTGCCTGATTTTCATCGATCTCGATTATTTCAAAAAAGTGAACGACAAGTACGGCCACCTGGCCGGAAGCCACCTGCTCCGGGAGTTCGGCGATGTCCTGCGCCAGACCCTCCGGGATGTGGATATCATCGCCCGTTACGGCGGGGATGAATTCGTCATCATCCTTCCGGAAACCACCCCGAACCGGGGGTTCAAAGCGGCCCACCGCATCCGGGAGGCGCTTAATCAGCACGAGTTCCATCCCGAACGGAGCTTGACCTTGAAAATAACCGCCAGCTTTGGGGTCTCCACCTATCCGGAAGACGCCCAGTCCGCCCTGGATATCATCCGGGCCGCCGACCAGGCGATGTACAGGGTAAAGCAGTCAACCCGGGACGGAGTCAAGGTCGCGGGCAAAGACTAAAGAAACTGGAGTTTCAGGATTCGGGAAGGCGATAAAGCTTCTGAAGCAAACCGCCGGTCTGCTGAACTAATTTACCAGCTTACCAACTCACAAACTTACTGCTTTTTAGCACGTTCTTCCGCCAGGTGGCGGATCTCCATAATTCTTTTCTTCTTTTTCAGGAGTTTTAAAGGTTCCCTGGCGCTCTGAGGGGTCTCCAGCCAGTCCCGCGTGGCCCGGATATAGGTTGAACTGACGACCGCCTTGATCGCGAGTTGGACGTCGGGGATGGCTTTCATGGCCAGATTGGCCATGGTGCCCAGGTCCTGCACTGTATACCGGTTCCGGTAGAATCCCAGGGTTTTCCTGCCTCCCTCCAGGGGGATCAGCTCCCAGGAACCGGAATTGACGAATTTATCCCCCTGGAGATATTTCCAATTTATTTTCTGCCCGGGGAAAAATTCCTGGCTCAGCCGGTATTTTGTTTTTTTGGAAAGAATCGGAAGCTGAATCGTCAGCTTGTACTCCACTTCCCCGGTATTTCCCGCCTGCTTGACCCACTCGGCCTTGTCCACCGTAGGCAGGTATATTCCATACTGGGGGTAATCCGCCACTTCCTGGTAAACCTGTTCCGGGGGCAAATTGAAGATGCTCCAGTTGGTCACCAGCGGCTGAACGCCGTTCGCAATTTCTTCCGGGGTGGGATTTTCGAAAAGGAGCACCGGTCCCCGGGAAGAAAGGGCGATCAGGGTCTCGACCGGGGTTTTGACCAGGTCGGTGCGGGACTCGGGGGTGGCAGGCGGCGGGGCGGGCTGGTTTTTCTCGATCTGTTCTTTCAGCTTCTTTACGAACACCGAAGCGGTGGACATGCTGATCATCATATCCAGAACCGGTTCGCTCTCCAGAAATTTCCGGAGGAGAAGATGCTGGGGAACGGCCCAGGCGGCGTAGAAGAACATCGTCTTCTTCCCGCCTGCCGCGGGGAAAAGCTCCATGTATCCGAAGGTCTTCTTGATGTCGCCCCCGGTTCCGACCCAATCAATCCGGCGGGGGGGATCCAGTCTCTGCGCCACCGAATAATTGATCGTGGTATGGATGAATCCGAGCTTGAACCCGATCGTGTAATCCACGTCCACCCGGTTGCCCGTGACCTTGGAGATGGCTTTTTCGGTCTGGGGCACCCATTCGGGGAAGCGGGAAAAATCCGAGAGCGTTTTCCAGACCTCTTCCGGGGGAGCGTTGATTATGGCTCCCGCGGCCACCAGCCAGGGAATGTCGCCTTTGGTGGTTTCATCCACGACGACAATTTCGCCCCGCTGCAGAATGGATTCGAGCGTGGCCATATCCACGCCCTTGGTCAGGACCGACCGGTGCAGGGTCAGATTCATCATCCGGTCCAGTTCGGATTCCTCGGCCCGGGCCTGCCCGGCCGGGAAAAAACAGATGATGAGGCTCAGGAAAATAAAAACCGGAAGTAAAACAGCCTGCGCCCGCCGAAAAACCGGATGGGAATCCCGCATTTTTCCTCCTGTGATTAAGCCCTTCGACTTCCCCGGTTCAAAGCCTGGGAGACTCCCGGCGGTGCTCCGGGTTGCTCCTGAGCGTTGCCTTGGTCACGAAGGGCATTTCCGAACGCTTTCGAATTAAGAAATTATTTTTTATTCGCACCGGTTACGACCCGGTACTGCTGCAGGACGTTGAGCACGCCGGCCAGGAGCCAGCGGGGATAATATATATCTGCGAATTTATCGAAGAGTTTGCCGGAATCCGATTTGATCTTTTTCAGGAAATCCGGGTCGGCGTCATATTCAACCAGACCGTATTTCCTCAGCCCCGCGCAGGCCTTCTCCTCGTCGTTCCTGATCACCTGCCGGAGACTGGAGACGGCTTTCTGGAAAGCTTCCCGGATGATTTGCTGATAATTGGGGGGCAGGGTGTCAAAGACCTTCTGGTCAATCAGGATCGCCCCCGGGGAAAAACTCCCCTTGAATTTGGACATATACTTGAGCTGGGTATGCCACTGCAGGCCGATGGTGGTATAGCAGGTTCCGTAAACTAGGTTGACCAGACCGGTCTGCAAAGAGATGAGAACGTCGGTCAAGGGCAGGGGGGTAAAGTTATTTGCCCCCATCATTTTATAATACTCATCTTCGAGAGGCTCGCCGCTCAGGGACCAGGTCCAGGCCTTGACCCTGCTGAAATCGGTTTCGTTCCGAAGAGGGGCTTTACTGAAGGTGCGGGCGAAGCCGATATCCGCCAGGCCCAGATTGACAAAACCTTTTTCGGAGAACAACTTGTCAATCGTGACCGTCATGCGATTCAAGACATAGTCGGCTTCCTCGTAATTGTTGAAAAGCATAGGCAGGGCGAAAATCCTCATATCCGGGGCGATTTTTCCCGCCCCCATCAGGGTAAAAACCGCTCCCTGAAGCTGTCCCAGGCGAATTTTCATGATCATATCCGGTTCGTCACCCAGGACCGCCCCGAAATACCAGACAAATTTCACCTGGCCGTTGGTTTTTGCCAATACCTCTCTGCTCGCCTGCTTGGCGGTGTCGCCCCAGCTCGAATTTTCCGGGGCGATGGTACCGAGCTTGAGCAGGTACTTGGCTTCGGCTTTCCGGGGTTCTTCAGCCCGGGCTTTCCCGGCCGGGGAAAAAAACAGCCCCGGAACCAGGAAAAGAAAAAATAAAAAGCCGGTGGTTTCCCACCGGCGTAAATGCGAACGGAAACTAAACATTATTGGTTCAGTCAGAGACCGGGAAAAATCTCTACTTGTTCGTGCCTTTTTCCACCCGGTATTGCTGGAGAATGTTAAGCACACCGGCCAGGAGCCAGCGGGGATAATACTGGTCGGCGAATTTGTCATAGAGCGTGAGAGCGTTGGCCCTGATCTTTTTAAAATATTCCGGATCGACATCGTACCCGACAATGCCGTATTTTTTCAAACCCGCGCAGGCTTTTTCCTCGTCCTGGCGGATCATGTTCCGGAGTTCAGGGATGAATTTCTGACAGGTTTCCTTGACGATCTTCTGATATTCCGGGGGCAGGGTATCGAAAACCTTCTTGTCCACCAGAATGGCTCCCGGTGAAAAAGCGGTTTTATACTCGGTCATGTATTTGACCTGGGTATGCCACTGCAGGCCGAGCGTGGAATAACAGGTCCCGAAGACCGAATTGACCAGGCCGGTCTGCAGGGAGGTCAGGACCTCGGTCATGGGCAGAGGGGTAAAGGTTTTCACCCCGATCATGCGATAGGCCTCGTCCACCATGGGCTCCCCGGCCCAGGACCAGGCTTTAATCTTGTCCAGGTCAGCCTCACCCCGCATCGGAATTTTGCTGAAGGTGCGGGCGAAACCGATGTCCACCAGGCCGAGATTGATAAAACCTTTTTCGAGAAAGATCTTGTCAATCGTAACGGCCATTTTGGTTAAGACATAGTCGGCCTCATCGTATCCGTTGAAAAGGAAGGGGAGGGCGAAGACCTTCATCTCCGGGGCGATTTTTCCCGCTCCCATGAGGGTGAAAACGGCGCCCTGGAGCTGGCCCAGGCGGATCTTCCGGATCATGTCCGGTTCATCACCCATTACCGCCCCGAAATACCAGGTGATTTTCACCTGGCCATGGGTTTTTTCTTCGATATCGCGGGAAGTCGCCTTGGCGCTGTCGCCCCAGCTAGAATTCTCCGGGGCGATGGTTCCGAGCTTCATCACAAATTTGGCCGGGGATTTGGCGGGTTCTTCCGCCTTCAGGCTCAGGGAGAAAAGGAAAAACAATCCCAGGCTGAAAATCGCCGAGCCGAGAAGAAAATGCACGCCTATTTTTCTTATCTGTTTCTTTTCCATTATTAATTTCTCCTGTAAAGACCGCTATAAATATCTCTGGTAATGACCGCGGCTTCTAGAAGTAGCGGCCTTTCTGTTCGAGGAGAATCCGGGTTTTGATTTTCGCCAGCCCGTTGACGGCGGCCATTGACGGAATGGAGTCGTCCGGGGCATCGAGAATCTTCTTGATGGTCTTGTCGAAAAGCTCCTCGTCTTTGAGCAGGGTGGCGTAATACTTGGCGTAGAAATAATCGGCGATCAGCCACTCGGCCTTTTCCCCGTTCTGTTTCTTGACGATCCGCGTAACCGCGTCAAATTCCTTCTGGGCTTTTTCCGCCCCGCCGCCCATCATCGCCGGGAACTGGGAGTAGTAGGCGGCAAAGAACATGTGCGGACCTCCGTTCCAGAAGGTATCGTCCAGTTCCACGGTCCGGGATAAAAGGGCCATGATGTTGGGAATGTCGAAAAGGGATTCGGTGTCGCGGGTGGAAAGGTTCATATAGGCGGCCCAGGACGCGGCGGTCCAGAAGAGGGCGTCCATATCTCTCTTTTTCAGCTTTTTCGCCGCTTCGGACATGGGCTTCCCTTTGGCCAGGGCTTTCTTGAAGCCGCTGTTCATATTGAGGGCTTTGAGGCCGTAGTCGCGGCCGATTTTGTAAAGAACCCGGGCCCGCTCAGGATCTTTATCCTCAACAAAACCCAGGGCGTAAGCGGTGTAAAACTCCGACGCGGCTACGAGAAAATATCGGTTGTCGGGAGCGAAGGCGGAAAGGCCAGAGAGGATAAGCAGGAGGCCCGGGGCGCCTTCACCCAGGACCATCGGATCCTTGCTGCTCATGGCCGCTGTGATCGCGGAGTCGAAGATCGGGGTGGCCGCGCCCATTCCCGTCCGGATAAAACCGGCGCACCCGGACGTGGTCAAAACCAGGAATGCAATAACGGTTACCAACTTTTTCATCGGATTTCCTCCTTGGTTATGTTTAGTCATGGATTATTTTAACTTTTCACGCCCGGGTGTCAATAAATAATTTTATTGGACCTTGGAATATTTCAACAGGATCAAACTGAGCGACGGAATGTAGGTAACGATAAGCAAGGTGATGACATAAATAATCAGAAACGGCCACACCGAGCCCCAAAGATAAGGAATAGATTTTTTAAAGCGGAAACTGGAAATGAACAGATTGACGCCCACCGGCGGGGTGGAATAGCCGATCTCCAGGTTGAGGAGAAAAATTATTCCCAGGTGGATGGGATCGACCCCGTAGAAATGAGCGATCGGCAGGATAATGGGGACCACGATGATCAAGGCCGAAAAGATATCCATCAGGCAGCCCACGATCAGGAGAAATCCGTTCAGGGCCAGGAGGAAGGTCAGGTGGCTGGTGATGTGGGTTTTGATCACCGCGAAAAGCTTCATCGGCACTTGCTGATCCACCAGGAAATTGGTGAACCCCATGGCGGTGCAGAGGATAATCAGGATCCCACCGATCAGGATCATGCTTTCTTTCATCAGGCGGCCCAGCTGTTTGAGCTTGATGTCCCGCTTGATGAAAATCTCCACCACCGCTACATAAAAGGTGGTGACCGCCGCTGCTTCGCTGGCGGTAAAGATCCCGCCGTAGATTCCCCCCAGAATAATGATCGGAACGGGAATCTCCCAGGCGCAGTCTACCAACGAAGACCACATTATGGGCAAGGTAATTTTTTCCCGGACAATTTTCTTCTGCCGGGCAGTGGAAAAAATACTGTAGATGGAGAGCAGGACCACCAGCAGAATCCCGGGCAGGAGCCCGGCCACAAACAGCTTGTCCACGCTGGAGGAAGACACCATTCCGTAAATGATGATCGGCAGGCTGGGGGGGAAAAGAAGGCCCAGGCTGCCGGAGGTGGTGATCAGGCCCATGGAAAATTTATCGGGGTAATTGTCATCCTGCATGGCGTTGTACAGGATCGCGCCCACGGCGATGATGGTAACCCCGGAAGCCCCGGTCAGGGCGGTAAAGACGGCGCAGGTAACCAGGCCGACAATGGAGAGCCCGCCGGGGAGCCAGCCCAGAAAAGCCCGGGAAAGATTAACCATGCGGATCGGGGCTTTGGATTCGGCCAGCAGAAAACCGGCGAAAGTGAAGAGGGGGATGGCGATGACCGCCGGGGCGGAGGCCAGCCGGTAAGCCTCGGTGAAGATCGCCGCGGAGCTGACATCGGCGATAAAATAGAACAAAATCAGCGACATCCCCCCCATGAAAATAAAGAGGGGGAGCCCCGTGAACATCAGGATCATGAAAAAAACAATGAGGATGGTAGCCAACATATAATTTCAGAACTTACTGATTTTGTTCCTTTATTAGTTCCCCGAGCAGATAAGAGATCCCGTTCAGGATAAAACGGAGCGAGATCACCCCGAAGGAAATCGGGTAAATCACCAGGACTTTCCAGACCGGGATTCTCAGAGAGGAAAAAACCTCGTTATATTCCTTCTCCATCTGCAGAAATTTGAGGGAGGCTAGAATCAATAAAATCGAGACGATGGCGCCGATCAGATTCAGAAGTCCTTCGCTGTATTTGTTGATCCGCGGGGGGAAAAGGCGGTTGATCACGTCAATCCGGATGGAACGGTCATC
Organism: bacterium; assembly: GCA_028713675.1. Classification (GTDB taxonomy): domain Bacteria; phylum Desulfobacterota; class JAPLJL01; order JAPLJL01; family JAPLJL01; genus JAPLJL01. Next base: position 33,901 of record JAQTNV010000025.1, read on the forward strand.
GCGGATGCCGAGGCTGGCGCCGATCAGGCCGACCCAGACCACCAGGTGACGGAGAACCTCGTCACCCCAGGCAAAGCCGAAATTGAAGAAATTACGGCAGAAGACCTGGAAAAACGCCAGCAGGGCCATGAAGCCCAGGATGGAAACCAACGAGACGGATTCCGCCCAGGAAATACCCAGGTCTATTTTTCGAATGAATTTCAGAAACGGCAAATCCGGCTCTCCCCCTTCCAGCTGATTAGTCTGATGATATTATTATCCTAATAAATAAAGGTCAAGAGAAATTTGGCACGGAAACAAACTGTTGGGTGAATATGCGGGCAGCTTTTACCAGTCTGGGTTGCCGGAGCAACCATTTCGATATGGTGGCGATGATCAACCGGCTTCGGGACCGCGGCGCGGAAATCGTTTCCTTCACAACCGCGGCCGATCTCTATCTGGTCAACACCTGTACGGTCACCGCGCAGGCGGATTTCCAGTCCCGGCAGCTCCTGCGCCGGGCCCGGAAAAGAAATCCCCGGGCCCGCGTGATCGCCATCGGCTGCGGCCCCCAGCGCGATCCGAAGGGATACGCGGCGTTGCCGGATGTGGACCTGGTCCTCGGAAATCCGGAAAAAACGGAGATTGCCGAAATCGTTCAGGATTACCGGCCGGCGGAATCCGGCGCTCCCCTGGTCCGGGTCAGCCCGATCGCCGGGGAAAAACGGGTGTTGAATTTCGGGGTTTGGCCGGATTTCGGACGGACCCGGACGGAGCTGAAGATCCAGGAGGGATGTGGCCAGGGGTGCAGCTACTGCGTGATTCCGGAAACCCGCGGCGCCCCCCGCTCGGTTTCCCCGGAAGAATCCCTGGACGCGGTCGGGGAATTGGAAAAACTCGGTTACCGGGAGGTGGTCCTGACCGGGACCCAGCTCACCGCTTACGGCCGGGAATATCAGACCAGCCTGTCCTCCTGGCTGAAAAACGTTTTCCGGGAGACCCGGAAAACCAGGATCCGCCTGAGTTCGCTCGAACCCTGGCGGGTGGACGATCAGCTCGCGGAAATGGCCCGGGACCGGAACCGCCTCTGCCCTCACTTTCACCTGGCGCTGCAGAGCCTGGATGATGACATCCTGAAGGAAATGAACCGGCCGGGAGACTCCTGCCGGATGGCGGCATTGGTCCGGGACCTGGCGGGGAAAAACCCGGAACTGGCCGTCGGCACAGACCTGATCTCCGGTTTCCCCGGCGAAACCGAAGAATCCTTTGCCCGGACCTATTCCATCCTGGAAGGGCTGCCGCTGGCTTATCTTCATGTTTTCCCATATTCCCCCCGGCCGGGCACGAAAGCATCGGCCCTGAAGAAGTGCGCTCCGGAACGCGAGATCAAGCGGCGGGTGCTGGCCCTGCGGGAGCTTTCCCGGAAGAAGCGGGGGGATTATTATGAGCGTTTTCTCGGACAGTGGCTGGAAGTGATCCCGGAAGAACCCGGGGCCGGGGAAAAAGATGCTTTCCGGGGAATGAGTTCCAATTACATCCCCGTCCATTTTCCGCTGGATCCGACTCCCGGGCCGGCCGCGGGGCTTTACCGGGTCAAAGCGGAAAAAATCCTGCCCGGGCGGATCCCGCATCTCTGGGGATCCCAGGTTGAAAAAATAATCGAGTGAGGATCGCAACCATCCGCCGAAAGGCTTATGATTCATTTTTAAGATAATCGTAATTACTCAGGTTCACTGTCCAGGGTTACCATTCGCTATGCTCAGGGCAAGCACGGTTCTTAAGTTAAAGGCGGAGGATCACAAAGGTAACGAATTGTTTCGAATCCATTTTTTGCATTTAATGAGGTTCCCAACCTTCCGAACCTTGAACGATGAACCTTGAACCTAATAACCCGAGTAGGTAGGGATAATTAATTAATCTGCTGAAAATTATGTCTTCCGAAGAAAAACAGAAAATATCGCCGGAACGGAGAGAAGTCCTGAGGACCCTGGAGGAGAAGCTGGCCTACCGGTTTCAATCGCTCGAGCTTCTGGAAACCGCGCTGACCCACGATTCCTTCGCCCATGAAAACCCCGGGCAGAACATTTACCCTAACGAACGGCTCGAGTTCCTGGGCGACGCCGTCCTGGGACTCGTGGCCGGCCACGAACTCTACCGGCTCTTCCCGCAGGCGGACGAGGGAACCCTGACCAAGATGCGTGCCGCCCTGGTCTCCCAGGAAAGGCTGGCGGAGATCGCCCGGCGGATGGAACTGGGGGAATTTCTCAACCTGAGCCAGGGGGAAAAACTTGCCGGGGGCCGGGAAAAGGAATCAATCATCGCCGAGGCGCTGGAAGCGGTCTTCGGGGCCGTTTATCTGGACGGGGGGATGGAAGCCGCCCGGGAAAAGATCGAGCAGATCCTGAATCCATTGATATCGGACCTGGTCCAGGGCCGGATCGGGCAGGATTTCAAAAGCAAACTCCAGGAAATAATCCAGGAACGCTTTAAAAAACCGCCCTCCTACCGGATCGTTTCCGAGTCCGGGCCCTCCCAGGCCAGGGTTTTCCAGGCCGAGGTCAATCTTCCGGACTCTTCGCTTTCCGCCGCCGGGACCGGCCGGACCAAGCGGTCCGCGGAACAGGCCGCGGCCAAGGCGCTCCTGGAAAAACTGGAGAATGGCAACAATGCCCGGCCTTGAATTCTCCCTCGACGAACTCGGGGTTGAAATCATTTTCGACCCGGCCGGTTTCCGGGAAATCCCTCCGGATATTTCCTTTTCTTCCCGGCCCGCTACGAGCCGGAAGGCCCGGGAAAAAGCGGTTCTCCGCTTTTCCCGGCTCTCCCCCGACCAGGATCCTTTTCCCCTGATCCCCGGCCAGGACCTGCCGATAAAAGTTGAGCGGGAAGGAAACCGGCTGATTTTTCGCTCCTCCGGATCCCGGGCGGAATATGATCTGAAAACCCGGCAAGGCGAGATCCGGGCCGTCCCGGACCGGCTTTCCGGATCCCTGGAGAATTTTCTCCGGGTCATTTATTCATACTTTTTGCTCGAGCGGGGAGGGGTGCTCCTGCACGCTTTCGGTTTTGCCTGGAAAGGTTCCGCCCATATCCTCTTCGGGCCTTCGGGTTCCGGGAAAAGCACCGCGGCGGGATTATCCTCCGGGATTTCCGCCGGCGGCAACCAGGTGACGATCCTCTCCGATGATGTGCTCCAGGTGATCGCCGGCGGGCGCAACGGCGATTTCTTGGTTTCCCGTCCACCGCTGGAGACCAGGCTTCCTTCCTGCGACCAACGCTGGCCGGCAAAAAGCGCCTTCCTGCTGGTCAAAAACCACCGCCATCTTATCGTCCCTTCCGAGCCGGCGGTTTCCCTCTCGCGTCTCCTGGCCAATGTTCTTTACGTTTCTGAAGATCCGGAGACCATCCCGGAGCTCCTGGGTCTCCTGGAGAAATTTGCCCGGGCCTGCCCGGTCGGGGAACTTCACTTCCGGCCGGACCCGGGATTTTTTAAATTAATCATCTGAACCGGAGCCCGCATGAAACCCGCAACCGTGGCCATTGTCGGAAGACCCAACGTGGGGAAATCCACGCTTTTCAACCGGATCGTAGGAGCCCGGCGGGCGATCGTGGAACCCACCCCGGGGGTGACCCGGGACCGGAATTACGCGCCGGCCCTCTGGCAGGGCCGATCGTTTCAGCTGATCGACACCGGCGGCTGGGAGGTTAATTCCACCGACCGGCTTCAGGACCAGATCCGTCAGGCGGCCCAGCGGGCGGTTTCCGAGGCCGACCTGGTGATTTTCCTCCTGGACTGCCGGGAAGGGCTGAACCCGATCGACCCGGAAATTTACAACTACCTGCGGGGATCGGGCCGTCCGATCCTGGTGGCGGTAAATAAAGTTGATAGTCAGCAGGCCGAAGAAAACCTGGCGGATTTCTATCGGCTCGGGGCCCCGGAGATATTTCCGGTTTCAGCAGAGCACGGGACCTCGATCGGGGAACTTCTCGACGAGATTGTCCGGCAGCTGCCTGCCCCGGAGGAGGGGGAAGGGGAACCGGAAGCGGAGGAGGAAAACCGGCTCCGGGTGGCCATTATCGGGCGTCCGAACGTGGGAAAATCCACCCTGGTCAACCGGCTCGTCGGAGACGAGCGGATGATTGTCGACGACCGGCCGGGAACCACCCGGGACCCGATCGACATCCAGGTCCGACTAAAGCGCGGCGATCAGGCCCTGGATCTTTCCCTGATCGACCTGGCCGGAATTCGCCGCCCGAACCGGATTTCCGACCCGATCGAGCATTACAGCGTTACCCACTCGCTCAAGGCCGTCCGGAGGTCCGAGGTGGCCCTGCTGGTCCTGGACGCCGGGGAATCCATCGAGGTGTCGGAAGGCAAAATCATCGTAAAGCTCCTGGCCCAGGAGGCCCGCCTGGCTGAATTCGTTTACGACCGCGGCCGGGGGCTGATCCTGGTCGTGAACAAGTGGGACCTGCTTCGGAAAAAAAATATCCAGACACAGGAGATCCTGGGCGGAATCCGGGACCGGGACCGCTGGCTGGACCTGGCGGATCTGGCGATGATCTCCGCTTTAACCGGGGAGGGCATGGACACCCTGATCGGTTATCTGTTCAAATACCACGAGGTTCTGAAAAAGATCCCCACGGCGGTCCTGAATAGAACCATCCAGCGGGCGATCGAGCGCCACCACCCCCCGGCGTTCCGGGGAAGGGAAATCCGGGTTTTTTACGCCACCCAGGTCCAAAGCCTCCCCCAGACTTTCGTCATTTTCACCAATCATCCCCAAGGAATAACGGACGATTACCAAAAGTACCTGGCCAACGTTATCCGGGAGGAACTGGGATTAAAAGGCATTCCCGTCAAGCTGAAATTCCGGAAAAAAACTTGAAAAATATCGGAGTGAAAAGTTAGGCGGCAGCGGTTAGAATACATATGATGGATTGACCAATCTCATCTGAATTCTTATGGTTTCCAGAATATCAATAGAAAAACATTTTCAAAGAATATCAGATAGATCAAAGCTATCAGCTAAAGTATTTCATAATACTTTTAAATCTTTTTCCGCTAATGACGGCACCAACATGGCCGCTTCCATATCCTTTTATATTCTCCTGTCTTTTATCCCTTTGCTCCTGCTTTCCATTTCCATCCTGGGTTTTTTCGCGGGAAGTTCCCCCGCCCATTTCGACCAGATCATGGCTAAAATCAGGATAGTTCTTCCCTTTATCGACGAGGGAGTGGTCCGGGCTCTCCAAAAAACCGTTTCCGGAAAAGGGGCGCTGGGAGTGGGAGGGCTTTTAGCCCTGCTCTGGAGCGTGAACCAGATCTTTGCCTCATCGGAAAGGGTCTTGAACCGGATTTTTCAGATCAAGAAGGGCAGGGGCTTTATCAAAGCCAGGCTGGTTTCCCTGGGCCTCGCCCTGGCGCTCGGGATTTCCCTGGTCCTTTCGGTTGGGGTGGGAATGCTGGCCGGGGTCCTGGAAAAGATCCCATTAGGGTCGCTGAGCATTCGGATCGGGATGATTCTTAATCATCCTCTCGTCGCCCTGTGGCTGCCGCTTCTGCTCCTGGCCGCCTCATTTACGGTTTTGACCGTGATCCTTCCCCACGGCAAGGTTTACTTCCGCTACGCCGTCCTGGGCGGCGCGGTCTTCGCCACGCTTTTTGAATTAGCCAAGTATTTTTTTACCTACTATATAATGAAAGTCAGCAACGTCAGCCTGATTTACGGATCATTCGGGTCCATCATTATTATCATCCTGTGGGTTTTCTACCTCTCGATTCTTTTTATTTTCTCGGCCGAGTTTGTTTCCGTGGTCCAGTTCTGGGGTGAAGAGGAGAGGTTACAGATATCCCTGGCCGAGCTCGAAGAATCCATTCCGCTGGCCAATTAATCCGGGAAATTACCCGCTAGATTCCGCCCCCGCAAGTTCCGGCAAAAAAAAAGGGTTGGAGGGCAAGGCCTCCAACCCCGGATTTAAGCCGGATTAATTTTTAATCAAAATAGTAATGGATTCCGCCGCTGAAGGTTGAACCGACGGTGTGAACACCGAAGCCGGTATCAGCATTGTCAGCGAACGGGATGCACAGGTTGAAGTCCAGGCCGCCCTCCAGGGAGAATCCCACGTTGGGAAGCCCTTGGAAGAAATACTCGGCCCCAAATCCGCCGATCAGGTCAAATCCTATAGCCCAATCGACATCTTCCTCGATCAGCATGCCCATCCCGATGAGCGCAGAGAAAGTCGCCTGTTTGGACTTGGCGATGGTGGGGAGAACCCTGATTCCCATCGAAAGTCCGGTTTTCCAGTCGGCGACATGCTGAGTCCCAAAACCCAGGTAAGGATTGATCGCGATATTTTCCTTGTTGATTCTCAGCGAAAGCTGGACATCATCGGCGCTCATGACATTCCCGAGAAAAGCCGAAGTGACGCCAATCCCGACGCCTTGGGGGACGGAAGCAGCCGCCTTTGCGAGCGGGGCGGGCGGGGCGGCCTGGGCGGCCTCCGCGATCTGAGCCAGGGCCATCATTCCCGCCAGCACCATCCCTGTGATCAGTGTCAAATTGAGAGTTGTTCTTTTCATGTTTTTCTCCTTTCGTTTCTTTTCCGATAAACCGGAACATTCCCTGTATGTTGTAAGAGTATATGATTTCATTAAACCGGTTTTTAGTCAAATGGAAGATGGTTTGACTTCCCCGGTTTTTTTTCCTATCCTTCTTTAAAACCTTTATACCCGAGGAGGCAATAAATTGGTCCGCAGGATAACACGCAAAGAAATCAAGAAACCGGATGAATTCATCAAGGACACTACCAAGGCATTCGATTTCGTCCTAAAGAATAGCAGCATTTTTATTTCCGTGCTCCTGGCGATCATGGTTATCGCCGCAGTGGTATTCATTGTTGTTTTCCAGGGGAAAAAGACGGAAGAAAAGGCGCAGGTTTTTCTATACCAGGCCATTCGCGATTTCCGGGGACCGACCCTGGACCTCTCCGAACTGGGGATTCCCAAGCCGGACGAAAAAGCTGAATCCCCGGCGGAAAAAACCGAGAGAGTCAAAATGGCGGAAGCCAAGTTTCTGGAAATCGCCGAAAAATATCCCAAGACCCAGGCCGCCTGGCAAGCCCGTTTTTACCTCGCCAATTGCCAATACCAGCTGGGAGATTCCCTGGCCGCCATCGATTCGTACCAGAAAATCCTGGATTCTAAAAAACTCAAGGATCTGAACTTGACGGCTATGATCACTTATAACCTGGGATTTCTCTATGAAAATCTGGGTTACATGGATCGGGCGATTGAATACTACCGTTCCGTCATGGAATTGGGTTCCAATCTATACACTCAGCTGATCGGGGAAGATCTGAAAAGGGCGCAATGGAAATCCGAATATCTGAAACAAAACCGGCCCCAGGGAATGGCCCCGGCGGGAGGGCCGGCCGCTCCGGGACAACCCCAGCCGGGAATCCAGCTTCAGCTTAATCCGGGAGCTCCTCCGGGAGAAGTCGCTCCCGGAAAAACCGCTTCGGAAAAAACCAAGCCGGGAAAGAAGACCCGGGGTCAGAAATCCAAGAAACCCTGAAATCCCAGCGGGTTTGAATGAAATTTAATTTCATCCCGTTCCCGGCCCGGGGAGAATAGTCACACCTTTTTAATCATTTTATGAAAGACCTAAAAAAACTGGCATTCATTGGCGGCCTGGCCTTACTGTGCTTTTGCCTTTCAATGTTTTTGCCTCGGGAAACCCCTGCCGGAATAGTTCTATTTAAAGGAAACGGCTATGCCGTTTATTGGATGAAAAAACTGCTGGTAACCCAGGCCCGCTCATTACTTAACCCGCTGGAACACGCTTCTTTGATTTATCATGAAGGGGTACTTTACGGGGGAACTTCAGAAGGAAAATTCTATGCGATTTCCGCCGACTCGGGACAGGTTCTCTGGGAATTCCAATCGGATGGTTCGATCGAATCCGAACCACTATGGGACGAGGAAACGGTATTTTTCGGCAACTCGGAGGGAACATTTTACGCACTGAAAGCCGACACCGGAGAGGTGCTGTGGTTTTTCCCAACCGGAAAGATTGTTTTCTCCCGGCCGGTAATTGATGGAAACAACATAATTATCCTGAACAATGATAATCGGCTGTTTTCACTGGATAAATTTCGAGGCGATGTAATCTGGATCAAGACCATCGAAACCGAATCAAACTTCAATCAAAATATCTTTTACGGTTCCTCTTCGCCGGTCATATACGGCGGTAAGATATATGTCGGCCTTTCGGACGGATTTCTGGCCTGTTTATCCCTCCAAGGTGAACTCATCTGGAAAAAGGATCTCGCGGAAGGAATTGACTATCGGGATCTGGACGCCACCCCGGTTATCTCCGGCAATGTCCTGGTTATCCCTAATTTGGGGGCGGTAAGCACATTCGGAATCAACCCGGATACCGGGGATATCCTTTGGAAGATACCCGAAGGCGGAAATACCGGAGGGGTTGTTTCCAAAAACGACTCTGTCTGTCTCCCCCTGGTTTCCAAGAATCCGGAAAGGGGAGATCTGCTGAAACTTTCCTGCCTTAACCCGGCCAATGGAATAAAGACCTGGGAATCAGACAATATCAAATCAATTGAACCAGAACAGGATTACGGATGGAATCCGACCCTTCCGTTATTTCTGGGAAATAAATCAGTTTTTGGACTTTCCGGAAACGGGTTGGCTATTATTGATAATGAAAATGGAAAGGTAGCGGGATTTATGCCGTTATCATCTGGGATATCATCAAAACCGGTTCAGGGAGAGGGAAGAGATATATTCGTGATTTCCAATGATGGGTATATTTATAAAATCCTCATTTTATAATTATTTAATTTATTAACTTGGTTCCGATAAGATATATTATGGAAACTTACAAATAATCTTTGGATATTAAATAGTTCATATCAACAATCCACAATTGTTTTTTCTTAAATCGGGTTATTATACTTCTCCAGAATTAGCTTGATCCTTTTGAAAACCACGTAATTTGTGCTGATCGCGATCAGAATAATAATAAAAATTAGAAAGTGTTGCTCGGTTCCTAACCATTTATGATAAAACCAAATAAAGATCGGACTGAATACCGAGCTGCCGGATATCAGGAATACCCTTTCCGGTCTTTGCATGAATCCGATATATATTTCCATCTTGAGCGTTTCGGATCTGGCTCTGGTATAACTGATCATCATTGAACCGGTAAAAGCCAGGAATGCAACCCAGAAAACCCAGCTATTGCGGTAAAAACCCATAATCCCCATGAATGTGAAAGCCTCAGAAAAACGATCCAGGGTTGAATCGAAAAAAGCACCGGATTGGGTTTCGTTCTTGGTGGCCCGGGCCACCCGGCCGTCGAACATATCGCAGGTTCCGGCGACAATCAGCGTCAGGCCGGCAAAACCGAATAAACCCCGGTAATATAAATATCCCGCGACCAACGATAAAAAAAATGAGGCCCCGGTGATGGTATTGGGTTTAATTCCGTGGCGGATGAAAAAACGCTCCGCCGGCCCGATTATCCAGAGCCAAAATTCCCTTAAAAAGAATGGCAACGGCAAGGAATCGCCAAGTTTTTTGATTTCGGCTTCGGATAATTTCCTCCGTTTTCGGATAACGGCGAATACAGCCATGGCCAAGAACGTAATGGATACAATGGTTATTAAAGGAAATACACTTATCCAGAATTCCCGGCTGGCAGAATATTCCATAATATTAGGGATTTAATATGAATTACAATGGTTTATTATACTTATCCAGGATAAGTTTTATCCTTTTTAATACGACATAATTAGTGGTTACCGCGATCAGAATTAATATTGCAATAAGCAGGTATTGCTCGTTGCCCCACCATTTATGATAAATCACAACAATAATCGGACTGAATATCGTGGCTACTGACAGAAAGAATATTCTTTCCGGCCTTTGCATGAATCCTTTCCAAATATCCATTTTCAAACCTTCCGCCCTGGCTCTGGTATAACTGATCATCATTGAACCGGTAAAAGCCAGGAATGCGATCCAGAAAATCCAGGTTCCCTGGTAATAACCCATGATGCCCATGAACGTAAAAGCTTCGGAAAAACGATCCAGGGTTGAATCGAAAAAAGCCCCGGATTGGGTTTCGGTATGGGTTTTCCGTGCTATTCGGCCATCAAACATGTCGCAGGTAGCGCCGGCAATGCATATCCAGCCTGCCCAGGCCCACCAGCCGCGGTAATAGCAATATCCCGAAATCATCGCGATAAATACGGAAGCCGCGGTGATGGAATTCGGTTTTATCCCGTATTTTATGAAAAAACGCTCAAACGGCCCGATGACCCAGGTCCAGTATTCCCTTAAAAATAAAGGCAACGGCATGGAATCGCCGAGCTTTTTAATCTCAGCTTCCGTCAATTTTTGGTTTTTTCGAACAATGGCGAATATACAACACGCCACGATAAAAAATCCGTTTATTAAAGCTAAAGGAAGCACGTTGATCCATAATTCCCGGCTGACAGAATATTCCATTTAGATTTTCCTCCGTCTTTGAAAATTTTAGATCCTTCGCCTTTGAGCTCAGGATGATAAAAAAATGTCATTCTGAGCGATAGCGAAGAATCTGATATTTTTTAAATATATATAATATATTCCTTATATTTAACCCTTTTCATTCCAACCCGGCCAAATTGACAAAAACCGGTCTTACATTATAATCTCGAAGAGTTATTTGCAAGCTTTGGGGAATCGTCCAACGGCAGGACACCAGACTCTGGATCTGGCTATCTAGGTTCGAATCCTAGTTCCCCAGCCATTTTAGAGCCAGTAGTTAGTCAGTTGGTGAGTTGGTGTGTTTGTAATTAATAAAAAATCATTTTGGTATTGCCAACTACTAACTCTCTAAAAACCAACTCACTGCTTTTCGGTCCCATCGTCTAGCGGTTAGGACACCGGCCTCTCAAGCCGGTAGCACGGGTTCGATTCCCGTTGGGACCGCCAATTTTTTATACCTCCCTACTTCGGTTTAATAATGAAGAGGGCGGTTTATCGCCGCCCGCTATCCTTTGCCTTATGTTATTTATCATTTATAATATCAAGCATCTGATTTATATTTTTCTTCCATATGACCACACCCCCTAACCCCAAACCTGTCAGGGTTCCCTTACGGAAGCGGCTCAAGAATTATTTCCTGGCCGGTATTCTGGTTACCGTCCCGGTGGTGATCACGATCTGGGTGATCGTCGTCTTCATCGGCTGGACCGACAATTTCCTGGATTTCCTCCCTCCCCGCTTCCACCCTCACACTTACATCCCAATCCCCGGATGGGGGATCATCATAACCGTGATCCTCATTCTTTTCTCAGGGATAGTCGCGACCAACATCCTGGGAAAAAGGATTCTTTCCTTCTGGGATCACCAGGTCGAAAGGATTCCTCTGATTCGGAGCATTTACAGTTCCGTCCGCCAGCTTCTACAATCGCTTTTCTTGCAGACCGACCAGAAATTCCAGCGGGTGGTCCTGATCGAGTTTCCCCGCCCCGGGATGTATACCGTCGCCTTCATCACCGGAAAGACCAAGCAAGAGGTCCTCGACAAAACCGGGAAGCGGCTGCTCAATATCTTCTATCCTACCACCCCCAACCCCACTACCGGTTTTTTCATCATGCTCCCGGAGGATGAGGTCACGGAATTGGATATGTCGGTTGAAGACGCTTTCAAGTTGCTCATCTCGGGAGGCTTCCTATCCGAAGAGACCACCCGCATAATCATCAAGCATTAAGCTAAAGTACAATTAAATTAAGGGAGATATACCGCTGGTAGGTGTAATGGAGGGGCGCAATTAAATGCGCCCTTTTTCAATCTTTCATCGGTAAATGTCTTTGCGATGGCCTATTTTCAGGACTGCGATAATTATCTGGAGCCGGTCCACGCTATAGATAACCCGATAAAATCCTACACGGATCCGGTACACATCATCATAACCGGCGAGCTTCCGGCATCCGCGCGGGCATGGATTCTCTGCGAGTTTAATAATTGCGTTTACTACTCGAACCTGATCGGAACGAGAAATGTTTCGCAGTTGCTTCTCGGCGGTGGCGGAAACTTCGATTTTATAGCGCGCCATTGAGCTTTAGATCGCGGATAACGTCCGCTAACGGCCGGGTCGGCTCCCGACGGAGCTTTTTTACTTCCTCGATGTCTTCCATTTCTTCCAGCTTGTCGAGCAAAGCATCCTGCACGAAACGATTGATTTTCAGACCCCGATCGCGGCATACACTTTCGACCGCTTTTTTTACCCGGCCGTCGATCCGGGCCGCCAGCTGTGCTTGAGCCATCGTTGTCTCCTCCTTTATTTGATAGCAAATGATAGCATATGATATCATAATCATCCAGTCCGGACCTGACAGACTTATGGCTTGAGAAGTATTACTTGAATGCCAGCAATAAGAAGGCGGCCTTTCGGCCGCCTCTTCTAACCCGATTAATCGGGCAATTACATTCCTTGCTTTGCGCTTTTATTATATCCAGAACGACATTCCGAGTTTGATGGGGATAAATCCCGTCCCCCTCATCTGATAAATTCCCACGGTGACTTCAGATTCAATGAAAAGACAGGCATTCGGCGAGAGGTAATAATCCAGTCCCAGGCCGAAGGTTAAAAACATGGCGTTGATGATATCCCGCTCCCAGATATCATCAACGGGAAGCGAAGGATAATTATCGGTAATATCGCCCGAGTAATGGGCGGTGATTTTGTCCTTTACGCCCCGGCTATATCCCAAACCGGGCCGGGCATAAGGCGAAAATTGGGTCCGGCCCCGGGGGATAAAGAATTTAACCGTGGTCGCCACCGTGGTAAACGACAGGTTGCCGCCTTTGACGGAGCAATTAGTATTGTCATATCGGCAGATGGCCAGGGTATTCTTGTAGCTCCCGGAGTCCAGGCTAAAGAGGGAATAGTCAACGCTCACCTGGGGTATGAGGAAAGAAACGACTTTGTACCCCACCCCGCCGCCCAGGCTGAAGACCGGGCGCCAGTAAGAATCATAAGCGCCCGGACCGACGTTGTAGGATATCCCGCCGTTGAGAGAAAACATTAACTTTCCATCATCAGCCTTCAGGGAAGAAGCCGTGGCCAGGATGATGACGGGGATGACAAGAGATATTTTAAGGATTTTTATAAAATGAGACATTTGTTCCTAGCCTTTGTCTGTCCTTCCCGCCCTTCGGCGAAGTTTACACTGAGCGGAGCGAATGTGCTCAGGATAAACTCCAGCGGGAATCCAGTGTTTCCAAGAATTTCCTGGATCCCTGCTTTCGCAGGGATGACATCTGTGATTCCTCCCAGCGTATTTAATCTTTCGCCCTGCGCCTTGCCCCCTGCGCCTTGCGTGTCATTGCTGCAAACCATAACCCGATCAGGACAAATCCGATTAGGCCCAGCGGGTCGCCCGGCTGGCTTGGACCGACCGTACAGCCGCAGCCACCGGAATCCCCTTCCGTCTTAGCCGGGGTTTCGATGCCTTGGACCTGGTTTCCGGAGGGATCACGGGAAGCAATTTGGCACACATACCTGGTCCCGGGCAAAAGCCCGGAAACCTCAACCTGGTGATCCAGGGTGAAAGACTGGGCGCCGAAATCGCCCGCCGTGGTGTCGATTTCCCGTCGAAGTTTGATCTCGGAGCTGGCGAGTTCATCAGTTTTCCAGGAAAGTGAAATTGAGGTTTTCCCGTTATCCACCGAAAGATCCGAAACCACCGGGGCGGCGGTATCGGGCACCCGGGTCTCCGGGAATCCCGGGTCGTTAAAAACCCCGTTCAGATTTAATTTTCCGTAACCGCCGTTTGGATTCGGTGCCGATCCGGTAAAAGCGTCCAGAATGGCGTGCCCGGACAAAAGGGACAGGATTTTATCGAAATCCAGGGCCGGGGATCTTTCCAGCATCAGGGCCGCCGCCCCGGAGACAAACGGGGCCGCCAGGCTGGAGCCGGAAAGGACCGAATGAAAATCATCCACTATGAGTTCCGACATGTCGAATACCTTGGAGGAAAAAGCGGAGGCGATCATCTCGCCCGGGGCCACGAACTCCGGCTTAAGGCGCCCGTCCCGGGTGGGGCCGTGGCTCGAGAAATTCGAGATCTGCCCGGTTTGAATCCCGGTGCGCCGTTCGGTTCTCCCGTCCAGGTCCACCCACTCGGTCCGGGAAACGAAGGAGCCGACGCTGAAAACCCCATCGGCGGTCGCGGGAATCACCAGGGACTTTTTATCGTCGCCGCCGATATAATTTAAAGAAGGGGTGGAAGAATTTTCCGGACCCGTCCCGGAGAACGAGGAAAATACCGCGTTGTCGGAATTGATCCAGGCGTCGAACGGGATGGGGTTCCCCCCTCCTTCCGTCCGGGTGACCAGGACCCAGTCATAGCTCCGGAGCCCGCTGAACACGGCGTTCTGGTCCGCGGGGGAGATGGTGATCAGGGCCTGGCGGGCGGAATTGACCGGGTTGATCTCCCGCGGGGTATCGATTGTGATCCGGGCGATGGCCTTGGACCCGTCATACAGCTTGGACTCGATGACATCGGTCTGGGCGGAGGAATACCCGGTCTGGTCCAGGATTTCCAGGTGATCGGTTTTCTCGGCCCCGAGCGAGATTTGGAGGAAATCACCCGGCGCCGGCGGATTATACCAGAGCTCGATCACGATCGGATTGTCGCCCAGATCGACCGTATCCATGGCTAGCCGGGAGTACGCGGGCTGGGAGGCGGCGCTATAGCCCAGGTGGATCAGGTTTTTCCCGCTGGAATCGGCGGCCTCATTGCCCGCCGAAACCACGAAAATCCTTCCCGGGCCATGCCTTTCGGCCAGTTCGATTTCCATCGGGGAACTGCCGTCGTGGGCCCCCTCATTCGTGCCCAGACTGATATTGATCACGGCGGGAAGGTTCAGGGCGGCGGCCTTCCCGAGGAGATAATCCACC
>JAQTNV010000026.1 GCA_028713675.1 bacterium
CCGAGCCCAAAGCGGCCGGCCCGGCTCCCACCCCCGCGCCCGCTCCGGTCCCGCCGCCGGCCGCCAAGCCTCCGGAAGCGCCCGCCGCGACGGGTTCCCCGGAAGAGGAGAAAGCCAAGCGCCTGGCCCGCATCATTGTTTCCGACATCGCCCTTTACAACGCGGACTCGATCAAGGAAGGCCTGCAAAAAGGCAATTTTTACGAGCTCCTGAAACGGGATATCGAGGAAGGCTACAAGCTCTTCAAGGAGAGGGTGCCGGCCCCGGTCCGGGAAGGGCATGACTACCTCAAGGAAGCCCTCGAGCAGCTGGTCGCGAACAAGAAAAAAGAACTGGGCATATCCTGATGAATTCGACCATGGGTGAAAAGCCCAAATCCGCCCCGGGGTTCGCCGACCTCCCGGAAGAGGATCGCCGGAAAAAGATCGAGAGCCTGACCGGAAGTTTCGAGAAACTCGACGCCTTCCGGATTCCGGAAATCCTGGCCCTCCTTTCCGAAGGCATCGGAGACCCCTCCTGGCGCGTCCGCAAGGCCGCGGTTGAGGTCTTCATCAGCTTTCCGGAGCCCCGGAGCCGGGCCCAGGCCCTGGGGAATGCCCTCCGCTCCGAGGACAACGCCGGCAAGCGCAACTCGGCGATCGAGATCTTCATCCGCCTGGGCCGGAAGGCCCTGCCCGAAATTGAGAAACTCTCCCGGGACCGGGATCCGGAGGTGCGGAAATTCGCCGTCGAGATTCTGGGGGAGATCGGGGGCAAGGAGGTTCTGCCCCTCCTGGTTTCCGCCCTCTCCGACCCGGATGAAAATACCCGGATGGCCGCGGTCGAAGCCCTGGGCAAGGTCGGGACGGAAGCGGAGGTCGAACCCCTGATCAAAATCCTGGGTCCCTCCACCGGGCTGAATTTCCTGATTCTCCAGGCCCTGAAGGAGCTGGGCCGCCGCGGGGCCCGCCTGCCGGTCGAACCCCTGTCCCGCCGCCTGGAGGATCCCACCCTCCGCGAAGTGGCCCTGGCCGCCCTGGGCGCGAGCCGCAACCCGGAGGCCCTGCCCCCCCTGATCCAGAAAACCCGGGAAGGCGGGGCCCGACCCAAGGAAAAAGCTTTGCTCGCCCTGGCGGAACTCCTGGACTCCCAGCCCGAGCACGAACTTTCCCCCGCCGACCTGAGCGCGGGGGAGATCCTCCCGCTCCTGCAGAGCCCCAAGGACCAGACCCGCCGGGCCGCCATCCGGGTTCTCTCCCGGCTCCGCGCCCCCGAGATCCTGGAGGCGCTTTTCCCCCTGCTCGTCTCCGGCTCCGAAGAGGAGCAGAGGATGGCCCGCACCGGGATCTCCCGGCTCGGGGCGGAATCGGTGGCCGGCCTGATCCGCCGCTATCCGAAGCTGAAAGAGGAAGAACGTTCCCGGGTCATGGAGCTCCTGGGTTACTTTGACAGCGGGGGTAATTCCGCCTTCGATGCCCAGCGGGAGAAACTGATCCGGAACACCCTCACCGCCGCCGGCGAGAAAGGGAGGGATAAAATCGAAGCCGCCCTGACCGCCGGCCGTCTCGGACTCACCGGGCTGATTCCGGAGCTGACCCGTCTCCTGGATGAGATGGAAAGCGAGCTCTCGGCCTCGGCCCTTTCCGCGCTCCGCCTGCTTTCCGAGATGGACAAACCCAAAGTGGTCAAGGAAGTCATGTGCCGGCTGAAGGACGGCTCGGAATGCGTCCAGCGCAATTCGATCATCCTGATCGGGGAAATCCAGGCCCGGGAGGCCCTGGAGGATCTGATCCTGGCCCTGAAAGCCGAATCGGCCTCCGTCCGGGAAGCGGCCGCCATCACCCTGGCGGAGCTCCGGGCCACCTCCGCCTCGGAAAACCTGATTCTCTCCCTGGCCGATGAAGATTCCCGCGTCCGGGTCGCCGCGGCCAGGGCCCTGGGCCTGCTCGGCCAGCAGAAATCCCTGGAACCGCTTCTGCACGCCCTCCAGGACGAGGATCTCTGGGCGCGCACCAGCGTGGTCGAGGCCCTGGGCCGGATCGGCCGGGGCGATGCCCGGGTCATCACCGCCCTCTCCCAGGAACTGGAAAAGGGCGAAGGCCCGGTCGCGGAAGCCGCCGTCCGGGCCCTGGCCGGGATCGGCGGAAAAGACGTCCGCCCCGTGCTCCGGAAGGCCCTCCGCGCCTCCGACCCGGAGGTGGTGGTGGCGGCGGTGGAATCCCTGACCCCGTTTCAAGAAGGGGAAATCCCCCTGGAACTTCTGCTCGAGCTGCTTTCCCACCCGGCGTTCAACGTCCGGCTGCGCCTGGTCCAGGCCCTGAAAGAGCTCTCCGCCCGCAAGGATCCTTCCCTCGCCGCGGCCCTGCAGGAAAGGCTCGAAGTCGAGGAAGATCCCCTGGTGCGGGAGGCCGTCCTGGCCCTCCTCCGGGGATCCAAGGGAGAGGCCCGGTTTCCGGATCAGCTCCAGTTCTGACCAGAGAACACATGACACGGATTTCACGGATTTTCACAGATTCTGCTCGGATTTATCCGTAAAAATCCGGGCAGAAAAAGGAATTTCTAAAAATTAGTTGTTGATTGGAATCGGTTAATCAACTTGGATAAGCCGTCGGAAGAAATCAAGCCGGGCAGGGAGTCGGTCCTGGAGCCTCCGCTCCAGATGAGCGACGAGGACTTCCGCAGCCTCCGGGATTTCATCAACCACTACTGCGGGATTTATTTTGACGTGCAGGCCAAGTTCCTGCTCGAACGCCGGCTTTCCCAGCAGCTCCGGGCTCACCGGATGCGGAATTTCCGGGATTATTATTTCTACCTCAAGTACGATCCCCACCGGGAAGAGGAACTCAACACCCTGGCCGAGATCCTGACCACCAACGAGACCTACTTCTTCCGGGAAGACTACCAGCTCCAGGCCCTGACCGAAGAGATCGTTCCGGAAATCGTCGAAGCGCGCAAAAACGAGCCGTATCCCTCCTCCGAAAAAAGCCTGCGGATCTGGAGCGCCGGCTGCAGCTCGGGGGAGGAACCCTATACCCTGGCCATGCTGACCAAAGATCACCTGGCCCTGAAAAGGTGGGCGGTGGAAATCTTCGCGAGCGACATCTCCAACCGGGTCCTGACCCTGGCCCGGAAAGGCGTCTACCGGGAATCGGCCTTCCGGGCGACCCAGGACGTCTACCGGCGCGCCTATTTCGAGACCACGGAGGAAGGCTTCCGGGTCCGGGACGAAGTCCGGCGGCTGGTGACTTTCGGGCACCTGAATCTCCTCGATGAGGAGCGGATCAAGATGGTCAAGCCGCAGGACCTGATCATGTGCCGGAACGTGATCATCTACTTCGACCGGGAATCCCGCCGCCGGGTGATAAAAAGCTTCTTCGACCGCCTGCGTCCGGGCGGCTTCCTGCTTCTCGGGCATTCCGAATCCCTGATGAACCTCTCCACCGACTTCATTCTCCGCCACTTCAAGCACGACATGGTCTATCAGAAACCGGGCCCGGGGGCCCCTCCGGGGGACGCCAAGTGAATAAAATCCGCGTCCTGGTGATCGACGACTCCGCCTTCAACCGCAAGGCCATCCGCGAGATGCTCGCCGGCGCCAATGATATCGAGGTGGTGGGGATGGCCGGGAACGGGGAAGAGGGCCTGACCCAGCTCCGGAAGCTGAAACCCAATCTGGTCACGCTCGACCTGGAGATGCCCGGGATGGACGGGTTTACCTTCCTCCGGATCGTCATGAACCAATCACCCCTCCCGATCCTGGTAGTCAGCTCCCGGGCCGGGGCGGAAAGCGTCTTCCAGGCCCTGGAACTCGGGGCGGTGGACTTCCTGCCCAAGCCCACCCGCGCGATCGGCCCGGAGCTTTACAACCTCCGCGACGACCTGATCCGGAAGATCCGGGCCGCCAAGGAATTCCGACTCGAAAGCATCAAGGAGCGCATCCTCCCGAAACCCCGGCCCGAGATCCCCCGGGCCCCCGCCCCGGTGAAACCGATCGCGAAGTTGGAGCCGGAAGAGTTGAAGGGTTTCCGCCTGTTGGTGATCGGGGCCTCCACCGGCGGACCGGCGGCCATTTCCCAGATCCTCACCACCCTCCGTCCCGGGCTCCCGATCGCGATCGCCGTTTCCCAGCACATGCCTCCGGGCTTCACCCGGGCTTTCGCCGAACGCCTGGACCGCTTCTCCGCCTATCCGATCAAGGAAGCCGAAGACGGCGACCCGTTCCTGCCCCAGCAGGGCTATATCTCCCCGGGAGGGAAAAACCTCTACCTCGACCGCCGGGGCCAGGACCTGGTGCTGAAGCTGTCCGGCCGGGGCCGGGAAAAATATATCCCCTCGGTGAACATGCTGTTCGAGAGCGCCGCCGAGGCGGCCGGCAAAAATTGCCTGGGCGTGATCCTGACCGGGATGGGCAACGACGGCCGGGACGGGGTGATCCAGATCAAGAAAAAAGGCGGAGTGATCATTGCCCAGTCCGAGCACAGCTCGGTGGTTTTCGGGATGCCCCGGGAGGCCATCGAAACCGGGAGAGTGGACATGATCCTTCCCATCGAACAGATCCCGCATTACATCGGCAATTGGGCCAAGACGGGGGAATTAGAGTAAAAACAAGTTTCGGGTTTCGAGTTTTGGGTTTCGGGTTTAAATATAAAAACATAATTAACAATGGTTTTTTCCGTTTATATTGTTTTTAACTCGAAACTAGAAACCAGAAACTCGAAACTATCGTTTTAAAGGAGGAAGAAATAAAATGGGAACAATCAAAGCGGGTTTTTGGGTCCTGGTGGTTTGTTGCGCCTTTATTTTCTTCTTCCAGAACTACAATGAGCTCCAGCATCCGCTGGTGGTAACCCTGAACGTGTATTTCAAAAGCTGGACCTCGACCCCGATCCATGTCTGGATCTTGCTCATCCTCTTTTTCCTGCTCGGCTTCCTCGTCTCCTCGATTTACAGCGCCTACGAGCGGCTCGTCCTGAAGCGCGAGCTCAAGGTCCTCCGGGCCGCCAAACCCGTGGCTCCGCAAGCCAGCAGCAAGTAGCCGGTAGCCTGTAGCCAGTTACAGGCTAAACGCCCGGTAGCCGCAGGCTTTTCGATCAGATCCCGAGGCAATGTGGTCGAGGGAAGCCTGTGTTCCAAGTAGCCAGCCTCCGGCCCGTAGGGCCTACGGCCCGGAGGGTAGCAGGTAACCAGTAGCCGAAAACAGGTAGCCGCAGGCTTCTCGATCAGATCCCGAGGCATTGTGGCCGAGGGAAGCCTGCGCTCACAGTAGCAAGTAGCAGAAAACAGGGAAACCAGAGAAACCAGATGAACGTTCTTAACTCTCTGCTCTACCTGTCCTCTGAAACTCCAGCATAGGAAGATTGGCGTAGGGCGCATGCAGAATCTCTTCCTAGACCCAGCTTTTTTCTTTTTTGGGGGGTTGGTTTTTTATCCTGATGAGCAGCACTGCTGCGAAGAATGGACGCTCCTCCTTCGCAGTGCTCAGGATGAAGCGCACTAATACGTGCCGTGTCGTAATCCAGGCCAGCTGACCCGCCCCTCCGGGGCAATCAGGGTCTAGCCTGTATCGATAAATACTATATCGTCGAGTTTATCAAGTCTGGTATCCCGGAAGTGCGAGTCGCGCCCCTCTGGGGTTCTCGTCCTGAGGACCCCATCGGGGTCGAAGGAAGAACCAACCCCCCCTCCGGGCTGTAGGCCCATACCCTACGGGCCGGAAGCCGGGTTTTCTGAAAAACCAGTAAAAATAATGAAATGTTTATATTTCGACACTATGGACACAATGGACGCAAAGAACTCTATGGACGCTTTTACCCTTTGCTCTCTGCTCTACCTGTCCTGAGCGTAGTCGAAGGATGCCCTACGCGCTCTGCTATTTTCGGACACAACGAACTCAATGGACGCTATGGACGTCTTACGTCTTACGTCTTACGTCTTACGCCTCACGCCTCACGCCTTATTTATCCCGAGTTATTTCGAGGGACGTGTTTTTGCTTTTTTCCCCTTCGAAAGCGGGCATTTCTCTCTGCATAACCGGCAGCGGTAGAGATGGTATCCTTTTTCATTGACGATTTCAGATTGGGAACGGCAGAGATTTTGGATCACGCCGTCATCGGTTATGGCGCTTACCGGGCAAAGTGTACGGCAGATGTTACATGAGGCAGGGCATTTCGGTTCATCGCTGATGGGATCGGGATGGATTTCGGCGTTCGTCAGCACGGCGCCCAAGGTAATCCGGTTTCCATAATGAACATTGGTCAGGAGATGATTTCGCGTAATAGTTCCCGTTCCGGCCAAGGCAGCAAGATGTTTTAACGAAAGAATTCCTTTTCCGGTCATGGTGCTCTTATCCCAGAACTCATAGGGCTCACTGGGTACCGGTACCGCCACCATCCCTATACGATCCAGTTCACGCACCAATTTTAAGGTTGATCTGAAAACTTCATTCAACACTTGAGCGGCATAAAAGGAATACGGCACAGATGCCGGTGAGGCAAAAACCGATTCAGGCAGAGAGATCGCCAAAGCGATTGCCGATCGGGTCGGTTCGTAAATATCCCGGGGATGGAATCCCGGCGGGGCTTCGGAAAAACGATCAATCGAGGCGACCCCGCATAAATCCGCCCCGCACTTTTTAGCCATTAACTTCAATTTTTTATTCGGTATCGTCACCTGCACTGCGTTCCTTCCACTCCCCTTATTTAAAAGAAGTGACTTCTTCATCTGACCACACTATTGCGCAGTTAAAAGCCGGGTGATTTTAACCTATTTTTCGTAGAAGGGGCATTGGGTCCAATCCGGAGGGTTGGCCAAAGGGCAGACATTCGAATCTATGCCGACTCTGAATCCTTGTTTCAAATGAAATGTGCAGATTTCAATTTTTCTATGCTCATATTTCAATTTCAACATACATAAATATTCCGTATAGGGGATAGCAGGACCCTCAATTTGGACGATGCAATTATTTCTAACATCAATATGTCTGCATTTATGGGTTTCCTTTGCTTTGATTGTCATATTCATCGGTTTATTTTTCACTTCATCCGACGAAGATCAGGTTTTCCAATTTCTTTTTTTCACAGGCATTATTACGAATTATAAATTCTAACCGCAGAAAGAATGGAAGATTTTAATTCGCGGTCATACCAGGGCTTTATTATTATTTTACTGTCTCCGCATTCATCGATAGAATTATTAATATTATTGATATCGTTTGCACCCGCCATAAGGATTCTGATTGTCTTGGGAGATATTTTATTTACCTCTTCCAGGAGTTCTATTCCGTCCATCACCGGCATTTTATAATCAGAGACAATAACTGAAATTTCATTTTTCTTGAAAATATGGATGGCCTCGAATTTATACTTGGTGGTAAAAATATTTAAATCTTCTTTTCCGAGAACCCTTCTTAAGGCATTCAGGACGAGTTCTTCATTGTCAACAATAAGAACATTTTTGTTTAGGGATTTCATATTTCTTTTCCTCCCTTTTTTTAAAACTTCAATAAAAATTTATATGGAAAATCAGCCTTCCCGACTAAAGGGCGGACAGTTTATCGTATTCTTTAATCGCGGCGTGGATGGCTTTCCGGAGCCGGTTTTCGATATCGGGCTTGGCCACCACTGCGAACGGCTTGCAATCCTTGATCTTTTCCCAATCCAGAGTTTCCTCGGGCCACCCGGTAAATATTATTTTCTGAGTATGCGGATGGTTCGTCAGCAAAGATTCCAAAATCGGCAAACCCTCTTCCGTAGTGAGAATTTCATCCGAAATGATCACTGCGATTGAATTCTCCCGGAGAATCTTGGCGGCTCCTTTTCCGTTAATAGCGGTCAATATCTCGAAATCTCCATCCTGAAGCAGCCGGGAAAAAGCCCGGAGAATTAGTTGATTGTCATCAATCATTAGAACGCGGTGTTTCTGAATCATTTTTCCTCCCCTCAACCTTCCGACAAATAAGACTGACCGGAATCAGTTCCTGCAAGCGCCGCTCGGACTGGGATGGCGAATAACCATCCACCACAATTCGATCCCCCGGGCTTAACTCCACCTCTGAGCTGAAAAAAGATTCCCCGTTAGCGGGCTGATGGTAATAGGTTCGGACCTCAAGCCCTGAAAGTTCAGGCCCCAGCCGGATGGTTCTGGACAATACACGTGCCATATAAAGCCCCTTTCAATAAAAATGGCTGATCTAATGCTTTTAATAAGCAAGTTCCGTGCCAGGAACGGAATTATGAAGCGGTTTCAGGTTTCGGGTTTCAGGTTTCAAGTTAAAACCCAAGAAACCAAAGAAACTAAACAGACCAAATGATCAGGAAAACCAAAGAAACCAGGTAATTTTTGAATGCGGAATGGAAAAAACCAGGATTCGAGGGATCTAACTTGTAACCTTAATCTTTAAATATGAAACTTTCTTAGTATCGGTGTCGGATTTAACTCGAAACCAGCCTCCGGCCCAGAGGGAGACTCGAAACTTATTTTGCCGGGTTGACTCGAAACCCGAAACCAGAAACCCGAAACTTGATTTTAGGCGGGAAAAACAAACATTACCTTGGTTCCTTGCCCCGGCTGGCTATCTATCTCGATCTGCCCGCCAATTTCCTCCACCAGTTTCCTGGTGGTAGCTAATCCAAGACCTAATCCTCTCCGCTTGGTAGTAGTGAAGTCTTCAAAAATATTCTTTAGCTTTTCCGGAGGGATACCCGGGCCGTTATCGCAGATTTCGAGATAAACAAAATGGCCGTCAGCTCTGGTGGTTATCTTTATTTTTCCTTGCCCATTGACCGCCTCAATCGCATTGGTGAGGATATTCTTGCACCCCCGTTCCAGGACAAAACGATCGGCCATGATTCCGGGAATTTTCGGATCCAGCTCCTCAATCCATTCGATTTTATCCAGGGAGGAATCGTTACGATATATTCTTAATATTTCGGATATAAACCCGTTGACCTCGATCTTGATCATCTGGATCGGGGACGGTTTGGTGAGATTCCGCAACCGATCCAGAAATTCATTGATATTATTAAACTCCCTTTCCAAGGTATTTTTAAATACTTTTCGGATCTGCGGATCATCCGGTTTCTGGACGATCAGGTTCGAGGAATTCTGAATATTCTGGATCGGATGGCGGAGATCGTGAACCAGCCCGGCCGCCAGCCGGCCGAAGGTGGCAATTCTTTCTTTCCGGCGAATCTCTTCCGTAAGTTCCCCGAGTTTTCCCGCCATTTTATTGAAGGAATCCCCCAGATCGGAAAGCTCATCCCGGCTTTGAATTCTAACCCGGGTATTTAAATCTCCTCCCGCCACCTTTCCGGTGGCGGAGACCAATTCCTTGAGGGGATCGGAAATACTTTTTCCGCCCAGATACCCGATCAAACTCATTAACACCAGGAAAACCAGAACCAAAACCACAAGTTCTATGGTTAAAATATGAACCGCACGGAAGGCCTCCGCGGTCGATTGTTCGATGGCCACTGCCCACTTCCGCCCGTCGGGGAGAACAACCTCGGACGCTACCGACAGGACTTTTGCCCTCCCTTTCTCCCGGTAAATGACCGGCCGGGAATCGCCCGAGAAAACGGGTTTGAAGAGCGGCAAGCCGGATAAATTATCCCCCCGAATCACATCAGCTTTCCGGTTGTCGTTTCCATGGGCAATCAAGCGCCCGGAGTCGGTAACCACGAAGGCGAACCCCGTGTCCTCAATCCTGATCGAGTCGACCAGTTTCCACATGTCAATGAGGTTAAAATTTCCAATCAATGCCCCCACCACTTTATTGAGATGCAGAACCGGAACCGAAATCTTCATCATCGGTGCCAGGGAAGATGAGATAAAAACATCCGAGGAGTAAATCTTCCCGCCCATCGGGATCTTGAATTCATTCGAATTTAATATCTCCCGGAAATCGTTTTCCGGACGGGAGGAGATGGTTTCGCCGGTGCTCTGGTCAACCAACAGAATCTCCTCCAATCGCCCGTAATCTATGACATAATTTTTAATTATCCTTTCCTTTTGCGCGGGATTTAAATTCACGTTGCTCAGGTTGTCGGCCAGGGTCTTCATCGTATCAACCGAGTTTTTCAGATAGATTCCTATTTCACCGGCGGCCCGCCTGGCGACGTTTTGATTACCCTGGACCACGGTCTCGTAGGCTACCTTCCGGGAAGAGTAAATCGAAATGGCCCCGAAGATAACGATCGGGATCAAGGCGGCGGCCAAGAGAAGGCGAATAAACTTATAGGAAAGTCTTTTCATTTAATCTTAAACGCGTTGGCCGTTTATCCTGTCGGGAAGCTGGCTCGACATTTATTGCGGGCCATTTTTATATTTTTGTTCGTTCTTCGGAACCCACCATTCGGGAATCGAGGCGAAGAATTTTTCAGGTCCTATATTAATCCCTCGAAACCTTTTGTGAATCGGGACCATCTCCTCTTTCCAGAAAAGGAAAACCCCGGGCGGATCGTCGAATATTTCTCTTTGGAATTTGTCATAATACTTTTTCTCATCCTTCCTGTCCAAGGCTTGCAAACCCAATTCCAAATCCTTATCAACCTCTTGATTTTTATATGAAAATACATTCAAACCGGTTTTAATCTGCGAGGAATGCCAGATCCGGTAATTTAAAATGCCGGGATTAATACCCGAATCAAAATTCAGTAAAGCCGCGTCAAATTTCTTTGGGAATAGATATTTTTCATCGAGATCCATCGGGGGCACCGGATAAATATTAATCCCAATCCCAATCTCAGACAGATTTTTTTCAATCATCAACATTATATTTCCGATTAAATTATCTCCTTCCGGGACCAGAACCGAAAATCTAAACGGCTGGCCGTTTTTCTTTAATATTCCGTTTTCCATTCCCCACCCGATTTTTCCAAGTATTTTTAAAGCCAATCCGGGGTCATAAGGATAAGGTTCGATTTCTGAATTATACGCCCAGGATTCCGGGTAAATCGGGCCGGAACATAGCCGCCCGTAATTGCTCAATACTTTTTGGATGATCAGGTTACGGTTTAGAGCGTAATTTAAGGCGATTCGTATTTCTTTATTTTTAAAAAGAGGGTTAAGCTGATTATAAACCAACAGAAAATAATATGGACTAAGGTATGGATATATCTTAAAATTTACATTGTTTTTCATGAAATCAACCTGGCCGGGGGACAACGGAAGGCAATTGTCTATCTCCTCCAGCAAAAGTCTTGACCAAACCTCGTCCAGGCTTTTATACGATTTTATCACCACTCCATCCAAAAACGGCCTTCCTTTAAAATATTCCCGATTCGCTTCTAAAACCGCTTCTGATTCCGATAAATATTTAACTTTAAAAGGACCTGTTCCGACCGGGTGCCGGAAAATTTCTTCCCGGTTTTTACCGGGGTTTTCATAAACATGACGAGGCAGAATACTTGTCCCTAAATTGAAAATAAAATAGTTGGGATTTTCCTTCAGATCGAAAGAAATAGTAAGATTTTCAATTACTTTCATCTTTTCAATAATACCAAGTAAATCTTTAGACTTTTTCAATAAAGTAAAATCTACATCATTTGCATCCAATAAAGAACCATCGTGAAACTTCACTCCCTCCTTTAAATGAATTGTTATCCGCTTTCCATCCTTCGACCGTTCCCATCCCTTGGCCAGATCCGGGACGATCTCTCCGTTCCCTTTGATAGACAATAATCCGTTGAATAATATATCCGAAATCATGGAAGATACCGAAGAAATATCGTTTAAGGGGTCTACACCCGTAAGTTTTTCGGATACGCCGTAATATAGCCAATCCCCCTGGTCTTTTTTATCGACGTTATTTCCCCGGTCGCAAGACGAAATAACGACGAAAATTGAAATTGCCGTAATAAATATTCGAATATATATTTTCATAAATCAAATTAAAAAAAGGCGGACAATAGTCCGCCTAAAAAATATCATTTTCCATCGGTTTTGAAAACTAAATCTTAATCTTTTCCCAATTCTCCCAACCCAACTCTTTCAACCAACTCAATTGGCCGGTAATGAAAATTTACCCATGGCATTACTAATGGCTAATAACCCATACGCACCTGTTAACGCTCCGGCTGTTCCGCCGGGTCCCTTTTTTGATAATCTTCATTTGTTTTCACCTCCTTTCTAAAATCAAATTTTTTAAACCTCGCCGACGCTCTCACCCATCCCCGCCCTTGACGAGGCAAACCAAAGGAGAGCGGTTATAGCCCGATAAATCGGGCAACTACAGAAGCGAAGGGGGGCGGCCTTCCCCGGCCGGTTTTGCCCGGCGAAGGCAGGCCGCGGCCGCCCAGAAGGGAGCCTGGAGAAGGGCTCCCCTACCCAAAAAAAAGGAGCCGACAGAACGGCTCCCCCGCAAAAGAAATATTTCTCATAGAATCGTTTCAACATCAGGCTTTAAATCCCTGCCTCTCCGGAATGATTTCTTTCACCGCGGAATCAAAGTATTTTTGTTCGCAGGCCACCCCGAAATAATCCCCGGTTTTTACATAGGCCCAGTAACGACAACCGCCCCCGCAAATCGGCAGGTATTTGCATTCGCCGCATTTTCCGGACCAATTGAATCTGTCAATAAAATTTGAGGATTTTTCCTCGATATCCCTGGTATTAAGATCGCCGATTTCGGCCCCCGGAATCCCAACCAAACCTTCGCACTTATAAATTTTTCCCGCAGGGTCAATCGTGTAGGCGTCACGCTTATGGAAGCCGCAAGGCCCCAAAGACAATAAATCCATCGAATCCAACCCTCTTTTTTGGGCTTCCTTGGATAACCAGAATTGGACTGAAGGGTGAGATTCCGAAAACGAACAAATATCGCAGCTATAACCGCCCCCCCCCTGGAAAATGGGCCGGAAATTTACATTCGAAATCGAATCTCGCAGGCCGATCTCAATCAAATAATCAAAAAGGCTCGGGATACTTTCGAAATTTTCCAGGTTATAATTCGAGCCAACGGTAAATCTCAATTTATCTTTTGTTTTCAACAAATTATTAATGATCAGGTCAAACGTTTTTCTGCCTTTTTGCCTGATCCTCAACTGATCGTGATGGTCCCTTGTACCGTCAATGGTCACCTTCACGGATTTGATTCCAAAGGGCAGAAGAGAATTCACGAAATCAGGATCCAAGAGGGTCCCATTGGTGATTATTTTGATTTCCATTTCCACCGCTCTTTTTCGGGCCTCGTCCGAAATCAAAGCGGAAAGGACCAGGATGTCCCGCTTTCGTAAAAGCGGTTCCCCGCCATACAAAAGAAGCAGAAGTCTCTTCGGATGAGTCGAATCCATCCTTTCCCCGGCCCATTCGGCCAAACGGAGGATGGTTTCCTTGCTGATGTTCGCGCTTTTTTGGGAGTGATCTAAATCGGATTGAAAACAATAAACACAGCGAAGATTGCAATCATAGGTGGGAATAACGGTTATCAGTAATTCATCTCGGTCCTTTTGTTTCTGATAAAACCAATCTTTAACGGTTTTATCTTCGTCTCTTTTGCTTTTTACCAGGAACCCTAATTCACTTAAATCATCGCCGTATTTAGCCAGAATATTTTTATTCTTTTTCGCCTCGATTTTATCACCGGATTCGAGCAGTGCCAGGACATCCGATCCAATCCGGGCCTGGCTGTCACTGAAGGTGTTGTAAAGGGTATACTGAAGGTCTCCCGCTTCACTCGGGATAATGATATTGAATTTAGATGGAACCATAAATGTTGAACCCTGTAAAGATATATAAGCAATATCAATACCAAGGGGCGCCGGACCGAGCTCTCACTACAAATTGTATTGAATATTGCTCTCTTAATAATCAAGATCATTTTCTGTCCTGCTTCACTTAACACATTAAAAAATCACAACTATTTAATGTTTATGAGTAAAGATGCAATAAGAAAAAAGGGCGGTAATTTATTTTTCGAAAATCGGCGGACGGGAAAAAGGATATGCGCCTAAAATAAAACTAAAATATTCTTAATGATACAAATTACCAATATTTTATTAGGGATATTAACCGAATGCTGGCGTAAATGACCGGAATCAAAGGAAAGATATAATTAGCCAAAAAAACACGGTTAATTGGGCAAAAAAATCCCGGGCCTGATCCCGGGATGTACTATTACCCATTCTCTGTTTTTTCAGTCGGTGGATTTAAAAAAATTTTCAATCTTTTTTCAGATTTTCAGATTCACGCCCCCGTAAAAAGAAATTCCCGGCATCGGAAATCCTTTAACCTCGGAATATTTCCGGTTTAAAATGTTTTCCCCCCGGAAAAATACCGACAGGCTCTCCAACGGTTTGAGCGAATACGGAATCGTATATTCGGAAAAAAGATTAACCCGGGCGAAACCGGGGTTGTTCCCATTCAGCGGCTTGCCGTCGGGGTCAACTATATTTTCCGGTTCATCGTATCCGCCGCGCCATTCCCAGGAAACTCCAGCGGACAGCTCTTTCACCGGGACGATGCTCAGGGTCCCGGCGAAACTATGCCGGGGCCTCCAGAAAAAATTCGACCACTTTTCCACCGGCTGCCCGCTTTCCTCATCCGGCTCCGCGGTTCTTTTTCTCGCCCGATTGAAGGTATAACCCAATTTTATTCGAAGCCGCTTATCCGGCTGATAAGCCAAACCAGCCTCCAGACCGTCTGCTTTGGCCAGGTCGGAATTCTGCAGCTGCAAAGAATCCGGAACCAATCCGATCAGGTTTTTATATCTGAGCCAAAACCAGGTTAAATCAAATTTTATCCCGTATTTTACAATCTCCTGCTCCAGGCCGGCATCATAGCTCCAGGCTTCCTCCGGCTTAAGCTCGGGATTACCTTGGATCGGGAAAAACCTCTCTTCCACCGCCGGGGACCGGTAGCCCCTTCCCGCCCCTCCCCTGATTTTGGTCCCCCAGGGACTCAGGACGAAAGCGGCCGAACCGCGCGGCGAAAGAAATATTTTGGAATCGGGAAGATCAGAACTGAAATCCCCCCGGAGCCCCGCATTTAAAAAGAAGACATCCCTGATTTTTAATCGATCCTCAAAAAAGAGGGCCCTTTCTATCCGGCCGCCGTCTATCTTCAGCCATTGCGGATCGCCCTCTCCTCCCTGCATCAGATTTGTCTCTAATATCTCCCGGGCGTCTTCTTCGGAATATTCTCCCCCGAAAAGAATGGAATTGGCTTTAATCGGACTTAAATTAAGTTGAAACCCGATCCCTTTCCTCCACGTGTCCGTCCAGGAACTGTAGGAATCCGTCCAGCCGGGATCGGGAGGATTCAGCAAATCATCTTCACCGCGCAGGACCGAACCGCTGATCGACAATTCTCCGTTTAAAAACAACTGCTTGCGGAGAGAAACCGCCGTCAGCAGGGTTTCTCTCTCTTCCGAATAATTGGAATCCCTAACCTGGGTGAGCGCGCCTTGCTGAAGATAAAGAGAAATGGGGGTGTCCAGATAAAGTTCTTTTTTCGAGTTGGAGAATAGAGCGGAAATCCCGACTTCTATCCCGCCGGGAACCAGGATCTGATATTTCCCCGTGGCGAGGTTGCCGGCAAAACCATCCCGGGCATTCCGGCCCCCGCTGTCCACCCGGGCCAGTCCTAAAGAAACGGCGCTTTCTTCCCCCGCAGAAAAAATCTCCGCCCGTTCCTTGAAAGTGGAATAACTGCCGCCCTCGGCCCAGACGGAAGCCCCCTTTTCCTTTTTGATTCCCTGAAGCAGGGAGCGGCCGGGATAAGGAATCAGGTTGATCACCCCGCCGATGGCGTCACTTCCGTAGAGCGAGCCGAAAGCCCCCCGGACGATTTCGATCCGGTCCAGACCGGCGGCAAAATAATCCGAAAGATCGGCGGCCCGCGTGAAGGACGAATTTAACCTCACCCCGTCGAACAGGACCAGGGTCTGGTACTGCTCGCTCCCGCGAATCCGGATTATTGTCTCCTCGCCCACGGATCCGGAAGCCTGCACCCCCACGCCCGGCACTTCCCGGATCTGGTCTGCAACCAGGGGAGCGGAATCGCCTTTGCTCTCCCCCAAGTTAATAATGGTGATCGAATCGGTGGCCTCGTCGGCCGGCGTGGGAATCCGGGTGGAAGTAACCTCGACCGGCGTGAGTCGGACCGACGGGCCGGGACCCTCCTGGGCGAAGCTCCGGGCCGGAAAGATCAGAATCAGCAAAAACAGCAATCGAGAAAAACGTACCGGAAATATCTTTTTCATCCACACGGCGATTGTTTTCTATTCCTTTTTCTCCCCTTCGACGGGCAAGTCCAATGATTTCCTTCTCTTCTTTCTCGCGTGTAAAACCCGGCGGACGGGCTTTGGGCGGCGAGGATACTTCAGGGGCCGGCCGCGGGTGGTGTGGGGCTTGGATGCCTTTTCCAGCCCCAGGCGGCGCATGCGGTATTTCAGACTGCTGAGATTGATGTTCAATTCCCGGGCGGTTTCCATCTGGTTCCAGCGGCATCTCTCCAAAATCCGGAGAATATACTGGGTTTCAAAAGCCTCCTTGGCTTTGCGGAGGGTATTTAAGCGATGCCGGCGGGGAGTGGCCCCGGCTTCGGCGGAAAAATCCTGAAAACTCTCAAAGCAGAATTCCATCGGCAGGTCCTCGATCGTAATCACCTCCCGGGGGACCACCGCCACCATCCGCTCGATCAAATTTTCGAGTTCCCGGATATTCCCGGGCCAGTTATACCGGGAGAAAAGCCTGATCACCTCCGCGGCCACTCCCTTCACTGATTTGCGAAAGCGCTGGTTGTACCTTTCGATGAAAAGGTTGACGAGTTCCGGAATGTCTTCCAGCCGCTCCCGCAGGGGGGGCATCGTGATGGGAATGACGTTGAGCCGGTAATAAAGATCCTCGCGGAACTTGCCCGCCTCCACCGCCTTCTTCAAATCCAGATTGGTGGCGGCGATGATCCTGGTCTCGATCCGGATGGTTTTGCCTCCCCCCACTCTTTCGACCTCGCCGGATTGGATCACCCGGAGCAGCTTGGCCTGGAGATCGAAGGGCAGATCGCCGATTTCATCCAGAAAAATCGTGCCCCCGTTGGCCAGCTCGAATTTGCCGAAATGCATCTTGTGCGCTCCGGTGAAAGAGCCCTTTTCATGTCCGAACAGGGTGCTCTCCAGCAGGTCCTTGGGGATGGAAGCCAGATTGACCGTGACGAAAGGGGCTTCGGACCGATCGCTGTTTTGATGGATCAGACGCGCGAGCAAATCCTTGCCCGTGCCGCTTTCCCCCATCAGGAGAACGGTCGCCGGCAGGGGGGAGATGCGTTTCACCACATCGTAAATCGCCTGCATCTTCGAGGTCACGCCGAAGATGATGTCCCGGGGGATTACCGACTCGATTTCGCAGGTGAGGTAACGGATTTTCCGGGCTTGTTCCTGCTTTTCGTAAATGCGGTTGACCAGGTTCAGCACCTCGTCGTAATTGAATTCCTTGGTGATATAGTCGTAAGCGCCCAGCTTCATCGCGGCGACCGCTTTTTCCACCTCCCGCACCATGGTCACCATCACCACATCCACGTCGCCGAATCTCTCCTTGATTCTCCGGAGAACTTCCATTCCGTCCATCCCGGGCATCATGATGTCCAGGAGGACGATCCGGACGTCTTCATTTTCAACCAGGGATAGAGCGGTCGCCCCGTCCGGGGCGGTCAGAACGGGATACTGACCGGTCAGCACCGCTTCCAGGGTTTCCCGGATGCTCGGGTCGTCATCGACAATCAGAATTTTGCCCAATTGTTTTGACAAGATTAAATCATCCTTTTCATGCGGGGAAAAATGCGAATTTATTTATCCCAACCCCTCCGATAAATTGGTCTAAAATATGATCATATATTATGAATATTTTGTCAAATATTAGTATGTTAATGAAGGCCGGCGGGGGGTATATATCTGTCTGTCAAAATAGCAAAGGGCATCCTCCTGCGCCAACTTGTCCGAAGATGCTTTAGCGTAGTCGGAGGCTCCGGAGGACAGGTAGGGCAGAGCCTCCGGCCCGTATGGGCCTACGGCCCGGAGGGAGCAAGGAGCGGTAGCCGCAGGCTTCAGCCTGCGAGAACGTAGGGCAAGGCTTTTCGATCAGATCCCGAGGCAATGTGGTCGAGGGAAGCCTTGCATATAATTGTAGTTGCCCGATTAATTCATCCCGTCAAGGACGGGATCGGGCGCTTTTAAAACCGCCTTCCCCCTGCCGTCATTCCGCACTTGATGCGGAATCCAGTCTTTTCTTTTATTGTCATCCCCGTGAAAACGGGGATCCAGGTATCTTTTCTGTTACCGTCATTCCGGCGGACCTTTCCTTCCGAAGCCAAATCCTTACGAAGCCTTGGCGTAGTTGGACTGGCGCAGGAGGAAACCGGAATCCCTCCCCTACCGTCATTCCGGCGGAAGCCGGAATCCAGTTCTTGTTTCTTCTTTCGCAATCGTCAATCTATTTATCCCGAGTTCTTGCGAGGGATTTATCCCGAGGTCTTGCGAGGGATTTATCCCGAAGGGTTTATATGAGGGACAATCGTCAATTCTTTTTCGGCCGGAATCCAGTAATTTTTCTCTTGTTGTCATCCTCGCGGAAGCGGGGATCCAGGATTAATTTTAAAAAACAATAACGCCGATGAAATAAGGGAATGGAGGAGATCGTCCCGGTTAAATTCCTCGATATACTTCCCGACGATGGCCAACACTCAAAATATTTTTAATTTCTTCTGAGTCCTTTATCTGGTAAATCACCCGATAATCCCCCACTTTTAAACGATGAAAATCGGTCCCTTTTAACTTGACCGATTGACGTGGACGAGGCTCGTTCACAAGATCCATTAACTTAATACCGATACGCAAAGCTGTGTTTCTATCAATATTCTTAAGTTCCTTCTCCGCCTTTTTGGAAATTTCGACCCTGTAGGCCACTATCTGGTTTTTCCGGCATCCTGGATTTCTTCAAGAACCTCGGACAGAGGGCGCGTCGGATCGTTTTTTCTTTCCATGGCAATGGAAATATCCATCAAGTCCCTCCGGAGCGAGCGATCACTGGCCAAGCGGGCTAAAACCAGGTTTTGTTCTTTTTTCGGAAGTGTTTTAAAGGCCGTCCAGAAAATCTCTGCTTTTGCTTCTGCCGCGGTCATGACTTTATCCTCCTTGCCAATCTGCTTGTTTAAAATTAGCACTTTTCGAGGCCGGACGCTATAAAATTATAGCGGTAAAAGCGGAATGCGGCATAAATCCGCATATACTTCAGCGGGAATCCAGTCCCCCTGCCGTCATTCCGGCGAAAGCCGGAATCCAGTATTTCTTTTATTACCTTAGCTCGCCGGCAATATCTTGGGATTCTTGACAGGAATTAAAAAGCAGATTCAAGACTCACAAAGCATCAAGTAACCAGCGTACCCTAAATATTTCCCATGTCAATTAGTAAAGTACGTCCCCAAGATTCGCACAAATAATTTAATCAAAACAAAGATAAAGCCCGGAATTTATCATTAATATCAAGAACAGGCATTTGATCCCAAATTCGGCCCGAAAGAGTTCTACCGGTCTTCTTTTTATTAACTCCACCCCATTGTTTAAAGAAAAAAGGTATCTTTTCTGAGATACATTGATCTCTAATATCCTCAACCCATTTCTTTTTCATAGGTCGCGCTTTTGGACCAGATTCGCCTCCAACAATGACCCAGTTTATATTTTTCAAATTTAAATTTATTATTGGCCCCAGAAGAGGCTCAAAGGAAATAAACTTTATTTTTGCATTCGTTTCCCTAAGATGATTGATTCTAAAAGTATAGGCAGCATTTTCTACACTTACGCCCATCCAAACATTAGATGGCCATATTAATTTGTTATTTAATTCTAATAAGCGTTGCGATCGCTTTGTAAGTATTTGATATTTATGTATATTCGTTTGCATCATTATAATAAATATTTTATTTATGAATTCAAAAGGAATATTCTTATGAAAAAGATCACTCATTGAATTAACAAAAATCATTTTAGGGTTGTGTAATTTAAAAGGAGTATCTAAAAGATTTTCGTGTAACGTTAGATTAAATCCATTAATATAATTTTTTTGCCCCATGCTTTTTAATCGAAAAGCAAGCCGTTCGGCATAGCAATTTTTACATCCTAAACTTATTTTCGAACATCCAGTAACTGGATTCCAGGTTAATTCTGTCCATTCAATTTTAGATTTAGTAGCCATAAATCATTATCCCTTCTTAGGAAATATTACTATAACTCCATCACTAAAAGTAGATTCTCCTTTTATTTTACGCCTCTGATCAGAAGGAGGATACGTTATAATTTTTCCTTCAGATTCTAGTTTTAATAAAACTTTTTTATAATTATTTTTCAAATAGGGTCTGCCTACATTATGTTCAAAATATATCTCTTTCATAGTTAAAGATTTTCCGGCGAACTCGCTCATTATCATATTTTCGAGATCATCTAAAGGTCTCGCCAGTTCAAAAAGCAGCGGATATTTATTGTCGGCTGCACTATATACAAAACTTGGGACTCCTTGCTCTGACGAAGAACTATATTTAGACATAATACTCTTCATTATTTCGTATCCTAATGGATGTTTTGTTACAAAGATTAAATGATGACTTGTCTTCACTTTCTTTTCATTTTTAAAGCAGAATGGCAAAACATATTGACCTTGCGCTTCTTTAAGAACAGAACACAATTCTTCAATTATCGTAAGTTCTCTCTCAGACGCATTAAGTCCAGGCAAAATACTTTTCAAATATTTTGCTTTATCTTGTCCAAATAATTCAGCCATATTCTCATCAAATAGGGGATTGCTTAGTCCCATATTTATTCGATTATAATTAAAGAAAAATATACAATCACACCCAAAATCCTTAAGAAAAGCCGCTATAAGACGACCTGATAAACCCTTATATCCCCATGGATCAATAAATACTAAAGAAGGGATTAAGTTAACTTTTTCAAAAATACTGATTAAATCACCGCCAATGGTTTCATTGTAGATTTCAGGTTTATATTTTAACTTACTAATTCTGGGAATGGTTTTTATAGTATTTTCTAAAGATTCCGAGAAATCGGAATTTTTATCATTAAATATTGTAACAAGCATATTGCTTAAGTCATTATGATTTATAGCATACTCTAAAATTACTACAGGAGTTGATTTGGTGCCGTCCTGATAAATTCCTGGTCCTGAAAATAAATCAATATATGCTAATTTATCACCACCAATATTTTTCACATTTGATATCATTACATTAGCCCAAGCCATAAAATACTTCGAAACAATTTCGGTTTTTATTTGAGACTGTTCTTTTGACTCTTCAAAAAAATCCTGTTTCATATTTTCATTTACCTTATCATATAGGGGTTTGGGGGACATTCTTTACTTTTTGACATTTGATTACCTTCTATTATTATAAGGATGTAATTAGTTCATATATTATTTCAGACATTACAAAGACATGCTACTTTCCAAATTTTCGAAAGAGCTCGCTATATTTCTAATTTATTATGAAGATTAGTTCAAAATTCTCTAATAGTATTTTCTACACATTCTTTTATATTTTCAGGACTTAATGCAGCCATTATTGTATCTCTTATTTCTGGGTTACAAAACACTCTACCTTTAGAGGCTATATTCATAAGTCTAAAAAACACTTTATTCCATACTTCAGAAACTCTTTCTCCCGTCTTCACTCTTATTAAATAATTTTTGTGAAGTCTTTCCGGTTCAGGAATAAATCTTAACTTTTGTTTTGCTCCATAAACCGGTTCAGGGCAATCGCAAATAATTGCTTTTGGTGTGTTAAGTATGTCTAGAACTAAAGAAGTATTTTCTACAGCTAACATAGATACTTTTCTATATGATGTTCCAGATACAAAATTTTCGAATGCTTCTTTTATCTTATTTTGAAGTGCAATCTGGAAAGAAGATTCCTTAATAAGATTTCTAAATTTAATAATTAAAGATTCTTTTTCTTCTTCTTCTGGATTTTCATTATGAATTGTTAATATTCTCTTATAAATCGATCTATCTTGAATCATATGAATCATTTTTTTCCCGACATCATCAGAATTCTTTTCAATCAACAATAAAATATCATCTATACAAATATTTTTAGTTTTTTTATCAAGAATTACTAATGATTTTAATTCCTTATAAAAAGATTTATATTTTTGAATATCCGTTTGTTTAAGGATAGGTGATATTGATTCTCTAAGCATAGACCTCAATGCTCTTGCTGTATGATGCCAATAAAGAGATTGATATAACAAATATCTTGCGAAAGTCACCGATTCTGCCGCAGTCTGACCTTTTTCATACGTACCTAATGTAAATGTTGTATTACCACTGTCATCTTTAGTAATAATTGTGGTTAAATTCCTTATTAATCTATCAACGTCTATTAACTCACCATATTTCAGATAACAATTTAAACTATCTCTAATTAAGTAATCAATTTTATCAGCATCAATTGGTCCATCAATAATAGAATTTAATAATTTGTGTTTAAGATTTCTTCTGAATAATCCACCTTCCTCTTTCATAACATTTTTTACATTTTCAATATTAACTCCCCAACCCCAATCTTCATTTTCTATAATTTCTTTTATTGTTTTTCCTTTAAGATTTTTTGCATTTGAATATAAAGCTTCTTGCGTAAATGATTCATGACTAACATTTTTATTTAATTCTTGAAATTCATGTGCAAGTGGATATTGGCCAAGATCATGTAATAAAGAAGCCAACATTATACTCTTAATGTCATTGATATTTATTAACTGTTTAAATATTGGATTATTAGGATCATTATATAAAGACTGAATGTATAAGCAACAATTTCTAAAAACACCAATAGAATGCTCGAATCTATTATGTGATGCAGTTGGATAAATAAGATTTACTAACCCAAGTTGAGGAACAAATGTTAATCTTGAAAATTGGGGATGTTCTATTAACATTTTAATTCTTTCACTAAAGGGTGACGGTATTCCCTGGGAAATCTGTACTCTTTTTGAATAAAATACATTTAATTCAGGAATAGAATCTAAAAAATGCTCACCAAATAATAATTTTTCAAAATCTTCATTGATTTGTTTAAAATCTGTATATTTTATTTCATTAAATTCTTGAACATCTAATTCCATCCAAGTTTCTTTATAAACTGAAATATCTTCATTATCATGTAATTGTTTATTTCTTATGTCATCTACTTCTATATTTCTCATATTTTTTCCATCGAGTGTTCTGCAGGCAAGTAAATGCAAATATACAAAGTTATAATCATAAACAACCAAATCTGGAAATTTTTCGTTAATTAATGACAATATTTCCAATAAAGATTTACCAAAAGAAAATATATCATAAGAATATTTAAAATCCTTAGGTTTCAAAGGTTTTCTTACTCTATTTTTACTAGACATTTGACGATATTCTAATTTTAAATCAGGATGTGCATAAAATAATGTAAAACCTACAACATGATCTACTTCATCTTCTGTTTTAATTTTCGCGAATCCTAAATCACTCAATACTGGTCTGCAATTCAAATCAATCAATATATTGCTAGGTTTAATATCAAAATGAATTATATTATTTTTATGTAAATAAGTAATGGCCCTCGATATTTTATAAAATATTTCAGTAATATTATTTGTGATTACTTTTAAATCTTTATTTGATGATGCATCTTTTAATAACTTTTTAACATATATTTTTAAATCTTTAGCATCATCTATATATTCCATCATAAAAAAAGGAAATAATGGGTAATCATATTTAGAAAGATCGATTTCTCCCAATTTATAAAGTGAAATAATATTATTATGTCTTATTTTATTTAAGTAAATCATTTCATTTTTAACAGAATCTATTAATCCACTGCTTTTGGGCCTAGGTATTTTTAATGCTACATCGATTTCTCTGCCTGAATCTATTTTATTATCTTTTAAACCTATAATTAATCCTGCTCCTCCCATACCAATTGGTTTCACAAAATCGTAAGATACTTTTAGTTGATCATTTAACTTTTTTAATGCATATATGACAATGCTTTGCTCTGTATCAAGAGAACCAGATGTTGTCTGTTCGTGTTTAAGATACATTTCTTTTAAGCACTTTATAAAATCTTTAGTTAAATCTGATGTCATATTTCATCTCCTTTTTTATAATTGTTTTGAAGGACGTTGATTCTTAAATTGCATGTTTCGGGGTACGTAGTTCCGTTATTTCCGTTATTTTATCTAAGGACGGACTAGGAGACGCTTTTTACTTCTTGACATTTGACTACCTTTTACGCTCGAAAGATATTTGCTCAACATATCCCCCCTTACCCCTGCTCTTATCTCATAATTATGGGACATGATTTAAACATTGACTTGATTTAACGCATCAGAATTTCTGGACTAAATTGAAAACTTAATTGAGCGATAACCCTTTCCTTCCAATTTCACTAAAAGCTTTTTTAACCATCTTTAAGATAATGTCGTAATCAATTTTTTTTACGATGTAATCCTTCGCTCCGATTCTCATCGCTTCCACCACTACCTCGGCATCTTTAACTATGCTCATCATAATCACCCAGATATCCGGGTAACTCTTTTTAACCTTTTCCAAAACTTCCATCCCATTTATTCCCGGCAGGATAATATCCAGGAAAATTAGGCCGACTTCCTTTTCTTTTTTCAGGATTTCTAAAGCGGTTTCTCCATCTTCGGCAAAGAGTAATTGGTATTCTTTCTCTAAAATTACCCCCATAATTTCCCGCATGCTTATATCATCATCCACGATCAGGATTTTTTTATGTTCAAAATTTTCCATCTTATAAATCAGGGGACATATCGTCCCCGGTTATATTTTAATCCTTATTATTATTCCAATAATATTATGTTCAGGTATGACTGTTTATATTACTAACAAATTGGAATGTCAAGTCTTTTCTTAGATTCTAAATAAACTTCTAATTTCCAGTACTTCTGTCCTCTCTCCGGGCTGGAAGCGGGGCTTGAGATAGGAGATAGGAGATAAAACAAAAAGGAAGATACTGGATTCCCTGGCCGACACCCTGGCGAGCCTCGGGCAAAGCGGGCAAGCCGGGCAGGCCGCATCAAGTGCGGAATGACGAAATTGGCGGGCGTTTAGCTATTTCAGGGAAAAATTGGGGTCGCCTGATTGCCGGCGTTTTCGGGGACGTAGTTCCGTCCTCCTCCGCTAAAACTTCCGACTACGCCAAGGCTTCGTCGGACAGGCCGAAAGATAAATTAGTTCCGTTGTTTTATCTAACGTCCCTGACACAAAGACATCTTTTCATCGTATTACCAGCGTCTCTTGTAAACATTTATTTCTATTCCTTATTATCTTTTTGTTAATTCGAGAGCCTTTCTTTCCACTTCCCTAAAGGATAACTATTAAATTCCTTTTTCCATGCGCTTGAGATACCAATGTCATAACCATAGATGACGGTCACAGAAAGAAGATCTTTTCCCATAATTGTAGGAAATTTATTTAGAACAATTAATGCTATTTTGTCTATGATTACCTGATAATTGTCTGGTTTCTTCTTTAAAAATGCCTCAATAGATATAGATGTGGTTTTTTTTCTTTTATTATCTTCAGATCCAAAGTTTGGTTTTTTATAATTCCAAATCTTAAAGCTTGACGAGTAAACAATAGCATTTGATGAATGGACCAACCCGGATTCGTAGATACTTTTTTGAAGAGAAAGCATTTCTGGAATAGGTGTTTTATTTAATAATTTAGGAAATTCAAAATATAGCGTTCCGAATATAACCGCACACAATATGCCAACAATTACAAGGTGGCCTTTCCAATAAATTGGGAACGTAACCTTATCAATGGGACTCGTTTTAATTACGAATGTCCCAATAACAATATCATGGAGTGACTGTCTGGTTTTCCGGTTAAAAACATAAAGGTAGATAATTGTTCCTCCCCCCAGGAACACTATAGCGCCAATCAAATAGGAAACGAATGAAAACAAAGCCCACGGGGGTAGGAGTGCCATATTTAAAAAATATGGTACGCCCAGAATTGTATAACGGGTGTTCGAACGGAAAAAAGAAATGGTTGAAGCATTTTTGTCCACTACCTTTATCTTCATTATCCGTTTGCCAATTGTTTGGCCGTTACCTATGGAGCTATTGAGAGTTCCAAAATATAGAAGCGCTATTACAAAACCGATCAGCCGGCCCAAACCCCCAAGTTCAGCGAAAAAGTCATAGAATAAAGTTCCTATAATAAATCCAATAATACCAAGGATGATTCCATCAATAATAAGCGCTGCTAATCGTTGCCAAAAACCGCTTATTAATTGAGCAGGTTTTTCTTCGATTGGTTTGTCTTGATT
Organism: bacterium; assembly: GCA_028713675.1. Taxonomy (GTDB): domain Bacteria; phylum Desulfobacterota; class JAPLJL01; order JAPLJL01; family JAPLJL01; genus JAPLJL01. Next base: position 26,320 of record JAQTNV010000026.1, read on the forward strand.
TAAAGTTGTTTGATTATTAATGTCTTCCATTGTACTTAAATAGTAGCTATCAAAAACGGATTGATCCGCTTATTAAAATCGCTTTCAGATGTCTTAAGGTACGTTAGCTATATATCCTGCCTTTTAATTGGTTACGAGATTTTCTTTACTTTCCATTCCTCCTTGTTTCCTTAAGATAATTTTCTAAATGTTCACGGCACCAAGAACATAATTCCGCGCTCTTTCGATCAAGTTCTTCTAAACTATTAGGAAAAGCACGGACACAAGTAGGAAAAGTACATCTGGGGATATCAAAAAGGAAAAAGGTGCTGGAAATTGCCTGTTTAAAGGTTCGATCCACTAATTTGGGGCGGTTGGGTGGCGCATGATTAAATGAAGCGGTAAAACGATGGTACGAAAAAGCCCCATAACCTTTGCTAGCAGAGCCGAAAAGAAAATTATTGCTACAACTGAAAATGTCGGCTGCCGTAACACCCAATACTCCTTTAATTTTTGATTTATGATCGAGAGGATATTGCGATTTTATTTTGTCTAATAGGCGATTTACATCATATTGTCCCGAATTCATTAGGTTATGTAAGAATTCATCAAATTCATTTATTTTCTCTTTCGGAATCCCCTTTTTCTTAAAAAAACATTTCAAGAAATTTATTTTTCCTGGATTAGTTTCAAGTTCTTCCTTGCTTATTTTTTGTTCGGTTAAAAATTCTTCCCATTGGTTATCTGAAAGTTGCTTCTTAATATCTTTTATTTCGCTAGATAAAAATTGGTCAGCGTAGCTCCGGTCAAAATTTCCAATATCAATCTCAGGAATGACCATTTGGTAATCGATTCCGGTGGTCTTTTGAAGCTTTTCCAGTACTTCGCCGATTAATCTTCTGTTTATTTTGCCAAGAGGAATAACAAGTATTTCAACATTGTTTTCATTCTCGTTTTTTTCTTTGGTTTTAAATTCTTCTTTTGGAACTGCCTGGAGGTATTTGAGGAGCGAATAGGCGTTATTATAAAGATTTTCATCTTCGGCTAGTTGCACTACTAATTCGGCTTTGGAAATTGCTTGTTTTTTATCGCCCTGTTTTAAAAGTAAGCGAGCAAGCTTTAATTGATATTCCAAGCGCCAGCTATCTGCTTTTAGAGCTTCTTCATAAAGTGCCGTGGCCTTTTGGTCCTTTCCTTCTTCGGCATATATATCTGCTAAAAGAAAAATATCATCAACATCCCTTCTTATATCGACGACGCTCTTTTTTAATAAACCTTCTACTTTTTTTTCAAGTTTTTCTCTGTCGTTTATTTTAATTTTGGTCGATTCATCCGCATGAAGATTAATCAAAATACAGAAAGTAAGAAATACAGTAAGGATAAGTAATGAAACAACGATTTGATTTTTATTGATTTTTCCCATTGCAATTAAAATTTCGGGGACATTCTTTGCTTTTTAACATTTGACTGCCTTCAAATTTAAAGCGGCATTCGACACATATAATTATCGTCATCATCTTCAGGCCATTCTTCTTCATAAAGCCGCAAATAAAAGGGAACCGCATTTAAATCGGCTACCGAAAACACCAGGAAACCGTCGAGTTCCTGCTGGGCCTCAAACTCGCGGTTATTCATACACTTCGAACTGCCCCCCAAATACCGCTCAAGATCCAGGCAGGCAAAAGCGTCCTGGTCGACAACATTTCCCAACTTGTCTTCCATCCGGGTATTCCACCAGAAAACCGTTAGCTTTTCATCAAGCTTGTTTTGAGCTGATAAATTAACAACCAGGTAATTGCCGATATGGTCGGGATAATTACCGATCTGGGTTAACGTGTAGTAGCCTTGCACGTTTATTAAATACTGCATATTGATATTGTTAAACTCTATCCATTCGCCCTTCACGCATGAAGGCGGAGCCGTGACAACCTGCACCGGATTGGAAGGGTCGGATTGTCCATAAGCGTTAAAAGCATAAATGAAATACATTTGAGCCGTGCTGGGATGCAGGCCTGTATCTACACAGGAAGTCGTGTTGCTCGGAAAAGTAGCCACGATATCCGGAACATTCATCAGCCTGAACCCGTCTTCATTATCCGAATTATCTACCCACGTGAGCTTGATCTGGTTCGAACCGACTTCCACGGCCCGTAAATTGGAGGGTGCCAGAGGTTTATTATCCTCGTCATTGCTTCCATCCGGACCGTTATTTTCATCGTTGCCGTATTGAAGTCTGAATTCCTGGCAGGTCATTTGGTCAATCTCTTTATATGCAGTTTTACATTCTAATTCGGTTACGTTTTGGGACTCTTTTATCATTTCCGAAATGAAATCCCGGCAATCATTCATTTCCGATTCCGACATGGTTGACGCGCAGGAGGAAAACCTCGAGCAAAACAAATCGCCGTAAGAATCGCAGAAGCTTTTATCATTGCAATTCGTATTTAAGACTAAAGCAGCAAAAACACAGGAAAGAACGGACCAGAACAAAACCGACGCAAACGTTCGTTTTCGTCTTGGGAAATGAATTTTATTTTTTGACATTTGACCGCCTTTTACGCTCCCCCTCACCCTTTCCTCTCGCCTAAGGGGCGAGGAGGAAATGACAAGAAACGCAGCCTAAAGGCTGCGGCTACATTCTCAAAACCGGTTTTAATTCCCATGAATATTAACCTTATGGTCTTTTTTAATGACCGATATGTCAAGCGGAAAATAATAACGACCGCCGACGGCCGACCGCAGACCGCAGTAAAGACAAAGGCAGAGAGCAACAATAAAAAAACCGGTCATGGGTGATAGGTCATAGGTCATAGGTAAAAGGCATAGGGCAAGAAAAGAAGAGATGACTGGATTCCGGGGCGGGGCCCGGAATGACGGGAAAGATTGAAAATCCCCCCTCCCCCCTTTTGACAAAGGGGGATTAATTATTGCCCCGAGATTCTTCCCTCGATACTTCTCGGGATAAATCGCCTTGCGCTCAGAATGACAACCCTAGATGAAAATCCCCCTCCTTCCCCCTTTTGACAAAGGGGGATAAAAACCTTAGCAACCTGATTTTTCACCCTCCCCTCCATCCCCTCCCCTCAAGGGAGGGGAGAATATGTTGATTTATCACCCTCCCCTCTCCGAGCCGTAGGCTTCTACGAGCCGGAGGCCTCCCCCCTCCCCTCAAGGGCGGGGGATTATATGGTTAAGAGGGAGGAAAAAACGTATACTAGAAAGTGTCGTAGGTTTTTTAATATATTTTGCGGGAAAAACCGCAGAAGAAAGCCGATAACCACCGCAAACGAATAAGACAAACGGGAGAATACTGAATACTGAATACTGGATACTGGATACTGGATTCCGGCTGGAGTTTATCCTGAGTACATTCGTTTCACTCAGTATAAACTTCGCCGAAGGACCGGAATGACAGAAAATAGATGCACTCCATAAAAATCAAACGGAATAAATTGTGGTTAGCCTGATCCAAATCCTCGGCGGCCTGGCGCTTTTCCTTTACGGGCTCAACATCTCCCGCGAGGGCCTTTCCCTTTTCGGGGGCGAAAAGCTCCGGAAGGCCATCTACTCCCTGACCGACAAGCCCGTCCGCGGGCTCCTGGTCGGGGTCGTCATCACCCTTTTCCTCCAGAGCTCGAGCGCCACCAGCGTCATGCTTGTGGGCTTCGCCTCGAGCGGGATGATCAGCCTGTTCCAGAGCATCGGGGTGATCCTGGGGGCGGACGTGGCCAGCACCCTGACCGTCCAGCTGATTTCCTTCCGGGTGATGGATTACGCCCTCCTCCCCGTGGCGGTGGGCTTTTTCCTGGGCTTCTTCGTCCGCCACCGGAATATCCGCTACCTGGGCCGGATCATCATGGGCTTCGGACTGCTCTTCTTCGGGATCAAGCTCATGTCCGACGGCGCGCTCCCCCTGGCCCATTCCCGGATCTTTATGGACCTGCTGCAATCCCTGGGTGAAAATCCCCTGGGCGGCTTCTTCCTGGCCGCCCTCCTGACCGCCCTGGTCCAGGCCTCGGCCGCGACCATCGGCCTGGTCATCTCCTTCAGCCTCTCCGGGGCCATCACCCTGCCGGCGGCCCTGCCCATGATCCTGGGCGCCAACATCGGCACCTCCGTAACCGCCTTCCTGGCCGCGGCGGGCTCCAACAGCGAAGGCAAGCAGGTGGCCTGGGCCCATTTCTCGATCAAGCTGCTGGGGGTGCTCCTGGTCTGGCCCTTGCTCCCGGAACTGGAACGGCTCACCGTGGCCACCGCCGAGACCCTCCCCCGCCAGATCGCCAACGCCCATACCATTTTTAACCTCGGGATAGCGCTATTGTTCCTCCCCTTCCGCGGCCTGATCGCCTCCGGGGTCAAGCGGGCCTTCCCCGGGAAAGACCAGATCTCGGACCGTTTCGCCGCCCGCTACCTGGACCCCAAAGCTTCCGCCACCCCCGACCTGGCCTTCGTCAACGCTTCCCGCGAGATCCTGCGGATCGCCGACATCGTGGAAGAGATGCTGAAGGACAGCCTCCCTCTCTTTTTCCGGGGCGACCTGGAGGAAATCGAGCGGATCCGGGAGCGGGACAAGGAGGTAAACAGCCTGGATCACCAGATCCGGCTCTACCTGGCCCGGGTTTCCGAAAAGGCCATGACCGGAAAACAGGCCGAGAAGGAAATGCGCCTGCACAACTTCGCTTCGAGCCTGGAAACCATGGGCGATGTGGTGGTGAAAAACATCCTGGCCCTGGCCGAGAAAAAATTCCAGAAGGGGCTGACTTTCTCCTCGGAGGGCTGGGAGGAAATCCGGCTATATCACCTGCGGGTCTCGGAAAATCTCAAAGCCGCCGTCACCGCCTTCGCCGGCGGGGACGAAAGCCTGATCAAGGAGGTATTGGCCAAGGTCCGGGAGCTGGACGCGGAGGAGCGGAGGCTTAAGCTCAACCATATCCGGAGACTGCACCAGGGACTGAAGGAGTCCATCGACACCAGCGCCATCCACCTGGACCTCCTGAACAATCTCCAGCGGATCAATTCCGAGATCGAGGCCGGGTTGACCCCTTATTCCCAGGAACCCGAAACCTTCGACATGATGGATTGACCGGCGTCCGCCCAGACGTTGCCCGATTTTTTATCCTGACTCCGGAAGGATTGGATGTTGGTAATAAAACCGCCGATAAATTGGCAGACTACAAATAAAACTTTATATCGGCTTAACCCATTGCTTTCAGTCTGATCATGTCTCTTGCCCGGAGAATCTTTTTTGTTCTGGCCCTCGCCGCCGGTATTTGCCTCGTGATGACCGCGGCCGGGTCCCGGGCCTTCGCCGGGGTCTGGCTCCAGAATCCCCTGGATACCGAAGAGCACGGCATCCGTCTCTCCGGGGACAAGCTGACCTACTCCACCCCGGACCACACCTATATCATCGAAGGAAGCGCCGTCGTGGAGGGGACGGGCTGGACCGTCCGGGCCGACCGGATCACCTTTGACCCGAAAGACCTGGTCCTGAACGCGGAAAGCCGGGTCTCGATCCAGGATCAGACCAGCACGATCCACTCCGAAAAGCTGACCCTCAATCTCCGGAACAATACCGGCACGCTCTTTCAGGGGAAACTCGAGTTCGAGCCCGCCCCCGGGGAGCACGGCCGGCTCCAGGTGGAGGGCGAAACGATCCAGCGAAGCTCCCCGGTCCAATACCAGATCAACCAGGGCGGGTTCACCACCTGCTCCTGCCCGGGGAAAATCCCCGCGCCCTGGAAAATCGGCTGCCGGCAGGCCGACCTTACCATCGGCGAATACATCACCTTCCGCAACTTCGTCTTCCGCGTCTACAGCGTGCCGGTCCTGTATTTCCCCTGGCTCGCCTACCCGGTCAAGACCCAGAGGCAGACCGGTTTCCTGATTCCCCATTTCTATTATTCCGGGCGCGACGGGTTCCAGGCGGAGGATTCCTTTTTCATCAACATCTCCCCCTCCCTGGATGCGACGCTCGGGGCCAAGGTCCTGACCAACCGGGGCCTGCAGGGTTCCGGGGAGTTCCGTTACCGCCTGACCCCCGGTTTTCCGGAAGGCTACGCCGGGGGAAAACTGGAAGCCTCCTACCTGGGCGAGCTTTTCGTGGATAAAGCCAAAAGACAGGATTGGTATACCCTGCATTTCACCCACGAGCACGATCTTTCCCCCCGCGACTGGGCCGGGGTGGACGTCAACGCGCAAACCCAGAGTTACCAGGCCGAGTTCGGCGGAAACCTCCAGGCCCGGAGCGCTCAATATTCTTATTCCAGCGGATACTGGCGGAACCGGGGCGACCGTCTCCTGACCGTGGCCGAGGCGGATTATTACGTTAACAATCTCCCCAGCACGGCGCCCGAGATCCACCGCCTGCCCAACCTCGGCCTCGAGCTGGTGGATTTTACCATCCCGAAAACCCCGATCCGGTTTAACGGGCCGGTTTCCCTCATCAGCTTCACCAACCTCCAGAACCAGATGGAAGTAGTCCCGCGGTTCAGTGTTTTCCCCCGGGTCCTGATCCCCTTCCCGCTTCTCGGGGTCGCCGGGTTCTCCGGGCAGGCCGGCCTGGAAGATGTCGCCTACTGGGTCAGGTCGGAAGACGCGGACTGGAGAAAGGTTTTCACGCGCGCGGACGGAACCGAGCTGGCCGCCGGCGGGGGCAGCTTCCGCCACCAGGCCGCGTTTTCCGGGGAAGCCAAGGTCGAGACCGGCTGGGAGCGGGTTTTCCTCCGCCCGAACGGCTCCGGTTTCCGTCACCAGCTCACCGCCGAAGCGGGTTTTTCCCAGCGGACCATGATCCACCAAGCCCAGATTCCCGAACTCGATGAGCTGGACCTGATCGGCGACCGCCGTTATCTTCCCTACCGCCTGGCCACCGAGCTGGCCTACCGGTCGCGCCCCGGAGCCACCCGGGGGAGATTATCGCTCGAGGCCCGGGAATTTTACGATCTCCAGGAAGGGGACTTTTCCGACATCCTTTCCCGGCTCAGCCTGAATTGGGACAGCTGGCAAATCCGGTCTTCGGGGATTTACAACCTCCACGGGAAGGGCCTGACCGATGCCGGGGCCTCCGCCAGCCTTCCGCTCGTCCCCGGCACCCTCGGCGCCATGATCGGGTATCGGAAGATCAAGGGTTTTCCCGATGGCCCGGGTCGTAGGGACCTGAACCGGGTCTGGCTCTCCGACTTTTTAAGTTCCGAATACAGCCGGCAGGACGCCGATGATCTCTCCGGAAGCCTGAGCCTCAGTCTTTTCCGGCATGTCAGCCTCGGCGGAACAGTCACTTTCTCGCTTAAGGAAAAAGCTTTCCTGGAAGGGAGTTATAGCCTCTCCTACCTCTCCATTTGCGACTGCTATCTCCTGAATTTCCAGTACACGGACCGGCCCGGATGGCATAACGATCTCTTCGCCGTCGTGATCAGCTTCACCGGGCTAGGGGGGGAATTAAAGCAACCCTAGTAGGCAGTAGGCAGTAAGCAGTAAGCAGCCCAGAGCCTAAAAGCCGTAAGGCGTAAGGCGTTCGTAGGGTCCATAGTGTCCCTCAGATAAACCCTTCGGGATAAATCCATAGTGTCCATAGTGTCCATTGGGTCCATAGTGTCCCTCAGATAAACCCTTCGGGATAAATCCGTAGTGTCTATAGTGTCCATAGTGTCCATTGGGTCTATCGGGTTTTCGGAAGCCCCGCTTCCGGCCCGTAGCGGATGGCCTACAGCCCGGAGGGGGGGTTAGTTCTCTGGTTCGTAAGGTTTTAGGTCATGGGTAAAACCTAACACCCAACACCCAACACCCAACACCTATTTTGGATTAATACGAGACTTCGACAAACCCGATGGCGGTCAGCGGAAGTTTTTCCCCGCCGTAATTCCGGGTCTGTCCGGGGTTCTCGATATCCGGGAATACACCTCCCGGATACTCCCGGGCCTCGTTGTAAAGAAGGTTGAAGACGCTCGCCCCGATTTCAACCCGGTTCTTCCAGAAACGGTAGCTGGCCTTCACATTCAAAAGAAAAGTATTCCCCAATTTATTTTCATACGGATCCAACGTGCCGGTGAGACTGCTGGTTTCCGGATTCAGGATGGCATCCTTATAACCGGTAACCGAGTGGAAAAGCAGGGCAAAAGCGGGACCGGTCGGCGGCCGCCAGCGGGCCCCCAGATTGAAATGATGGTTGGGAAAATTATCCGCGATCTTGCTGGCGGTCACATCAATCTTATGGATCCCCAGATAACCGTAATTGACGAACGCCCGCCAGGATAAAGGGAGGAGAATTTCCAGGTTCGCCTCCCCGCCGTAGCTGTTGGCGTAATAAGGAATATTGTGATAGCGGTAATCATCGCAGAAATTGAGCGTGTCCAGATACTGATTGAAGAAAATCGAGGCGGTCAGGGTGTACCTTCTCAAGAACTGGGCAAAATAACCGATCTCATAATTATTGACATGCTCGTTCTGGACATCGGGGGAATATAAAAACTGGCTGTAGGAATCATAGGGCGCGGGCAGCTGTTCAAATTTCTGAAAGGTTTTCAGGTGCATCTGGGATTCGAAGAAAGAGGGCTTGCGGAAGGCCCGCCCGAAGGAGGCGCGCACCGACTGGTTTGAACCCAGGAGATAAACCAGGCTCACCCGGGGGGAAAGATCGCCCTGGATCCCGGAGCCGGCGATATCCTGATCCTTAGTCGCGGAGTTGTAATCGTAGCGGGCCCCCAGGTAAACCAGGAAACTCTCCACCGGCCGGAACTCATCCTGGAGATACACGCCCCCGCGCTGTTCCCACTGCGGGGAATCGACGATCGAATCCGTGTCAAAACGGTTGAAGAGATAGGTAATCCCCGCGGTCAGGCGGTTCTTCTGCCCCAGGAACCGGGTATACTCCAGCCGGCTTTCGGAGTTCTGGTTCAAGGTCTTAAAATTGAAGTTCAGGTCGATATCATAAGTTTTCAAAAAAGCCTTATAGATATCGCCGATATTCGACAAAGCCGGGGAAACCAGGCTGAAATGGGTGGACTGCCGGCGGTAATTGCTCTGAAAGCGGAACGGACCGGACTGGAACCTCAGGTTGGCGTAACTGGTATCCATCGCCTTGAGCGGGATCTCCCCGATCCAGGAATAAGCCTCCGTATCACCCCGCACCCAGCCCCCGTCCAGATCCAGGACCGTCTGCCCGCTGAATTCGTAATTGGCCCGGCCGAAGACCCGGTAGGCCCGGTAACTTTCTTCCTGCGGATCGGCCCAATCCATCACCCGGTCTGCTCCGCCGGAGACTTTCACGGAAAGCTTTTTAAACGTCTGGGCCACCGCGGCATTCCCTTTTAAAAATCCCAGGTCGCCGGAATAAAACCCGGTTTCCTCCTTGAGCCGCGCCGTTTTTTCTTCCCGGGGGCGCCGGGTCACGATATTGATCACGCCGTTATAGGCATTGGCCCCGTACAGGGCCGAGCCCGGCCCCCGGATAATCTCGACCCGCTCGACATCCCCCAGTGAGATCGGGAGCAAACCCCAGAAAATCCCGCCGAAGATGTTGGTGTTCTCCTCCCGGCCGTCGATCAGGACCAGGACGGAATTGGCGGTCAGGAAAAAGAAGCCCCGCTCCCCTAAAAGCTTGTTGGCGGGGTTGATCGCCTTCACCTCCACCCCGGGCACCAGGCGCAGCAGTTCTTCCAGGCTGGTGATTCCGTAGGCCTGGATGTCCTCGGAGGTCAAAACCGTCATGGCGGCAGGCGCTTCCCTTAAACTCTGAGCATATTTCGAACCGGAAACTACATAGGCTTCGGGCTCGAGGGGGGTCTCTTTGAGTTTTTTATCGACCTCACCCTTCCACTCCTCGGTCTTGACCTCTTCCTCGACATCAAAAAGGTTCTCCGCCGACTTGGGCTTCTCCTCCGCCCGGGCGGGGTGAGAATTAAGAGAAAAAAGAACCAGCAGGGAAAGCAGGAAAGGGGAAAGATATTTCAGAAGTTTCTTCATCCAATTACTGTAATTTATATCAAGAAATCGTCACAAAATGTATAGAATGTCATCCTGAGCCCTTCACCCGGTGTCATCCTGAGCGACTTGTCCCGAGCGCAAACGAGGGAAGCGAAGGATCTCTCTTTAATTATCTTTCCTCTTATTCTTAACTCGAAACAAGAAACCCGAAACTCTCTTTTGCCCCTTGCGCCCTGCTCCCTGCTTTAATCCGGCAGGATCGCCACCGCCCGGCACCAGCCGGCGCTCGCCCCCGTGATCTTGACCGGGAAGCAGGCCACCTTGAACCCGAAGGGAGGCAGTTTGTCCAGGTTGGCGAGCTTCTCGATGTGGAGGTATTCCTTCTCGATCCCGGTGAAATGGGCGGCCCAGATCACTTTATTGTTCTTGGTTTCCGCGAATTCCTTGGCGATCGCGAAGAAGGGCCGGTCGAATCCCCAGGCGTCCGTTCCCATGATCTTGACGCCCTTCCCGATCAGGCAGAGGGTGGATTCGCGGGTCATCCCTGCGCCCTGGAGGAAATACTCCGGGTCACCCCAGTGCTTGTCCGCCCCCGTTTCGATCATCACGATGTCGAAGGGCTTGATTTTATATTTGATCCTTTTCAGCTCGGCCTCGATGTCCGCCGCGGTGATCCCGTAGCCGGCGGGCTTCCCGCGGAAATCCAGGACCACCCCGTCGGCGTAGCACCACTCGAGGGGGATCTCCTCGATGGTCTTGGACGGGCGGCCCTCCGAGGTGGGGTAGAAATGGTAGGGCGCGTCCAGGTGGGTGCCGCCATGGACGCTGGCCGTGACTTTATCGTCGGCCCAGCCCAGCCCCCCGGGGAGATCCTTCTCCTCGCAGCCGAAAAAGGCCTGCATGACCCGGGACCCTATCTTATGATCATGATGTTCCACCTGGGGCATCATCGGCTCGGAAGGGCTCTCCTCCAGCGGCACGCTCAAATCGATGATCCGGGGCATGATCAACCTCCTTTTTCCCGCCACAGACTGTTTTCCAATAATCCTGATTTCCCCATTTTATACGTTCAAAAAAATAATGGAAATGATTTTTCGCGGAACTTCCCGGCCGGTTCAGGGGAGCCTTCCCAGCTCGACCTGGGCTTTTTTCCCCCAACGCCCGGCCGGATCGAGACGGGCACATTCCCGGAACTCCAACCGGGCCCGGGACCGATCCCCCTGCTCGGAAAAAATCCGGCCCAGACCGTAACGCGCCGCCGCCACCCGGCGGTCGATTTCCAGGACGGCCTCCAGGCTTTCCCGCGCCTCTTTATATCGTTTCATTTGCAGATAAAGAAATCCGAGATTGGTGAGGACCTCGGGGTTCCGCGGCTCAGCTTCCAGCACCTCGCGATATTTATCCACCGCCTCGGCCGTTCGGCCGGAAAGGGTCAGGGTCACCGCTTCCCGGAGAGCCTGCTGAGCCCCGGATTCCGTCCCCGGCCGGGGGGAAGCGGGGGCTGCTCCCGGATTTTCCTTTTGCGCGAGGCGCCGGTATTTTTCCGCTTCTTTCTTCTGGCCGAGGCCCTCCCGGGCCGAAGCCAGGCTGGCGTAGAAATCCGCTTTCCGATCGGAGGGAATCAGGTGGGTGAGCGCCTGCAGGCCCCGGAGGCTTTCGGGATAATCCCCGGCCAGGCCCGGAAGCCAGGCCGCGAAAATCCGGGCCCGGAATGAATCCGGATCCGCCGCCAGCTGCCGGGTCACCTCGGTCCGCAGACCGACCAGATAATTCTCTTCCCGGGCCCGGGCCGCGAAGTAACCGAAGCTGTTGGCGGGGAAAAGATAATGAAAGCCCCGGGCGGAGATCAGCCCCGCGTTTTCCGGGGACGGCTTTAGGTACGCCATCGCCGCGTCATCGAAGAAAACCAGGGGCCAGGAAGCGGAAATCAACCCCCAGTCCGCTCGGGGCAGAGCGGTGAGCAACAGGTCCCGGTCGCGCGGGTTCCGGTATTCGATCAGGGCCAGATTGAAATTGTACTTCTGCTCCAGCCGCCGGAAGCTCTCAAAATTCACATTGGCTTTCAGATAGTCTTCCAGCTCCCGGTCCGGGAGCAGCCAGTGGCCGTCGATGAAGGGAAGCAGCCGGCCCTTCCCCCACCACTGAATGAACCCCCCGAAACGGACATTATTAAAGACCGGTCCGGAAACCCCGTTCCGCTCCAGGAAGGCCAGGGATTTCTCGGGGAAAAGGGCGCGGGAGGCCCCCAGGCCGACGGGGAATTCCTCCCGGTCCTGATAGAGGCAAGCCGCCGTCCCACCCACGATGAAGATCGCCGAAAGAATTAAAGCCGGATTTTTCCACCGGCCGGCCGGCCGCGGACGGGACGCGGTTTGGGCCCGGGCATTGAGATAAATCCCCAGATTTTTGGCGGCGACAAAACCCCAGACGATCGCCCCGAGCGCGAGAAAACGCACGGAGCGGGTAGAGAGAAGAAACAGGGGCAGAGCCAGGCCCAGGCCGAAAAGATCCGGTTTTCTCACCGTTAAGAAAAAGGAAACCAGGCCCAGGAGCAGGATCACCCCGTAGAGGTTGAGAAAATTCGAAAAAACCGGGGTGCGGAATTCAAAGACCGCGTCTTTGAGCAGCTGGGCCCGGAGGTCGCCGCCCCCCCCGGAAAACGGCAGGGGGATCCTGATATAACTCAGAGTGACCAGTCCGGCTTCATAAAATCGGGGATTGATCAGGGTCGCCGCCAAGACCGCTCCTCCCACCCAGAGAAGAGGGCGGAGCTTATAAGGGGGCAGGGCGGAAAACATTCCCGCTCCCTGATTCCGGAACAACCCGGGCAAAATCCCGAGCAGGAGAAGGAGGCCCAACAGGTAAAAAGTCAGGACATAAGTGGGATGAAGATTAACCCAGAAAAGCTGAACCAGGGGAATGAAGCAGAGCGCCCCCCGGCGGCCGCGGAAGATATAAAGGGTAAAAAGGTAAAGCTCGAGGGCCAGGAAGAAGTAGAGAAAAAGTTCGGGCCGGACCTGGAAACGGTCCCGGGCCGAAAGCGCCGCAGCCAGGATCAGGAAACAAACGGCATAGGCCCCCCGGGTCCCCGCTTCGGCTTTGCCCGCCATCAGCGCGGCCCGGAGGAGAAAATAAAAAGTGATCCCGATCAGGACGGCCTGGAAAAGAGTCAGTCCGGGGAGCCCCCCCAGCTGGAAAAATAAATAGATGATTACCCCGAAAAGCCATTCCTCGGTCGGGTAGACTCCGTCGGCCGGGGTGTAAATGGCCAGCAGATCGCTTTTCAGGGGAAACCGCAGGTGTTCCCAGAACTCGCGCCCGTAGCTCAAATGCGACCAGACATCATACTCCACGATCCGGGACAGGGCGGCGAAAAATATCGCAGCCAGGGTAATCCCGGACAATATCCTGATTTCACGCTTGCTCATACCCATCAAGAAAGAGTTTTTATTCACCGCGACCGGAACCGGATTCCTTACCGCCTGCTATTCTATCTGAAAAAGGTAGCGCCCGGCGAATCAAAGCCGGATTTTGCGGCGAGACATTTTTGTAATATCATCTCTGGTAACCGGGAGAAATGAATGGCGGAAGCGGGACGGCTTTATGTGATCGGGACACCGATCGGAAATCTCGAGGACATTACCCTCCGGGCCCTCCGGGTCCTGAAGGAGGCGGACCTGATCGCCGCCGAGGACACCCGGAGGACCCGCCAGCTCCTGGCCCACTACGAAATCCGGAAGCCCGTTCTCTCCTACCATAAATTCAATTCCCGGGCCTCCGCCCCCCAGATCATCTCCGCCCTGCGGGAGGGCCGACGGGTGGCCCTGGTCACCGACGCGGGAACCCCGGGGGTTTCCGATCCCGGGTCCTACCTGGTGCAGCGGGCGGCGGCGGAAGGCATCCGGGTGGAGCCGGTCCCCGGGCCTTCGGCGGTGACGGCCGCCCTCTCCGCCTCCGGTTTCTACGGTGACGCCTTCCGCTTCGCGGGCTTCCCCCCCGCCCGGAAAGGCGAGCGCCGGGAATTCCTGGCCGGGCTCCGGTTCGAGGAGGACACCCTGATCTTTTTCGAGTCCCCCCAGAGGCTTTCCGCCCTTTTGGCCGACCTGGTTGAAATCATGGGTAACCGGGAGGCGGTGGTGGTCCGCGAGCTCTCCAAGGTTCATGAAGAGTTCTGCCGGGGGCCGCTCGCGGACCTGGCCGCGAGATTCTCGGAATCGCCCCCGCTGGGGGAGATCACCGTGATCCTGGCCGGCCGGGAGGAAGAAAAGGAAACCGTCCCGGAAATCCCGCTCGGGGACGAGCTCAGGAAATATCTCCGGGCCGGCTTCCCGGAAAGCGAGGTCCTGGAACTGGTCGCGTTCATGAAAAAAATTCCCAAACGGACGGTATATCGGGAAATGCTGAAACTAAAAGGAGGAACCCGATGAAGGTGATCGTTTTGGGCGGCGCCGGGGACATGGGCCGGCTGGTGGTGGCCGACCTGGCCCGGAGCGAAGGGGTGGAAGAGGTCGCCATCGCCGACCTCAACATCATCAGGGCCGACCGGATCAAGGACGAGATCGAAAATCCCCAGGCCCGGGTTTCGGTCCGCGGGATCGACGCCCGCGATCACGAAGGCCTGGTGGCCGCCATCTCCGGCTTCGACGTCGCGGTCTCCACCATCGGTCCCTTTTACGCCTTCGAGAAAATAGTGGCCCAGGCGGCCGTGGACGCCGGGGTCAGGTATGTTTCCATCTGCGATGATTTTGACGCCGCCCGGGATGTCTTTACGCTGGACGTTTATGTCCGGGAGAAAAAGGGCCTGGTGCTGACCGGGATGGGCTGGACCCCGGGGCTTTCCAATATCCTCGCCCGCCTGGGGGCGGACCGCCTCAATAAAGTGAAAAAAATCCACATCGCCTGGTCCGGGGCGGTCAACGACTCCGAAGGGACCGCGGTGGTCAAGCACACCATGCACACCTTCTCCGGGAAAATCCCGACCTTTTCAGACGGGCAGCAGATGATGATCCCGGCGGGGAGCGGGTCGGAAATCCTGCAATTCCCCCACCCGATCGGGGCCTGCCTGGTCGCGCATGTCGGCCATCCCGAGCCGGTCACCATTCCCCGATTCATCCACGGCTTGACGGAGGTGACCCTGAAGGGCGGCCTCACCCCCCGTTTTTACCAGAAACTCGCCATCCGGGCCGCCCGGCTGCACCTGTTTGATTCCGCGCGCCAGATCAACCTCGCCACCCGGTTCGTCCTGCCGATCCTGGGCCCGACCGGGAAAAAGGGGGCGGGCTGCGCCGGGCTCCGGGTCGACATTTACGGGGAGATGGACGGCAAGGAAAAGCATATTGTCTTCGGGGCGGCGGAAAAGATGGCCCGGCTCACCGGGATCCCCGCCTCGATCGGCGCCCAGATGGTCGGGCGCGGCGAGATCAAGAAGAACGTGATCGGCGTGGTCGCCCCCGAAGCGGTGATCGAGCCCCGCAAGTTCCTGAACGAGCTCGCCAGGCGCGGGATCCGGATTTATGAAGGCGAGGAGATGGAGAAAGTGATCAACTAGATTGCCACATCCCGCCAGGGGCGGGACTACGGAGCAATCTAGTTGAGGTTATGGGTCATAGGTGATAGGTGTTGGGTAAAAGATTTTAATTTTTGGGAGCCGCTTAGCCGGCTCCCTTTTTTTCACCAACAATTAACAGCAGCTGCTGTTCCCTGAACAGCAGGGGGTATCGTTTTCCTCATCATCCCCCGCCCCGCACTCCGGCCCGCAGACGCAGGCTCCGTCCTTCCGGAAAAAAGAGGTCATCACCGCGTTGGCGCAGCCGACCCCGGCCTGGACACTGATCGCCTTCACCGGGCAGTTTTTCGCGCAGGCCCCGCATTCCATGCAGGCGTCCCGGTCGGTGATCCGGACCTTGCCGTTCTCCGGAACGAAGACCGCCTGGGGACAGACCTCGAGACAGGTCCCGCAGCCCGTGCATTTCTCCGGGAAAAATTCCAGGGTCGCCACGTTTTTCAGATAGCGAAGATTGTTCATGATTATTATCCCCTCTTACTTTTTATCGTCATTCCGGCAAAAGCCGGAATCCAGTAGGGGAGCCCCTGGTGGGCTCCCTTCCCGAGCGGCAGTTGCTTGCCCAAGCCGGGCAAAACCGGCCAGGGAATGCCGCCCCTACATTTTTAAAACCGCCCGATAAATCGGGCAACTACAAATCAATGAACAAACCGCGCCCCGATCCAGAGGGCCAGGCCGATAATCCCGCCCCCGATCTGGAGAGGCAACGCCCAGCGCATCTCCTTTTTCACCCCCGACAAAGAGGTGTAAGTCGAAGCCCCCGTGAAATTCATCGCCATGTGCGAGACCAGGGCGGGGATGACGAACATCCAGGCCCAGAGCTCGAGCCGGCCCGGGAGCAAAACAAATTCCCTCCCCAGGAAAAGCCAGAAGACAAGATCCATCACCAATCCCAGGAAAAATCCCTTGAGGGAAAAAGCCCGTCCGGAAATCCAAGGGAGAAGAATCGGGAAGAGAACCGCCCCGCCGAGAACCGCCAGCAGGAAAGCCCAGGCGGCGAGAAAGCCCGAGTGCTGGACCCCGGCCCAATAACCTATCCGGGAACCGAGTCCGCTCAGGAAGAAAAAGGCCAGGCCGAGAGGAACGGAGATCTTGAGCGCCGGGATCAGCTCAATCGGGATCAATACCGCCCGCTCCCGAAGAGTGAAGGTTTTTTTCCGCATCTCCGGGGTGGCTTTCATCCCCGCTTCGAGAAAAGCCGGGAGATCCGTCGCCCGGATCGGGCCGTAACGGACTTTGAACCCGGAGGCCTTCTTTACCTCGTGGGCGGCCACCCCGGGCGCCCCGAGCTGGGGCAGGATCAACACCCGGTGGTTGACCGCTTCGGCGAGCCGGCTCTGCGCGATCCGCTTGACCAATTCTTTCGTTCCGAACGTCCCCGCCCCCGCCGCGCACCAGACGTTGATCCCCCTGGTATTAAGGACCAGGATCCAGGCGTCCCAGCCCCGCATCGCCTCCCGGAGCCGGTCGAAGCTCATCTTGTAATTCGCCGTCACCAGGACGGGGGCGTCCGGGTCGGGGGAACCGAGGGCGTAAAGCCCCGGCGCCACCGTGTAGCTCATCCTCCCGATGCCCCACCGGCATTTCACCGACCCCCAGCGGTCCCGGGAGGAAAGCTCCCCCGTGACCCGCGGCACCGGGCCGGCCGGGGTGTTGACCGCGCCGGAGACGAAATGGGTTTCCGGGGTGCCCGGTCTCACCGGCCCTCCGCAGCAGCCGGCCGAGATCGAATCCGGCCGGGCGGAGCGGTCGCAGCACTCAACCGGTTTTTCTGAATTCTCTTTCATTATTCCTCTGCCGTCATTCCCGCGGAGGCGGGAATCCAGTTTGTTTTTTTGATATCCATGCGTCCTCCGGCCCTCAGGTCTTTCTCCTCCGGACTTTTCCTGTCGCAGGTTTCTTCCTCTCGGCCGGCTTGAGCTCCGCCGGGCAACAGGCTTCGAGCGCGCCCGCCAGCTCGCGGAGGATCCGCGCCAGCGTACCCGTCTGGATGTCGCACCACACTTCTTTCCCGCGCTTTTCGCACTTGATGATTCCGGCCTCGCGCAGGATGGCCAGGTGACGCGAGACTACCGACAGATCGACATCGCTGCCTTCCGCGATCTGGCTTACGGTGCAGGAACAGCGCTCTTCCGCGAGGCGCACCAGGAGCGAGACCCGCTTGGGGTCGGAGAGCGCCTTGAAGAGCCGGGGCGAGAGTAATTCTCCCAACCCGGGGCAGCAGGACGCTCCCTGGGCCGTCGGGCCTTTTTTATCCTTGTTCGTTTGCACCATGATGCAAGTATAAGCCAGCAACCTTGAATGTCAAGTTTATAGGAAAAATGTTTTGTATTTTATGATCGAAGGGCTGCTTATAATCAGATTCTCATTCTCAAGTGGAGGGACCGCTTCTACTCCCCTCTTTATCAAAGAGGGGCCGGGGGAGATTTAAAAGTTATTCCTGATTATGAAAATCCCCCTCGATCCCCCTTTTAACAAAGGGGGAATGTTTTTTTGTCTTTAACCTAATACCCATCACCTATGACCCATGACCCATGACCTACGATTTGACCAGACTTTCGTTCTCGAGCCCGCAGTTGTCCGAGCAGTCCGGAACGAAGATCCAATAAAAGGTATAGAGGACCGGCCCGATGCCTCCCGCGAAGGTGAGGACGAGAAACCCGCCCCGGCAGAGCCAGCGGTCGAGGCCGAAGCGGCGCTCGGCCCCGGTGCAGACCCCGCCCAGGAAGTCGCCGTCCCCATTGCGGTCCAGAAGCACGAAATTCATTTTCCCGGTCCGGGGGTTGAATCCGGGCTGGTCATGGGGCCGCAAAAATATTCCGAGAAAGGCGATCAACACGATAAAAGCCAGGGGGATCAGGAGCATCTTCAATAATTTTTTCATTGTGGCCCTCCGATTTTAATTGCCCCCGCGGATTGCGCCGCGGCTGATCAAGTTGCCGAAAAATTATAACCCCACGCCGGGGGGTTATTTGGGAGCGGAGGAGCCCAGGAAGATCCGGGGAGTAAATAGAAGTTTCGCCAGGAGCAGGATCCCGCCCACGGTGATGAAGCTGTCGGCCAGGTTGAAGGACGGCCAGTGGGTGGTTTTAACGTAGAGATCAAGAAAATCCACCACCGACCCGGACCGGACCCGGTCGATGAGATTCCCCACCGCCCCTCCCAGGATCAGGGAAATGGAAAGCGTGATCGACCAGCTCTCGCGAATATTCCGGTAAAGGAGATAAACCACGAAACTCGTGGCCAGAATGGTCAGGACCAGAAAAAGGGTGGGGGCGAAGCCGTGCTGGCTGCCCGAAAGAAAGCCGAAGGCGGCCCCTTTGTTCCGGATAAAAACCAGGTTGAAAAAATGGGGGATGACCGGGATCTCCCCGTGGAAGGGGATCTTCAGGACCACCAGGTACTTGGTCAGCTGGTCCAGGCCCACGGCCAGGAGGGTGGTCAGCGCGGACGCGATATAAGCGTTTCGGACTTTCGGGCTGGTCATGGCTTGGCCGACTCCTTTTTCTCTTCATTGATCCGCGACTGCATCTGCCGCAGGAGACCGGCGAATCTTTTTTCCCTGATGATTTTGTTGAACTGGGTGCGATAGTTTTCCGCCAGGCCGAGCTCGTCCACGACCATGTCGTAAATCTTCCATTCCCCCTTGACCTTGTGGAGGGAATAAACCACCTCCACCTTCTCCCGGCCCTTGTAAAGCTGGGACCGGACGATGGCCTTGTTCCCCTGGATGGTCTCCACCGGGTAATCGACCCGGTCGGCCTTGAAGATATCCAGCTTTTTGGTCGAGGTGATCTCGATCAGCTCCTTGAAGAGCCGGGTGAATTTCTCCTGCTCGGCCGGGCCGATCCTCTTCAAGTACGTCCCCAGGGAGAGACGGGCCAATTCGGGAAAATCCATGATCTCATTGATCAGGACCTTCAGGCGCGCCTTGACCTTGGTCTCCTCGACATTGCTGTCGGCCATGATCTCCTTGATCGTCTGGTCCCGTTCCCGGAGAATCGCCCGCGGACCCGATTCGGCCGGGCCGGCCGCAGGTGGATTTGCGGGAGCGGTGACCGCGGCCGGGTTTTCCGGATAAACGGTCGCGGTCACGCCCTGTCCCCGAGAGGCGGGCGGAAAAGCCAGCAGCGCCAGCGTCAAAGCGAAAAGTATTCTTCCGATCCTATTCATTCTTGCTCCAGGGTTTCTCTCCCGCCGAGATCTTGAGATCGTTCAGGCACTTCTGATAATCGAAGATCGCCTCCAGCGACTGCCACTTGACCGCCAGGTAGGCCCCGAAGGAATCGATGACTTCCTTGACATCCCCCACCCCCAGAAAATAATTCTCCCGGGCCGCGAACATCCAGGCCCGGCCCGCCTTCAGACCCTCCTCGGTCTTCTGCATCCGGGCAACCGCCTCCTGCACGCTCCGGTAATTCTTTTCCACCTCGATCTTGATTCCCGTCTTCAGGGCGGCCTGCCCGTAGACCAGCTCGCGGTATTCGGCCCGGGACCGGTTCAGGCTCTGCTTGGTCAGATGGAATCCGAATTTCTGCTCCAGGCCCAGGACCACCCCGCCGTAGAGATAATTGAACTCGTCATCCACGAACGGGTTGTCTTGCGGGGTGCGGCCGGGAGCGTAGCCGTAGCGGAAAGTGCCGGCCAGGAAGATCTGGGGATAATACTTGCTTTCAGCCACCCCCATCATCGCCTTCTTGGCCAGGGCGGCGGCTTCCAGGGCCTTGAGTTCCGGGCGATCGGCCTCCGCCGCGTCCAGATATTTCTGCAGATCCGGGAGGGAGGAAATGTCCTGGGAAAGGGGAGCGATCGGAATTTCCGATTCCGCCGGGCTCACCCCGCAGAGCTCGAAAAACACTTCTCGGGACTGTTCGAGGCCTTTCTTGGAGGTCAGGGTTTCCTTTTCCAGGAGCGCGGTGAAAACCTTAAGCCGGAGACGGTCGGTCTGGGTCACATGCCCGGAGCCCGAGGTCAGCCATTCCTGGATTTTCTGGTCGATCTTGTCCAGCTCCCCTCTTAAATCGTTCTGCAGGTCATTGACCTCATGGGCCAGCTGATAAGCAAGGTAAAGATCGATCAAATTATTGCTGAGATCGGCCCGGGCCAGTTCGACCTTGTTTTCCTCGGCCTTGACCCCCTGCCCGGCCGCCTTGATCGCCGAGGAAATCGCCCCGAAGGTATAAAGGGGCTGCAGCGCGTCCAGTTCGGCCTGGAAAAAGGGACCGATGGTTTTGAAGCTCAATTCATCGGCGGTAATCTTGTCCTGGGGCGCAAGGACATCCCCCTTCGCGTCGGTGACGGGACCGGTCAAAAGCCGGAGCTTGAGCTCCGGCAGGAAGCGGCTGTTCCTGGCTTCCTGCAGATAGGTTTTGACCGCCGCCAGTTTTTCCTGCTCCTTCAGCACCAGGGGATTTTCCCGGGCCGCCTTCTGCAGACAGTAATCCAGCGTGACCTGGCCGGCCTGGACCCCCGTCGCCGCGAAGCCCAGCCACCCCAGGAAAACCAGGCCGATGATTTTCTTTCGGCTTTTTTTCACTTCCTGACTGATCAATCCAGATAAACCCGGGAAACCCGTGCCGAGATCGAGGTGAAGATTTCGTAAGGTATCGTCCCGGCCCAGGCCGCCATTTCCTCCGCGCGAATCTCCTCCTGCCCGTCCCGGCCCAGGAGCGTAACCTCGTCGCCGGCCCGGGCCGAGGGAATCTTTCCCACTTCCACCATGGTCAGATCCATGCAAACCGAGCCGATCACCGGCGCTCTTTTTCCCCGGACCAGCACTTCGCCGCGGTTGGACAATGACCGGGAATAGCCGTCCGCGTATCCGACCGGCAGAATCGCCACGGCCCGGGCGGAACGGTTCAGAAACATCTTTCCATATCCCACCCGGTATCCCGGCGGGATTATTTTGATCTGCTGAATGCGGGTTTTCCACGTCAGGACCGGCTTCAGACTCAAGCCCGGTTTCGCCAGGCGTTTTTCCGGATAGGCCCCATAAAGCGCGAGCCCGGTCCGGACCAGATTGTCCCCTCCGCTCCGGCGGAGAATTACCGCCGCGCTGTTCGAGGAATGAGTATAGAGAGGTAGGAAACCAGCGTCAAGAAAAAGCCCGATCGCTTTTTGGAATTCCGTTCGCTGGGAACGGGTAAAGACCGGATCGGCGGCTTCGGAAAGATGGGTCAGGACCCCTTCGATCCGGAGATTGGAGAGCCGCCGGAAATCCCGGAGGAACCGGGGGATCTCGGCGGGGATCAACCCGAGCCTGCCCATACCTGTATCGACCTTGAGATGGATCGGAAAGTTCTTTTTCCCCCGGCGCCGGGCCTCC
>JAQTNV010000027.1 GCA_028713675.1 bacterium
CCTTCGCTATAACACCACCCTTTGCCCCCTGGTCGGGGAATACCGGACGCAGAAACTGGCGGGAGCCTACCTCCAGCACGAGTTTCTCTTCCGGGACAAGGTCCATTCCTACCTGGGGGTCCGCTACGATCACCATCCCCTCGCGGGGAACAGCTGGAGCCCCCGGGCCAGCGTACTGGTTTCCCCGCTGGCCGGGCACACCTTCCGGGCTTCCTACGGACGCTCTTTCCGGAACCCGTCGATCATTGAAAATTACATCAATGTTTCTGTCCCCCTCAATCTCGGGATCGATATCGCGGCCAGCGGAAACAAGGATCTCTCCCCGGAGCGGCTGGATTCGGTCGAGGGCGGTTATCAGTCCGAGCTTCTCCAGGGCCGACTCCACCTGGGGGCCAGTTTTTTCCACAACTGGATCAAGGGGATGATCGTGCCGTCAATGCCGTCGGACATGATCGGCAACATCACCCAGGGCATAAGCGGAGCCATGGATAATGTCCTGGACGAGAAGGCTTGGGGCATCGAAACCGAGCTCAAGGCGCGGCCCTTCCCCTTTCTGACCGGTTTTGCC
Organism: bacterium; assembly: GCA_028713675.1. Lineage (GTDB taxonomy): Bacteria > Desulfobacterota > JAPLJL01 > JAPLJL01 > JAPLJL01 > JAPLJL01. The sequence goes on from JAQTNV010000027.1 coordinate 569, forward strand.
AATTACACTTACACCCATGTCTACAATGAGCTTTTTGCGGAGATGGACCGCCGGACCCCCCAGCACAAGGCCAACGGGGGCGTAACCCTCGCCCTCAGCAACGGGTTTTCCTCCACCGTCATCCTCAATTACGTGGGTTCGACGGAGTGGCCCCATGTCATCCGATTTCCCAACCTGCCGAAGACCCTGTGGTTCCTCCCGCTCGGCTCGCTCGATTCCTACACCCTCCTGAACCTGCGCGTGGGCTATGCCTTCCTGAAGAAGCGGGCGGAGGTTTCGGTCAGTGTTTTCAACCTCCTCGGCGACAAGCACCGGGAGTATCCGTCGGACCACATCGAAGAGGTGGACCGGCGGGTCACCGGCCGGGTTCAGGTCAACTTCTAAAAGCCGTTAGGCGTAAGACGTAAGAAGTGAGACGAAAAAAAAGGATGTCATTCTGAGCTAAGCGAAGAATCCAGATTTTTTGGTTTACCTCTTTTTTCTTGCCTCTAGCCTGCTGATGCGGATGCCGTAAAATCATTAAAGGGAATTTGAAAGCAGAAATTCGGACGTCAACAAGGAGGTCTCGATGGGCTGGGTCTATCTGGTGGTGGCGATCGTGCTCGAGGTATCCGGCACGACCTGCATGAAGCTTTCCGACGGCTTTACCAGGGTTGTCCCCTCGGTACTCATGTTTGTTTTTTATCTTCTCTCCATCTCTTCCGTCGCCGTCGCGCTCAAGACAATCGGCGTGGGCGTGGCCTACGCCATCTGGTCGGGGCTCGGGACCGCGCTGATCGCGGCGATCGGGATTTTCGCCTTCCGGGAACCGGTAACCGCCCTCAAGCTTTTTTCCATCGCCCTCATCATCGCCGGCGTTGTGGGTCTGAACCTGGGAGGAAGTCATTGAAAGAAGGTCGTAGGTGGTAGGTCGTAGGTCATAGGTTATGGGCAAAGAGCATAGGGCATAGAGCATAGGGCAAAGCGTTAAAATCATTGAGTTTGTTTTGAACGTTAATGGTGCTTTTCTAGTTTCTTAAAATTTTATTCCGCCTTAAGCCTCACGCCTTACGTTCTTTTAAAATTCCCCATCTTCCGCGAACTTTTTTGATTTGACCTTTGCTGAAATCCGTTAGAGAATAAGCCAGAGCTTTTCCCCGGCGAGAGAGAACATGGGTAACGAGCACACTTTTCTTTTTCAGGAAGGACTTTGGGCGGTGAGGGGCTATTACTCCGACCAGGGAGAAAGCCGTTTCCCGGTGCGGGGAGAAGTCCGAATCACCCAGGAAAAGAATCTCTGGATCAGCGACGGCATTCTCCTGGTCTTGGCCACGCCTGCCTCCAAGATCTGCAACCGGTATGAGATCGTTCCCTTCAAAAAGGGCCGGAATGATACCAACTGGAAATCCAACAACCCGGCCCTGGGGGATTTTGTGGGAAGATTCGTGGTTTTTGATGATTCGATCCTGGCCAGCTACACCTCGAAAAATTACGAGTTTTCCGGGAATGAATTTTTCCTCAAGGTAGACCACAAGCATTACTGGAACCGCGGGGTTCTTTTCCAGGGCGACAAGAAATTGTCATCCTGGGCGCTGGAGCTGGAAAAAGCCAGGGATCAAAAATACAAGCGGTAAGGATTTAAGCCTGCCCGACGAAGGATTCCAAATGAAAAGAAAAATCTTTTTATTCGGGTTGCTTCTAGCCGCCGGTTTGACTCTCTTGCTTGGGATCGGGCCCGCCGGGGCGGAGGACCTGAAGGCCCGGTTCCAGGCCCTGAAGACGGTCACCCCCGAGATGTTGAAGCAGATGGCCGACGGTACTGTCCCCTGGCCGGAGTGGATGTTTCCCCTCTCTTCCTGGACCGATGAGGAGATAAAAAAACTCCCCCCGGAATTCTGGCAGAAAGTCCGGGCCCAGGAGAAACAGTGGCCGGAATACATCGCCCGGCAGGCCGGTTTGTTTCGCCAGGAATACGGGCCGGGGATAAAGAATTACTACGATCTTTTCCTTGATGAGCAGGCCGAGATGAAAAAACCCGGCTACGAAAAGGTTTCCCCGCCGGTGGAAGCAAAAAAAACCCTGAAGCGCCTGATCGACCTGGCTTACCTGCCCGCGGAAAAGCTGGGCAGTCTCCAGGGAAACCCCCTGAACAATATCCGGGCGTTTTCGTTTAATAAAGGACGGCTCCGGGTTCTGCCCCTGGATATCCTGGAGATCAGTCCCGCCGGCCGGGTGGTCCTGCCCTCCGGGCCGGAAGGCAACCCCCAGGACGGGGACGGGATCTTCAACGGCCGGGACCGGATCTTCTTCATGGTGCTGGATGCCGGGCACAAGGTGGCGAAGAACTTTGTCCGGGAGAAAATCCCCGGGATCAAAGACCTGGAAGAGGCGGAAATCTCCTACCCGGCCGAAAACGAAAAGGGCTGGGTCTACCTCGCTTCGTTCGGGCAAAATCCGCCCGAGAAGTCCCCGGCGGACAACATCCAGTTCTGCCCGGAAACCTCGATAACCTTCAATCCTTTTTCCCTGAATCAGACCGAGCCCCGGAAAATGAAAGGGAAGATCGTCCCCACGCTGAAGATCCGGAGCTGGTTCACCCCTCCCGCAATGGGGGGGCTCCCGATTGATATCTATGACCGCCTGCGGATCCGGATCGCTTTGAGATTCCACATCGGCAGCACCGGTGACAACGAGGACGAGCTCAATGTCTCCTGGCGCGCGTGGTATGACGGACAGGTGATCAGCTACAACCGGGCGGCCTGGAAGCAGTCCACCCCCCTCGGGATCGGGGCCCCGGTGGTTTTCGACGACATCCTGGCCAACGCTTTCTCGGTCTATGACTATATCACCTACTACTCGCCCTTCGACCCGGCCATTTTCATGAAAGATTTCGAGGTCATCATCGGCGAAGAGATGAACCGCAATGCCCGGGAATACACGGAGGCGCTGAAGGGTTGGCATCTTACCGAGAGGGACAGGACCGGTTACGCGGTTGACGGGATGATGTCGGAGCGGGAAAAAACCCGGGATCCCAAATGGGTCAAATGGCATTTATTCACCGGCATGGCGGGGAGTGTCCTGATGCGGGTTGATTACGATGAATACCTGCAACAACACAGCACCATCACGCTGGATTGGAGGGATGACGATACCGCGATCGGGAATTACGACACCCACATGGTGGTCCACCGCCCCTCGACCCGGACCGAGCATTTCCTGCTGGAATGGAACGTCGTGCCGTTCTTTTTCAACGAGGACCATTCCAAGTTCGGATGGGACAACCTGGACCTGGTCCTGAAGCGGGTGGACAAGCCGGTGGTTTTTGCCCTGCCGAACGGGGAAAAATTCTCAGTGGAGCGCTACCTCAACGTTCCGAATGTGGGAAAAGAGTTCAAGTTCTTTAAATTCTAAAGTAAACTTCTGGAGCCAGATATTTACTTTGCGGTTTGCAGTCGGAAAATGTATTTTAGAAGACCGAGTCTTGTCCGGCTTCGTCAATACTCCTTCTTTAATAATAACTTCCTTGGTCGGAGAATATGAAAAGAGGCGATCCCGTAAGCATCATGAACTGTCATCGGCCAGGAAATAATTATTTAATTTTATATTTCATTTTGATTTTAGGATGGTTTTTCCTTGGTTTCGGCTGTGCCACGGCAAGGTTCAAACCGGATTTCTTGGCTGCAAAGGACGAAATAACCGGGTTTGCATTATTGGAGCCGGGTGTAATTATAAAAAAATATTTAGGAAACAGCACCGTGTTCGACTTCGAAAATGAAAATCTGATAAGGAAAAATATATACAAGGCATTGACTGAACATATGGGTGGAAGACAAATAGAATATGTTGAAATACCGGATGAGCGTTACGATGAATATAAAAAAGAATTGGAGAAAGCTTTTTATTTAATTAGAGGGACGAAAAATATAGGTGAAGTTAAATTGGATGAATCATTTTTAAAATATCTGAAAGATATTGATGAAAAATACGTGGTTATTGATTATGAATATGGCTTTCATCGGAGTGGTGAAAGTCTTGCCAAATCTTCTTTAGCAGCTTTAATTATAGGCATTTTAACTCTTGGTCTTTTCGTCCCTTATCCGATTCAGGCTTCATCGTGCATGTTTCTGGCCATAATTGATCGCGAGATTGGTAGGCCGGTTTATTACGACTCCTATCCCGAAGCTCCACCTCTCGATCCGTTGGATTATAAGACTACTTCAAGGCAAGTGAAAAAAATTTTGAAACAATTTAATAAAGGAGTTAAAGGATAAAACATTCCTGACCGGATCTTTACTTTGCGGTTTGGATGATGTCGGAGACGATCTTTACTAATTGATTTTCTGGATTCAGGGACCGCTTTTTTATAAGCACTAAGCACGCTTCCCTCGCTAAAGCTCGGGACAAATCGATGCCGAGACCCGAAAAATTAAAAGATTACTGGATTCTGGAGTGGTTTTCTATTCCGCAATCTACAAATATAAATCATTTCCCCTTCCGAATGAATATCTCTGGGGAGCCGAAATCGACCGGAGAATAACGGGGACAGCGCAGGTTAGGTTCTAGTTAACGACCGCCGAACTCTCAGACAAACCAATCGGGCCAGTCAAACAGGTCGGACAAGTCTGACAGGTCCGATTCGTTTTAACTGGCCTTTGGCCAGAGGCTACTTGGGATCTTTCCCGGGCAGGATTTTTCGGAGGAGAAATTCGTCATGGCCGGGCTTGACCAGGTCCTCGAGCCGGCCGGTTTCCCGGTATCCCAGGTGCCGGTAGAAGGCCCGGGCTTTCTGATTGAAATCCGAAACCAGGATCCAGTTGTTCCGGTAGGTTATCCGGGACTCCTGTTCCAGCCATTTCATCACTTCCCGGCCGAGGCCGCTCCGCTGGTAGGGGGGCAGAATGGCGATCAGCTCCAGGAGCGAGCCCTTGAGCCAGGGATGCCGGACACAGACCACCCCGGCGGTAAAATCCTCGACGGCGATCACGAAACGGGCCAGGGAATGGTCCGGATCGGAAAGGTAACGATGCAGACCCTCGGACTGGTATTCGAGGGTGAGCCAGGGATCCAGATCAGCCAGGGCGCAGCCGAGAATGGACGCGTCCTCCGGCTGCAGGTGCCGGAGGGTGCAGGAGGGGAGTAAGTACCGCGCTTTGCTGAAAGGTTTTTTCGCAGTCATTTTGTTTTTTTGTCATTCCGGACCTGATCCGGAATCCAGTTAAAGAATTCTTGGATACAAATCCTGCCAATCTGGATTGCTCCCTTCGATCAATTCCAGTTTCCACTTTCTTTTCCATTCCTTCATTTGTTTCTCTCTATTAATAGCTGATTCCATACTCTCGTGTAATTCATACCAAACCAGACGATGAACATTGTATCGTTTACTAAATCCTTCTACCACATTATTTTTATGCTCCCATATCCTTTTGACGAGGTCTGAGTTAACCCCGATATAAAGAGTGCCATTTCGTTTACTTGCCAAAATATATACCGCTGGCTGTTTATTCATTGAAAACGCCCTGGATTCCGGCTCCCGGATTTAATCGCTCCGGGACAGGTTTCGCCGGAATGACGACGCATTTAATTTGGCGCGCATGACCATCCCGGGGAGAGGGATGTTAACTGTCAGGCTAAGTGTTTTAGATTCTGGGTTTTCTCTCCCCTGTCACGGGGGAGGGAAAAACCATCCGGTCTTTACGCTGGGGTGGCAGGGCCCGGACTCCCGTGATGAAGTCATAACGATAATTATCCCCAGGTTTGAGCTCAAAGCAATCGGAATAATTGGAAACCTTCCGGGCCCGGGTTAAAAGCCCGGTCACGGTGACGAATTCGAAACCCGCTTTCCGGAGTTCCGGGATGAGGAGAGGCAGGGCTTCCGCGGTGTTGTACCCGTGGCCGTTGGCGTGGAGGACGACAATGGCCCCGGGCCGGGCTTCCCTGAGGATGATCCGGGCAAGCTGGGCGGCGGTGTGGTCGTAACCCGCATCGTCGGCGACCAGGTTCCACTGGATCGCCGGCAGGCCGGAGTCCGCCAGGAATTTCAGCGCCCCGGGTTTGCAGGTGCCGAAGGGAAAACGGAAGGCCAAAGGCAGGGCGGGAATCTTGTCCAGCTCCGCCTGCCCCGCGTTTTGAGCGCAGGTCCGGGCGGTGAGCTTTTCCCTGAGCAATTCGTATTCCGCCTGGGTCCAGAGGATTTCTTCCTTAATCTTTCCGAGTGTTCTTTTCCGGAGGTTTCGATGGGACCAGGTATGGTTGCCGATTTCAAAAAGGGGGTCGGCCATCAGCTGGAGGGCTTTTTCCGGGTGGTCCCGCATCCATCTCCCGCCCATGAAGAAGGTGGCCCGGATCCCGTTTTCCCGGAGATAATTGACGACCCCGGCATCGTATCCGGAGATTTCGCCATGGCTTTCGCAGAGGTCGAAGGTCAGGGCCAGGATCTTTTCACCATCCGGGGGTTGAACGGAGCGGATCGATCCCTGTAACTCCACGGGCAGGGGGGCCCTCCGGTTCTTTGGTTTTATCCTTTCCGGCGGACCGGAAGAACCGGGAGGCGCCGGCCGGTCCTTTTTGTCCTCCGGGCTTCCCCGTAATTCTTTCTCGGTCCAGCAGGCCTTGAGGATGGACTCGGAGCCGAAGGAGAAATCCCCGGTGGGGGAGAGGAGGGGATCCGCGGATTTCGGCGGCGGCGGGGGGCCGGGATTTTCGGCGGGGAGCAAAGGGAACGGGAACAGGGTCAAGACCAGGCACAAAGTAGATATTAATAAGGTATGTTTCAATTTGAAAAATATTTTTTCCAAATGATTCTTTCCAAATCTTACCTTCCCCTCTTTGATAAAGAGGGGTAAATAATTCCCCCTTTGTTAAAAGGGGGACAAGTGGGGGATTTTAAATATCTTTTTATCTGTGTCTGTTCACGGTCCTAAAAAACTTTCTTCCAGGTTGCCGGTATTGGAATATCCCCGGCTTTCCCAGAAGCCCCGGTAATCCAGGTTATCGGAAAGCTCGATCTCCGAGATCCATTTGGCCCACTTGTAACCCCACTTGCCCTCCGCCACGAGCTGGAAGGGAAACCCGTTCTCCGGCCGGATGGTGAGGCCGTTGATCTGGAAAGCCATGATGATATCACCGCCGAGGAAGTAATCGAGCGGAAGGCTGGTGGTGAAACCGTCAACCGAGCGGAAAATCACAATCTGGGCCGCGGGGAGAGGAGAGGATTCTTCCAGGAGGTCCCGGAGCGGGATGCCTTCGAAAAGAAGGGTCACGGACCAGCCTTCGACACAATGGAGAGTAGCGACCTTTTTCACGTGCGGGAACCGGTCGAGGACTTCGTCGTAGGTGTAACGGAGCGGCTGGCCGACCAGGCCGGTGACGCTGAGGGAGTAGGTTTCGAGATCGACGTTCTGGGCGCCCTTGATCGAGTTTTCCTGAAGGTCGTTGACGGAGGAGAGCTGTTGGCCCTGGTATTCCCGGATCTCCCGCGCCTCCTCCGAAGAGGAGCATCCGTTCGTCACCGCCATCCCGAGAATGGCGAGGAAGATGATCCGGCCGGGGATTCTGGCTGTGTTTTTCATTTGGTCTGACAATCCGGACGAAAATCGCGTTTGCTTTATATTTTAACCGGATCAGACGATAAAATCCTCGGCGGAAAAAAGTTTGAAGTCGCCAGTCCTGTATCCTAAGTCGGAACGATCCTTGCCGCAGGGAATATCAAATTAAAATTATGAACTTAGGACTGGGGACGGAGAACAGAAGACGGGAATTATCAGAGGCATTTCGCCCCGGTGAGAAGGATGTCCTGGCGGGCGCCCTGGACGATCGCGTAGCCGGGGGAGGGGCAGACGTAGTTGCCGTCGGGGCCGTGGATCTGGATCCCGGACAGGACCGCATAGTCGCACTTGCCGGGGTCGATGATCGGCTGGAGGGCGTTTTCTAGGTCGGTGACGATCAGCTTCTGGACCAGGCGGGTCAGGGAGAGGAGATCGGGGATCTGGCCGTAGGGGATCTCCTTTAAAAGCCGCGCCTTGAGCAGGCTTTGCTCCAGATCGTTTTCATCCAGGGAAACATTCAGCTTGCCTTTCTGGAGTTCCTTGAGAAAGGCGTTCAAGGCGCCGCAGGCGTTGGATTCGCCCACCCCCGGCCTTTCGCAGACCCCGACCTGGCCGCTGCCGTCCACCGCGATGTGGGGGATGGCGAAGAAGACGTAACGTTCCCGGCCTCCCACGCGGGGGGCGTGGTGCATCGCGGCCAGCAGGGCGGTGCGCCCGGCGAAAAACATCCCGGCCAGGCTGCAAAGGTTGAAGGCCTCACCCCATTTGTCCTTAACCAGGCGCAGGAGGGGCTGGGAGATCTCGTCCCGGCAGACGTCGACAATCGCGATGGTGTTGTCGGCGGTGAACCCGTGGCGGCTCAGTTCCTGGTAGGTCCGGTCCACGAAATTGGCTTCCGAGTAAACCGCGGGGAAAAACCGGATCAGGACATTATCGAACTTCATGGATGCTGCTCTCCCGGCTTTTTCGACCATGCGCCCTCCGTTTATTCCTTACTTCTTGATTTCAATAAATTCCTTCCAGGCGGCCTCGGGGCGGTAGGACTGGTCCAGCCAGCCTACGCAGCGGAACCAGTCAACCAGGTCGCGCAGGCCCTCGCGGACATCGGGATAGCGGTAACGGTAGCCGGTATCCTTGGTCTTCTTGTTCGAGATCCAGTAGCTCGAGGACATGTAGGTGGCCGAAGAGGCTTCGAAAACCCGGACCCGCGGGACTTTGAATTTTTCTTCCAGCATCTGCCAGGTGTTGGCGGCGAAGATCATGATCGGCCGGAGGGTCTGCATGCTGAGCATGGGGATGGTTCCCATCCTCCGCCCCAGGAGGAGGGCGATGTATTGGAGAAAATCATAATAGGAGATGATGCTGTCATCCACCACGTTGTAATCCTCCCCGATGGTGGCGTCGTTTTCCGCGATGAAGGCGGGGAAGCCGGCGATGTCTTCCACGTGGACCGAGGTGGTGATGTAGTGCTTCGTGTCCTTGGGGATGAAGGGCACGAGCCCCTTGTTAACGGTGAGCACGATGCCCCCGTGGCCGTAATCGCTCCCCGGCCCGTAGAGGGGGGCGGGGCGGATCACGGTCAGCGGCAGGCCCTCGTCCCGGTGCATCTTCCAGGCGATCTGTTCCTGCTTCCACTTGGTCACCGAATAGTCGTTGACCAGGTGGGTGCCGGTGGGCTGGTCCTGCTCGATCGGGGTGTTTTTCGGGGTGGAACAGTTGCCTTCGGTGAACGGGATGTTGCACTGCTTGCCGTCCTTGGCGGTGAAGGGCTTGCCGAAGACCCCGCAGGTCGACCAGTGAAAAAAGCGCTGCAGACCCTTGTGCTTGACCGCGATCTCAAACATATTGCGACCGCCCTGGACGTTGATCTTTTCCAGGAGCGCCATGGGGGCGGAATAATCGTAAAGTGAGGCGACGTGAAAGACATGGGTGACCGGCTGTTGAAAAAGAACCCGCAGGCTTTCCTGGTTGGTCAGGTCGGAGGGAATGACCTGGCAGTTCGGATGGGAGAAGTCGAGGCCGGTGTTCTTATAGATGAACTTGTTCTTGGGATGCTCGAAGGCCTTGGCCAGGTCGGTGGCGATCACCTTCTGCTGATCGTCCAGGAGCAGCTTGACCAGGTGGGATCCGGCGAATCCGGCGGCTCCCGTGACCAGATTGAGGCGGTTTGCATTGACTGCTGGCATGGTTAACTCCTTTAACATGTCCTCCTTACCTTGTTGTCCCGGCCCGGGCAAGGGCAGGAGGTTAGGTTAACTGAAAATTTCCCTTAAAATTTCTTCTAAATTATCAACAAATGAGGAAATCTTCAACCTCATTAGCATAGAGCATAGGGCCAGGTAGCCGCAGCCTTTAGGCTGCGAGGTGGTTGGGTGGTTAGGTCGCTTGGTGGTTGGAAAAACCAAATACGTAGCCTAAAGGCTGCGGCTACCGAGCTTTTCGATCTTGACGTCTGGGTCTTTTGTTACCTTTGACCTATGACTTTTTCAACAGGAACAGGAAAAAGGATGCTCCGATGAGAATGAACAGGACCCCGGCGATTTTGGAAATAATCTTCTTGTCGATTTTCTCGGCGATAAATTTGCCGAGATAAACCGCCGTTACCGAGAGAATGGTCAGGGCCGCCAAGGTCGAGATCAGAACCAGGAGGGGATGATATTTGGTGGCGAAAAGGGCGGCAGCGATCTGGGTCTTGTCCCCCCACTCGGTCAGGAAAATCATGACGAACCCGGCGATGAAGGCGTTGGAGGAGTAAAGCTTGTCCCGCCCCTCCTCGCCCGTGTCTTTCAGGGTCAGGATCCCGAAGACGATGAAAATTACCCCCGAGACGATTTTGATCCAGGCCATCGGCACAATACTGGTAATCCAGGAGCCGATCAGGATCGCCATCCCGTCGGTAATCAGGAAAGCCGCCATCACCCCGAGGAGGAGCTCCAGGTGCTTTTTGGTTTTGGAGGACAGGAGCAGGACGGAAAGCTGGGTTTTGTCCCCCAGTTCCGCCAGCCCGATGGTGAGAAATGGGATCAACAGATCAGGAATCATGATGAGAAATCATATTAGATACAGGAATAACCAGCAAACCAGGATATTCAGGGCGGTCAGGGGAACGCCGATCTTCATGAATTCCCAGAAGGTCAGGGTCTCGCCGAATTTTGTCTCCGCGTTTTGAATAATGATCACGTTGCTGGCCGCCCCCAGGATCAGGGTATTGCCGGCCAGGGTGCTCCCGGCGCCCAGGGCCACCATCTGCTCCGTGGAGGCCCCGGCCTGGAAGAGGAGGGGCAGGTACAGGGCCACGAGCGGAACGTTGGAAATCAACTGGCTCAAAACGACACTGACCGCCAGGATGACCAGGATGTTGGTGATGGAAAGGTTCAGGTTCCTGATGATTCCCTGGAAAAAACCGGTGTCCCAGACGCTCTGCATCAGGATGAACATCGAAGCGAAGAAAAGAAGGGTGGGCCAGTCAATTTTCTTCAGAATTTGAAATCTTTGGGGGCTGAAAAGGATGACCGGCAGGGCGGAGAAAAGCGCGATGTAGGTCAGGCGGAACCGGAAGGGGACCGGAAAGAAAAAGGTCAGGATCTTCGCCCCGACCAGGAGGACGATCAGGACCAGGGCCAGCTGGGAAAGCCGGGCCAGCCGGGGGTCCCGGATGGGTTCGTCGAGGTGGTTCAAGGGATCGTCGTGAAACTGGTCCCGGTAATAATATTTCAGAAGGCAAAAGGCCAGGAACAGGTTGACGGCGGTGGGGAGGAAGAGGCGGGCGAAGAAGGTCAGGAAAGGGTTTTTCATGTCGCTGTGAATGGCGATCAGGAGATTCTGCGGATTGCCGATGGGGCTCATTACGCTGCCAGTGGTGATGGCGAAAGCCAGGGCCAGGAGCAGGAGCTTCGGGGAGACCCGGTGCCGGCGGGCCAGGTGCAGGACCACCGGTGTGCCGATGATGGCCAGGGTATCGTTCATGAGCAGGGCGGAGAGGAACCCCATCCCGAAGAGAATCAGGATGAGGAGGCTGTCCACCGACCTGGCCCTCCGGAAGATATGGTAGGAGAGGCGGGCCAGGTATCCGCTTTCCTCCAGGGCCTCGCCCACGACGAACATCCCGAAGAGAAAAAGGATCACGTCGAAATTTATCGACTCCAGCGCGCGCCCTGCGGGGATCCGGCCGGAGGCGAGAACGATGACCGCGCCGGCGGTCATGATCTGCCAGATCCGGAGCCGGAACCGCCCGACCTGCCGGACGGCGATCAGCAGGAAGACCAGGAATAAAACGATGACCGGGAACTGCATATCTAGTAAGCAGTAGGCACTAAGCGGTAGGCAGTAAGCAGTAGGCAGTAAGCAGAAAAATAGGGTGATAGTTCAAAGCTCAAAGGTGAAAGGCAAGAGCCAATGATATATTTTGTCATTGCGAGGCAATGCCGAAGCAATCTCTCTTTTTTTATACGCTTCGCTCTATGCTCTATGCTCTATGCCCATAACCTACGACCTTTCACCTTTCACCTTTTTTACGCTGCCGGCCTCCGCCCACAGAGAAACTTGGCGACAAAAACACAGCAGGGTTCCTCCCGCTGGTTCTTGATCGTGGACTGGGCGGTGACCACCCCGCGGGTGTCATCCTTGGCGTCGGCCGCAATCACCTCGGTCTCCGAATGGATGGTGTCGCCGATCCGGACCGGGTTGGTGAACCTGATTTTTTCCATCCCGTAGAAGGCGATGAAAGACTTGGGAAAGGACGAGTAAAGCCCGAGTCGGAGCTGGAGAGCGCTGCCGATCACCAGGACCAGCATCCCGTGGGCGATCCGCTCGCCGAACATGGTATTCTTGGCGTACTCTACATCCGTGTGCAGGGGGTGCCAGTCGCCGGTCAGGGCGGCGAAGGCATGAATATCGGCCTCGGTGATCGTCCGGGCCGGGCTGATGGTCTTTTCCCCGATTTTGTAATCCTCGAAATATTCCTTGTCGGCCATGGTTTTCCTCCTTTTGAGAATTCCTTCATAATTTACCCAAACCAGATGGGCACTTCAACCATTATAATTATCATTATTATTGAAAATGAGGTTTAAATCGGTAGCCGCAGGCTTAAGCCTGCGAATTTAAGGGGGTTTAAAGATGACGATGAATTCCAAAACCGCATTGTTAGTCGGCGCCACCGGCCTGATCGGCGGACACTGCCTCCGGTTTCTCCTGGAGGGCGATTATTACGGAAAGGTGGTGGTCCTGGCCCGCAGGAAACTTCCCCTCGAGCATAAAAAACTGGAACAGCACGTGATTGATTTCGATGCGCTGGCGCGGAACGCCGACCTGGTCAGGGCCGACGATATCTTCTGTTGCCTGGGAACGACCCGGAAGAAAACCGCTTCAAAGGAAGCTTACCGGAGCGTGGATTTCACCTATCCCTTTGAAATCGCCCGCCTGGGCCTCGCCAACGGGGCGGAACATTACGCGATAGTCTCCGCCCTCGGGGCCAATTCCAAGTCCAGGATTTTCTACAACCGGACCAAAGGCGAGGTCGAGAAAGCGGTGAGCGAGCTCGGATTTAAGGGGGTTTATATCTTCAGGCCCTCACTGCTGACCGGGGAAAGGCAGGAGGAACGCAAGTGGGAGGAAGTCGGCGGGAATTTCGCGAAAAAGCTTTCCTTTCTTATGGTCGGGCCGATGAAAAGGTTCCGCCCCATCACGGCCGAAGCGGTGGCCTTCGCGATGGCGCAGACCACCCGCAAAGGTTCCCTCGGGGTTCACATCTTCGAGTCGGAGGAGATCAGAAAGATTTATGAGAGTAGGCAGTAAGCACTAAGCAGTAGGCAGCCCGAAGCCTAAAAGCCTGAAAGTTAATAAGTCTAAGAGTTAACAAAAGCCGTAAGGCCTGAGGGGTTATTCGTGCGGCGTTATAAACACGAAAATATAATCCGGTAGCCGCAGCCTTTAGGCTGCGAGGTGGTTGGGTGGTTAGGTAGCTTGGTGATTGGAAAAACCAAATACGCAGCCTGAAGGCTGCGGCTACCTGGCCCTTTGCTCTATGCCCTTTGCCCTATGCCCTATGCTTTAATTGCCCGCCAGATGATTTCTTTTGGTCCTGATTAAAATGTTGAAAATTCCCCGGTAGCAGGCGCCCACGAAGCGGTCGGTTTCGTCCACCGGCCCCTGGATCGCGAGCACCAGAAGGTCGGTGGCGGTCTCCGTGGATTCGCCCAGGTATTCCAGGGCGATGGCGGCGTTGATCTGCTGTTCCCGGTCGGTCCCGGATTTGGCGATTCCCACCAGTTTCCGGGCGGGGTAATCGAGCAATTTCGCGGCCTGGAACCTTCCCCGGCGGTCAGCGGCGACAAACTTGGCCAGGGCGGCGTCTTTTCTCTTCTGCAGGGTTGCCGAGGGCTTGTCGTTTAAAAATCTGTTCAGCCAGAAAGAAAAATCCTTGATCGGCTGCAAATGGGATCGGTAGTCGAAGTGCTTTTTGTCCGGGCAGGTTAAAACGGCGGCGAAGACCAGCCCGCAAAAATAGATGCAGCTGTCCTTGGCATATTGGGTTTTCAGAAGGGGGTACAGGTAAGGAAAATAATCTTTATCGCGGGAGAACCCGACCAGGTATAAAACCGCGCTGGAGGGCTGCTCGTCTTCGTTGTCCAGGTTCCGCGGTTTTTTTAGATAGGAGAGAAGTTCCGGCTTATATTTCTTGGGGTTTTTGACCACCGCCCGGATCAGTGATTCCTGGTCAGCCAAGTCGGTGTTGTTCGTCAGCCGCTCAATGAAGCTTCTCGTCACCTCGGCTCCCGGGGCGGGGGCGGGGAACAGGCAGAAAACAAACCAGAACAACAGCGGAAGCAGCAGGATCCCTTTTTTCATTCGTATCTATTTCGCGGGTTCGAAGAAAAACCGGGCCCCGAGCCCGGCGTTCAAAGCGAATGTGGTGTCAGGTACCAGGTCCATGATCGGGACAACTTCGAGAAATATATCGACGGGGACTTTTCTGAACATGTAATCGATCCCCAGGGGAATCCTGATCCCGACCCGATCGGAGTTGTTGCCGCTGTCGTCGTCGTTGTCGCCCAGCTTGAACCGGCCCCCGACCCCGAAATAGACCGGCAGCTTGCCTTCTTTCACTTTGAACAGGTCGAACTCGTGGAAGAGATAATCCGCGTGGACATGAAGCGAGTCGTGCCGGCCGAATGACCAGGCCAATCCTCCGTCCACGGCCTGGTTTTTGGCGATCCAGCCCTTCAGGACTATGCCGGAAGGCTCTCCCAGGATCACGCCCAGCCCCACCCCGCGGTCCTGGGCCCGGGCGGGGTTGAAGGAAGCCAGGAGAACCGGAAGCAGGAGCGCCGGGAAGAAGATGATTAAGAACATTTTCTTTCCTGAAATAGCGATTCCGGCTTTGGCTCGCCTTTTCATTTTCTTTGGTTTTAACCTGTTTATATTTTACGTCTAACTTCTCACTTTTTACTTTTCACCCTTCGACTTCGCTCAGGGCAAGCTTTTCTCTGATTGTTTCGGCGCCTGCTTGGCCACTTCGGCCACGTCGGCCGCGGGAAGGATCACGGGAATGATCCCCATCCCGCTGGCCCCGCCCAGGATGTTGGACATCCCGCCGCCCGGTGTCACGAAGATGCGCAGGGTCAGGATCCCGATGACCTTTCCCTCCTGGGTGAAAATCGGCGCGCCCAAGCCGGTTTCGTCAACGTAAAAATCCGGGATGAAAAAAGTCCGGGGTTTTTTCATGATGGACTGGATCCGGAGCAGCGAGACGGAAGGGGAATAGCCGGCGACTTTTCCCAGGCGGGTCAGGACGAAGACAGGATCGAGAATATCCGGGGCCGCGTTCTGCGCGAGGTCCAGCGCGGGCAGGGGTTTTTCGGGTTTCGCGGTCGGGCGGATGAAGGTCAGGTCCAGGTCCTTGTCCCGCAGGATGACCTGGGCCGGGACCTCCTTGCCGTCGGGGAGAACCATTTTCAGGTCGGAGAGTTCGCTTTCATAGTTGGAGTGGGGCGAATCTTCGCCCCGGCCCTGGGCTTCGCTGAACAGGTTGGCGATCCGGGTCGGGTCGGTAACGGAGAGGGGCAGGACCGCGAGGCCGGAGGGATCGATGACCGTGGCGATGGCTTCGGTTTTGTTTTCGGCCTTGTTCGCCTCGCGGCCTTCGACCACCATCCGCACGCGGTTGACGATTTTTACGGTGACCACGACATCCTGCCATTTTTTCTGGATTTTTTTCCCGGCGTCGGCTTCCTGGTCGGAAAACCCAGTGCCGGATGCAAGTGGAAGGCAGATGCAAGTGATTAAGAGAATAAAGAATATTTTTTTCATCTTTCCCCCCTCTGAATTTCTGTCATTCCGGGCTCCGACCCGGAATCCAGCACTTTAAAAGTTTCTGGATCCCGGCTTTCGCCGGGATGACGAAAGAAAATATGGGATGACATATAAATAATATGAAATGCCGTAAAAATAATACCCCCGAATACTACTGAATTATTTTTTATCCTTTATATTATCCGGCCAGCTTGGCTCCAGTTCAATGAAGGTGGTGTGGATTCCCCGCTTGACCTCGAGGACCACCCGCCGCGGCTTATCCGCGTTGATTTTTTTCATGACTTCGGTAAAGGCGTCGACATCAGAGATCTCCCGGCCGTCCACCGCCAGAATGAGATCGCCCACCGCCATGTGGGCCAGCGCGGCCCAGCCGCCGCTCCCCACCTCTTCCACCAGGGTCCCCGGCTGGTTTTCGGGCCAGCCCTCATTCACGATGTCGAGATAAGAGATGTCGCGGACGCTGAATTCAAAATTTTCGTCTTTGTATTTCTTCATCTCGCGGGACAGGCGGGGAGATTCCCCCAGGGTGAGGGACACGTCCATTTCCTGGTTGTCGCGGAGGATGCCGAGCTTGACCTCCGATCCGATCTTGTATTGCCGGATCAGGTTGGGCAGGACCTCGATGTCTTCCGGCTCGGAAACGGCGAGTTTTTCACCGTCCAGTTTCAGGATCAGGTCGCCGACCTGGAGGTTGTTTTTCGTCTTGGTGGGGTAAACCTGGGTGACCCGCACCCCGGTCCGGTCCTTCAGGTTGAGCCCTTCGACGATCTCGCGGGTCAGGACCTGAAAAGCCACCGGCAGCCAGGCCTTGCGGGCCTCCATTCCCTGGTCTTCGGTTTTTTTCGCCCCCACCTTGACCAGGGTCAGGTATTGCTCCTGTTTTCTTTCAAAGGTGACCAGGGTCGGCACCGGATCGGTGTGGCCCGCGGTGATCTCGTCGGTCAATTTGAGAAAGGCTTCCAGGTTCTTAACCGGCCGGTTGTTCACCTCCACGATCACATCCAGGGGGAGAAGCCGGGTGGCCGCCTGCCCGGAGGGGCCCCCGGGGCTGATGCTCGTGACCAGAACCCCCTCGGAATTTTTTCTCTTCATTTCCTTGGCGATCAGGAGGGAAAGGTTGTGAGCGGTGATTCCCCAGGGCTTGATTTCCTGGGTCTTGGGCCGCAGGTATTCCCTTTCCCGGGGAGTGACCTTGAGGGTAAGTTCCTTCCCTTCCCGCCTGACCACCGCAGTCACTTCCCGGTCCACGGGAAAGTTCAACAGGATCTGGTTGAGCAGCGGCAGCTGCTCGGCGAAGCGGACGTTGGTCTCCTGGCCGGCGACCCGCACCAGGATATCGCCCGCCTGGAAACCGGCCTTCTCGGCCGGGGAGCCCTCGATGGTGCCGCTGACCAGGACCCCTTTCGCCTCGGGGGAGGATTTGAGCAGGGGCTGGAGGTCGAGGCCGAACCAGGACCGGACCACCTTGCCGTTCTTGATGATCTTGTCGGCGATCTCTTTGACGAGGTTGCCCGGGATGGCTCCGCTGAGCCCCAACGAGATCTCGTTGATCCCGACGATCTCGCCTTTCATGTTGATCAGGGGCCCGCCGGAGTTGCCGCCGTAAATGGCGGCATCGTGGCCGATCCAGCGGACGATGGATCCCACCTCTTCGCCGTCCAGGGTGAATTTGAAGGGCCAGAAAAGCTCCGGCATGACCAGCTCGGTGTTGCTGACGATCCCCAGGGTTACCGATTGGGACAGGGCGTAGGGGCTGCCCAGGGCCAGGACATAATCGCCGACCTGCAGGCGGGCGGAATCGCCAAACCCGGCCGCGGGGAATTCCTTTTTGCCGTCCGGGTGCAGCTTGAGGACCGAAATGTCGGTCAGCGGGTCGGTTCCGACCAGTTCGGCCTCGACTTCTTCCTTATTGAATAAAGTGCAAACCAACTGCTTGGATTGGCCCGCGACGTGGTGATTGGTGACCACATACCCGTCCTTGCTGATGATGACGCCGCTGCCGGAGGCCTCATGTTTGTTCTCCCGGCCCTGGTCATAAAAAGCCATGACCACGTGAATCCGGACCACGGCGGGCTTCACCCCGGCCACCGCCTCGTCGACCGCCCGGCGGACGGCTTCCGGGACGTTCAGGCTTCCGGATGACGACGCGGCCCCTTTGGTCGATTCACCCCGGGCGCCGGGGATCCCCAGGGCGAAAAGAGTCAAGATGAAAATCAGGGCGGTTAATGGCCGGCAAAATAAATTCGCGGGTTTCACGCAAAAGCCTCCTTTTCTAACTGGAAATTCAGGGAGTTATTATAGCAGGATGTTTTTACGTAAACCCGATTAATACGTGATGTTGGGTGTCAGGTCAAAAGTCATGGGTCATGGGCGGGAGACAAATGACCGGAGCACCAGCGTTCCAGAAACAAAAGACTGAAAATCTTTGTCATCCTGAGCCATTTTCTTTTTGTCATTCTGAGCGCAGCGAAGAATCTCGCTTTTTCTTCTCACGGTAAGCTTTTTTCTTTTTTGGGGGGTAGGTTTCGCTCTTCTTAAAAAGGTAGACGGAAGACGGTAAACGGTAGACGAGGAGAAAAATCAATTAATTTATAAAACATATGAAACCTCTCTCTTCTCCCATCTTACGTCTCACGATGTTTTATGTCGCGATAACCTACCCCCCCTCCGGGCTGTAGGCCCCTACCCTCCGGCCTGTAAGACCTACAGGCTGGAAGCGGGGCCGGAAGCCGGGCTTTTGGTAAAACCTTTAATCTTTAAACTTTCAGTTCTTTGCCTTGTGTCCTATGTCTTATGTCCTTTGCTCTTTGCGACCGATCCCACCGTAATTCTGAAAAAATAAAAACCGGGCGTTCCGCCCGGTCTTTTCTGCAGCCTTGAACTGTGAACGTTGAACCTCTTAACCTTTTATTTCTAGTCTCCTAAGTAGCAATGGACCAGACGTAAAATTCCGGGGTGGGGTCCGGTATATTGCCGGAATTCAGGGCCCTGACCTTGAAGCTGTGGGAACCGTTAGCCAGACCGGGGTAAACGGCGGGGGAGGTGCAGGGCGACCATATATCCGAGTCCATTCGGCATTCGAAATCGCAGTCACTCAAATCGCATTGGAATTCAAAGGTCGCGGTGGACGAATTGCTGGGGTTGGAGGGCTTGGCGGTAAGGGTGGTTTCCGGCATGGTGGTGTCCGTCGCGGTCCCGCATCCCCAGGGACCGGCCGCGGCCGGAAAAAGTGCCGTGATCAAGGCGAAAATTTTCAACCAATTCAGGTTCATAAAGGTTTGGATGATTTATATGATATTTTACAAAAAAAATGTGACGATGACAACAAGAAGGCTGGAAAGCGAAAAAGCTAGTAGGCAGTAAGCAGCAAAACAAGGTGGTTAGGCTGCTTGGTGGTTAGGTGGTTCGAAAATAACGAACTTGACGATCCTAACTCCATGCTCTTTGCCCATGACCCATGACCTACGACCTACCACCTTGTTTGTGGTCGATTATATTGAGGCCGGCTTGGGCTTGGCTTCCTTGACGCGGGCCTGGTTGTTGTAGCTTTCCAGGTACGCTTCCACCGCTTCGATCAGGCCGGCCTTGGCTTCCTCCTCGGTTTCGCCCTGGCAGGCGATCCCGAGCTCCATGCAGCGGGCGATATAGCATCTGTCCCGCTTAATGACGACAACGTTAAACTCTTTCATGATGCTGGCCTCCCCCCTCATTCTCTCTTCTTTCCCCCCTGGAGAATGGGCCTGGAAAATATGATCCCTTTTAATTCTTTCCGCTTAAATAATCAATCATCGGTTCCGTGACCAAAGGCACCAGCTCTTTGATCATGTGGGGCATCAGGTTGCCCATTACCCCGGGCCGATAAAATCCCCTCTAAAAAACAAGGACGGCACACGGCCGTCCTTTTGTTTTTAGCCTCAGCCAATTTTCATCTTGGGCGGGCTGGGCTTGGTACCCCCGCCGCATCCGCATCCGCAGGCGCTCCCCCCGCCGGGGCTGGTGGCGGAGAGCTTCCGCTCCGGTTTTTCCGTCCCGCACTTGGGGCACTTCAGATCGTCGTCATCGTCGCCGATCCGCCGGAACTGCTCGAACTCGCTTCCGCACTTACCGCATTTGTATTCATAGATAGGCATGTTTCCCTCCTTCCTTGTTTCTTAACTGTTGGGTCTTGGGTTATGGGTCATGGGTGTTGGGTTAAAACCTATGACCTATCACCCATCACCTATGACCTGTTTATTTACTGATCAATTTAACCAGTTCCACTATTTTAGGATCCACCACCTTATAACATTTCTGGGTACCCTTTTGTTCGGCCCGGAGGATCTTCTCCTTCCTTAATATAGCCAGGTGCTGGGAAACCGTGGACTGCGGCAGTCCCAGGCCCGCCTGAATTTTCTTTACATTGCATTCATCCCGCAAGAGGCCCTCGACAATGCGCAGGCGGACCGGGTGGGCCAGGGACTTCAGTTTTTCGCTCCACTCGTGCAGCACCATTTCCTCCATCATGTCCTTCGAACAATTTCCTTTCATCGTATTATCTAAATATCTCTATATTCAATTATAACGATGAATGAGATTAAGTCAAGCTTTAATGGCTAGGGGCATAGGGCATAGGGCAAGGAGCAGGGCGCAGGAGGTTTTTCATTGTTTTTAAGGAAGCCGGGGGGTTGGTTCTTCCTTCGACCCCGATGGGGGCTCAGGACGAGAACCCCAGAGGGGCGCGACATAAAACATCGTGAGACGTAAGATGGGAGAAGTGAGAGGTTTTATATATTTGATAAATTAATTGATTTTTCTCCTCGTCCACCGTTTACCGTCTTCCGTCTACCCTTTTTAAGAAGAGCGAAACCGGCCCCCCCAAATAAAGAAAATAAATGCAAACGAAAAACGAGATTGCCGCGCCCCGCCAGAGGCGGGACTCGCAATGACAACCGGAAAATAAGAATGCCGGGAAGCAAGGAAGGAAAATACTTGGACGTTGCCCCGTCTACTGTCTACCGTCTACGGTCTACTATTAATTAGTTTTCCACTTTCCAGGGGCGGGGGAGCTCGGCGTAGCCGACCCCGGTCACCGGTTTGCCCTTGAAGGTCCCGGTGATCCGGGTATTCCCCTCCCAGAATGTGGTGATCGGGATGAAGGTGATGCTCGATTGGATTTCCTGGTCGTCGAAGAGGGCCTCGATGGTCAGGTCAATGTCGTTCTCCGGCTCAACCAGGTGCCAACGGGTGCCGTAGGTCCGCCCGCTGTGGGGGGAGGTCCAGGTTTTGAGCTTTTCCAGGGTGAAATCATGGGTGTTGAAAAGCTTTTCATCCGGGAAATAAATCGTCAGGTCACCGGATTCGGTCGATTCGTCCCGGTTCACGATATTCCAGAAGATCATCTCCGTATCGTTATCGAGCTGGGCCGAGAACCAGTCCCAGCCGCGGCTGATTTTGAAGCTTCCGAATTGGTGATCCATCCAGCCGATGCCCGCGACCGGGACGGTCACCCCCTCGATTTCGAGGTTGCCTTCCACCCGGAGGCGGGTCAGGGAGTAATAATAAGAGGTGTTGTCGGTCCAGCCGATCAGACCGTCGCCTCCGACCAGGAAGGGCGGTTTTTCGGAAACGATGTCGAACTTGACGGCGATATCGGCGCCGTATGATTCCAGTCTGTAGGTGGGAGGCTCGTCTCCGGTCCGCCACCAGTGGTCTTGGTCGCCCCAGCGGACATCCAGGCCGCCCACGGCGTAATCGGGGTTGCCGAGGTTGACGTCGTGATAAAAGCGGGCATTGCCGATGTCGGAGATGGAGACAATCCGGAGGGGCGGCCGGAAAAAGGCCACCATGGCTCCGTACTCGTGTCCGTCCGTTCCCTGCAGGGTGAAGTTCCCGTACCACCACTCGATCAGGTTATCGGGGTGGGAACCCTCGTCCGCCGGGAAACTTACCTGGGGCGGTCCATAGGGGAAGGGGTCGTCGCTGTTTGAACAACTGAAAGCATAGGGCCAGGAGCAAAGGGCCAGGAGTAAAAACCAAGGAAAATATCTTTTAGTTTTCATTAGGACCAAGCCTGGGAATTTATCCGCCGGGATTCCTCTGAAAGACCGATCGGGCAGGCCCGCAGACATTCAAAACAATAATAAAAAATCCCGGTGTTCAGGTTCTGCCAGTATTCCCAGAACTCCGGGCTCCGGATCAGTTCTTTTTTCTTTTCGAGATCGGCTTTGACGATCTCGGTGGCGAAGCGGACCAGGCCCGGGAGACCGTGCTTGAGGATATTGGGGGCGCAGGCGAGGACATTGACCTTGCCGTCTTCGCCGATGGCCTGGACCGGGCAGGCCTTGACGCATTTCATACAGTCGTTGCAGAGCCGCTCGGCATAGGGTTTGTCCGGGACCAGGGGGGCGTCGGTGAGGATTGTGACCAGGCGCACCCGGGGGCCGAATTCAGGCGTGAGGAGCAGACCGTTTATGCCGAGGTTGCCGAGGCCCGCCTCGACGGCGGTATGGCGGTGGGAGACCTCGGCTTTCAGTCCCTGGGTTTCTTTCACCATCGGCACCGGCAAATGGGTAGGAATGGCCGCGCCCCGGAAACCGAGCTCATCGAGGCAGATGGTGAGATCGTGGGCGATCCCGGTAAGCTTGGCGTACAGCCCCTGGGTGGAGAACTGGGCGATCCGGGGGTTTTCCCGGGAGGTCTCGAGAACGGAAGGAGGGATCCGGATCCCCGCGACGATCAGGGCGCTGGTGCCGGGGGGCGGGAGGATCTTCTCGATCCATTGATACTGTTCCGGGTATTTCTCCATCGCCCGGGAGCTGGCGATCCCGACCAGGTCCGCCCCGAGGGACAGGGTTTTTTGCTTGATTTTCTGGGTCAGCTCGCCGCTCGTCTTTTTCATGATCATTGGGTTTCTCTATTGGATCAGAACTTACAAATTTTGGGTCATGGGTTCTGGGCAAAAAGCCCAACACCTATCATCCGACACCTATGACTTGTTTCCGGTTACTTGCTACCGGCAACCTGCTACTTGCGATTTTTCTTCTTTCCCCTCTTCCCGCCTTTCCATATAAATATTATCACAAAAACCAGAAAAACCGCGGAGAGAACTATCCGGCGGAGGGCGACCGGGCCGGGGGATGAAGATCCAAACTGCCGGCAGCCGCAGCCTCCGCCGCTCTCCATGATCCCGTTGCCGTTGGCCACCCCGGAGAGCTTGGCGACGGTCAGTCCCCGGGGGAGATCGGCGGTATGGACAGGTGGTGAAATCAGGAAGAGAAAAACAAAGGATAATAGGAAAAACAGACTTGTCGCGTTTTTCGGATTCATTGGGACAGTCTAATTATTTAGGTCATGAGCAAAGAGCAATGATTAATTGTGTCCATTGAGTACATCGCCTCACGCTTTACGCTTTGGTTGTCATCCTGAGCGGTAGCGAAGGATCTCTATTTCCACTATTAGGCTTCTTAACTTTTAGGCTTTTAGACTTTCGTCTCCATGCTCTTTGCCCTCTGCCCTCTGCCCGCTGCCCTATGCCCTATGCCCTATGCCCTATGCTAGAGACTTAGCTTTCCCGGCTCCTTGTTCACGAGCGCGTAGTAATTGCAGTTGGCCTTGCAGACCTCGACGCCCTTTTCGTCCACGGCGGTGATATCGATGATCCAGTCGCCCCGGCCCCGCTCGTCCACCGGCTTGATCTTGGCCTCCGCGTCCTCCTGCGAGATCGAGAGACGGCAGTAGGTTTTGGTCATCGAGGGCTTCAGGTAGCGGATGGACATCGCCTTGTTGATCAGGGTGTAGCGTTCGTAGGGGTAGGTGGTGGCGAAGAGAGCGGCCCCCGCCATCTCGACCAGCATGACCAGCGAGCCGGCGTACATGATCCCGACATGGTTGGTGTTGGGCCCCATCGGCATAAAGACGGTGATGTCCCGGTCCTTGAGTTTTTCCACCCCGAAGCCCGAGAACTGGATCACGGGGATCGTCTGCTGGAAACGCTCCACTAAGAATTGGTATTTTTCATCCACTTCCGCCATTTTTCCCTCCCGGTTAAAAAGAGTTTCGAGTTTCTAGTTTCGGGTTTCGAGTATATCTTTGATCTATCAGATGTTACCTGTTACTGGCAACCGGCAACCGGCTACCGGCCACTTATTTATTTCGAAAGTTTACCCGCGATCGTCGCCACGTGCTTTCCCTGGAAGCGGGCCCCGGCCAGCTCGTTCTCCGAGGGCATCCGCTCCCCCTGGCCGCCGGCAATCGTGGAGGCGCCGTAGGGCGAGCCGCCGGTGACTTCATTAGTGATGGTCTGCCCGGAGAAGCTGTAGGGAAGGCCCACCAACACCATCCCGTGATGAAGCAGGGTGGTATGGAAGCTGAGAATCGTGGATTCCTGTCCCCCGTGCTGGGTACCCGAGCTCGTGAAAACACTGCCCGCCTTGCCCACCAGGGCCCCCTGGGCCCAGAGCCGGCCGGTGGCGTCAAGGAACTGGCGCATCTGCCCGCACATGTTTCCGAAGCGGGTGGGGGTGCCGAAGATGACTGCGTCGGCCTGGCCCAATTCCTCCACGGTGCAGACCGGGATGTGAGCAAAGGACTTCTGGGCCTCGAGGGCGCCCGTCCTTTTGAGGATCTCTTCGGGAAGCGTCTCCGGGACGCGCCGGAGAACCACCTCGGCTCCCGGTACTTCCCGGGCGCCTGCGGCCACCGTCTCGGCCATCCGGTGAATGTGACCGGAAGCCGAATAGAAAACGATCAGGATCTTCATTTCTTTATCCTCCTTATTATTTTGCGGGGAAGGGATCCCCTTTCGGTTTGTTTCGCAGGATCACCGCCTGGTTGCCCCGGTTATTCTGGATTTCGAGCAATTTATTCTCTAAGGATTGAAGCAGCTTTTCCATGGTGATTTCCGGGTCGGCGGACCGGCCGGCGATCGAAATGGTGACGGGAACCTCGCTGCCCTGGGTCAGGACGCTCGAATGATCGGCCAGGAAGCAGAATTTTTTGGCGATGGAGAACAGCTGCGTTTCATCCACGTTGTCGATCAGGGCCAGGAAATTACCGTCCCCCAGGTAGCTCAGGGTGTCGAAGGGCCGGGTATTGTGGGTCAGGATCCGCCCCAGCATCTTGACCGCGTCCAGCTTGCTGCGGTGGCCGGGGGCGTTGAGCTGCTCGAAGCCGTCGATCCCGAGGTAGAGGACGCCGAAAGGTTCGGCGTATCTTTTCAGCTTCTCCAGCTTGCCCTTGAGATGGTTTTCGAAGTATTTTCGGTTGCCCAGGCCGGTGTCGGGATCGAAAAGGGTGGCTTTTTCCAGCCGCTGGATTCTTTCCTGAAACATGATTTTCTGGGAATTATCCCGGAAAATCTGGACCGCCCCGGCGATCCGGTCCTTGGCGTCCCGGATGGCCAGGACCTGGACCAGGACCGGCACCCGGTGCCCGTCCCGGTGCTGGAGATAAAGCTCGGCCTCGCGCTCGCGCCCGTCGGAAAGGGTCTGGAGCATCGGGCAGTTTCCCTCGCAGAGCTTCACCCCCTGGGCATCGATGTGGTTGAGCAGGTCCTCGGCGCATTTTTTCCCGATCATTTCGTTGGCCAGGCAGCCGGAAATCCTTTCCGCGCCCCGGTTCCAGTAAAGGATGGTCCGGTCCGGGTCGACGAAATATATCCCGTCGCTCAGTTGGTTCAGGAGGATCCGGAAAAATTTCTTGTTCAGGCGCATGGAAGAGGCTCAATTTAGGTTTAATAAATATCAATTATACCCGGCCCCGGGAATTTTTTCCCCCTCTTCCCGCGCCCGGGCTGGTTTTGTTTTTCAGGTTTGCTCCCGCGGATGCGCGGTCAATGAGATTGTTTCGGACTGAGCGGCGCACAGGCAGGCGCCGAAGATAAAAATGATCCCGGACAGATAAATCCACAGCAGCAACGCCATGATCCCGCCGAATGCCCCATAGATCGCATTCAACATGGCAAAGGATTTCAGGTAGATTACGAACAGGCTTTGGCTCGCCCACAACAAAACCGTGGCGCACAGGGCGGCGGCCCACACTTCGGCAAACCGCATGAGCCGGCGCGGAGCCAGCTGGTAAAAAATACTCAGGCCGAGGAACACTACCAATAACGGGACGATCAAGCTCCCCCAACCATACAACCAGGAAAGGATTGCCGGTGCAGAAAAGAGCCAGCCCCGCACCATCATCGTCAGAATCGGCATCGCTATGCCCACGACGATCGCGATGCTCGAGATGCCAAGCAAGATCAGGCTTTTTAGTGGCAGCCGCCACCAATTGTGATCCTTAATGCCCCAGGCCCGGTTGGTGGTGGTGATGACAATTGTAAAAAATTGAATGGCCGCCCAGACCAGCATCAGAAACGCAACCACGCCCGCGGGTCCGCGCGTTTTGACCACCCCACCCGCGGTGTCGAAAATGTAACGCTGCATTTCGCCTTTAATCGGAACATAGTGTTCAACGTAGGCAATAACCGTTTTTCCGGCCGTGTCCCGGTCAATAAAAACCGAGGCAACCGTGACGAAGAGAATGATCAAAGGGAACAACGCGAAAAACGCATCGAAGGCGAATGCCCCGGCCCGCTGTGCCCCGTCAATCTGCTCATACTTTTTAGCGGCAAGGTACAGGATCGCCACAATCCGGCGTGTCTTTTGTTCAAGCTTATCTATAAATTTATGGAACATAATTAAATCTTTAAAAAGCATTCTTGTTTTGTTTTCATGAGCCTGGTGGAATTTGAAAAGCCATTCGCCGTCAGCCGGAGAGAATTCCGAGGCCGACGCTGAAGCGATATTGCGGATAGGTCAGCGGCACGCCATGGATTTGAGGAATCGGCATCGCGAAACTTAAGGGGTTGATGATGAGAAGAAATATTCGAGAAAGTTTCCACTCCACCCCCAGAGGGCTGATCGCACCGTAAAATCCGATGTTTCCCTTGCTCGCTCCGTAAAGATCGATCAGCAAATAAGAGAGGCCGAGGTTCACCGTCGTTCGTAAGTTGAATTTTTCGTAGGCCAGCGGAAGCCGGAGAATAATCGTGCCATACGTATTGAATGCCCCCGCCCGGACCGGAGTGGGACTTTTCAACGAAACCCACGGATTCCATTCCGCATCCCAGCCAAACGTCCATTGGGTGCTGATGCGGCGGCGGATGCCGAGCTGGCCCGCGAACGCCGGTTTATTGACTGAGCCGGAAAGACCCAAGTAAGCGCCCCAGGCCCCTTGCGACGGATCGCGGGGGCCTGGCTGCGGCACCGGTATTGTGACCGGAGGCGGGGGGGCGTGCGGGTCGGGGGTAACGGATTCCTCGGTGGTTCCCGCCGGAAACTGGTCCGGCTCCGCAGCCGGTGCGCTGTCGGCAGTGAGGGTGATCGCGCCCGCGATCATGAACGCTGCCACGAGAGAGGGGATTTTTCTCCGGTGGCGGAAGAGTATTGTCAGGATCAAAAGCACGCAGATGCTTACCAGGAAGAAACCATCGCCGCCGGACGCGCCGGACATGGACATGCAGCCGAAAGGGGTCAAGTTTTGGTCCCGGTATTGTTTCTCGGGTGCGTCGCACCAGTTGTTGTCGAAATTACAACCGGGGGAATAACTTAGATACATGTCGAGGATTCCGTCTACCGCGGCCATTTTTTCGTCCGGGGTTTTTTGGGGATCCAGCGTTGTGCTCAGAAGCGCGATGGAGGCTTCGGTCGCAAGCTTGCGCCTGGCCGTTCTCAGTTCGTCGGGATCATCACAGAAATCCATTTTATTGGCGTGGGCCGGCCCGTCACGCGATTCCTTCAGATTCCCGTCAGCTTTATCGATCCAATTTAAAACCACCGTGATCTCCATTCCGTCGGCGGTTCGATACATGTGCGTGAAGCTGTCCGCCATCGCATGGATCGCCTGGCCGATGCGCACGTAATAGGTGGGGAGCGAGGCATCAATATCCCCGCGAAGCGATAAATGCAAGGGCAGCGAAGTGCGTTTGGCCGGATCAGGGACACCATTCGGATCGAGTCCGGCCAGCGCTTCCACTACCCGTCCGCGAATGAATTTCCGGCAATCATTTACCGCGGCTTCAGATCCGCCGGGTTCGTCCTCGGCCTTATTGCGAAGGCAATGTTCATCCTGATTGTCGGGATTACCGTGAACCAGCACCAGCTGGGTGAGATCGTCCGACGCCCGTCCTTTTAAATCGTTGTCACGGACACCCACGAGGAGCGTCACGCCGCCCAGATCCTTCATGTCCTGGTCCGGAGTGAACTCCAAATCGTCGACCAGCGCCCGCTCGTTAGCCGTCAGGGGAAGAGGCGCGGCGGTCTGGAGTTCCAGGCGCACCGTCCGAAGCGTTTCGGACGCGATTTTCTCGTGACAACCCGCGCTGAGCAGGGTTTTGATTGTGTATGCATTTGCGGCACCAGGGATAAATCCGAGCAACATTAGGATGGCGGCGGCCCACACTTTGGCGAACCGCATATTTTTAATTTTTTCGGGTTTCATTAGACCGTCAGTCAAAATGCCTGATTCAGCGTCGCGCTGAAACCTCGCTCATTGGAGCCGTGCGAAGCTATACCAATGGCATAATAAATGTCGAGCTGAAAAGCGGCGGCGATGAGGACGTGGAAGCTCGGACCGGCACTGGCGACAACGCGTGCATGGTCGTGCTGGCGGTCGGGCGCGGGCGTAATTTCGCCGAAAAGTGCGGAATCCACGAAGGCGCCCACTTTGTACACGTCGCGGGTCAATGAATAGCGAAGTTCCAACCCGCCGCTCACGACTCGACGGGTGAAGAAACGTGAGCCATAGACACCCCGGACATACGTCCCGCCGACGGACTGATCCTCGAAGAACGGGATTTTCGAGGCTTTACCCCAGACATAAGCCCCGTTGCTGGTGAGCCAGATGTCGTGCCAGCCGACGGGGATGATGTATTGATAGCGGTAGGTCGCGAGGCCGTAGGCGTAGGCACCGTTACCCAAACGTTGCCGGCCGTCGATTGCGAATTCATGTCTGCGGTCGGCGCGAATCTCGTCAGGGTCAAACGTAAGATGTACGGCCGTGTCGATGTACGGCTGATTATCGTTGCCGGGCGAGACCAAGGGTATGGCCAGGGGGTCGACCTGCTCGAGGTGAAAGATGTCATCGCGCTCGGCGCCGAAACCGAGCGACACATTTCCGCCGACGAACAGATCGTAGTGCAGGGCCAATCCTGCCTGGGCGCGGGTCACCCTGTAGTTCTCTAAGCCGAGGTCGGGTCGCTGGCGACTGGTGAAATCCCCGCGGATGACTACCGCCGGCCGAAGTTCATCCAGAAACGGAGGAGAAAACCAGGAGGCCGCGGCCGCGGCCCGCTGGATAGCCAGGTAGGAGTGCTGGTCGAGCAGACTGTTGCGGGTCGACAAACCCAGCGTCCCCTCCGTCGCCCAGCGGTCGGTGGCGAACAGCAGGTCCTCGTTCTTGTATCTGAGGCCGAGTTTGAATCCGTCGGGACTGCTGAGGCTGGCCAACAGCCCCAGACCCGGGGACCAGGCGCGCCGCCGAAAGAGGATATGCAGCTCGTAATCGGCGCGGGACGGGATTAACGAATGGCCGATCCAGGTGCCCAGCCCCTCAAACATACCTCCGGTCGGCGCGACGAGAGGGCGCGACGGCTCCGCCGAATACTCGAGGTTTCCAATCTCCGGGCCGATTTTCTTGTGCTTGGTGCTCTCAACCAGCTTCCAACCCTCGACATCAATACCGTACTCGCGCTTGATGCGCACGAGCTGGCGTTCGAGATAAGGCCGGTTGAAGACACCTTTGGGCAGGTTCAGGGCAATGAGCGCCTGCACGGTGCGCAAGGAGCTGGTGCCGCGAAAGAGGATCTTTTCGAGATGACCTTCGTCGATGTCGACGCGGATATGGCTGCTTTCGACGGCGGTCTCGACCCGGGCAAGATCGTAGCCGGCGCTCCAAAGAAAGGCTTGGTATTGCTTGCGGACGCGGTCGGCCGTGTCTTGGTTGGCCGCGCTTCCTTCCGGCAGGGTGAGAATCGCCAGGTATATCTCATCAGGAAGAACAACGTTGCCATGAAAAACAAGCAGCGTTCGCGCGTTGGTTGATCTTGCGGATGTCGCCGGCCCGACCTGCGACGGGGCTTCGTTGGCCATTAGCCTGCTGGCGGACGTTGTCAGCAAAAGAATGATTAGCGAGAACCGCGCCATCATTCCCGCGGCGTTAGCAGAATGATCGATGTACATTTCCCTTTAGGTCCCCACCGCGGTCTCATTGCCCGGAAGCACGATTTCAGACGGCGGCGGCATGTTTTCGGTCAGGTTTTCCGGCCCGAGCAGGACGGCGACCCAGCGTGTGCTTTCATGGTTCTCGCAGGCGAACTTCAGCGTCATGGTAAACGGTACGCAGAGAACCACACCGACCAGACCCAGCAGGCTTCCCCAAAAGATCAACGAGAGGAATACGACCAATGTGGACAGGCCGAGCTTCCGCCCCATGAGCCTTGGCTCGACCACGTTGCCGAGGATGAAATCAACGGCCAGATATCCGGCCGCGGTGAGCCCGGCCCGGCCGATCCCGAATTGGACCAGGGCAAGAATAACCGCGGGGATCGCGGCGATGATAGAGCCGACATTGGGAACATAGTGGAGCAGAAAGGCCAGGAAACCCCAGAGAACCGGAGAATCCACGCCAAGGATATAGAGCCAGATCCCAATCAGAATACCCGCGGTCAGGCTGATTAATGTCTTGATGACCATATATCGTTTCATATCATCGAAAAACTTCGTAAATTGGGGAAATAGCTGCCGAGGATCTCCGAGGACGGCGCGGAGCTTGACCGGGAAGCTGGCGGCTTCGAGCAGGATAAAGGTTACGGTTAACAGGATCAGGACAATGTTCGAGAGCGCGGAGCCCAAACCCCCGAGCATGCCGACCGCCAGTTTCAACATCGCGGCCGGGCTGACATACTCGAGCAGCATTTTGTCCGTGATCCGCATGCCTTTCCTGGCCAGCAGCGCCTTGAGTGCCAAGATTTGTTCCTGGATGCGTTGTTGGTATGAAGGCAGGGCATCGAGAAAGCCGTTGAGGGACGTGGCAACCAGGCCGCCGGCGATCAGCAGAACGGTGACCATGCCGGTCACCACGATCAAGACCGCAACGATGGCGGGAACACGTTTCCGCTCGAGCCAGAGCACCGGCGGCGTCCCGAGCATAGCGAGGAAAACGGCGACCAGGCAAGGTACCAGGACCGACTGCGCCTGACTGATGCCCCAGACGATGAACACGATGGCCGCGGCGACGACAAGGACGCGCGGCGCGGGGTGAAGTTTGTCCGGTTCGGTCATGGGCAAATGCCTTCTCGCCGGGTGTGGCGAAGTTGCTCGGTGGCGAAATTGGCATCGCCAGCAGTTGAATTATTAAAGCTTGAAAATCGAAAACACGGTTTTTTCAGCACTCTGCTAGTGCGCGGCATTGGTTGCTTCCGGCGATATTTCCCTTGTGGTATTTTTCCCGGATTTTCATTCCCGCAGGTTTTCACGAATCGCCCGGAACTCATCTTTAATCTTGCCGAAAACTTCCGTCACCCGGGGATCAAAATGTCTGCCGGAACCACTCAACACCAGGGCACAGGCCTGCTCATGTTCTAAAGCCGACCGATAAGGCCGGTGCGAGGTGAGGGCATCGTAAACATCCGCCACCGCCACGATTCGGGCGGATAAAGGAATTCGCTTTCCGGAGAGGCCTTGAGGGTAGCCGGTGCCGTCCCATTTTTCATGATGCGAAAGCGCGATCTCCATTCCCATATTTATAAACATATTCCCGGGATACTTTTCCGTCACCGCTTTCAAGGTGCTGGCCCCCAGGGTGGTATGAACCTTAATTTCCTCGAACTCCTCCGGGGTCAGTGGACCGGGTTTCAGGAGCACCAAGTCGCGTACCCCCACCTTTCCGATATCATGCATTGTGCTGGCCTGGGAGACATCTTCGATGTACTCGGAATCCGTCCCACTATGGGATTTGGAATCCGCGCTAAAATGAGACGCCAGAAGCCGGCTCATCGCCTGCACTCTTTCGATGTGTTTGCCGGTAACGGAGTCGCGCGAATCGGCAAGCTTGGCCAGCGCGAAAATGGTCGCCATCTGGGAATCGGTTGTTTTCCGCACCTGCTCCCGGACCAGATCCTGAAGATGGTCGTTCTTGTATTCGAGCTCAACCTGAAGTTGCCGAAGTTTAAGGTGGGTTTCCACCCGCGCCTGGATTTCCTCGAACTGAAACGGCTTGGTGATGTAATCAACGCCCCCAGCCCGAAAGGCTTCCACCTTGTCTTCAACCCCCCCCATCCCGCTCAGAAACAACACCGGGATATCTTTAAGCCGCTCATCTTCTTTCATCTCCCGGCAGACCTCGTAACCGTTCATCCCGGGCATATTGATATCGAGAATAACGAGATCGGGGGGATCGCTCCGGGCCGAAGCCAGGGCCATTTGCCCTTCCGATATAGGGCGAACCCGGTGACCCTGGATTTTAAGTATCCGGGCGAGAACCTTCAGATTCGCCTCCTCATCATCGACGACAATGACGCTCCGTCCCGGCGATTTTGCTTCCGCAACAGAACTCTCTTCCAGCTTGATTTCCTGATTTTTTACCGGTTCTCTTTCGCAAGTAATCATTTTTACCTTTCGTTGGTTTCTTGTTTCTTTGGTTTCCCTGGTTAACTCGAAAACATTCGCGAGGCTTCCTTCGACTATAATGCCTTGGGATCTAGTCGAAAGATCTTGCCTTCTCCCCTCCCTCCGGGCAGGAGGCCCCTACGGGCAGGAAGCCGGCCTGTAAGCCCTACGGGCTGGAAGCGGGGCTGGAAGCGGAGTTGGAGGCTTTTCCGAGCCGGAGGCCGCATTCCGCAATTAAATAATGATGGTTCCCTTCTCGTCCTTTTCCACTTTGCAGATTTCCGGATACTCCTTTTCCGCTTTGCGAATTCCTGGATACTCTTTCTCCAGGTCTTTCAATATCTGATGCTGTTCCCGAACCTCCGCGGCCAGGGACCGGTTTTCGCGCTGGAGTTGAAGGTGCTCCAGGGCCAGGCGGATCGTGATCAGCAGATCTTGGTCGTTCCAGGGCTTGGTCAGGAACCGGTAAACCCCTCCTTCGTTAATGGCCGCGATTGCCGCCTCAAGGTCGGCATGACCGGTCAGGATAATCCGGATGGTGTCCGGGTAATCCATGGCGACCCGCTTCAGGAACTCGACGCCGTCATGTACCGGCATCTTGAAGTCGCTGATGACAAGATCGACCGGGCTCGCATAAAGCTTGTTCAGTCCCCCCAGCGCGGAACCGGCGATCATAATTTCATACGGCTCCTTCCGGAGCAACTGGGCCAGGGCGCTCAAGGCATTTACTTCATCATCCACGATAAGAATCTTGTAAGCCTTTTCCATTTTTCGCCCTCCATCTTTCTTGTCTATTTAGTTCATGATTATTAACGAATGACGATTGACGATTTTAATATCCAATAAACAAAATTTACGATTGTAGATTGAAGAAACATAAAACCATCCGTATTCCTTGTTTGTAATTCGTCACCAATAGGTTATGTTGGTCATTGTTTTTTGCTTTTCACTTGTCACTCGTCAATCAGCAATCGTCATTTTTCTTGGATGACTCCTTCCAGCGTTTTTTGAAGTTCTATAAGTGTATATGGTTTTGTCATCACACTGGCAAACCCGTAACTTTTATAATTGGTCATGAGGTCGGCGTCGGCATAACCGCTGGAAACGATCAATCTGGCCTCCGGGTCCATTTTTTTGACAATCGCGGCGGCTTCCCGTCCTCCCATTTTACCGGGGATGGTCAGGTCCATGATCGCCGCGGTATAATCTTTTCCGCTTTCCTTCGCTTTCCGATACATTTCGATCGCCTCTTCCCCGCCGACGGCAAAATCCACCCAGTAATCCATGAAACCCAGCAGGCGGCCGAGCGTCTTCCGGATGCTCTCCTCGTCGTCCATCACCAGGATCTTGCCTTTCTCGTTTTCAACCGGACTGCCGCGGAAGCCGGCCAGGCCGGAGCGGGCCTCTGCATCCGAAGCCAGGGCCGGCAGGTAAACCTCAAAGGTGGTCCCTTTTCCCACCCGGGATTCAACATTGATATGCCCGTTGTGGCTCTTGATCATCGAGAAAGTAATCGCCAGCCCCAGCCCGCTCCCTTCCTTCTTGGTGGTGAAATAAGGATCAAAGATCCTGGCCAGGTTTTGCTCGGGGATGCCCTCTCCCTCATCCTTTACGGATATTCTTACGTACCGTCCCGGTTTCAGAGTCGGCGATGATTTTCCCCCGTCAAACACATTCTCGCCCCGGATCTCGAGGAGCCCGCCTTTATTCATGGCCTGCTTGGCGTTCATCACCAGGTTCTCGAAAACCTGGTAAATCTGCCCGGCATCGGCCTCGATGGGCCAAAGGTCGTCCGACAGGATGAATCGGGAGCCGATGTTCGAGCCGGTTAAAATAAAACCGGTCACTTCCCGCAAGAGCTTGGCCAGGGAGGTGGATTCCCGGACCTGGCTCCCGCCCCGGGCGAAAAGCAGCAACTGCTTGATCAGGTCCCGGGCCCGGATCGAGGCCTGCTCGGCGTCCACGATCGCCTCCAGGGCTTCCTCCCCCGGCTTGCTCAGGTGCCTGGCGATCGAGATGTTGGCCATGATCCCGGTTAAAATATTGTTGAAATCGTGGGCGATCCCGCCGGCCAAAAGGGAAAGGGATTCCAGCTTGCTGACCTTCAGCAATTCCTTTTCCATCCGCTTGCGGTCGGTGATATCCAAAACCCCGGCGATGGCTCCGCTGAAGTTGCCCTCAGTATCGGTAATCGGGGATGTTACAAATAAAGCAAACCAGTGACTTCCGTCTTTTTTGACAAACTCAAAATCATGCTGTTCTTTAATTCCCTGGCTTTGCTTTTCCAGCTGTTTTTGGGCCGACTCCCTGTCCCGTTCTTCCATAAACTCGAACAAGTGCCGGCCGGCCATTTCCTCCACGGTATACCCGAGCATCTCCGCCATTCTCCGGTTGGCGAAAGTGGTGCGGGCGTTCGCGTCAATAACCCAGATCCCCTCTTGCATGGACTCAATCAGCAGGCGGTATTTTTCCTCGCTCCTGCGCAGCGCTTCCCGGTCCCTTTTTCTTTCGATCGCGTAAAATATCGCCCTCCGCAGAATCCGGGCGTCGATTTCGCCCTTGACCAGGTAATCCTGCGCCCCTTCCCGAAGGGCCTTAATCGCAGTATCCTCGCTGTCCAGCCCGGTGAGGACGATAATCGGAAGTTTTTCCACCTGGGTTTTGGCCTTGGCCTTGACCTTGACCAGGGTGTCTAATCCCTGGGCATCGGGCAAACCCAGATCGATGAAAATTACGTCAAAATCATTTTGTTCGAGGAGATTAACGCAGGCTTTCAGACTATCGGCCTGGACGAGCGTAAATTTTCCGTTCAGGGCCTCCTGCAACTGCTCCCGGATCATCCGGGCGTCGCCCGGGTTGTCTTCGACCAGAAGGATTTTGGTTTCGTTCGAGGTCATTTATGTCTTTTGGGCGGCAATTTGACAATGGATACCCAGAAATTCTCGACCGCCTCTATCATCGCGATGAACTGCGTCAGGTCAACCGGTTTGGTGATATAGCAATTCGCATGCAGGTTATATGATTTCCAGATGTCCTGCTCGTCCCGGGAGGTGGTTAAAACCACCACCGGAATCCGCTTTAAATCCGGATCCGACTTGATTTCGGCCAGCACTTCCCTCCCGTCTTTTCTCGGCAGGTTCAGATCGAGAAGAATCAGATCCGGCGGGGGAGCGTCCTTGAAAACCCCGTTTTTATGCAAAAAGTCCATCGCTTCCACCCCGTCCTTCGCCACGCTCAACTTATTGAGAATCTTCGCTTCCTTCAGCACCTCGATGGTCAGGCGCACGTCACCCGGGTTATCTTCGATCAGCAGGATTTTGGTGTCATTCGCGGTCATGGGCGTATTTTGGGCGGCAATTTGACAATGGATACCCAGAAATTCTCGACCGCCTTTACCACCGCGATGAACTGCGTCAGGTCAACCGGCTTGGTGATATAGCAATTCGCATGCAGGTTATATGATTTCAAGATGTCATGCTCGTCCTGGGAGGTGGTTAAAATCACCACCGGAATCCGCTTTAAATCCGGATCCGACTTGATTTCGGCCAGCACTTCCCTCCCGTCTTTTCTCGGCAGGTTCAGATCGAGAAGAACCAGGTCCGGCAGGGGAGCGTCCTGGAATTCCCCCTTTTTATGCAAAAAGTCCATCGCCTCCACCCCGTCCTTCGCCACGCTCAACTTATTGAGAATCTTCGCTTCCTTCAGCACCTCGATGGTCAGGCGCACGTCACCCGGGTTGTCCTCTACGAGCAGGACGTCCACCAGTTTTGTAACAGAATCGTTTTCCATCGTTTTTTCCTCCTTTACGCTGCGGGTAGGGTGAAATAAAAGGTCGTTCCTTTCCCTGGTTCGGACTCGATCCAAATTTTACCTCGATGCCTTTCCACTATCTTTTTACACATTGCCAGCCCTATTCCGGTGCCGGGATACCGATCCGTGCCGTGCAAGCGCTGGAAAACCACGAAAACCCGTTCAAAATATTGGGGATCAATCCCGATCCCGTTATCCCGAATCGAGAATATATAAGACCCATTCTGCGGTTTGCAGGAGATATGAATCCGGGGAGCGTCTTCGCCCTGGAACTTGATCGCGTTTTCCATCAGGTTTTGAAACAATCGGACCAACTGTGTTTCATCCCCCTTCACCAGGGGCAGGGAATCGCTGGTTATTTCCGCATTTTTTTCCTTGATCGCCACGCCGAGGTTGGTCAAAACCGTGCTCAAAACCACCTGGCAGTCAACCTGTACCGGATCTTTCCCCCGGGTTGCCAGGCGCGATAAAATCAAGAGATCGTTGATCATTGTTTTCATCCGCATGGCCCCGTTTACCGCGTAGCCGATGAATTCATCGGCGTCGCTGTCGAGCTTTCCTTTATAGCGTTTTTCGATCAACTGCAGGTAGCTGGCCACCATTCGCAGAGGCTCCTGCAGGTCATGGGAAGCGACATAGGCGAACTGCTCGAGTTCGGTGTTGGACCTCTTTAAGTCCTCGAGCGTCTGCTTTAAAAGCGCTTCCGCCCGTACCCGCTCGGTGATGTCGCGCTCGGTGGAAGCGATCCCGATCGGCTTTCCGGTATCATCCACCAGTTTCGTTACGGTCTTCCAGATATCTAAAATGCGGCCGTCTTTGGTTATTCGTTGGGTCTCAAATGAGGTGATCTCCTCTCCCGCGATCAGGCGGCGGAGAAAATCCTTTTGCTCCGCCACTTTGTCGGGAGGCGTGAGACGCCCGATGTTTGCCTGCAGCGCCTCTGACTCGCTATAGCCATACATCTTTTCCGCGCCGCGGTTCCAGGCGGTGATCCGGCCTTCAAAATCCTGGATCGTGATCGCGTCGTTGGAGTCCCGCACCACCGTCACCATGCGGCTGGCTTCCTCCGTCTCCCGCTTTCGCTCGGTGATGTCGCGCTCGGTGGAGGCAATCCCGATTACTTTTCCCGCCGCGTCCACCAATTTCGTTACGACCATCCAGACGTCGACCAGGCGGCCGTCTTTGGTCAACCGCTGGGTCTCAAACGAGGTGATCTCCTCTCCCGCGATCAGGCGGCGGAGAAAATCCTTTTGCTCCGCCTCTTTGTCGGGAGGCGTGAGACGCCCGATGTTTGCCTGCAGCGCCTCTGACTCGCTATAGCCATACATCTTTTCCGCGCCGCGGTTCCAGGCGATGATCCGTCCCTCCAAATCCTGGATCGTGATCGCATCGTTGGAGTCGCGTACCACCGTCGCCAAGCGTCTTCTCCTCGCGTCCTCCTTCTTGCGCTCGGTGATATCGCGCTCGATGGAGGCAATCCCAATCGGCTTTCCAGCGTCATCCACCAGTTTCGTCACGGTCATCCAGATGTCGAAAATCCGGCCGTCTTTGGTCAACCGCTGGGTCTCAAACGAGGCGATCTTCTCACCCGCGATCAGCCGGCGGAGAAAATCCTTTTGCTCCGCCTCTTTGTCGGGAGGCGTGAGGCTTCCGATGTTCATCCGCAGCGCCTCTTCCTCGCTATAGCCGTACATTTTTTCCGCGCCGCGGTTCCAGGCCGTGATCTGTCCTTCAAAATCCTGGACCGTAACCGCATCGTTGGAGTCCCGCACCACTGTCGCCAAGCGCCTGATCTTCGCTTCCTCCCGTTTGTGCTCGGCTGATCTTTCAGAAGCTGCGATCAGATCAAGATTCTCAAACTTGACCATCCTCTTTTGCACCCTGGCTAATTCACCAAGAAGCTCAAGCTTGGTCAGGCTTTTATCTTTGGGCAAAGATGAGCCTTTCCTCTTGGCTTTTAAGGATTTTTTCTTTGAATAGGCGGTGATTATACTTTTCCCGTTTTTCATGGAATCAATTATTGAAAGCATTTTTCAGGCCGAATATTTTTTATCATTACGAACAAATCAATTTCCGTTTTGGTCCCGGCTTCCGGCCGGCCGCGCCTTTTAGAACCGGAAGCGGACCCCGAGGGCGAAATCGGGGTCGTAGAAGGCGGCCGGATCCGGAACGAGGAAGATGACGCCGACCGGGGCCAGCTCTAAGAACAGGTCAATCGGGGCCTCGCGGAAGGACAACCGAAGGCCCACGAGCCCCCGCGCTCCAAACCCGGCGTAGGATTGGTCGTTGTAGAAGCTGTACTCACGGCTGGGCCTATACGCGTAATATCTGCCCGTGAACCACTCGGCCTTACCGCCGACGCCGAAGTAGAACCGGAGCAACGCCGTGGGATTGTCACGGAGTAAATCCCCCCCCGTATCGTGGGTCCAGTCCACCATCGCGACCATCGAGTCCCCAGGGAAGAACCCGAATCCGAAATGGGCCTGGACCGCATTGCGCTCACCGAAACCGGCACGCAGGGTGAAGCCGGTCGGGTCGCCCAGGACAACGCCCAAGGAGAAGCCGTTCTGGACAGGCGTCTGAGCGCCGGCCGCAGCCGGCACGATGGTTAAAGCGAACAGCAGAACTCCTGCCACTAACAAATGTTTCATTGAATCCTCCTTTTATTAAATATCGGTTTTCCTAATCCGCTGGCGCGGCCTGGACCTTTGATGATCCGAACTAAGAGCAGAACAACCGCCACGACCAGCAGCATGTGGATGAATCCACCCAGCGCGTGGGAGGTGACCAATCCGAGTGCCCAGAGCAACACTAAAATGATGGCGATGGTCCACAGCATAACTTCACTTTTTTCCAATTGGTTCGTCAGTTTCTTAAAGGCAAATTCAAGATCGCTACCGGCGGGACAGAGTGCCCGGGAGCGAAGCGCGCTGCGCCGCGCCCCCGGGCCGACTTGTCCGTCTGTGATTATTTCAGGTGAAGCTGGTCAAGCTTCGTCTTAATCGCTTCCTTGGTATCGCCGAACTTCTCCTGGATGACACCGTAGAGCTTGTCTACGGAGCCTTCCGCCTTGGTGAAGTCGTCGTCCGTGAGTTCGCCCCAGGCCTTCTTCGCCCGGCCTTTAATCTGATCCCACTTGCCTTTTGCCTGATCCTGGTTCATGTGTTTCTCCTTTCCAGGGTTGAGTTATCTTGCTTGTTTTCGTGTGCAATTCTTTTTTCCTGAGAACATCGCCGTCTTAATCGTTCTTTCCTTTCCTTCCCCAGAGGTCATGTTTTACGGGGCGGGTTGGGTAACGGTAGACGCATCAAGCGTGACCGCGGTCTGGGCAAGCAGCCTGCCGTTCACGGATGCGCCGGTCGCCAGGGTAATCTCGGTTTGAGAAAGCACGACGCCCTCCAGGTGCGCGGTCGTATCCAGCGCGACCGCCCCGTAAGCCTGCCAGAAAATGTTCTTGGCCAGGGCTCCGCCGGACAGGATTACTTTGGTCGCAGACGCCTGGGTGATCCCGCCCGCGATCTGGAAGATCCAGACATCGGTGGGGCTGCCTTTAATGGTCACATCCGATGAGATCAAAACTCCGGTGCCCCACTTGTAGAGGCCGGGGACGAGCGTCAGGCCGCTGATATTTCCTGCGCCCAGTTCGGTGAAATCCGGGGTCGGCCTTCCGGCGGCGTCGGTGAATGCGGTTTCCATATTGCTGATGGCCGTGGTCATGTTATCCGGAGTCGGCACTGCATAGTCGGCCGCGAACACCTGTCCGGTCACCTGCGTGGATTTCGAAAATACATTGCTGGAATCGGCGATCAGTGAGAATCCGGTTATGCCGGTGGAATCGATCGGGCTGACGCCAATGTTTCCGGTAATCGCGGAGGTTGGGATGGTGTCAATGCCTGACTTTGACAGGATCACGAAGTTTCCGGCCTGGCCGAGGAGTACCGGGGCCGGCCCCAGATGCGTGCTCGTACCGGTTGTGAAGCTCCAGACATAGGCACTGGCCAGCGCATTGCCGGCCAGGTCCTTGGCCCCGGTGGCAATCGTGGCGGTATATAAGGTGCCGGCCGCGAGATTGCCTGCTGGGCTGAAGGTTGCAATGGTGCCGGCGTATGTCACCGTGCCGCTGACCGGCGTGGTCCCTTGCTTAACCGTAAGGGCGGCTGTGAGGGTCAACGGATCCATCGCCTCGCTGAAGGTGGCGGCGATTTTCGTGTTGATCGGCACATCCGGGGCCAGGTTCGCGGGGTCTACGATCGCAACTGTGGGCGGGGTGGTGTCCGGGGTCGTACCGGTCGTGAAACTCCAGACGTAGGCACTGGCCAGCGCATTGCCGGCCAGGTCCTTGGCCCCGGTGGAAATCGTAGCGGTATATAAGGTGCCGGCCGCGAGATTGCCGGCCGGCGTGAAGGTCGCAATGGTTCCGGCGTATGTCACCGTGCCGCTGACCGGCGTGGTCCCCTGCTTGATGGTAAAGGTTGCCGAAGTGAGGGTCAGCGGGTCCATCGCCTCAGTGAAGGTGGCGGCGATTTTCTTGTTGATCGGCACATTCGTAGCCAGGTTCACTGGGGCTACGATCACAACCGTGGGCAGGGTGGTGTCCGGGATGGTGCCGGTCGTGAAACTCCAGACGTAGGCACTGGCCAGCGCATTGCCGGCCAGGTCCTTGGCCCCGGTGGAAATCGTAGCGGTATATACGGTGCTGGCCGCGAGATTGGCTGCCGGAGTGAAGGTCGCCGCGGTGCCGGCGTAGGTTATCGTGCCGGGGACAAGCGTGGTCCCTTGCTTAACCGTAAAGGCAGCCGTGAAGGTCAGCGGATCTATCGCCTCGTTGAAGGTGGCCACGATTTTACTGTTGATCTGCACATTCGTAGCCAGATCCGCGGGGGTTACGATTACAACCGTGGGCGGGGTAGTGTCCGGGGTCGTACCGGTCGTAAAACTCCAGACGTAGGCACTGGCCAGCGCATTGCCCGCCAGGTCTGTGGCCCCGATGGAAATGGTGGCGGTATATACGGTGCTGGCCGCGAGATCGCTGGCCGGCGTAAAGGTCGCCGCGGTGCCGGCGTAGGTTACCGCGCCGCTGACCGGCGTAGTCCCCTGCGTAATGGTAAAGGTAGTCGTAGAGAGGGTCAGCGGGTCCATCTCCTCGCTGAAGAGGGCGGCGATTTTCCTGTTGATCGGCACATCCGTGGCCAGATCCGCGGGGTTTACGAAAGTAACCATGGGTGCGGTAGTGTCCGAGGCCGTGTTGCTTTTATCGTTCCCGCATCCGGAGCCCATCAGGCCGATGGAGAGCAGCAGTACGGCCGTGGCGAACACCGGACCCCCGGCCGTCCATACGTGTTTCCTTAAACTTTTCATTAGATTCCTCATTAGATTTCTCCTTTTCCTGTTTAGATGTTTGCGATTCATTTTCGATGACGATCTCGAATCCGATCTTGGAGATGGTTTTCGTTGGTTCCTCCTTCTGAGTATTACTAGTGCAATCGTCGTGCCGCATTCGCGCCTTTGGGTAAGTGGCTGAATTCCCTCCCTTTGGGGGAAAAACTGGGTGAACCGGGCACCCCCAAACCATCATCAATATGATCCAACGTCAATCAAAACGATGGGATTGCCATTTGGCAGACCACCGATGAATCCGGTGTCGGCTGGGACGCAAGACCTATGCCGAAACCCCCGTTAATGCAAAGCAAAAAGAGGTGAGGTCAGCAGGTTGTTTATAGCTTCAGCGCCGCGGAGCCTGCAGTTCGACGGCCTTGCCGGACCATGCCGTCTGCGGCAGCTGGATGGCGGAGGCCCTTCCCGCATGTCGCATGATTTCATCGATGGCCTGTGCTGCGAGCCACGACACCTCCCGTGGATCAACGCTGTAGCGCGCGGCTTCATCGTATACGGCCACCACCAGATCGCCCAGTGATACAGTTGAATGTCTGTCAGTTCTCATATGTTTTCTCCCGGTAAAGAACACCGTATGTTTTTATCCTGTCTTGGATACATGTTTTATAAAATCCTTCTTTGGTCAGGTCTGAGTTTTACGTGTCGCAAGCGCGTCCGCGTCATCGCGTCAGGACCCTAATTCCCTTCCTCATGGGGAGGGAATGGTAATGATGTTTTGATCCAGGGCCACGGTTCCGGTAAATGCCAACGCCCTGCCGTTCAGCGTCGCGCCGGTCTGCATTGTGATTGAGGCATCGGCCATGATGGTCCCGGAGAAGTTAACGGTCGTTCCGAGGGTCGCCTGGGTTCCGACCTGCCAGAAGATGTTCTTGGCCAAGGCACCGCCGGCCAGGGTAACAATGACACCATTGCTGATGATGAGATCGGTCGCGATCTGGAATATCCAGACATCGTTGGCGCTGCCCGTAAGCGTGAACCCGGTCGTCGCGATCGCCCCGCCCGTGAATTTATAGAGGCCCGGGACGAGATTCAGCCCGGCAAGATTTCCGGATCCGGGATTCAGAAAAGTGCCGGTGGGTATGGGGGTTCTTCCCTTGGCATCGTTATACGCTATGGTCAGGTCGCCTTTGGCTTCCGTTAACATGGCCGGAGTGGGATCAGCCATGTTGGCTGCGTAAATACGTCCGGGCGCAGTCACTTGGGGCGAGGTCGCATATCCGGTCGAATCCGTTTGTGAAAATCCGGTTATGAAAGACTCAGCGGCCGGGCTGGTCCCCACATCCCCGGTAATCGCGGACGCGGGGACGGTGGTGACCGCGTAGCCGGCCAGAACCGCAAAACGGGAGGCCTGTCCGAGGACTACCGGATTAAGGGCTATTGTTTCTGCGCCGGTGGTAAAGCTCCAGACGTAGTTGCCGGCCAGCGCATTGCCCGCGAGGTCCTTGGCCCCGGTGGCAATCGTGGCGGTGTATACGGTGCCGGCCGTGAGATTGCCGGCCGGCGTGAAGGTCGCCACGGTACCGGCGTAGGTCACCGCGCCGCTGACCGGCGTGGTCCCTTGCTTAACGGTAAAGGTTGCCGTAGTGAGGGTCAGCGGGTCCATCGTCTCGCTGAAGGTGGCGGCGATTTTCTTGTTGATCGGCACATTCGTGGCCAGGTTCGCGGGGTCGACGATCGCAACCGTGGGCGGGATGGTGTCCGGGATCGTACCGGTCGTGAAGCTCCAAACGTAGGCACTGGCCAGCGCATTGCCCGCCAGGTCCGTAACCCCGGTCTCAAGCGTGACCGTATAGAGGGTGTTGGGGTCGAGATTGCCGGTCGGATCGCAGATCACGGTGACGCCAATCTGGGTCAGAGCGCCTGCAATCGACTCCGTCGAGCCTTGCCGCGTGAAGCTTGCGTAACGGAACGTCATGGGGTCCATCACTTCACTGAAAGTGGCGGATACGTTCGTATTCAAGGCCACATTGGCGGCGTTATTCCCAGGGATTGTGGAGATGACCGTGGGCGGAGTGGTGTCCGGCACCGGCCCCGTCGTAAACGTCCAGCTGTGGTCGGCCGCCAAGGGATTACCGCACTGGTCCTTGATCGTATTGCTGATCCAGGCCGTGTATTCGGTATTGGGGTCGAGACGGATGGTCGGGGTGAAGAGCGCGGTGACGCCGACGTAGGTCACGGCGCCTGCGACAGGCGTCGTCCCTTTACGCAAAGTGAAGGTGGCCGTGGAGATCGTCCGGAAGTCCATCGCCTCGCTGAAGATGGCGGTAATGGACGCGTTAAGCGCCACTGCCGCCGCGCCATTCGGAGGGGTGGTGAAGCTCAATAGGGGCGGGGTGGTGTCCGTGGTCTGGCCGGTGGTGAAGCTCCAGACGTAATTTGCCGCCATGATATTGCCCGCCAGGTCCTTGACTCCGGTGGTAATCGTGGCTGTATACAGGGTGTTG
This sequence comes from bacterium, assembly GCA_028713675.1. GTDB lineage: Bacteria > Desulfobacterota > JAPLJL01 > JAPLJL01 > JAPLJL01 > JAPLJL01. The sequence goes on from JAQTNV010000027.1 coordinate 44,681, forward strand.
AGAGTGAGACTGCTGGTCGGGGTGAAGAACGCGGTGACGCCAACATACGTCACCGTGCCAGGGACCAGCAGCATTCCGTTAAGCCTCAGAATGAAGGTAGCCGTGGAAATAGTCAGCGGGTTCATCGCCTCGCTGAAGGTGGCGGCGATGGGCGCGTTGAGCACCACCGCTCCCACACCAACTGCAGGGATGGTGGAATTCACCTGGGGCGGGGTGGTATCCGGGGTCGGGCCGGTGGTGAAGCTCCAGACGTAATTTGCCGCCATGACATTGCCGGCCAGGTCTTTGACCATATTGTTGAACCTGGCCGTGTACAGGGTGTTTGGGGCGAGAGGGACGGTCGGGATGAAGAGCGCGGTGACGCCGACGTAGGTCACGGCGCCGGGGACGGGCGTTGTCCCGTTAAGCAACGAGAAGGTGGTGGTGGAGATCGTCAGCGGGTTCATCGCCTCGCTGAAGATGGCGGCGATGTGCGCGTTGAGCGCCACGGCCGTCGCGCCATTCAGGGGGGTGGTGGAACTCACCTGGGGCGGGGTGGTGTCCGGGGTCGGGCCGGTGGTGAAGGTCCAGACGTAATTTGCCGCCATGACATTGCCGGCCAGGTCTTTGACCATATTGTTGAACCTGGCCGTATACAGGGTGTTTGGGGCGAGAGGGACGGTCGGGATGAAGAGCGCGGTGACGCCGACGTAGGTCACGGCGCCGGGAACGGGCGTTGTCCCGTTAAGCAACGAGAAGGTGGTGGTGGAGATCGTCAGCGGGTTCATCTCCTCGCTGAAGGTGGCGGTGATGGGCGCGTTGAGCGCCACTTCCGCCGCGCCATTCAGAGGGGTGGTGGAACTTACCTCCGGTGGGGTGGTGTCCGGGATCTCGCCGGTGGTGAAGCTCCAGCTATAATCATTGGCCAGCGCATTGTCTGCCAGGTCCTTGGCCCCGGCGGTAATCGTGGCCGTATATATGGTGTTGGGGGCAAGAGGGATGGTCGGGATGAAGAGCGCGGTGACGCCGACGTAGGTCACGGCGCCGGGAACGGGCGTTGTCCCGTTAAGCAACGAGAAGGTGGTGGTGGAGATCGTCAGCGGGTTCATCTCCTCGCTGAAGGTGGCG
>JAQTNV010000028.1 GCA_028713675.1 bacterium
AGCGGATTAAAAAACTGAAGGAGAAGCGCCGGGCGGTTTTCCTGGTGCACAATTACCAGATCCCGGAAGTCCAGGAGATCGCGGATTATACCGGCGACTCCCTGGGGTTATCCGAGGAAGCCCGGAAAACCCGGGCGGAGGTGATCGTTTTCTGCGGGGTTCATTTCATGGCCGAGACCGCGGCGATTCTGAACCCGGAGAAGACGGTAATCCTTCCGGACCTGGAAGCCGGCTGCCCGATGGCGAACATGATCAGCGCGCCGGAACTGGTGAATTTCAAATCCCGGCATCCGGGGCTGCCGGTGGTGTGTTACGTCAACACCACCGCGGCGGTCAAGGCGGAAAGCGACATTGCCTGCACCTCGGCCAACGCGGTGGCGGTCTTAAAGTCATTGCCGGAAACGGAGATAATTTTCGTGCCCGATAAATACCTGGGCAGCTGGGCCGGCAAAATCGCCGGGAAGCGCGTCCAGGCCTGGAACGGCTACTGCCCCACGCATGTCCTGATCCAGGCCGAGGATATCGAGAGGGCCCGCCGCGAGCATCCCCGGGCGCTGGTCCTGGCCCACCCCGAATGCACCCCGGAGGTGACCGGGCGGGCGGACCAGGTCCTCTCCACCGGGGGGATGATCAAGCTGGTCCGGGATTCCTCCGAATCCGAGTTTATCGTCGGGACGGAAACGGGAATCCTCCATCGTTTGCGCCGGGAAAATCCCGGCAAGCTCTTTTTCCCGGCCAACGAAAAAGCGGTCTGCCCCAACATGAAAAAGATCAACCTGGAGAAGATCGCCTGGTCGCTCGAGGAAATGAAAAACGTGGTCAAGGTTGACCCCCGGATCCGGGAACGGGCCTATCAGACCATCGACCGGATGCTGAAAGTGAAAAGCTTGGTAGCCGGTAGCAGGTAACCGGTAACCGGAATCTTTCAATTCCAATATATGTCTGAAAAGCGAAATCAGGAAAAGGCCAACGACCGGTCTGAGCCGGAGGAGGAGAAATCCTCCGCGGGTTCGGGGCTCAGCCGTTACCAGAGTTCGCTCGCCCGCTACCTTTCCGAGGTTGAAGCCTACAAACTGCTTTCCCCGGAAGAGGAGAAGGCCCTCGCCCGGCGCTACCGGGAAGAAGGCGATTTGAAAGCGGCCGAGCGCCTGGTCACCGCCAACCTGCGCTTTGTGGTGAAAATCGCGATGGAGCACCGCCGTTTTCTGCCAGCGCTCCGGTTTGAATCGGAAGGGGGGAGGGGAGAGCTGGTCCGGCTTCTGGACCTGATCCAGGAGGGAAATATCGGGCTGATGATGGCGGTAAAAAAGTTCGATCCGGAGCGGGGCTACCGCTTGATCAGTTACGCGGTCTGGTGGATCCGGGCGTATATTCAAAAATATTTACTCGCCAATTACAGCCTGGTTAAACTGGGGACGACCCAGGCCCAGCGGAAGATTTTCTACAAGCTGGCCCAGGTCAAGAGGGAACTGGAAAGCCTGCCGGTCCCCGTTTCCGGGGGAACCGGCGGCGGGTTGCTGCCCCGGGAAGGCGGGACCGGACTACCGGCCGTGGCCGCCCGGGCCCCGGTGGATTACGGGGCCCTGGCCGAGGCCCTGGACGTGAAGGAGAAAGAACTGATGGAGACCGATCTGCGGATGGCCCTCCGCGATTTTTCCCTCGACGCGGAAATGGCGAAGGGGGAGGAAACCACCTTTCTGGACGCCCTTCCCGACCAGTCCGAAAGCCAGGAGGAGGCCCTGGGAAACCGGGAAGAGAAAGATATCCTCAAGCAGGCGGTGGAACTGGCCCGGGGCGACCTGGATGAGCGGGAAGCCTATATCATCCAGGAACGGTATTTTTCCGATTCCTCGGTAACTCTCCAGGAGATCGGGGACAAATACGGGATTTCCCGGGAACGGGCCCGGCAGATTGAGGAGAAGGCCCTGGCCAAGATCCGGAAACGGCTCCAGGATTCCGGCTGGGCTCCGCCCGCGGCCGTTTCCGAGGACAAACCCCGCCGGCCGGTCCCGGATTTGACGCCGGGAGCAGAAAAATCTATGATCGAAACAGACAAGGGGAGGAAATAACGGTGGATGACGCATTACGGGAATTGTACGAACGCGGCAAGGAGCTCTTTAAAAAGGGAGACCTGAAAAGCGCAGAGGAATTTCTGCGCAGGTTCGCCCAGTCCAACGACCGCTTCGCCGATGTCTTCAATATGCTGGGGGTGATCAACCAGCAGAAAAACGAATACCAGGAAGCCATTATTTCCTTCGAAAAAGCGGTCCAGCTCAACCCGAATTACACCGAGGCCGCCCTGAACCTGGCCCTGGCCTATAACGAGGTGGGGGAGTACAAAAAAGGCCAGGAACTCCTGCTCCGGGCCCGGCAGACCAGCACCCGGGAAACCAAGACCGGTCTCCTGGATGACGTGGCCCGGGCCAAACTCGCCAATATGCACGCCGACATTGCCGATGTCTACCGCAGCCTGGGGGAATATTCCCAGGCCGTGGATGAATACCGCAAGGCCCTGGATTTGAAGCCCAATTTCCCGGATATCCGGACCAAACTCGGAATCTCTCTCCGGGAATGGGGCAAGCTAGAGGAAGCCATCATGGAATTTGAGCGGGTTAAAGAGATCCAGCCGGCCTACTCCCCGTCCGGGATCAATCTGGGGATCGCTTACTATTCCCAGGGAGACCTGGAAAGGGCGCGCTCGGAATGGCTCCAGGTCCTGAAATTCAACCCGGAACACCAGACGGCCAAATTTTACCTGGGCCTCCTGGATAAAAAAGAAAATATCGTTTAGAGATTTTTCCGATCACCAAGAAAAAAGCCCCCGCCGTGGTCCCGGCGGGGGCTTTGTCATATCGGTTCGGAAATTTCCGGACTAGCCCGCGGAAAGGTTGTAACCGTCCGCATCCACAATATGGGCGGCGATATCCTTCTTGGCCTTGAGCGTATCGATCCTTCCCTTGGTCCCGAGTTTTTCCAGGTTTTTAAAGTGTTTCTTGGCCTCGTCCCCGGCCGCGCTGGTGATGACCGTGCGGGCCAGCATGTTGATCCGGTCGTAGGATTCCTGGCACAGGACGTTGGTGATATCCATCTGGACCTTGGTCTTGGTCTTGCCCCGGTCCTCGATCAGCTGGAGGGTGCGGGCGCAGGCCGAATCCATGGCGTAAGTATCGATAATCATATTGGCCATTGCTTCCATGACTTCCTGCTCGTCCTGAATGGCCAGGGCGTATTTCTGGACCGCCAGATTGCTGGCGTAGAGGGCCACCCTTTTAGAAAGCTCGCAGGCCCGGACCGCCCAGGCCAGGGGGCCGGAGGTCTTGGCAATGCGGGATTTGGATTTTTCCTCCAGCTCGGAATTGGTCTTGGCGATGAAATCGAAAAGGGGCAGCTGGCCCTTGCTGGCCCGGCGGAGGAGAGTGCCCGGGATCAGCATGCGGTTGATTTCGTTGGTGCCTTCGAAGATCCGGTCCACCCGGCAATCCCGGTAGGGCCGCTCGGCCGGGTATTCCTCGGTAAACCCGTAGCCGCCGAACATCTGCAGGGATTCATCGGACACGAAGCTCATGGTCTCGGAACCGTAAACCTTGATGATCGAATCCTCGATCGCGTATTCCTCGATGATGTCCATCTGTTTCTGGACATCTTCCTGGTCCACCGCTTTCAGGGCGGCGTCCATCATCCCGGCGATCCGGTAGGCCATGCTTTCCCCGGCGTAGATCCTGATGGTCATGTCGGCCACTTTCCTCCGGAGCAGGCCGAAGTTGATGATCGGCTTGCCGAACTGGACCCGGACCTTCCCGTACTTGATGGCTTCGGCGAGCTGTCTCTTGGCGGGACCCATCGCCCCCGCGCCCAGTTTGAAGCGGCCGATGTTCAGGGTGTTGAAGGCGATCTTGTGGCCCTTGCCGACCTCGCCCAGGAGATTTTCCTTGGGAACCTTGACGTTCTCAAAGGTGATCGAGCAGGTGGAGCTTCCTTTCAGACCCAGTTTCTTCTCCTCCGCCCCGATCTGGATTCCGTCCGAGTAGGCCTTTTCCACGATAAAGGCCGAGAATTTATCCCCGTCCACCTTGGCGTAAACGATGAAAAGATCGGAAAAACCGGCGTTGGTGATGAACTGCTTGCTCCCGTTCAGAAGATAGTGCTTGCCGTCCGGAGCGAGCGTGGCTTTGGTCTTGAGCGAAAGAGCGTCCGAACCCGAACCGGTTTCGGTCAGACAGTAGCAGGAGAGAATTTCCCCGGTGGCCAGGCGGGGCAGGTATTTTTTCTTCTGTTCGGGATTGCCGAAGTATACGATCGGCAGGGTGCCGATCCCGGTGTGAGCCCCGAGGGAAACGGCCATGGAACCCATTTGGTGCATCTTTTCCGAAACGAGCATGGAAGTGGCCTTGCTTTCACCCAGGCCATCATATTTTTTAGGAATATCAATCATTAGCAATCCCAGCTCCCCGGCTTTTTTCAGGAGGGAAGGAATCAATCCGGGCTGTTTATGCTCAATTTTTTCCACGATTGTGAAGACTTCCTTTTCCATGAAATCGGAGGCGGTTTTGGAAATCATTTTCTGCTCTTCGTTGAAATCATCAGCGGTAAAGACCCGGCAGCTTCCTGTCGGCTCAATCAGAAAGGACCCGCCCTTCGTAATGCTAATTTCTTTGTCGGCCATATCCACCTCCTGGTTAAGCAAGTAATTTTGGCGAAATTCTATTGTCGGGGATAAGGTGCTGTCAAGTCTTTGACCTTATTGGGTTGATAATCATATAATTACCAGCAATTTCACGGAGTTTCGGATGCGGAATGGTTGTCCGGAGGGGCGCCGGTTTTAGAAAGGAGAAAAAATTGATTTGTCATAAGCGGACTTGGGGATGGATGCTCTTGCTGCTGGCCTTTTTCCTTTTTTCCTCCTGCCTGGAGTATGACGAGGAGATGGTTTTAAATAAAAACGGCAGCGGTTCCCTGCAGCAGATATTCAGACTGGAAAACCGTTTTCACGATAACTTATTGAAATCGGGGAACTTTTCCATGACCCGGGAAGTAATTGAAAAATCGCTGCCGCCGGGCTCGAAGTTGCTCGATTTTTCCGATTTGCCCATGGGGAATCAACACCGGATTATCTCGGTCACCATCCATTTTGACGATTTTATGACCGTGCTGGAAATGGCCGGACAGGGCAAGGCCAATTTTATCGGGGAGATCAAGTGGGAAAAAGATTACCTGGGCCGGATCAAGTACCGGAGGACATTAAAGAAGAAAGGCGAGACGGTCTTTGGCGGAAAGGGAGATTCCGATGCCTTGATCAAGTACGGGATGGGAAAAGGCATGATGGGTAATTTCACGATGAATTTTAATTTTACCGGTCCTTACCGGGTGGTCCGCTCCAATGCCCAGAAAGTGGAGGGGGAGAGGATGTCATGGGTTGTTCCCGTGGTGGATTTACTCGATCCGGAGAAGGAAGTTGTCCTGACCGCTTTGCTGGAAAAACCCTCCAATGTGGTTTTAATCGGTTCGATATACGGGGTGGTTATTCTGGGGGTGTTTGCGGTGATTTTATTCTTTATTAAAAGAAAGAAATATTGAAATAAACGGAAGCCGGTAACCGGGGGAAAAATTTGAAATATATCCTGGCGTTTATCCCGATATTCGTGGCCATAGATGTGATCGGCGTCCTGCCGATTTTCATCTCCCTGACTTTCGACCAATCCGAAAAGGAAAGGAATCTGATCACCCGGCAATCGGTCCTGACCGCCCTGGCCGCGGGGCTGGGCTTTCTGTTCCTGGGAAAATTCCTGCTGGAAGTCCTGGGAGTAACGGAGGGCGATTTCAAAGTGGCCGGCGGGATCCTCCTGATCGTTCTTTCGATTAATGACCTCATCTTTGAGACCAAGCGCAGGAATGAAGAAAAAAACAAGGTGGGGGTGGTTCCGATCGGGATGCCTTTGATCGTCGGACCGGCGGTATTGACCACCATGCTTCTGCTCTTGGACACCCACGGCATTCTCCCCACCGTGACCTCGTTCCTGGTCAACCTGGCCCTGGTTTACCTGGTCTTGCGTTCCTCGGGAGTGATAATCCGATTGATCGGAGAGGGCGGAACCCGGGCGGTCGCCAAGTTCATGAGCATCCTGCTGGCGGCCATCGGGGTGATGATGATCCGAAAGGGCGTCGGGGGGATGTAATAGGACAGGATTTATGGTCGCAAGTAGCAGGTAACCGGTAGCCAGAAACCGGAAACCAGAAACCGGAAACCAGAAACCGGAAACCAGAAACCCGAAAAAATTTTTGCCGGGTGGCTGGGAAAAAAAGGCCGGACTCGCCAAGCCCGGATTGTTTCAAGATTTATTTTAATCTACCTCGAGTACCTTGTCCCGTGAATGCTCACCCCGGATAATCCGCACCTGTCCCTTTTTCACGCCGAAATGTTCGGCCACCAGGCCGATTAATTCCCGGTTTGCCTTTCCCTTATCCGGGGGAGACATGATCTTGGCCCGGAAGACAAGATCTTTTTCCTGAGACAACTCGGACTTTTTCGCTTTCGGGTTGACCCGGACTGTGATAATCATTCTTCAAATATCTCCTAAATCAACCGGAAGACGCAAGTTTCCTGAGAAGAAGCGGGCGAAGCTGAGGATAATTTTCAACCCTGAGATTCGCCAGCTTCAGCTTTCCGGTAAAAGCCAGGTCCGAAATTACTTCCCGGGCGAATTCATCCTGTTCCCAGGTTTCCCATTCCGGAAATTCTTCCTCAATGGAGTCCAGCAGGGCTTCGAACAACGAGTACAGGGTGGTCTTGATCTTCATTTCGAGATCTCCTTTCATAAACTTAGACAAGCAAAATCGGCGCCATACTCACGGAATTTATATCTACCTGAAATCATTGAATAATTTTGAACGCGGGGGTGATAAAAACCGGTCTGGCAAGATTCGGTGAGCTGAATTTTTATCCCGGGTGATAAAAATTAGCCACCTGGGTTTCGGTCATCGGAGAAGATTTACGGAAAAAAAGTAAGAGGGCAATGGAAGATTATTCCCGGAAACAAGAACAGCGGTGAGTTTTCAACCGGACGATGGTTTTAAAAGGGAAATTTTATCTTTTCAACGAATTTTTATTAAATACTTGTAATGTCATTTATAAAAATGTAATAATTGCCATCAATGTTTATGGGGGGTTTTCGGGGGATTTCAAAAAAAAATAAAATAAATGGCTAAGATACTATTTGCTCCGGTTCATGTGGCCGGGCATTTTTTCCCTACCATTCCCGTGGCCCATGCCTTGAAGAAAAGAGGGCATGAGGTCATCTATATTTCCGAAATCAACATGAAGGACTATGTTGAGGGAGAAGGCTTTACCCACTACCGGGTCGGACCGGGGGTCTGGGCCGGCAACCTTCCCGAGAAGTTCCCCCAGGTTTTAAAACTCAGGGGCAATCCCCGGATTCATTTCATCCTCAAGAATGTATATCTAGGCCTCGCCCCGTATTACATCAAGGATTCCCTGCCGATAGTTAAGAGGGAGAAGCCGGATCTCATGCTTTTCGATTGTTTTTCCTACCCCGGCAGGCTCGTGGCGGAAATGACCAATACACCCTGGGTGACCATGGCCATGTTCCTGGGATTGATTCCCAGCCGGGAGATGCCGCCGTACAGCTTCGGCCTGCCTCCCCCGAAAAATTTACTGCAGGAGATGATTTACGGGGTCTGGTGGCAGGGATTAGCCCTTTACATCAAGCGTTACGATCGAATTATTAACAGCATGCGAAAAGATTTTGGCTTGCCTCCTGTTTACCGGGCTTTCCTGGATTCCGCGATTTCCCCGTATCTTTATCTGGCTTTTACCGCGTTCGGTTTCGAATATTTCCAGAAAAATCTTCCGCCGCAGATTCATCTGGTGGGTCCTTCCCTCTGGAACCGGCCCAGGAATTATCAGGCTCCGGATTGGCTGGCCAAGTTTCCCGAGAAGCGGCCGGCGGTTTACATCACCATCGGGACGGTCGAGAGTGTTTACGAAAGAAGTTTCTTCCAGCTGGTGATGGAGGCATTTCGGGAAATACCGGATGTCCAGGGGTTGATGACGGTCTGCTATCCCGGCAAGGATATCAATGGCATGGCGGTTCCTTCCAACCTGAGGATTGAGCAGTACATCCCCAATTCCGAGATCATTCCCAAGGTAGACCTGGTCGTGCACCACGCGGGTTTCAACACGACCATGGATTGCATGGTGTACAACAAGCCGGCGGTGGCGGTCCCCATGGAAGGGGACCAGAATGAAAACGGCCGCCGCATAGAGGTGTCGGGGGTCGGATACCGCCTGCCTTACAAGGGACTGACCCCTGTCAAGCTGCGCCAGGCGATTATGAAGGCCCTGAAGGATGAGAATTTGAAAACCAGTGTGGCGAAAATTTCCAAGGAGCTCAACCAGATGAACGGACCGGAAACCTCCGCGGATCTGATCGAGCAGTTCCTGAAAACCAAGAAGCCGGTTTACCGCTCCGACTTTAAGAAGTAGTCCTTTCTCCCCTGCCTCCGGCGGGGAAAAGCCATTATTCCCGAATCTTTTTTGGAGTTTGTTTCCGTCCGTCTCCACTCAAGACGAGCCGGAGAACAACGCAAAGCCTTTTTTTCTTTTTTGGGGGGTTAGTCCCGCTCCCTAATAAGGTGTTTGGTGTTAGGTCATAGGTGATAGGTTTAAACCCAATACCCATAACCCAAGACCTAAAACCGGATAAACCTTAGGGCCGTCCCCCAAAAAATCCAGCAAATTATTCGGAAATTAAAAGATGGGATTTCAAAAAGTTTCAAACCCCCGGCACCCGACATCTAACAACCAAAAACTGGGTTTTATTCAAGCTTGGTGGCGCGGCGGATAATCTCGGCATCAAAACCATTCATGGTGCTTCCGGCGTCGATGACGATGACCTGCCCGGTGATTCCGCTGGAGGCTTCACTCAGGAGGAAGACCGCGGCATTGGCCACCTCCCGGGTGGCGAGGTTGCGCTTCCGCAGGGTGCGGAGCTCGGCGAACAGATAGGATTCCACGAAGCCGGGGATGCCGGCCGCGGCGCTGGTTTTCAGGGGGCCGGCCCCGACCGCGTTGAAGCGGATTTCGGAGAAGCGGCTGAAAGATTTGGCCAGGAAGACCAGGCTGGAATTAAGCGCGGCCTTGATCGGGGCCATGTATCCGTAGTTTTCGACCGCGAAAACGGTGGTCATGATGGAGATGGTCACCACCGAGGCCTGGGGATGGAATAAGTCCTTGAACTGGTTGGAGAGGTTGATCAGGGAAAAGCAGGAGATGTCGAAGGCCTGCAGGAAATCGGGCTTGGGGGTTTCGTGGAACGGTTTTATTCCCTGGGAGTAGTTGGCGAAAGCGATGGAATGAACCAGGCCGTGGAGCACGGGGCACTGGACCTTGACCTCCTCGTAGAGACGCGCGATCTCTTCCTGCTTTTCGACATTGCAGACAAAGATCGGAGCCCCGGGAAGAATCTTGGTGACGCTTTTCCGGTGTTCTTCCGAAGCGACGGAGTAGAGCACCCGGGCCCCGGCTTCGGTCAGGACCCGCCCGATCTCGTAGGCCACGCTTTTTTTGTTGGCGACCCCGACCACCAGAAAATTCTGGTCTTTAACCTTGAGGAAATCGTTCATGCCTTGACCAGGGCGCAGGTGAATTCCACCCGCACCGCCAATTGTTCGCCGACCCGGGCCGAACCCTTGAGGAAAATGGCGTTCTGGATGCGGTCCGAGATGGACACCTCGATCGCCAGTTCCTCCCCGGGCCGGACCATTCTTTTAAAGGCGGCGTTTTTCACCCGGGTGAGCACCGGGGTGCCGGATTCCAGGCTGATCACCTGGCTGGCAATCAGGATGGCCCCGCTCTGGAAAATCGACTCACAGAGGATTACCCCCGGGACCAGGGGATTGCCGGGATAATGACCCGCAAAAAACGGCTCTTCCGGGGGAAAGCATTTGACCGTGCGGATCTGGTTAGAGGTAAGTTCCACCACCCGGTCCACGAAGAGGAAGGGGGGGCGGTGGGGGATCAGTTTGGTTATGTCTTCCATAGGCGGATTTCCAGGTTTAAAGGTGAAAGGTCAAAGGTGAAAAGTGAAAAAATAGAAACCAATGGCCATGTCTCCGTTGATTTTCTCTTCCCACATTTCTCCTGTTTGGTAAATCAATGTTCACAGACACCTTTCCCGTCATTCCAACGACCGCTGTTATCTAATCACTTATCGATTTCTAAGCAGCTCTTTACCCAAAATGCAAAAGCAATCAGCAATATCAATATAATAAAAAGAAGAATCCCCCTCTTTTTCTACCCGTGGTTATTACTTTGAAAGACACTTTAAACTTTAAATTTGGCTGTTTGAATATATATTAGTTCTATTCTATCTGTAAATTTACTAACTTACTAACTCACCAACTCACCAACTCACCAACAACCGTTATTAAAGTCCTCCGGTGACTTCCAGGGTGGTTCCGTTGATATATTCGGATTCGCGGGAAGCCAGAAACAGCACGCAGGAAGCCACTTCTTCCGGTTTCCCGAAGCGCTTGAGGGGCACCTGGTCGATATAGTACTGGCGCTGTTTTTCGGGGAGATCGGCGATCAGGTCGGTGCCGATGAAACCGGGGGAAACGCAGTTGACCGTGATCCCCCGGCTGGCCACTTCCTTGGACAGGGCCCGGGTCAGGCCGACCTGCCCGGCCTTGGCCGCCGCGTAATTGGCCTGACCGGCAAAACCATATTTGCCCACGGGCGAGGTGATTGTGATGATCCGGCCGTAGCGTTTCCTGATCATGGCCTTGATCGCGAATTTGGTCATGTTATAAGTGCCGTCGAGGTGGGTGGCGATCACCTTCGACCAGTCACCGGGCGGCATCATGGCCAGGACCCCGTCTTTCCGGATCCCGGCGTTATTGACCAGGACGTCGGGAATGAGGTCCTGTTTGTCGATTTCCCGGTAAAAGTCCTCTACCTTCTGATAATCGGCCACGTTGACCTGGAAGAGGGAGAGCCGGCCGGATTGCTCGCCCAGGGAGGATTGGAAAGCGACGGCGGCGGCCTCGTTTTCGAGATAGGTGGCGATCACCTGTCCGCCCGCGGAGAGAAAAGCGGTGCTGATGGCGCGGCCGATGCCCCGGGTTCCCCCGGTGACAATCGCGACCTGGCCGGTAAAATCAAATTTCATGGATGCCTCCTTGATCTCCCCGGGACGGGGAACCCAGAAAAACCTCCAGGCTGTGAGCCACGATCACGCCGTAATTGACCGTTCCCAGCCAGCCCGACATGATAATCCCGACTGAACCGGTATGAAAAAGGCCCCCGATTTCCCGGGAGATGTCCTGGCTGACCTTCAAGCCCTCGAATTTGGTCCCAAACGACGCTCCCAGCAGGTGCCCGGTGTAACGGGCGAAGGTCCGGGGGGTCGCGGCTTCCCGGTGATCAATCTTGTCGGTGATCCCGGGAAGATATCTCTCCAGGTTGGCAATCGTTTTCCCGATGAGCCTTTGTTTGTCGGCCTGATATTCCTCGTCTGAAAGGTGGGCCCAGTCATCCCACCGGGCGTTGCTGGAAGCCACGATCGTATAGCGGTTATGACCCGGGCGGATCTTGGGGGAGTAAAAGGAAAAGGACTGGCTGGTGACTTCCTTGGCCGAGAGGGCGGCCGGATCGTAATGGGGAAGGGTGGAGGTGAAAAGCAGGTCGGCGAAATCGGGGACCTCTTCTCCCTCGCGGATTCCCAGGTAGACCTGGCAGCTGGAGCCGCTCATCCGCACCGACCCGGCCAGGTCCAGGTAGGAGGGAGAAAAGTATTCTTTCCCCACCAGGTTAAGGATGGTGTGGAGCAGATTGGCGTTGGACAAAACGGCCCGGCAGCGGATCTCCTGGCCCCCGACCGTTATCCCTGCGATTTTTCCCTGTTTCACCAGGATTTTTTCGGCACGGGCGCGGTTGCGGATGTGGACGCCGTTATTCTCCAGTTCCAGGCGCATCTCCCGGACCAGGTTGTCGGTGCCCCCCTGAAAGGTATAAACCCCCCGGTTGAGGAAATTGGAAAAGACGATCCCGAAGGTGATCGCCGGGTCCTCCGGGGTGGAACCGTTCGCGTAGGTGATGGGTTCCATCAACAGGCGGTGGACATCGCTCCGTCCCGGGAAGGATTCCTCCAGCAATTCCCGGGTGGTCTGGGAAGACTCGGAGTAGAACTCCATTTCTTTCAGGCGCCGGAAGAACCGGTCGACCATTTCCGGCGGGACCCGGAAGTGTTCGATCAGGAGCCGGGTCAGATCGCCGAGTTCGAAGCTGCTGGTGATATTGAACTGGGGATTGTCCAGCCGGATGCGGGAGAGCTGGATGATGGAATCGGTGATTTTCTGGTTCCAGTATTTGCGGCAGCTCTTCTTCATCCCGAAGGGAAAGCCATGGAGCGAAACGTCAAAAACATGCCCTCCACGCCGCCGGAACCAGGCGGCCAGGCCGCCGAGGTTGGGCTGCTGTTCGAGGAGCAGGACTCTCCGCCCCCACTTCGCCAGCTGGTTGGCGCCGGTCAGGCCCGCGAGCCCGCTTCCGATCACCACCACATCGTATTCAGTGTTTAAATCCATTTTCCAGCCATCAGATATTAGATATTAATAGTAGGCTACATGAGACCGCCGCAAAACTATAAATTCATCCGCTTTCGGTCATTGCGGGTTCGCCGCAGGCGGACGCTCAATCTATTCTCCTCCGACTGATTATTATAGATTGCTTCGCTTCGCTCGCAATGACAACCTTCAGTTTTGTTTGACAACGGTCTCAAATTATTTCCTAAACTCCAAACTCAAAACCCGAAACTCGAAACTATTTAAGCCCGTGCAGGTTGGCGATGGAAATGCCGCTGAGAATCGCCCCGATGATGCCCAGGAATCCCTGGTCGGTACCGCAGAGAAAAAGGTTTTTCCAGGGGGTGACCCCGGGGCGGTGCTTGACCGGTGAGCCGTAAACGGCCCCTTCGATATGGCTGGTGAACTTCACGATCGTCCGGGGGGTGAACATGTCGGTTAAAACGATATGAGGCCGGAAATCCGGGATCAGCTTCACGGCTTCGGCCCAGGAGGCCTGCAGCCAGCTTTGTTTCTGCTCCCGGTATTCCGCTTCGGGAAAAGCCAGCCAGGGCTCGGGATTCGCGATGTGGGTCAGGCGGACAATGCCTTCGGGAAGCGGTTCGGGATAATGGAAATTGTTCGGGCAGCAGATGACCCCGCTCCGGACATCCACGGCTTTCTGCGGCCGTTCGTAGGCAAACCGTTCGGAATTATTGAAAAAAATAATGGTGGAATCCAGTCCCGCTTTGCCCGGGTCGCGGTCCAGGATGTTGATGGACTCGATCAGGGCCAGGCGCCCGGTGGGCGGGCGGAGGGAAGCGGCTTCCGAACCGGAGCAGAGCCGCAGGGTTTCGGGGTATCCGGCGGAGGAAAAAATCATCCCCGCCTGCAGGACCTCGCCGTTTTCCAGCTCGACCGATTCCACCCGGTCCCGGCCGAGGTGAAGCCGCTTGACCCCGGAGCGGAGGCGGAGCTCCCCGCCGGATTCCTTGAACCTTCTCACCAGGACGTCGAGAATGGTCTTGGCCCCGCCCAGGGAACGGGCGAACCCCTCCTGGAAAATGCCCTTGAACATGGTGACGAACTGGGAGAAATCCACGTCGTTTTCTTCCGCGCTCCCGTAGAAAAGGAGGGGACAGAAGATCATGTCCTCGAGGAGACGGTCGGTAACATACCGGCGCACCGTTTCCCGGGCCGAGGTGTGGGGGGCGTTCAGGTCCAGGTCGTTGAATCCCATGATGAACCGGACCAGGCTCCGGAATCCGTCCGCCTGGCCGGGAAAGTTGTCCCGGATTTCCTGGGAGAAGAGCTCCGGGTCGTTGGAGAAGCGGAGTTTGATTCCGGGGAAGGCCACGGCGGAATAATTCTGGGGGCAGAGAGCAAATTCGTCGTAATCGATCCGGAGCTGGCGGAGCAGACGGTTAAGGGGGGCCGATTTGATCCCGCGGGGGACATAGTTGGTCATGGCGTGCAGGCCGACGTCCAGGCGGCGGCCCTGGAATTTGTAATAGGAATTCAGTCCCCCTACGAGGGAATGCTTTTCGAGCAGGCAGACTTTCTTTTCGAAGTGGGCCAGCCGGATTCCCGCCGCCAGTCCCGACATCCCCGCCCCGATGATGATGGCATCATATTGACTCATATAAATCTGAAAACGGGTTCAAGGGGCCGGGGGTTCGGGGGAAATACACAATTGAAATATAGTGAACAGATAACAGTACTTTGTGTTTTCTTGACCATTTGAATCCTGGAACCCTGGCCCCCTTTATTTTTTGAGTTTCGGACCCAGGTAGGCAACGCATTTATCGAGGGTGACCAGCTCGGGGTAATCCGCCTCCGGGACCTCAACGCCGTGACGCTTGCGCAACTCCATCACGATATCGAGAAAATCCATGGAATCGAGGTCAAGCTGTTCCCGGAGGGGAACATCGGGGGCCACGTGGCTCAGGTCTTCATCGGGGGCGATTTCGGCGATGATGGCAAAGATAAGCTTGATGATTTCTTCTCTGGTCATAACTATTTACCTCCGCTTTGTAAGCTCCAATTACCAAATCCCAATTACCAAACAAACTCCGGTGTCCAAATCCCAATAACCAAACAAGACCGTTGCCGATATATGTTAACTTTGAACTTTAAACCTCTTTAAGGCGTATATCTCTTCACGATCAGCGTGCTATTCAGCCCCAGCATCCCGAAAGAATTGTTGAGGATGTATTCCACCCGGTCTTTGGCCCGGGGTTTCCCGATGATCAGGTTGGGCACCGCGCATTCGGGGTCGAGCTCGTCGACGTTGATGGTGGGGTGTACGGTCCGGTCATCGAAAGAGGGGAGGTTCCCCACCAGTTCGAGGGACCCGGCGGCCCCCATGGCGTGGCCGATGAAGCTTTTGGTGTTGTTGATAAATGCTCCGGACCGGTCCCCGAAGACTTTCCGGATCGCCTGGCACTCCATGATGTCGCCCCGGGTGCCGGTGGCGTGGGTATTAATGATGTCAATGTCCCCGGGCTGGATTCCGGCCTTCCGCAGGGCCCCGGCCATGCATTCGGCCTGCCGGTCGGAGTTGGGCAGGACAAAGTCGCTGGCGTCGGAGTTGATGAAGTAGCCGGCCAATTCCCCGTAGATCCGGGCGCCACGCGCCCGGGCCCGTTCCAGCCGCTCCAGGACCAGGAGGCAACCCCCGTTGGAAACGACGACCCCGTTGCGTTTCAGGTCGAAGGGGCGGGAAGCCCGGGTGGGATCTTCATGCTCGGCCAGCGCCCCTTCGGCCCGGAAGCCGGCGAAGACGCCGAATTCCACCGCGCATTCGGAAACCCCCCCGCCCAGGGCGACGTCCACATCGTCCTGAAGCAGCATTTGCCATCCATGGATTATTCCGAGGTTTCCCGCCGCGCAGGCCCCACCTAGGGTGTAATGAGGGCCGGTGATTTTCAGATTTAAAGTGACTTCCCCCGCCGGGTTATTGGCGATCGAGCGGGGATTCTGGTGATGGGACCAGAAGCGGATATCATCGTTGTGTTCCCGGAGACTGTGGACCTCGAGAAATGTTTCCAGGGTTCCATGTTCGGTGATGCCGACGTACACGCCGATCCGGGAGCGGTCCGCCTCCTCCAGGTTGATCCCGGCGTTGGCCAGGGCTTCCCCCGAGCAGAAAGTGGCGATCGAGCCGGCCACCGTTCCGCGGCGGCGCGCCTTTTTGGTCTGGTGCCGGAACTCGTCAAAATCGCAGATGCCGGCGCAGACTTTTCCCAGGTGCCGGACCTGGATATGACGGATGCCGCTGACTCCCGCCAGCAGATTGGCGCGGAACTTCTCCAGGCCGTTCCCTGCCGGCGAGGTCAAGCCTATCCCGGTGATGACAATCCGATCCTTTGTTTCGATGACAGTGTCCCCCTTACTACGTGAGCAGATTATACAACAAGTTCTAATAATAGAGCAGGTCGGGGAAGGCAAGCAATCGCCGGCCCGTTCCGGTCCTGTTTCTCCGCCGATTTGCGGGCCCTTACCGGGGATCCCGGCCGATTCCGCCGGGGAAGATTTCAGGGAAAACTTGGCAGAAAAGAATTCAGCCACTCGCGGAGCGGCTCGATATTGTGGAGGTCGATGATGAGGTCGAAAGATTTAAGGGCGATGGATCCGGTCAGGATCATGAAGATGATTTGCAGCGGAACCAGAATAAAAGGCAGAGCCGGGCTCCGGGAGGCCCGCTTATAAAACTTGGTGAACCGGCGCCGAACGGTCTTTTTGACCGTCAATTCCGCCGCTACGGCGAGGCCCTGGAGGGCGAAAAATAACAGCAGGCACCCGGTGATCTTGTTGGCACTGACATCGAACTGGATTTCATGGATCAACCCGCTGAAAAGAAAAGTCGCCAGGACCCCGGTCGCGGCCCCCGCCCGGTTGGCGAGCGGTATGAAAACATATTTATACAGGGACTGGCTTACATAAAGGTTGACCCGGTTGGACCAGAAATCCCAGGGAGAGGTGGCCAGGAGGGGCTCCTGGTAAATGGGGGTGATTTTCTGGCCCGCCAGCAGACAAAAACCGTAATACAAATCGGTCAGGCCGACCGCGATGATATAAAAATACAGAACTTTGGACGCCACGCTGATCCAATACCCCCATTCCGGGGTGCGAAAATAATTGTTGGCCAGGAGAAGAACAGCGGTAAAAAGAAATTTCACCAGTCCGAAACGGAGGTAGCGGATACCGGTTCTAATGTCTTCCTGCCGGTCGGTCTTCCCGGGCGCACCCGGGTCTTTCCCTCCGAATCCGGAAACCATATTGGATAAGTACTTGCGGAAGGAAAGTGCGGAGATCCGGTCTTTGGCGATCCGGTCGGCCTGGTCCAGGTTCTGAATAACCAGGCTGAATAGGGGAATGAAAAGGAAAAAGCGGATCAGCCGGTGCTCGGGGGAAATCAGAAAGGGCAGGGTAAGAATGAGCAGGTGAAGAGGGAGCAGGGCCAGGAAAGCGGATTTAAAGGTTTTCGCGTGATTCAGAACAAAATATCCGGGCAGGAACGCCAGCAGATAAAGGAAGAAAAATAGGCAGAGGGATTGAGCCAGATTCATTCCGCAATATTTTTCGCTACATGGGGAAAGGCGGGAGAGGGAGTGAAGCCAGGAAGTTCTGGACAAACCCGATCTGGTGCAGATCCACGATCTTGTCGAAGGACATGTAGCCGATCGCCCCGGTCAGGAGCTGCCAGAGGCAATGGATGGGCACGAAGACGAAAGGCATGGCCGGGCTCTCGGAAGCCTTTTGATAAAAGGCCTTATGGTTTCGGCGGAAATAGCGCTTGATTTTCTGCTCGGACATAACCGCCAGGCCGTGCATGTTGAAATACAGGAATACCCAACCGAACCCGGCCGGGTCCATGGAGGCGCAGTCGAACTGGTATTCGTGGATCATTCCGCTGACCATGAAGGTCGCCAGGATCCCGAGCCCGGGACGCTTCGGGCCGCCGATCGGAAGGTAGACAAACCGGAGGAGATACCCGCGGATATAAAGGTTCAGGCGGTTGGACCAGAAATCCTCGGGAGAAACCGAGCGGATGGGGGCGTGGTAAATGGCCGAGACATCCTTGCCGGCGAAACGGCAATAGCTGAAATTCAGATTGGCCATTCCCGAGGCGAACCAGTACATATATCCCACCTTGCTGATCACGCTGATCGGGTAATTCCACTCCTCGGTCCGGAAGTAGGTATTGAGCAGAATGAAAAGGCACCCGCAGCCGATGTCCCAGAGGGCCCCGAGAAGATACGTAAACCCTTCTTTAAAATCCGGTCGGCGTTTTTCCGCAGGGGAGTCCTGGATCCCGAATCCGGTGCTGATAAAATTCAGGTAATACTTGAAAGCAAACGGTTCGTCGGGCGAGTTTTTCCGCTGGATGGCCAGGTCGATGTTCCGGAGGACAAAATTATACAAAGGCAGGAAAAGAAAAAAACGGAGAAGTTTGTTGAAAATTGCTCCTTCCGTATTCGGGATCAGGAGGGGAAGGACCATGACCAAAGCGAAAAGCGGGATGAAGCAGATGGTGGTAACCCAGGTGGATCTGGCCCGGGATAGGATCAGGTAAGCGGGCAGGAAGGCGAAGAAATACCCGATGGCGAAAAGGGCGATCCCGGAGAAAAGTGAAAGCGAATGGAACATTTCGGTGAATTTTATAATCGATTACAGATGTCCATGATAAATCCAATCCGGTGAAAGTCAATTACAAGGTCCACGGCTTTGAAGAAAAGCGTTCCGGTCAGGACAAAAAAGGCGAGATTGGCAGCGACCTGCACGGCTTCGGCCGGCCGGCTTTTCCACCAGAATCGGTAGAGTCCCGGCAGGCGCCTCCGGACCGGGCGCTTGACCGCCCGGATGGCCATGACCGAGATTCCCTGAATCATGAAGAAGGCGAGGACGTAGCCCTTCACCCCACCGATCGCAATATCAAAACCGTATTCGTGGAGCAGTCCGCTGATCAGGAAGGTTAAAAAAGTTGCCCGGTACGGGTGATTGAGCGCGTTCAGGGGGAGGAAAACATATTTCTGCAGATATTCGATGATCGGCAGGTTCCAGCGGTTGAACCAGAAATCGGCCGGGGAGCGGGAAAGGATCGGCTCGACCAGATTTACCCGGCCCTCGATCCGGACCAGTTTCCCGACTCCGTAGTAAAAATCCATGAAACCGACAAAGAGAAGATACCATTCCGCCATTTTGCAGAAGAGGTTCAGCCAGAAGGAGAGCTCCGGAGTATTCAGGCAGGTATTGGCGGTCATCAGCAGAACCACGAACGCGGACATCAGTCCTCCTCGAATAATCTGGAACACGCCGGACCAATCGCGCGGAGGATCCTGCCCGGCGGGAGCGGGATATTTCAGGGAGAGGGCGAAGAAGGTGTAGAAGAAAAATTTGTGAAACGGCGGTTTTCCGGGGAAAGGCGGCCGAGCCGACATGAAGTCCAGGCTGCGGACGATGTGAAAACCCCCGCCCAGGACGATCATGAGGCGAAACAGGCGGTAATCGAACGGAATTACCAGGGGCAGGGCCAGGAGGGGCAGCCAATTGATCCCCAGAAGGAAATTACGGAGCTTTTTATTTGAGGTCTTAAAAACGATAATGTAGGTAAGAAAACAACAGGCCGAAAGATAAAGAAAACAGAAGCAGAGTCGCAGGATGAAAGTGCCGAAACCGGGAAGCATGATTATATGAGATTAACATTTTTTATGGGTTTTTATAAGAAACCCTGGTGGATCTTGTTTTTCGTCGGGTTGTGGCTGCCGAGTTTCGCCCGGGCCGCCGATTCCTTTCCCGTTCCCGTAACCACCGAAGTCAATACTTTGCAGCGGGTGATCGATCCGATCGTGATCAAAATGGAAAAGTTCCCCCAATTTCAGGGGGAAAAAATCGGCCGGCTCCGGTTGATGGCGGTCAGGGATGGGGCCTGGAAAGTAATTCCCTTCCAGGTTGATGAGGTTGATAAAAAAGGGGAATACCTTTTCCCGATTATATTTAAAAATGGAGATTTCCGGGCGGCCGGGGCCGGGAAAGATCGGGGAATCGTCAGCCCGTTGGACGAACTGGTTCTGATCTCGAGGGATCTGGGGGAACGGGCCAAGCGGAACCAGTGGCCGTCCGGTCTGGGGATGGAAATCGAGGCCCGGGATCCTCTCGATGGGGGAAAGGGTTTCGCCTACCTTTTCAGTTTCCATGAGCCCCCGGCGCTTTCCCCGCGTGATTACGTGGGCCTTCTCCCGGGAGGCAAGGCGATTTATACAGATGAATTTATTTTCGGTTTTACCGATCCGGTCTACCCCGCCGTTTTCAACCTGATGGCCTTTTACGATCCCCAGGCCCCGGGCGATATCGAACGGGCCATGAAAAGGAACGTCCTGGACCGCCTGAAAATCCGGGCCACGATCCGTTTCCTGTACGGTAAAATCCGGATGGATGTGAGCGAAACCGATACCAAGGGCCGGCTGGAGGCTTACCTGGACGGGCCGGTGCGGGTGATCAAGAAATACCGCAATTGGGTGGACCTGCTCCCGGGAATCCCGTCCCCCTCGCTTGACCGTCTGGTCTTCAGCTATCCCAACCGCACCGTTTTGCCCAACGATCTGTACCTGCCGTTCAACCCGGAGGCTTTTATCACCGATGGGGAGGTCATGGTCGCGCTGGATTTTACCCGCCGTGCCGCAGGTTCCTATATATACAATCCCATCAACGAAAAACCGCTCCTGATTGACGGGAAAATGTCGCCTGAGGAAAGAAAGGTTTCGGAATTCACCCTGGCCGCCGTCGAGAAGGTCTCCCCGTGGATTCTCATTTTTAATGACGAGGGAGCGGTCCTGGGAAGGTTTTTCCTGAGCGAAAAGATCTGGGATGGGTTCCGCCGGCTCGGGCCTTCCAGCGCTTTTCATTACTCTTTTTTCTATACCGATGACGACGCCGCTCCGGATGATCCCGGCCTGGAACCGGGAAAATTCGGGGAGTTCGGTTTTCGGGGCAAAGGCGTGGCAAATGTGCCTCAGGGTCATTATTTCATCAACATGGTTCTGTTCGGGAAAAAAGGCTTCAAGTTCGGCGAGGAGAGCGAATTTCTGAAAGTGGACGACGCTCCCCTCGAAATCACCATCAGGTAATCCCCGCCTTCAATTCCATTCGGAAATTGCATTTTGTTCTGATTGACCTCATAATTTCATTAACAGTCGTAATTTTAAAATCTTTATTCGGGGAGTTATCGATTCGCGATGCTTCCTTCAATTTCTCTGCCCTTATCGCTGATTATTTTTGCCGGGTTAGGTCTTCTGGGCTTCCTCCTGACTTACCTGGTTCTCTCCCGGACCTCCGGGAAAAAGATGGTTCTGGGCCTGCTCCCGGTTTTTGGCCTGATCATGCTTCTGCCCCTGCTGATCCCTTACGCCGGGGGATCGACCTTCAACAAGCTGCTCCGCCTTGTCCTATTTCTCCCTCTTTTTAATTTCATCCTCCGGAGCGTTGACCTGGCTTTCCAGAAAAAGTATTCCCCCGAAAAAACCATTTCTTTCCGCGAATATCTCCGCCACCACAGCCTGACCTTCGAGAGCCAGGATCGGACCGATCCGGCTCGCAAGCCGGATATTAAAGGAGGGATATGTTACTTCTTCTCCGGAATCGGCTATATCTTGGCCGCGGGTTTTTTAATCCTGATAGGCACCTACTTCAGGTTGGAGGAGTGGAGTTACCCGATCAGCGTGGTCGCCAAGATGATTTACTTTTTTCTTTTTGCCAACGCCGCCGCCGAATTCAGTTACTTTTACACCCGCCTGGCCGGACGGGAGATAACCCCGGTCTTCAATGAACCGCTGCGGTCTTATTCGGTGGAGGATTTCTGGTCGAACCGCATGAACGTATCTGTGCGCCAGTATTTCCTGCGTTTCATTTTCCTGCCCCTGGGGGGGCCGAAACGGCAGGAACTGGGAATAATGGCTACTTTTCTGGCCAGCGGGCTGATCCACGAATACCAGATGGATGTTGCTTCCATGAACCCGGCCGGATTCGGATACATCCTGGCCTTTTTCCTCATTCATGGGGTGGTCGTGGTGTGGGAACACTGGTTCAAACGCTGGCTGAAGAGGAACCATCGGGCTTTTTATGACCGGGCCGCCCGGAACCGGGTTCTGCCTTATCTGCTTATTCCCTTTTTCGCGGCCCTGATTACGGCTACTTCCGCCATCGGCTTGAAATCATTCGACCTGATCATCGATTTTCATAATATAGAGTTTGTGAAAAAGCTTCTCGCCGTCCTTCCGCTCCCCCCGTTTCCGGCCTGAAATTCCTCTTTTTTCCCCGAAGAAATGGCGGACATTAAAAATGTGGAATTATTGCGCCAAGATCATTTTCTTCGGGAAAAGGGGTTCAAGTTCGGGGAGCAGGGTGAATTATTACGGGCGGACGATAACCCCGTCGAGATCAGAGTCAGGCAGTTACCGCCGCAGATTGGGGATATGTTCGGGGGCATCGGTTTTCCATTCCCCTGATTGATACTTCGAGGGCGCCCAAACCCTGCCCTTGAGTGCGGGGAAAGAGGCGCCGCTCAGGATCAACCCTGAGCAGACCCCGGGCTTTAAACCGGGGAAGCCGAAAGATTGATTGTCTTCCGGAGGAAATTCGGCGAAAATATTTGCCAGAATGAAAGACCTGATCCTCGCCATCGACCAGGGAACCACCGGGTCGCGGTGCATCTTTTTCGACCCGGAATTAGAGGTCCGGGCCCAGGCCTACCGGGAGATTCCCCAGATCTATCCGCGCCCGGGATGGGTGGAGCACAGCCCGGAATCCATCTGGGAGTCGGTCCGTTCCACCGCCCAGGAAGCGATGCGGAACGGCGGGATTGACCCGGAAAGAATCGCCGGGATCGGGATCACCAACCAGAGGGAAACCAGCGTTGTCTGGGAGAGAAAGACCGGCACCCCCATCGCGAATGCCATCGTCTGGCAGGACCGCCGGACCGCGGATATCTGCGAGAAACTCCGGAAGGAAGGACGGGAGGAGGAGGTGCGGGAATCAACCGGTCTTCTGCTCGATCCGTATTTTTCCGGGACCAAGCTTTTCTGGATGCTCGAGAACATCCCGGGAGCCAGGAAACGGGCCGAGGCCGGGGAACTCGCCTTCGGCACCATCGATTCATTTCTCCTGTATCGCCTGAGCGGCGGGAGGGTTCACCTTACCGAGGTCAGCAACGCTTCCCGGACCCTTTTGCTGAATCTCAAGACCCAGGAGTGGGATCCCCGGATGCTGGAAATTTTCCGGATTCCGGAGCCGATACTCTCCCGGCTCGGGAGTTCCTCCGGAATCGTCGGCGAGACGAAAGGACTGGATTTTCTCCCGGATGGGATCCCGATCTCCGGGATGATCGGTGACCAGCAGTCGGCCCTTTTCGGACAGCGCTGTTTCGAACCGAGCACCGCCAAGCTGACCCTGGGGACCGGTTCATTTCTCCTGGTGAATCTGGGCTCCCAGCTGATTCATTCCCGCTTCCGCCTGCTGACCACCATCGCTTGGAGGATCGGCAATCAGCCGGTTCAGTACGCCCTGGAAGGCAGCGCCTTTATTGCCGGGGCCGCGGTCCAGTGGCTCCGGGACGGCTTGAATGTCATCCATAAATCCGGAGAGGTGGAGGCCCTGGCGGGCTCGGTTCCGGATTCCGGCGGGGTGGTATTCGTCCCGGCCCTGGCCGGGCTGGGGGCGCCCTATTGGAGGGCGGGGGCGAGGGGGATAATCATGGGGATCGACCGCGGGACTACCCGCGCCCATCTGGCCCGGGCCGCCCTGGAGGGGATTGCCCTCATCAATGTCGACCTGATTCAGGCCATCAAGGACGACACCGGCGCGGATCTGCGTTTCCTCCGGGTGGACGGCGGCGCGGCCGCCAACAATCTCCTGATGAAGATGCTGGCGGATTTTTCCGGAGTCGAAGTGGTCCGCCCGGCCCAGTTCGAGGCGACCGCCCTGGGAGCGGCCATGCTGGCGGGCCTGGGCTCGGGCCTGTTCAAGGGCCTGGGGGATTTCCAAAAAGTCCGGGAGAAACCGGAAAGCTTCCGGCCCGGTCTCGACCCGCGGGCGCGGGAGGAAATCCGGAAACGCTGGAAGGAAGCGGTGAGCAAAGCCTGAAATAGTTTCTGGTTTCGGGTCTCTGGTTTCGAGTTAATGAAAATTTACGATTGACGAATGTCCCTCGTAACTCGGGATAAAACGATTGACGAATAAAGGCCGGGAATAAGTTTTGAGACAAGGTGTTTAACACTCAAGATTAACCGACACTGATACAGACACCGACATAGATTTGGGGGTTAATTATGAAAAATGATCTTTCCCGCGAAGCCAAATCGGAGCTTCTGGCCCTGGCCCGGAAAACCATCGAGGAACACCTGAAAACCGGGCGGATGGCCGAATCCGAGCCCGGGCTTCCCGAGCTTCTGGAAAAACGGGGGGCTTTTGTCACCCTGAAGAAAAAGGGAGACCTGCGGGGCTGCATCGGGAACTTCCAGTCCCGGGAGAACCTGTCGCGCACGATCCGGGAGATGGCGCTGGCGGCGGCCTTCGAGGATCCCCGTTTTTCGCCGGTGACCTTGCCTGAACTTTCCAAAATTGACATTGAAATCTCGGTCCTGACCCCGTTGCAGGAAGTGAAGGACCCCCGGGAAATAAAAATCGGGGAAGACGGGATTTATATCACGCGTGGTGGAAACCGGGGGGTTTTCCTTCCCCAGGTGGCCACCGAACAGGGTTGGGACCTTGAAACCTTCCTGGAAAATTGCTGCTACAAAGCCGGCCTGCCCGGGGATGCCTGGGAACAGAAGGGAACCAGGATCGAGAAGTTCCAGGCGATAATATTCGGGGAAAAGCCATAAAAAATTTCCGCATTGGTTGTCATTCCTGCGGAAGCAGGAATCCAGGATTTCTTCAATGATTACCTAAAATAATAAAGACAATTTCTGGATTCCCGCCTGCGCGGGAATGACGGACATGGGGTAAAAGCTAATATCCAGAATTTCTTGATAGACAAATGAAAATTGACGAAGCTCTAGATCGCTTTGACATATACCTGGTCCAGACCCGCAACGCCCCGGCTAATACCCTGAAGTCTTACCGCCGGGACCTGAAGGAATTATCCGATTTCCTGGAAAAGGAAGGGATCATTGAGATCCAGGATATCAATTACCCGGCCCTGCGGAAATTCCTGAACCGGGTTTACCCGACCCGGAAACGGAGCTCGGTGGGGCGCCTGATTTCCACCATTCGGACCTTTTTCCATTTTCTGGAGAGGGAAGAACTCATCCCGCGCAATCCCGCCGAGGCGCTTCTTTATCCCAAGTTTGAACGGAAACTCCCCACCTTTTTGACCGTGGATGAAGCTGTCCGGCTGGTGGAGGAGCCCTCCCGTCCGGTCGAGGGGAAGCGGGAGGAGTTCCCCGAGCTCAAAGCCCGCGACCGGGCCATGCTCGAGCTTCTTTACGCCTCCGGTCTCCGGGTTTCCGAGCTGGTTTCCCTCAATCGGGATAGCGTCCGCCTCGATCTCACGGTCCTGCGGGTGATGGGAAAGGGAAGAAAGGAGAGGGTGGTCCCCTTCGGCCAGTACGCGAAGAAAGCCCTCGACGAGCATCTCGAATGGCAGGACCGCAAAGGATTGTCGAAAAAGAACGATCCGTTATTCACCAACCGGCTGGGAAAAAGACTGACCGATCGGATGGTGAGAAAATTGATCGAGAAATACACTCGGACCGCCGGCATTTCCAAAAGGGTCGGCCCCCATACCCTGCGGCATTCCTTTGCCACCCATCTTCTGGAAGGAGGGGCCGATATCCGGGGGATCCAGGAGCTTTTAGGCCATGCCAGCCTTTCCACCACCCAGCGCTATACCCACCTGAACCTTGACCACCTTATGGAGGTTTACGACAAAGCCCATCCGCGGGCCTAAACAAGTGGCCGGTCGCCGGTCGCAAGTTGCCGGTAGCTTAAACTTGCGGAGTAGGGGCGGGGTTTGCCTGTCCTGAGCGTAGTCGAAGGATCCCCGCCCACCAGCTCTCGCCTGAATAATCCCCGGTCGTTACAATTTCTGACAATGCCTTCCGAGAGAAATTACCGCCTCCTGGCGGAGAATTTAAAAAAGAGCGGGTCGCTCCGGTTCAGCGGGGTGGTGGGAAGCTTCGGCGCCTACCTGGCCGCCCGGTTCCTGGAGGCTTTCGACCCCCGGCAGGTTTTACTGATCAGCCCCGACCCGGAACGGGCCCTGGTTTTTCAGGACAATCTGAAATTTTTCTCCTCCCAGCTCGGTCTTGATTCCCGGTTTGATTTTTTCCCCGGTTCGGGAGCCCTGGAAGGAATGGTTTCGAGACTGGTCCGCCTGGAGGAGGGGGAGCGCCTCCGGATATTGGGCGGACTGGCTTTCCCGTCCGCTTCTGATTCCAGCCGGGAAAACATTTCCGCTTCGGTCGCGTCCGCTTTTACTCCCCTGCCTTCGCCCCTGGAAATGAAGAAACGGGCGCTCTGGCTTCGGAAAGGTGAAATCAGGAACCGGGAAGAGCTTCTAAACGAGCTGGTGGCCATGGGGTATAAGCGCCTGGCCCGGGCCGAAGAGGTGGGGGAGTTTAGCGCCCGGGGCGGGATCGTGGATTTCTTCTGCCCCAATTACCCCAACCCGGTCCGCCTGGAGTATGAATCGAACCGGATCGATTCCCTGCGATTTTACGAGCCGGTGGCCCAGCGTTCCATCGGCGAGGTTAACGAGGCGGCGATTATTCCCATGGATCTAAAACCGGATCCTTCTTTCCCGGTTTTCCTTTCCGACTACCTGGCCCCCGGGGCGTTGATGATTGTTGACCGGGCCGAAGCGGTGGAACGGCAGGGCGAGTGGCAATCCCCATCCGCAAATCAAATCGTCAAAGGGCATTTCCGGTTGGAACTGGCCGAGCTTCCGCTGAAGGATTCGGGGACTGCCCGGGTTGACCCGGAGGTGGAGGCCAACGAGGAATTATGGAAGCTCCGGGCCCTGCCCGAAAGCCAGGTGGCGTCATCTTTCGCCCTCCTGGCCGAGGAAATCCGGGAGCTGAAACTCAAGGGGATGCGGGTCTCCCTGGTGGCTCCCGAGGAAGCCCAGGCGGAGAGGCTGAAAACCCTCCTCGAGCCTTACCAGATCCGTTTTCCCCGGAAAGACGGGCAGGAGCGCCGGAACATCTTCGCGGTAAAAATCCTGATCGGGGACCTGCACCAGGGGTTCCGCGACTCTGCGGACCAGGTGGCTTTTGTCACGGAGGAAGATATCTTCGGGCCCAAGATCAGGAGGAAAAGCGCCTACCGGGCTTTGCCGGGGGAAAAGATCGGGGATTTTTTCGAACTCAAGGAAGGGGATTACCTGGTTCACCTGGATTACGGGATCGGGATTTTCCGGGGCCTGAAGAAAATCCAGGTGGAGGGGAGCGCCCGGGATTTCCTGCTGCTGCAATACCTGGGCGGCGACCTGCTTTACCTGCCGGTGGACCGGATCAATCTCCTGCGCCGTTACTGGTCGCAGGAAGGGTCGATCCCGGTCCTGGACCGCCTGGGGGGAAGGGACTGGGAAAAGCGGAAACGGAAAGTCAGCGAATCCGTCCGGGAACTCGCCCGGGAGCTGATCAAGATTTACGCCTCCCGGCAGGTCAAGGAGGGGGTGGCTTTCTCCCCGCCCGACCAGTTTTTGCGGGAGTTCGAGCTTTCCTTCCCGTACACCGAAACCGAGGACCAGTCCAAGGCCATCGCCGAGGTGCTGGAGGATCTGCAGAAACCCAAGCCGATGGACCGGCTGGTCTGCGGGGATGTCGGTTTCGGTAAAACCGAGGTGGCCCTCCGGGCGGCGTTCAAGGTGGCGACGGAGGGAAAACAGGTGGCCCTGCTTTGTCCGACCACGGTCCTGGTGGAGCAGCATTACAAGACCCTGAAGAGCCGGATGACGAATTATCCCGTCCGGGTCGAGGCGCTCAGCCGTTTCCGGCCGCGCCCGGAACAGAAAAAGATCCTCGGGGAACTGCGGGAAGGCCGGGTGGATATCCTGATCGGGACCCACCGGCTCCTTTCCAAGGACGTGGAGTTCAAGGACCTCGGGCTCCTGATCATCGACGAGGAACACCGCTTCGGGGTGCGGCAGAAGGAAAAAATCAAATCCTACCGGTCCCTGGTGGATGTCCTGACCCTGACCGCCACCCCGATTCCCCGGACCCTGCAGCTGGCCCTGTCCGGGATCCGGGATCTTTCCCTGATCAGCACCCCGCCCCCGGAGCGGCACGCCGTGCACAACTACATCATTTATTTCAACCCGGAGGAGATCAAGACCGCGATCCAGGAGGAGCTGTCGCGGGGCGGGCAGGTGTTTTTCGTGCACAACCGGGTCCGCTCGATCGATGGTATCCGCCAGTTCCTGGAAAAGATCCTGCCCGGGGTTCCGATCGGGGTGGCCCACGGGCAGATGGACGCCCGGGAACTTGAAGAGGTGATGGTCAAGTTCCTGAACCACGAAATCAGCATCCTGCTCTGCACGGCGATCATCGGTTCGGGCCTGGATATCCCCAGCGCCAATACCATCCTGATCAACCGGGCCGAGCGCTTCGGCCTGGCCGACCTTTACCAGCTCCGGGGCCGGGTCGGGCGGGGGAAAGACATCGCGTACTGCTATTTCATCATCCCGAAGGAAAGCCCGTTTTCAGCGGGGGCGGTCGAGCGGCTCCGGGCGATCAAGACCCTGGCCGACCTGGGCTCCGGTTACCGCCTCGCCCTCAACGACCTGGAGATCCGGGGGGCGGGGGAGATCTTCGGCCCCCACCAGTCCGGGCATATCGAAGCGGTGGGCTATGACCTGTATCTCGAGATGCTGGAAGGGGAGGTCAACCAGCTGAAGACCGGGGAGGAATCGGCTCCGCTGGAACCGGAAATCCGGATTTCCCCGCCGGCTTTCATCCCCGAGAATTACATCGAATTCCCGGAAGAAAGGCTGGAATTTTATCGGAGGCTTTCCCTGGCCCGGGATGACGAGGAACTCATGGGCCTGGAAATTGAGTTGCTGGACAGGTTCGGCGAACTGCCGGTGGAAGCGGACAACCTGGTCCGGGCCCTGGAGCTCAAACTGCGCCTGCGGACTTTGCGGGCGAAACGGATGGAAGAGGATACCCGGAATTTATCACTTTGGTTCGATGACTCCACCCCGGTCTCACCGGAGATTTTATTTGAGCTGGTACAGAGTTCAGGGAAGAGGGTAAAGCTGACCCCGGAGGGAAAACTGACTTTTCCCCTGCGGTCGGAGAAGGTTCCGGAGCGGCTGGGGGAAATCCAGAGGATACTGGATGGGATAATTGCGAAGGTGAACAAATTGACGATTGTAGATTGACGATTGACGAATGAAAGTCAAACAAAGAATTCAAGGTTTTTAACCCGACACCGACACCGACACCGACACCGACACCGACACCGACACCGACACTAAAAACTGATAGCCTTAAGAACATGTTCGGCTTTAAAAAAAGGCGAAGACAGAAGCTCCGGGAAGAGCCTTTCCCGGCGGAGTGGCAGGAGATCCTGGAAAAAAAGGTGGGCTATTACCGCCTGCTTTCCCCGGAGGACCAGGCCGAGCTTCGGGGGCACATCCAGGTGTTCCTGAGCGAAAAGAGCTTCGAAGGTATTGACGGGATCGAGATCACCGATGAAATCCGGGTCAGCATCGCGGCGCAGGCCTGCGTTTTGCTGCTCCACCGGGAAACGGATTATTACCCGACCCTGAAATCAATCATCGTTTATCCCCACGAATATTACGCGGAGGTCTCCGAGCATCTGCCCGGGGGGGTGGTCGCCGAAGGGATGGAGGACCGCGCCGGAGAATCCTGGCACCGCGGGGAGGTGGTGCTTTCCTGGGCGGATGTGGAGGCGGACAACGCCGGCCCGGAAGACGGGTTCAACGTGGTCTTTCACGAGTTCGCCCACCAGCTCGACGGCGAATCAGGGGAGGAGGACGGCACCCCGTTGCTGCCGGAGAAATCGATGTATCCACGATGGGAGGAGGTGATGGGCCGGGAATACGAAAAACTGCGGAAAAACGTGGAGCATCGGCGGAAAACCTTCCTGGATGAGTACGCGGCGGAACACCCGGCGGAGTTCTTCGCCGTGATCACGGAATATTTCTTCGAAATGCCCACGGAAATGAAGGCGCGACACCCGGAGATCTATGAACTGCTGAGGGGATACTACCGGCAGGACCCCGTTACGAGGTTTGCAAAAGTTTCATAATTCCCAGATAAATCCTCTAAAGTCATTGCGAGCCCTGAGCGCAGTCGAAGGGCGCGGCAATCCCTGCTTCTAGAATGACTGGATAAAAATACTCTGCCGAAGAGGGGATATTTATATGGAGCGCATCAGCTTGCCGATGCGATGCATTCCGGCCTGGGCGGGATGCAGATGCGTGGGCCGATGGGGCATCGGCCCCTACATTGAAATGAAAATCCCCTTCACCCCACTTTTAGCAAAGGGGGGATGGTTTTATGGAGCGCATCAGCTTGCTGATGCAATTCATCCTCTATTATTCGAACGCCGGTATTCCCGTGATGGCCTGTCCCAGGATCAGGGTATGGATATCGTTGGTCCCCTCGTAAGTGTAGACCGATTCCAGATTGACGAAGTGACGGATCACGGGGAAGTCCAGGACGATCCCGGCCGCCCCGAGGATCTCCCGGGCGGTGCGGGCCACGTCCCGGGCCATCCGGAGATTGCTCCGCTTGGCCAGGGAGATCTGGGACCAGTTGGCTTTGCCCGCCTCCTTCAAACGTCCCAGGCGGAGACAGACCAGCTGGGACCTGGTTATTTCGGAAAGCATATCGGCGAGCTTCTCCTGGATCAGCTGGTGGGAGGCAATGGGCTTACCCCCGAACTGGATCCGCTTCAGGGCGTAATCACGGGCGCAGACATAACAGGCGGAGGCGGCGCCCACGGAGCCGAAGGAGATCCCGAAGCGGGCCTGGTCCAGGCAGGCGAGGGCCGAGCCCAGCCCCTTGGTCCCGGAGAGGAGATTCTCTTCCGGGATCTCGCAGTCCTCAAAGAAAAGCTCGGCGGTGATGGAACAGCGTAGGGAGTATTTCTGCTTGATCTCGTGGGAGGTGAATCCCGGGGTGCCTTTTTCCACCAGGAATCCCCGGATCCCCTGATCGGTCTGGGCCCAGACCACCGCGATCTCGGCGACGGTGCCGTTGGTGATCCACATCTTGGACCCGTTCAGGATGTACTTTTTCCCGGACTTTTTGGCCCGGGTGCGCATGGCCTTGGGGTTGGATCCGAAGTCCGGTTCGGTCAGGCCGAAAGCGCCCAGGGCCTCGCCCTTGGCCATCCGGGGGAGCCATTTCCGCTTCTGCTCTTCGCTGCCGAAAGCCCAGATCGGGAACATGGAGAGGGCGCCCTGCACCGTGGCGAAACTGCGCAGACCGGAATCTCCCCGTTCCAGTTCCTGCATGATCAGGCCGTAGGACATGTCGTTCATCCCGGCGCAGCCGTAGCCCTTGAGATTGGCCCCGAAGATGCCCAGCTCCGCCATTCGGGGAATCAGTTCCATCGGGAAGCTGACCTTGTCGAAATGCTCGTTGACCTTGGGCAGGAACTCCCGCTCCACGAAATTGGCCACCGTGTCCCGGGCCATCCGTTCCTCCGGGGTCAGAAGCTCGTCCAGCAGGTAGAAATCGGGCTCACGCATCATTCACCTCCATAATTAAAATCAATGACCAATTACCAAGCTCCAATAACCAAACAGTGTGAAAATGAAGTTGATCGGATGCGGTTGCGCGGCTCGTTTCGGTTGCGTCTTTCGGTCAAGGTTAAAAACCGAAAGACATGGCCGATAGACGACACGAGCAGCCCAACCGATCAACGTAACCCGTTATTTCACTCTCTTGATTGTAACCTTCGTTATCACCACGTCGTTCAGCGGGCGGTCCTGGCGGTCCTTGGCCACCTGGCTGATATTGACCGCGACATCCTGGCCTTCGACCACCTGCCCGAAAATCGTGTGGTGGTTATCCAAATGGGGCGTGGGGGCCACGGTGATGAAAAACTGGCTGCCGTTGGTACCGGGCCCGGCATTGGCCATCGAGAGCCGGCCCGGTTTGTCATGCCTGAGGGAAGGGCTGAATTCATCCTCGAACTTGTACCCGGGGCCGCCCCGGCCGGTTCCGGTGGGATCTCCGCCCTGGATCATGAAGCCGGGGATCACCCGGTGGAAGATCACACCGTTGTAAAAGGGGCGTTTGGCCTTCTGGCCGGTTTTCACATCGGTGAATTCCTTGGTGCCTTCGGCCAGGCCGACGAAGTTAGCCACGGTTTTCGGGGCTTCCTTTTCATATAGCTCGATGGTCATCGAGCCGAGGGTTGTCTCCATGATCGCGTAAACGCCTGGTTTCATTTTCTTCTCCTTTTTGGGTTTTTGTTCCTTGGCTTGGGCAAAGGAAATCGAGGAAAGAGCGACCGCGATGATAGCCACCGCCGCCAGGATTGTCCGTTTTTTCATTTGTCTCCTCCTTGGTAATAATTTTTAATCAAGACCGATCCTTAATTCTACCTTTTATTATAAAAGTTCCAATATGGGTCCGAGCAAAGAAGCCAGGATCGCGTTCAGGGCCAGGTTGTCCGCCGGCTTGAATTCATTCCAGCCGCCGAGGGAGGAAATCCCCAGCGGCTCCGGGTCCAGGTAAAGAAGCCCGTTGAACGTCGGGTCCGGGAAGGGGATGTAGGGGAAGACGCTGTTGATCCCGTCGGCAGGGATCGCGGCGATGCCCCGGCCGGCAAGAGACTGGAAATGCCCCGAGTCGACGATCGCGTCCGGGTCCGGGCAGATGAGCCCGCCGGAAACCGGAAACCCGGTCTGCGGGTGGAGGTCGGAAGGGCACTCCCATTCCAGAACGAGGTTGTCGAGCAGGACGTTCCCGGTGTTTTCCCAGGGGGGGAGGAGTTGCCGCAAGCCGGCCGGGTTTTGATAAAATCGGCCCAGGTTCAATTCCACAACGTCCGGCACCAGCGTGGAAATATGGATATCGGCTAAAAACGCCGGGAGTCTCAGCCCGGCGGCCAGCGCCAGGGCCCGGACCATGGGGTCAATCAGGTACAGAAGATTGTTTTTCAGGGATACGGTTCCGGCCCCGGTTTTCAGGTTTTCCGAGGTGGCTTCCAGCGAAGCGGCAATTTCCGGGCGAAGCTCGATTTCCAGGTCGAGGATGTTGGCGGCATCGGAGGACCGGGAAATTTCCTCTCCCCCGAAGGCGATATATTTCCTGCCGTTTTTGGTTTTCATGATCACGAAATTACCGTCCCGTCCGGAGGTTTCCGCCTGGAGGGATTCAATCAGTTGCAGAAAATCATCGCAGGCCTGGGCCAGGTCCTGGCCGGACCGGGCCAGGGTCTCAGCCCCGGCAGGGTTTTTCAGGCCCAGGAGGTTCGGGTGTAGTTGGTCGTTCAGCATGAAAACCACCAAATTCAGAGAATCGAAATACTCTCCATAACCTGAACCCGGGAGGAAATACAGGTCGGCCGCCTGGCCGTAACGTCCTTCCCAGTCAAACGCGTCCAGGAATTCGAAGAGATAGGCCATCAGGCGGGAAAAACCGGAAAGCAGATACAAATCGGTGCGGTCGAATTCCACCTGGAGGGAACGGGATTGATTGTACAGGGATCCGACCGGCAGGGATTCGACCCGAAAGCGGAAATCTTTTTGCTTTTCCAATTCCGCGAGCCGCCCGGAGATGCCGGCAAAGGTGGCTTGGGTGTCGGTGATGAATTTTTGAATGAAGGCGGAAATGGCTTCATCCTCGTTCGCGTAGGAATTCGGCAGGATTTCCGAGGGGCTGTAGTAAAGGCGAAAAATTTCACTCAGGGCCAGATCGATCGAGTTCCAGAAACTCGTCAGGTCGGACAGGACCAGACCGAATTGCGCCTCGGGATTGTCCGGATGGCTGTCCAGGACTGCTTGAAAAGCTTCCCGGGCCGCGGTCGGATCAGACCGGGAAAGGGCCGATTTCCCTTCCATGATCAGGGCATCGTTTTTACTTTCGCCGGAACAGGAAAAAAACACGAGGGAAAGAAGAAAAACCATGGCGATACTATTTGCATATATCCGTTTTGTCATTCTGACCCCACGCCTCTGGCGGGGGTGAAGGATCTCTCTTGTGATGAGAAACCCGTGAAAGCCAGATCCTTCGCCCGCAGGGGGCGGGCTCAGGATGACATCCTTGGTTTTAAGAAGCGATTTGATAAAAAAAATGAACAGTAAAGGAAGTATCAGGATGAAGATGTTTTCCGCGCTTACTTGGGGGACCGCCTGGCATCCGCCGGTTTTTTCCTCCCGGGCGGACCCCGGGCTGGCCAGGTGGGCGGCCGCCGCCCCGATGATCCGGGCGGAAGCTTCCAGGTAATCCAGATCCACCGTATCAATCCTGTCTTCGGTAGTATGGTATTGCAGGGATGAACTGACATGTCCCAAATAAAGAGCCGGATATCCCCAGTACCAGTAGGGAAAGTGATCGCTGTTGAGCAGGACCGGGCCGTAATAAGGCTCGGATTTCAACGGCAGATCATAAGCGATGGTGACATCATAAAGTGTCCGGGCCAGAGGTTCAGGATCGAAAACGGAGTCTCCCGCGTGATCCCCGTAAATCGCGTAAAGGGTATCGGCTTTGGCTTCGGGATCAGGACCGAGCATGTCCATGTTGATGACCCCGAGGATATTTTCTCCCTGCCGGGCGGAAACCCGGGCCTGGAAGCGGCTGCCCAGAAGCCCGTATTCTTCACCGGTGAGGAAAAGAAACCCGATCGAAATATCCGGATCGGACTGGCGCAGGGCCCCGGCCAGGGTGAGGAGAACGGAAACAGCGGTCCCGTCATCGTCCGCGCCGGGTGCCGGATCGGATTGGGGGTGGTAACCGCCGGAGAAGCTGGCGGTGGAATCATAATGACCCGAGAGCAGGTAAATCCGGTCAGGGTTGGTTTTCCCCGGGATCCTGGTGAGGAGGTTTTTTACGATCAGGTTTTGCCCGCCGATGGTTACCGGAAAGGGGTATGTCTCCACTTCCAGACCCAGGTTTTCCAGGTGCAGGGTCAGGTATTTAACCGCGGATTCAATATCGGGATGAAGAATGTTCCGGGAATGAATGGTGCCGGTAACCCCGTTGAGGTCAAAGCTTTCCTCCCCGGATAGAATCCGGAGGTGATGCACAAGCTCGGACCGGGTGACTGAATTTATCAGGCTCTTGACGTTCTCTCTGGGAGCGATGACTTCTCCGGGAGAGGGAACCGGAACGGAAAGAAAGCCGAGCAAAAGGCAGGTCGGGATCAGCAGGCGGGGTTTCACGAACCCCATTTTATCCCGGGCAGGAAGTTTTTCAAAATGACTTGAACTCGAGAGGTTCAAGTCATTGCTTGGGAGGGAGAAGGGAAGGGATCTGCCCGGGGGTGCTCAGCCGGGCCACGATGTTCTGAAGCCGTTTCATCAGCTGCTGGGGTGAAGCGTCGGCTTCCTTGTTGACGTAAAGAGCCGGGCTGACCCGGTGCAGGGTCCGGCGGAATTCCTCGTCGCATTTCTTCACCGTGAAAAAAAGGATCGGAATGGGCTTGGGGCTTTTCAAACCTTTTTCAATAGCCCGGAGGGCGAGGGCGGCGCTGACCCCGTCCAGAACCGGCATTAAAACATCCAGAAAGACCATGCCGACCGGTTTCTGGCCGGCCAGCATTTCGGTAACCGTGGTAAGGAATTCCTCTCCGTTCCGGCAGGAGATGATTTTCCGGGCGAACCCGGTATCAACCATGATTTCCGAGAGGATTTGCCTGACCAGATCGGTGTCTTCCACGATAATTACATTTTCCAGCTTGGGGTTTTTGGGAATATCCTGCTTTTGCTGGATGGGGAATCCGCACTGGGAGCAGGTGGCGACCTGTTTTCCCTTGTCGCGGAGGATGATTGAGACCGGGACGATTTCCCCGCAGCTGTCGCAGTAAGCTTTGGCCGGACCGGCTGGTTTGTTCGGATTGGTCAATTTATGTCCTCCTGTCTGATTCCCTGCTTTGGAAAATATCGCGAGAATTTAAATGGATTTTGCTTCAATCCGCAAGGTTTTGTCAGGGTTTTTGCTCAAAGATATATTATAAACTATTTGTTTGAAATTATATTGTAATATATTGAAATACAAAGAATAAAATCTCATAAAATATTTGCATGTTTTATATTTCTGCTGGAGATGTTTTCCCGGGAATGGTTCTTCCCCCGGCCCGCTTGAAATGGGTTGTTAAATGATTGTTTCTTTGCGATGATAAGTCAAACAGGTAAGTCAAAAAAAGCGAAAAGGAGAACAAAATGAGCGATTCCTGGACCCATAATTACGCGAATGTGAACGGAATCAGGATGCATTATGTTGCCCAGGGAGAAGGTCCTCTGGTGGTTCTTCTCCATGGTTTCCCGGAATTCTGGTATTCCTGGAGGCACCAGATCCCCTTCCTGGCAAAAAAATACCGGGTAATCGCCCCCGATATGCGGGGGTATAACGAAACCGATAAGCCCAAATCCGGTTACGATGTGGATACCCTGGCCGAGGATATAGTCTGCCTGATCAGGCATCTTGGGGCCGAAAAAGCCATCGTGATGGCCCATGATTGGGGCGGCGGAGTGGCCTACCATCTCGCTTACCGAAATCCCGAGGTTCTGGACAAACTGGTCATCATGAATGCGCCCCACCCGTTCCACCTGATGAAAGCCCTGCGGTCCAGCGGGGCGCAGAGAAGGAAGAGCTGGTACATGTTTTTCTTCCAGCTGCCGTTTCTCCCGGAGATGTCCCTGAAAGCCAATAATTTTTATGTTGCAAAGCGGATCATGTCCCGATCCACGGTCAGGAAGGAAGCTTTCACCAAGGAAGATATCGAAAAATATGAAGAGGCGTGGGGCAAGCCGGGAGCCCTTAACCGCGGGATAAACTATTACCGGATGGCTTTCCGGAAAGGGACCGGACTCTGGCGATTTTACCAGAGTAGGAAGATCCAGGCCCCGACCCTGATTATCTGGGGGGAGAACGACGCTTTCCTGGGAATGGAACTCACCCGGGATCTTGAGCAGTATTCCACTTCTTCGCTGGTGATCAAGCACATCCCGAAATGCGGACACTGGGTTCAGCAGGAGGCTCCGGAAGAGGTCAATAAATATTTGGGGGAGTTTCTCGGGATTAAATAGCAGGGAGCAGGGGGCGAAGCGCAAAGAGAAATGACGATTGTAGATTGACGATTGACGAATGTGATGGAAATGCAGTTGCCCGATTTACTTGTCCCGTCACGGGCGGGATCGGGCGAAGTAGGCGAGGGGTAAAGAGCAAATCGAAACGGTAGCTGCAGGCTTTTCGATCAGATCCCGAGGCATTGTGGTCGAGGGAAGCCTGCGAAAATGGCGCAACCTAAAGGTTGCGGCTACCCATAGTGCTGATATCTTGATTGGAAATCGGTCTACCAGAGACTAAAAACCGATAACCTGACAAACAAGAAAATAATTTTGGACGCAGACATTTCAAATCTCCTGGTCGAGGCGTCGGGATTTTCCCGGGATTCCGGACTGACGGTTTTTCTTGTCGGCGGAGCCGTGCGTGATCTGGCCCTGGACCGGGAGAGCCGGGACCTGGATTTCCTGGCTTTAGAACCCGGGGGAGCGAAAATCCTGGCGGGTTTTTTCCACCGGAAAATGGGTTTTCACCGCCCGGTTTTGTTCGCTGCCGGGCGTAACCAAGCCGGAAAGGGAATGGTAAAGACCGGGCGGACTTGCACTGCTTGCCCTGAGCGAAGCCGAAGGATTGATACCTATCAGACCGCCAGGGGAAATCTCACCCTGAATATCGTTTCTTCCCGGGGAAAGGACTTGGAGGAGGATCTCCGCTTCCGGGATTTCACGATTAATACACTCATAATCCCGCTCAGCAAGCTGGCGGGATTAAAGCTCAAAGGTCAAAGTTCCTGCCTGCGCCAAGGCTTCGGCAGGCAGGCAAAGTTCAAAGTAAAAAACTCGAAACCCGAAACTCCCTGGCCGACCCGAGCGGTCGGCTCGGGCAGGCGAAACCCGAAACAAGAAACCAGAAACTTGATTCGGTTGATTGAGGATCCGCTCGGAACAGGGAAAAAAGATCTGGCGCGGGAATTGATCAGAACCCCGATTAACCCGGCCTTGACGATCGCTGACGATCCTTTGCGAATGCTCCGAGCGGTGAGGATTGCCCGGGAATTGGATTTCTCCCTCGCTCCGGAGCTGAAAAGGGAAATCCGGAAGTCGCGGACGAAAATATCGTCGGTTTCCGCGGAAAGAGTCCGTGACGAACTGGGAAGAATGATTCTTCTGCCCCGTCCCTCCCGCGGGGTTTTACTCCTGGAGAATCTGAAGTTGCTTGGAGAAATAGTCCCTGAACTCCAGGCCACGGTGGATTTTGACCAGAAATCCCCTTATCACCATGAAGATCTTTTTCATCACAGTCTTTCCACCCTGGACCGCACCCGGGCGGACCTGGCCCTGCGCCTGGCC
Source organism: bacterium (assembly GCA_028713675.1). GTDB lineage: Bacteria > Desulfobacterota > JAPLJL01 > JAPLJL01 > JAPLJL01 > JAPLJL01. The sequence continues at coordinate 38,138 of JAQTNV010000028.1, forward strand.
GCGCTTTTTCACGACCTGGGAAAGGTCGCGGCGCAGCGTTTGATTTCAAAGGATGTCCAGGGAGACCGGGATTATTACGTTTATTGGGGTCACCAGGATGGAAGCGCGGAAATGGCGAAAAAGATTCTTCTGCGGCTTCGTTTCCCGAAAAAGTTGAGGGACGAGGTCCGGTTTCTGGTCCAGCATCATATGGTGAATTACCAGGCGGACTGGAAAGATGCCACCATCCGGCGATTAGCCTACCGCCTGGGTCCCCACCTGCAGAAGACCCTGGAGTTGTTAAAAGCGGACTCCGCTTCCTTAAAACCGCCTTTTCAAAAGGATAAGGGGTTCGAAGAGATGGCCGGGAGGATTGCCCGGATCAAATTGGAGGAGGGGCAGAAGGTAGAATGCCCGCTGGACGGGTTTGAAATTCAAAAGATCCTGGGAATCGAGCCGGGGCCGGAAGTGGGAAAGGCGAAGCAGATGGTGGTGGAGGCGATTCTCGACGGGAAAATCGCCGCCAATCGCCGGGAAGCGAAAAGATATCTGCTAAAAACCATTTCTTCCCCCCGAATGAAATGATTAAACAGACGATTTTACTGGTGCTCCGGATTATTTTGGGCTGTATCCTGATCGTCCTGGGGATTGCCGGCCTGATCCTGCCGATCATGCCGGGCTGGATCTTCCTCATCCCCGGCCTGGTTCTGGTTTTGCAGCCCCTGGTTTCCGTCTGCCGGGAATCAAAAATCCCAATCATTCGGGAAACCGCCTGCCGGCTCTCCGATAAAATCAATAAAAGCAGGATAAAACAGTATCTGGAATCGCGAAAGAATAAATCCAAGCGGGAAGCCGGGGGAGGGGAATGAAGGCCGGCCTGGTGGCGAAAATGGAATTCCGGAGCTACGGAGGGCGGGACACCTTCACCCCGATGACCAGGGCCCAGGAGATGAAAGCCCGGGTCCCGGGATCAGAGTTGTTCTTCCTTGAGGACGGGAGTCAATACGTGATGATCGAATATCCCGAATTGGTGCACGAACGAATGGAACAGTTTTTTTAAGAAAACGGGATGGGATAACTTTTCGTTGGTAGCCGCAACCTTTAGGTTGCGAAATTAAAATCTGAGAAAAACTTTATTCAGGACGCAGGCTTTCCTCGGCCACAATGCCTCGGGATCTAATCGAAAAGCCTTGCCCTACCAAAGACTTGGTCTTCTGGATTCCGGCTTTCCTTCGACAATGCTCAGGACAAGTCGCAGGAATGACGAATAATTAAAAGCTGTAGCGGAAACCCAGGTAAGCGCTGTCGTTCTGCGCGTAGTTGCCGAAAATACTTTTGGGCGGGCCGCTTAAGAAAACCACTCCGCCGGTCAGCGTGAGCGCGTCGTTCCAGCTGTAATTCATCAGGACATTGATGAGGTAATCGCCGAAAGTCGGGTTATAGGAGGCCCGGAGCTCGGGCTGGTATTGTTCTTCTTCCCCGAAGGAAGTCCGGCCCAGGAACACCAGACTGGGGGTTGATCGTTTCATTATGTAAATATTAATCGGGTCGCCATTGACCGGATTGATGGTTTTGTCTCCCCAGTTCAGGATCAGGCTTTCCATCACCTGGAAATTGAAGTAATGCCGTCCGTTGAAAAGGCGGTCGATCCCCGCGCTGAATTGCAGGAAGGGCTTGCGGGTGATGGAAAAATCCTCATTCAGGAGAGAGATTTTTTCCTGAAAAGCGGCTTCGGCCCGGATCCCGAAATCATGAAAATTGGTGGAAAAATCCGCTCCCAGAATATGGGTGCGGTTGGTGCCCAGATGGTAAAGGGGGGAATAGAAAAGAAGTTCCTGGGGGGTGAGATCCAGGAGTATCTCCTCGGCGTTCTGACCCGTCCGGGCCATGTTTTCGCGGGCATACTGGATAAAGTCGGGATTAAAGTGGGGGAGAAAAATGTCCTGCCAGGTGAAAAGGTAATCCAGACTGAAATCGAATCCCGCGCGGGAGCTGGAAACCCGGAGTCCGGCCTCACCGTTTTGGGGGCTGAATTCCGGGTAATCGGTGTTGTTGAACTGGATCAGGGTATCCTGGATCCCGGAAATGGTCTGCTCCGGGAACTTTTTGCGATAGTCATCGATCATGCGGGGGGTCATGATGAACCAGTTGTCCCCGAGCGGTGGCATGCGGACCGGTTCGTAGAAAGGAATATAGATGCCTTCCGCGTTGAAGTCTTCGAAAAAATATTTGGCCCGGGCCATCAGGATGGGGACCTTCATGAACTCCGGCTCGTTAAAAATGAAATCCCGAAGGTCGACGGGATTAAGATTGTCGGTCGGGCTTAAATCCGCCCGGCCCCAGTGGGCGACCTGCTGGCCCAGCTTGAGATCAAGCTTGCCCAGGCTCAGGCTGGCATAAGCTTCAAAAAGCTCGGGCCGGAGATAATAGGAAAAATTTCCTTCCCGGGTGGAAAAAACTTTGTAGGAAAAACGGCCTGACAGCGTCCAGTGCAGATTGGGCCGGGGATCGAAATCGCCTTTCAGGAAAAAGCCGTTCCGGAACTCGGCGATGTTCTCCTGGGGGTTGTCAAAATAGGTTTGCAGGTTCAGGCGGGAGCTGAAGAACCCTCCCAGCCGGACGCTTTCGGATCCGCTTGCGAAGGAAGACTCTGAGGCGGAGGGCTCTGATACGGAAGGTTGCTCTCCTTCCTGGGCCCGGGCCGGGCCCGGGAAGATCCCGGCCAGAAACACGCCCAGGAACAGACAAATGTGGATCAGGGCCGGAAATTTTAGAGTTCTGGGATTCACCTCAAGGGTTTTTCCAATAGTCGATTTGAAAACCATTTTGTAGTTGCCTCATTTATGAGGCTCAGTTGGCGGATATTCTTTCAGCCCGATAAATCGGGCAAATACACAACTTTTTGGGACACCTGGTTAAGTCCGGGTCCGGAAGATTATTTGCTTCCTTCCTTGATCGGAAGGGGAACCAGATACCAATCCTTTTTGTCCGCCGCGGGGGTCAGGAATTTCCAGCGGTCAACCTGGACAAAAGAGTTTTTTATAAAAAGCAGGTAGTAGCTCCAGATTTCCATGGTGACCCGGGCTTCCTGGCCGTCGATTTCGATGTTCCGGATCTTGAATTTCCGGATCCGGAAGTCGGTGGTTCCGCTTTTTTTCAGGTGAACAAAAACGCCGACCAGGTACAGGGAAAGATCGGCCGGTTCCTGGAAAAAAGCGGAGAGTTCATCCCGGACATGATAGTTGCGGATATCTTTGTCGAAAATGGATTGGTAAAAGGACTTGACCCGGGCCTGTAATTCGTCGGAACCGGCCTCGGCCCGGGCGAGGCCGGGAACAAATAAAAGCGCGAAGGCCAGAACCTGAAAAACCCGGAATAATCTGCGGGCCTGGCCCTGAGCCATCCGCGGATGAGTCAGGGAAGGAGGGATGGGGGGGTTATTTGCAGTGCGCACAGTTCCCAGATGAGCAGGAAGAACAGCCTCCGGAGGACAAGGAGCGGGTTTCTCCTCCGCCGCTTTTGCTCCGGCCGTGAAAGCCGGAGAGCAGTTTCTGAACCTGGTTGGACTTGCATTTCGGGCAGGTGATTCCGCCCTCTTCGGACTTGGAATTCAGAACCAGGGTCTCGAATTCATTCTGACATTTTAAGCAGAGATATTCGAATATCGGCATAGGCGTTCTCCGGTTTGATTCAGGGGGTGGCGGGGGTTTCTCCCTGCTTGGGATTCATGATTACCTGCCCATCGATTACCTGGGCTTCTCCCAGCTTCGGGAGCGCCGGGTTTCCGATGCTGGATGGGGGGGGATTTTTGAGGTAACGGGACCAGGGGGAAAGCTCGCGCAGGTAGTAAAACCCGGGGGTCAGCAGGAGGCCCAGGAGCAGGGCCGGGAGGATGAATTTCTCTTTTTTCAGGATCAGGCAAATGGAAAATAGGACAAGCAGAAGGAAGGAGAAAATCAGGGCATATAACGCGTAATGATCAAGCTTGGGACTGAGCAGGTTATCCCTGAATAGATTAAATTGCGTCTGAAAAAAGCTGAAAATCGCATCCATTTCAAGGGTAAATTTACCGTTTATCCCTCCTGATTGCAACTTGGCCGAGGTCAGGGTTTTTCACGACAAAGGATGAAATTCGGGCGAATTCAGGCGCGCTCAGGGTGTCCGGGCGGCGCCCGGGATCTATGCAGGCCCGGGAAAGGATTTCGCCGGCATCTATTCCCCGCCAGGGCCGGAGGGCGTTCAGGATGGTCTTGCGCCGCGCCTGGAAGGCATATCCGAGCAGGTTTCTAAAAACGGCGGGGTCACCGATTTCCGCCAGGGGCCGGGAACGGGGACGGAGCTTGATCAGGGTCGAATCCACCCGGGGCGGGGGGGTGAAACAGGAAGGAGGGATGGAAAAGCAGATCTCGGATTCAAAGTAAAGGGAGGTCAGGACGGTGATTGAACCGTAATTTTTTCTTCCGGGCTCAGCCGTGAGCCTGAGGGCGAATTCTTTCTGAAGCAGGAGAACCGCCAGGGAGATGGATTCCCGTTCCGCCGCCAATTTCTGGATCAGGGGCGAACTGATCTGGAAGGGGAGATTGGCGATCAGCTTGACCGGGTGTTTCCATTCCCGGGCCAGGGCCGGGAGCGAAACCCGGAGACCGTCACCCTGCCGGAGGGTGAGATTTTCCCGGGCGAGCAGATCGGGCCCGATTTTATCAACCAGCACTGGGTCGATTTCAAGAGCCACCACCTTCCCGGCCTGTTCCACCAGGTGGCGGGTTAAATCACCCCGGCCCACCCCGATTTCCACCACCAGGTCCCGCGCCGTGATCTCACCCTGCTCGGCGATGCGCGCGAGGATCCGGTTGTCCCGGAGGAAATGCTGACCGAGGGGGGGACGAGCCATAATAAATCAAACTCCAATAACCAAATTCCAAATTCCAAACAAATTTGAATTTCCAAATCTTAATGGACAAAATTCAAACAGATTCAATTTTTTTACCCGCGGAGTGAAATGCCTCGATCGGATAAGCGTTGAGATCGAGAGGCGAAGTCATCCCGGCCTGGAAATAAAGGAGGCCGGACATGGCTACCATTGCTCCATTGTCGGTGCAAAGGTGAGGGGAGGGGAGCAGGAGCCGGACTCCCAGGGACCGGGAAAGCTCGGCCAGGCGCTCCCGGAGCCGGGCGTTGCAGGCCACCCCGCCGCTAACGACGAGCTGGTTGGTTCCCTTCAGGCGGAGAGCGCCTTCGACCCGGGAGATGATCATGTCCACCGCGGCTTCCTGGAAAGAGGCGGCCAGGTCGGAAAGCCGGGAGGGGGGAAGCGGGAGGGTATGTTTCCGGGTTTCCAGGATGACCGCGGTTTTCAGGCCGCTGTAAGAGAAATCCAGGGACCGGTCTTTCATCACTGCCCGGGGCAGCGAAAAGGCGCGCGGGTTTCCCGAAAGGGCGCATTTTTCAATCGCGGGGCCGCCTGGGTAGCCGAGTTGCAGAAACTTGGCGATTTTATCGAAGGCCTCGCCCACGGCGTCATCCCGGGTCCGGGCCAGGGTGGTGTATTGACCGAGTTTCTCTATCCAGATGATGGAAGTGTGACCCCCGGAAACGACCAGGCCGAGAAAGGGGAACTCGAGCTCGGATTCCAGCATGGCGGCAAAAAGGTGGGATTCCAGGTGGCTGACCGCCCGGTAGGGAAGACCGGAGGCCAGGGACAGGCTTTTGGCCGTGTTAAACCCGACCAGGAGCGAACCGATCAGGCCTGGCCCCTGGGTTACGGCGATTCCGGAAAGTTCACCCAACCCGACGCCGGCCCGGGCCAGGGCCTCCTCGATCACCGGGATGATCATTTTGAGGTGGTTGCGGGAAGCCAGCTCGGGAACCACCCCGCCGAAATGGCGGTGGATGTCGATCTGCGAGGCGACAACATTGGACCTGATCCGGGGGCGGCCCCCGGATGATTCCACTACCGCGGCCGCGGTTTCATCGCAGGATGATTCAATCCCGAGCACCAGCACGAATTTTTTCGCTCCAGTTTTCCAGGTCTATTAAAGCCCTTTCGGTCATCAGGCGGTACTTTGCCTTGCCCCGTGCCGACGTGGAAAGCGGGGGGAACAGGGCCCAGTTAATGTTCATGGGCTGGAAGTTGAGGGGGCTGGACTTGATCAGGTGGGAGAGGAGCGATCCCAGGGCGGTGGTGGGCGGGGGCAGGAGAGGGTTCTGGTCCTGCGCGATCCGGGCGGCGACGATCCCGGCCAGGAGCCCGATCGCGGTGGATTCCACGTAGCCTTCCACCCCGGTGATCTGGCCGGCGAAGAAAATCCGGGAATTGGTTTTCAGCTGCAGCGTCGGGATCAGCAGCCGGGGGGAATTGATGAAGGTGTTCCGGTGCAGGCTTCCCAGCCGGGCGAATTCGGCGTCTTCCAGCCCGGGAATCAGGCGGAAGATCCGGACCTGCTCGGGATAGGTGAGCTTGGTCTGGAACCCGACCATGCTGTACATGGATTTTTCCCGGTTCTCCGGGCGGAGCTGGACCACCGCGAAGGGCTGGGCCCCGGTTCTCGGGTCGATCAATCCCACCGGTTTCATGCAGCCAAAGGCGAGGGTATCTATCCCTTTGGCGGCCAGGACCTCGATCGGCTGGCAGCCGGAAAAGGTCAGGCTTTTTTCAAAATCCCGGTAGGGGACTTTCTGGGCGATCCGGATCGCGTCGATCAGACGGTAATATTCTTCCCGGGAGAGGGGGCAGTTGAGGTAATCGTCCCCGCCCTTGTCATAGCGGGAGGCGGGGAAAACCTTTTCCCGGTTGATGGATTCCGTGTG
>JAQTNV010000029.1 GCA_028713675.1 bacterium
CGCCGGGATGGACTGGGACGGCCGGATCACGCCGGACCAGTTCTGGCAGAGCCGGGTCCTGGGAAACATCCATCAGAAAAAATTCACGGAGATCTGGGATAACCCGAAGAACCCCACCCTCAAGCGCTTGCGGGAATATCCGCGGCGGATCAAGGGAAGGTGCGGGGAATGCAGGTTCCTGGGAATCTGCAACGGCAATTTCCGGGCCCGGGCCGAAGTGATCCTGCGCGATCCCTGGGCTTCCGACCCCGCGTGTTACCTGAGTGACGAGGAAATCGGCATAAAAGGGCAAAGGGCATAGTGCATAGGGCAGGGGGCAAAATAAGTCAAAATGCCAAACGAAAATACCGATCAAAACGATCTTAACCCTATGCTCTTTGCTCTATGCCCTATGCGATAGTCATTGATCAGTAACCGGTTTCTGGTAGCCGCAGGCTTCAGCCTGAGATGGAGGCATAATGATATTTCCGGAATATAGGGCGAGAAGATTGAGAAAGACCCCGGCGCTGAGGTCCCTGGTGCAGGAAACGCGGCTCTCAATCAGGGATTTCATTTATCCTCTTTTTATTTTCCCGGGGAAAGGGAAGCAGGAGATCCCCTCCATGCCGGGGGTGTATCGCCTGGGGGTTGAGGATTTGGCCGGGGAGATCAAGGAGATCGAAAAGCTGGGAATCCCGGCGGTGATGCTTTTCGGCCTGCCCAAGTTCAAGGACGCGGTCGGATCGGAAGCTTACAAGGAAAAGGGCGTGATCCAGCAGGCGGTGCGGTCGATCAAGGCCCAGAAGAGCAGCCTGGCGGTAATCTGCGATCTTTGCCTTTGCGAATATACCGATCACGGCCATTGCGGCAAACTCGAAAACGGTGAGCTGGATAACGACGCCACCCTCGAAATCCTGGCCGAGGTGGTGGTGTCGCAGGCCCGGGCCGGGGCCGACCTGGTGGCTCCCTCCGGCATGATCGACGGCCAGGTGCAGGCCATCCGGGAAGCTTTGGATGAACACGGGTTTGAAGGAATTCCGATCATGGCCTATTCGGCCAAGTACGCTTCGGCTTTCTATGGGCCTTTCCGCGACGCGGCCCAGTCCGCGCCCCAGTTCGGCGACCGGAAGTCCTACCAGATGAATCCGCCCAATGTCCGGGAAGCCCTGCGGGAGATCCAGCTTGATATCGACGAAGGCGCGGATATCGTCATGGTGAAACCGGCGCTGGCTTATCTGGATGTGATCGCCCGGGCCCGGATGGAATGCAACCATCCGATCGCGGCCTACAACGTGAGCGGTGAATACTCGATGATCGAGGCGGCCGCCCGGGCGGGCTTTCTCGAGAGGGAAAGGACGATCATGGAGGTGTTGACGGCCATCAAGCGGGCCGGGGCCGATATGATTATTTCCTATTACGCCAAGGAAATGGCCAAGGTTCTGGAAAAATGAAAAAGTAGGGGCGGGGTTCACCGGTCCTGAGCGAAGCCGAAGGATCCCCGCCTGAAGAACTTTTATCAGGGAGGGCACCAGGCCCTCCCCTACATTTTATCCTTGAACCGATTTGCATTTAATTTTCATCTGGTTCCGTTAGGAGTATTTGGGAACTAAACTTTATTCTGAAATTATAGGAATTCATGAATACCGTCCCTCCCTTAAGAATCGTGGCCTGGGAGCTTACCCGCCGGTGCGAGCTGAACTGCCGGCATTGCCGGGCCGGCGCCAGTACCGAACACGATCCCCTGGAACTGAATACCGCGGAGGCCCTGCGGGTAATCAAGTCTCTGGCCAGTTTCTCAAAGCCGCTTATGATCCTATCCGGGGGTGACCCGATCCTGAGGGAGGATCTTTTTGACCTGATCCAGGCTGCCCGCGATGCCGGTCTGAAAGTGGTCATGGCCCCCACCGGCGCGAATTTAAATCCGGAGATTGCTCAGAAGATCAAGAAGGCCGGAGTGGAACGGTTGAGCATCAGCCTGGATGGGGCTTCGGAAAAAAGCCACGATTCCTTCCGGGGCAGGCCGGGGGTATTCAATCTGATCATGAAGGGCGTGGGTTTTCTCCGGGAAGCCGGACTTTCATTCCAGGTCAATACCACGGTTACCAAGGCCAATATCGCCGAGGTTCCCGAAATATATGAGCTGGCCCGGAAGATCGGGGCCCAGGCCTTTCATATTTTTCTGCTGGTGCCGGTGGGGAGAGGCGAAAATCTCCGGGACTGGGAAATCTCCCCGCAGGAGTATGAAAAAACCCTGCTCTGGATCGCGGGAAAAGAAAAAGAAGGGGCCCTGGAGCTGAAGGCCACCTGCGCGCCCCATTATTACCGGATTCTCCAGCAGAAGGGGATTCCGCCCCGGAATCCGGGAGGGCAGGGGTGCCTGGGGGGAAAAAGCTACGCTTTTATCTCGGCCCGGGGCCAGGTCCAGATCTGCGGGTACCTTCCCTTGCCGGCGGGTGACCTTCGGAAGAATGATTTTGATTTCCCCTCCATCTGGGCCGGTTCCGAGCTCTTCCGGGCCGTGCGGGAGGTGGATGCCTACCAGGGAAAATGCGGGATCTGCGAGTACAATAAGATCTGCGGCGGATGCCGGGCCCGCGCTTTTGCCTTTGGCGGGAATCATCTGGGAGAAGAGCCGTTTTGTCTTTATCAACCCAAAAAAGGCAAAGGGCATAGCGCAAAGAGCATAGAGCAAGAAAAGACAAAAGATTAATAAAGAAAAAATGGCAAAAGGTGAAAAGAGGCTCAAAGGTGAAAGCTCAAAGGTGAAAGGAATTATTTTATCTTTTAACTCGAAACCCGAAACTCGAAACTCGAAACTCGAAACTCGAAACTAGAAACCAGATATGGACAAGATCGACGCCCGAATACTTAACCTGGTCCAATCCGGATTCCCGCTGGTGAGTGAACCCTACCGCGAATTGGCGGGACAGGCGGGGATCCCGGAACGGGAACTGGTCCGCCGGATCAAAAACCTGAAAAAAAAGAGAATTGTCCGGCGAATCGGAGGGGTCTTGAATTCGGAAAGACTCGGCTACCCCGGGGTCCTGGTCGCGGCCCGGGTTCCGGTTCCGGGCCTGGAACGTCTGGCCCGCATGGTCCAAAAGCATCCGGGGGTAACCCATTGCTATGAAAGAAGCGGTGAATTCAATTTCTGGTTTACCCTGCAGGCCAAAAGCCGGCGAAATCTGGAGACGGCACTCCAGGGGCTGGAAAAAGACAGCGGGATAAAATTTGTCTGTTTACCTTCCCGGAAAAGGTTTAAAATCGATTTCCAGGTTAAATTTTGACGGGGGTGCCGATTTGGTATATAAAGTGGTGGAAGTAACACCGGTAACAGACGAAGCATTGGAGAAAACCCTCAATCGATGGACCGGGGAGGGTTACCATTTTGTGGGGATTCAGTTCGCCATGCGGGAATCCTCTCCGCGCCCGAGCATGGCTTTTGTGATGTTCGCCAAATCCGAAGGAAAACCCCGCTCCCGGGGGAAAAATGACCGAACCGATTGAGCCCAAAACGACAGGGGAGACGGATGAGCAGAACCCGGAAAAACCGGAGCTGTTCAACCGTTACCTGGCCAAATTCATCGATTTACTCCTGGTCCTGGCGCTGGCCAAGCTGGACCGGATTTTCGGCTTCGTTGCCCCGCTGATGGGGATGACCTACATCCTGATCAGCGATGGTTTTTTCGAGGGGAAAAGCCTGGGGAAAAAATTCGTCGGGCTCCAGGTGGTGATTGAAAGGGAGACGTTGCTCCCCTGCAATTTCAAACATTCCACCCTCCGTAATCTTCCCATCGGGGTGGTGGTTTTATTTTTAGTCATACCTTTCTGGGGGTGGGTCTTGTTTTTCACCCTGGGCCTGGCGATTCTGGGCGTGGAAGCATACCAAATTTATCAGGATCCAAGCGGGTTGAGACTGGGTGATCTGATCGCGGAAACCAGGGTTTTGGAAACAAAAAACCCGGGTTGAACTTGGATCAGCTGCTGCCAATCATTCTCCTCGTAAGTTTCGGATTATTTTTCTTTCTTTCCTGGTCCGGGGTTGAGCTTTTTTCCCGGGGATTCAAAAAATACGAAGAGCGGTATCTGGCCCGCACCGCCGGGGTCCTGGATGAGATGTTTCTTCCCTTTAATCCCGAACAGATTTTTTACCTGAACATCATTTCCGTCGTGGTCCTGGCCCTGGTCTTTTTTCTGCTGACCCGGAGCCTGTTCCTGGGACTGCTTTTCGGGGTGCTCGGGTATTTTCTGCCCCGGTTGATTTTTTTCTGGGCCAAGCGAAAGAGAAGGGCCCGGCTGGAAGAACAGCTGGTGGACGCGATCGACGCGGTGGCCAATTCCCTGAAAGCGGGGTTCAGCCTGGTCCAGGCCCTGGAACTCCTTTCCCGGGAAGGTTCCCCTCCGCTTTCCCAGGAGATTGCCCTGGTGGTCCGGGAAGCGGCCCTCGGGGTTAACTTCGAGGACGCGTTAAAAAACCTGGGGGAAAGGACGAAGAGCGAGGACTTCGACCTGGTGATAACCGCCGTCCTGATCGCCCGGGGGGTGGGAGGAAACCTGTCCGAGACTTTTACCCGTCTGGCGGCCACCATCCGGCAGCGGAATATCATCCGGGGGAAGATCAGGTCCCTGACCGCCCAGGGAAAAATGCAGGGGATCGTTATCGGGTCGTTACCGGTGGTTTTGGGCCTGGCCCTGTACCTGATCGAGCCGAACATGGTCCTGGTCCTTTTCCGGGAGCCCCTGGGCTGGGCCATCCTGACGGCGGTGCTTTTCTGCGAGGGAATCGGGGCGTTTTTCATCTGGAGGATAATCACCATTGATGTCTAACTGGCTTTATCTTCCCGGGATCTCGCTGCTGCTTTTCGGGGCGCTTTTCTTCCTGGCGCGGGGGCTCTGGCCTTCCCCGGTGGAAGGGCCGAAACTCCCCGGGGCGCTGATCTCGGAACGGGAGCGCCTGCTCGGAGCCTCGCCGGCCTATCGGGTTTTTATCCGTCTGGCCGGCTACCTTTCCGGCTGGATCCCGGAATCCCGCTGGCAGAATTATTTTGCCGGGGTCCGGAAAAGATTGATTTCCGCCGGTTCGCCCCTGGCCCTGGCCCCTCCCGAATTTCTGGCCCTGAAGATTATGGGCGCTTTCACGGCCTTGGCCCTGGGGCTTCTGCTGGGTTTCCTGTGGTCGATGGGAATCTGGATCCCGGCGGCCGGCATTTTCGGGTTCATGTATCCCGACATCTGGCTCAGGGACAAACGCCTGAAGCGACAGCGCCGGATCCTGAAGGAAATGCCGTATCAGCTTGATCTGCTGACTTTATCCGTCGAAGCCGGGCTGGATTTCTCCAGCGGCCTGGAACGGATAATCGCCAAGGCGAGTCCGGGGCCGCTCCGGGATGAATTTTTTCTGACCCTGCAGGAAATGAAAATTGGGAGAAGCCGGCTGGATTCACTCAAGGGCCTGGCGGGCAGGATGAACATCCCGGATATCAGTACCCTGATTTCCTCGCTGATCCAGGCGGAGGAAATGGGTTCCGGTCTGGGGCCCACCCTGCGGGTCCAGTCCGATCAGTTTCGAAACAAACGTTTTCAGCGGGCCGAGAAACTGGCGATGGAAGCCCCGGTAAAGATGATATTTCCCCTGCTTTTTATCTTTATCTGCGTGTTTATCATGCTTTTCGGATCGGTCATCCTGAGCGCGTTCAAGGGAGGGATATTTTGAACCCCGGCGGGCTTGTTCGACTGGGGGCCGCGGCTGCTTATCTCTGGGGGGCGGTTATGCCGGTGGAATCGTGGGGCGAGCCTGCCCCGGAAACCCGTTCCTGGTCGGATAAATTGCAGGCCGGCTCCCTGGCTTACGAGAACCTGGAATTCGCTGAAGCCTCCCGGATTTTGAAAGAGGTGATTTCCGTCCTGGAAGAGGGGCGGGAGGGCAGGGATACCATTAAAATCCTGGCCCGGGCCGATCTTTATCTCGGCATGGTTTACCTGGCCGAAGGCTTGGAATCGCTGGCGGAGAAACAGTTTGACTCCGCTTCTCTTTTGGATCCGGGCCTGGTTTTGGACCCCCAGCTTTTTCCCCCGGAAATCATCGCGGGTTTCAGCCGGGCCAAGTCCCGGATTGAGTCTCGCGGCCGGATCAGCCTGAAAGTGGAAACCCGGCCCGCGGGAGCCGAGATATTTTTTGACGGACGTCCGGTGGGGAAAGGTCCGCTTTCTTTATCGGTAATTCCCGGGACCCACTATCTCTCGGCGGAAAACGCCGAAGGGCCCTTCCCGGGTCGGAAGCTGGAGTTAAAAGCCCGGGAGGAAGCGCGGGTGCTTCTGGAACTGGGGAAGGTCCCGGCAGTAAGCGTCGCCCCCGCGATCGGGAGCGGCGCTAAATCGCCTCGCAGCCCCTGGTGGAAGAAAAAAGCGGTAATCATCGGAGGGTCAGCCCTGGTGTTGGGAACGGTGACCGCGGTCGTCCTGATTTGCGTGCTGAAAGGGAAGGGCGGCTCGGGAGAGACCGGAGCGGTTTTCGTAAGATGGTGATCAGAAAACAGTTTCGAGTTTCTGGTTCCGAGTTTCGAGTTAAAAGGCAGAAACAAAGGGTTCAAGGGGCCTGGGGTTCAAGTGGAAAAAATAAGTTTGGAGTTTCTGCTTTCTAGCTGTAGGGGCGGGGTTTATCCCCGCCCGAGAATCTTTCGCCCGGGAGGGCACAAGGCCCTCCCCTACGAAGAACGACTTATTCGGTTGTAGGGGCGGGGTTTATCCCCGCCTAAAAAAAAGGAAATATGAAAATCAGCCGTTATTCAAGGATGGAAATAATTAAGGAACGATTGTGGTGGGGAACGGTAATTTTTGTCGTGTTGCTTTCTATCGGTTGCGCGGGAGCTGATCGGTCCGGAGAGCTGGGGATTACCCTGAATTGGCTTTCCCCCGACCGGGTGTCTTCATTTCGGAGCCGGACGACACCCCAGGTGGAACTGGCAGGGGCTGATCTCATCCGGGTGACAATCCTGGGGCAGTTCCCGGACCTGGTCAGGGATTTTTCGCTTTCAAAATATCCGGAGGGAGCTTCGATCTCGGGCATCCCGATCGGGTCGGGGATTACCGTCCGGGTCGAGGCCCTGCAGAAAGCCACGGGGAAAGTTATTTACAGCGCGTCCCGTCCGGGGGTGGAGATCCGGTCCGGCCGGAAAACCGAGGTCTCGATGTTGATGACCAGGGAAGGTGCATTCAGCCTGATTTCTCCCCTGAATACCCCGCGCGCCTGGGCCGCCCAGGCGGTCCTCGCTGACGGCCGGGTGCTGATCGCCGGCGGGGCCAAAGTCATAAACGCGGACGGGAACAGGTGGAAAATGTCTCCGGACGGATCGCTCGAAGTTTATCAGCCGGAGGAGGGCAGTTTCCTGGCCCTGGAATCCGAACTGGACATTCCCCGGATTTTCCCGACCATAACCTCGCTTTCCGACGGCACCCTGATTGTAGCCGGGGGGATGGGGGAGGGGTGGCTGAATTCGGATTTAACGATTCAGGCGGGATCGGTTACGGGTTCGATCGAGTTTTTTCACCCGGAATCGGGCCTGGTCTCCGATTTCGGCCAGCTGAATTTTCCCCGCTTTCTTCATACCGCCGATCTCCTGGACAACGGCCGGATCCTGGTGGCCGGAGGATGGGGGCCGGACGGTCAGAGAATCCAGACCGCGGAAATCCTCGATCCGGAGAGCGGAGGGATTGAAAAGGTGCAGATGCTCACCGCCCGGGCCGGGCACCGGTCAATCTCCCTTCCCGGGGGTCTGGTTCTTTTCTGGGGCGGACAGGAGAACGGTCCCCGGGCGGAAATTTATTCCCCGGGCCAGGGCTTCCTGCCTTTCGCGGACGGCGTCAGCGAACCGGCGGTCGAGTACCACACCCTGGACCTAATGGACAGCGGGATCCTGATTTCAGGGGGAGTGATCCGGAAACCGTATCTCGTGCTGTTTGACGCCTTGCTGGCGGATTCAGATCCGCTTTCGCTTGATTCCATCCTGTATCTGCAATCGCCCCGGGCGATGCACGCGTCTTTTAAACTGCCTTCCGGCCGGATCTGCCTCGCAGGCGGGGTCCAGAGCATTTCCGATCTTTCCGGGGGAAAAGAAGTGGAATGCTATGATCCCGCTTCCGGGAAATTTCAGACGGCGGCGGAGTTGAACGAAGGCCGTTTCGGGAACATGGCCTTTGGGCTTCCCGACGGCACCGCCCTGGTTTGGGGAGGGATTGTGGGTAATCGGGAATCCTTGGAAACAACCTTCAGCGCGGAAATCTACAATCCGCCGGGATGGTAGAAACAAAGCAGAGGGCATAGAGCAAAGAGCATAGAGAAGAAGCATAAGAAGAATTGACGATTGACGAATGAAAAACAAAGAAAACAGTTTCGAGTTTGTGGTTTCGAGTTTCGAGTTAAACAAAAGAGAGAAAAAAGGCTTTTAGTATTGAACCAGAAACTAGAAACCCGAAACCCGAAACCCGAAACTAAAAATACGAAACTAGAAACCAGAAACGTTTAACGGTAAACTTTGTCCATGAATCGAATCGGGATTGATCTGGTGGAGGTGGAAAGAATCCGGGACCTGGCGGAAAAGTGGGGCGACCGGTTCCTGCAGCGGGTTTTTTCGGAGGAAGAGATCAGGTATTCTTTCCGCAACCGGGACCCCTGGCCCCATCTGGCGGCTCGATTCGCCGCCAAGGAGGCTCTGGTCAAGTCCCTGGGGAAAGCTTTTACTTTCCGTGAAATCAGCGTCGAGAATGACCAGGATGGCCGGCCGGTTTTCCGCTTCTATGGCGGCTCGGAGCAGATGGTGAAGAACCTGGGCTTGAAATCATTGGAGGTCAGTCTGACCCATACAAAATTATCCGCCATCGCGATGGTGGCGGTCGAATAATGCCAACCATAATGAGCGATTATGATGTTTTGATCGTCGCCCAATCTCCCGGGGGATGGGCAGCGGCTGTTACCCTGGCCCAGGCCGGGAGAAAAGTGGCGCTTCTGGATCAGGTCCGGGTTGACCCGAGCAGCATGATACCCCGGGGAGGGGTGCTGCTCCAGGTTTTCCCGGCCCTGGAACAGAAAATCAAGCGTGACAGCCAGCTTTTCCAGGTGGTGGCTCCCGGGCATCGCTTCAGCGTTCCTCCGGGATACAACCGTTTTTTATCTGAGCTGGGTTTCGAATTTCCCGAGCTTAAGGATGAACTGGACCCGGTCCTGAACCGGGTTCAGGGCTCGGGCCGGACCACCTCGGATTATTTCCGCATCTGGGGGATTGAGAGGCGGCGTCCGGATTATCGAACCCTGGACGGAAAACTTTTCGAAAATTTATCTCTTTGGCGCCATTACCAACGGGTCAGGCACCTGACCCTGGCCGGTGTGAACCAGCGCTTTTCCCGGTCCTCCTCCCTCTGCCGGATTCTGGAGTCCCCGGGGCGTTTCAGCTCCGCCGCTTTTTGGGATGAGGACGCCGAGGGCATGGGAGCTTTTTCCGCTTATTATCGGCAGGCCTTTTTCCCCTTGTTTTCGACCCAGGAAGCGAAAGGGGGACTGGTCGGTTTGGGGGAAGTGATGACGGTCCTCCGCAGGATCGCACGGGAAATGAAAGTCGAGGTTCTGAATCCGGTCGCCGCCGGCCTTCCGGAAGATGGCAACCCCGGATCGGGGGAGGGAAAATGGCGGTTTGAATTTTCCACCCGTCGTCAGATTAAAAAGGCGACGGCCTTCCATTCCTGGGAAAAAAATGGGGAGGGGAACAAGGTGCTCTTCCGGAGCCTGATCTGGTCCGGAAACGGCCCCGGGTTTCTCCATTCTCTTTCGGAAAAGTTGCGGAAAGCGCGGGGGGCCAAGCTGCTTTCCCGGCACCTGGAGACCCTGGAAGCCCGGTATTTCCTGGAGACGCTGGAGATCAAGGTCAAGGCGGAAGTAATCCCGGTGGGGATGGAGAAGCGGGTGTTTTATATCGGGGAAAATGATCAGGAACCGGCGGATGAAAACCTGGTTTACCTGGAGGTGCTTCCGGTCCAGGAAGCCGGACCGGTGAACGGAGCGGGGGGGGGAGTCTATCCCCAGGAAAACGGCAACCTGCTGATCCGGGCCGCTTTTTTTAGATCGGCTTCCAAGCCCGCCTCCGAGGTTTCCAGCCGGGTGTTCCGACGGGTTTGCGGCCTGGTTCCATTCCTGGAAGAATTCCTGGTCGGCGAACCCGTTCTGAAAAAGAAAGAAGAATCAGCCGAGGCGGGATCGCCGGTCTGGCACCACCGCCGTGGTTTGAACCGGGGGAAACTGGCCGTCCCGGTCGGAAAAGCGGGAATTTATTTTTCCGGGCGGGAATTGCTTCCGGCCCTCGGTTTCGAGGCCGACTTGCTTTCGGGCCTGGTGACCGCCTGGTCGCTGGAAAAATGGCTCCGTAAAATCTCCAAATAAATTTCTTGTCAGTCGTTACGCGCCCTCTTTTTTCTGTCATTGAGAGGCCTGCCCTGAGCAGGCCGTGGCAATTTCTGATCACCTTTCTCGTATTTTCAGTCATCAGCTTTCATTTTTCGGCGGTCGTGTCAAAAGAGGCAATGACAAAGCAACAAGTAAACAGCGTTCCCTAAAAATCAAGGCCATGGAAAATATGCAGAAGCTCGGTTTCGTGCGGGAATTCAGCGGCAAGCGGAGAACCCGACTTTATCTTTATGAACCATACTTGAAAATACTTTCCGAAGGCACGGAACCGAATGATTTAAAGGAAGCCGGTAATGCTCCGGAAAAAACAACTTGAACAGCACGAGGAACAATCCTTGCGAGATCCGATCCGGGCTAGACCGAAGACAGTTGAAAGGGCATGATCATGGGTCGAACATTTCAACTAATCATCATCGTCCCCGGGGTTGCTATCACCTACGACCTGTCTATATTGACTTGCCGGGCAGACTGTCAGACAATAATCCAACTTATTATTCCCTCAGAAATGAACCAATTAGAAAGAAATAGGCTCCTAACCACTTGGGTTTTTAAACCAGTCTTATGACGCTGGTCCAGCCGGAAAAGGGCCGAGCCCGGATTGATGATCTCGGAGGGGAGATCAGGGTTACCATTCCTTCCCGAAAAAATATCCCAATGTTGATTTTTATAATTGCCTGGCTGGGGGGATGGACAGTCGGCGGGATATTTGCTGCAGGGCAGTTATTTGTCAGTTTGGGTGATAAATCCAAGGGAGGGCCGGAGTATTTTTTGGCTTTTTGGCTGCTGGGCTGGTTGGTAGGAGAGGTAATGGTTTTTTATTCGTTGGCAAAAGGGATCGCAGGGAAGGAAAACATTACATTCACTCCGGAAAAATTGATCATCAACCGCCAGCCGTTTGGTTTCGGCTATCCGAAAGAATATTTGATTTCGGAAGTGAAGAATTTGCGAATCAGGCAGGATGACTCATTTATATATAAATGGGCAAACCCTTTTCCGGGATCCTTGAATCCCAGGATCTCATTTGACTACGGGATGAAAACCCTGGGTTTCGCCCAGGATATCGATGAGGCAGAAGCTGGCTATATCGTGAAAATGATTAAGGAAAAAAATTTCGTGCGGGAATCGGCTGGTTTTTGAATGCCAGAGATCACAAAGCAACAAGTAACCACCCCTAAGAAAGAATATGGGTTGTCCCATAAAGCGCATTAAAATAAACAAGATTACACAAAACTCAAGTTAAACGTGAAAGGGATAAAAGATGATTAGACTGCAAAAGGATTTTGGGCCGATGCTGGTTGGGGGCGCGATTGTCATGATCTTCTTCGTTTTCGTCGGTTGCGGTGGAGGAAATGGCGGAAACGGATCAAATATTCCTGACGGTTCTTCAATCCCGTCGGGATTAACTGCGACGGCCGTCTCGTCAACTCAGATTGATCTTTCCTGGACGGACAATTCCAGTAATGAGGATGGGTTCAAGATCGAAAGGAAAATCGGCACGGTAGGAACGTATTCATTAATTTCAACTACATTGGCTAATGTTGTCTCTTATTCTGATACAGGTCTTTCGGCGGGGACCGCTTATTATTATCGGGTTTATGCTTACAATTCGACCGGGAGCTCAGGTTATTCTAATGAGGCGGATGTGAATACATCTGTTCCCCCCGATTCCTGGACCGCCACCGGTACCGGAGCAAATGTGCCTTCCGCAAGGTTTTACCATACCGCGGTCTGGACGGGATCAGAAATGATCATTTGGGGTGGACAATATATATATACAGTTATTAATGAATATGGATATCATGAAGGTATTACTCAATATATATTTAATGACGGTGGCAGATATAATCCAGCTACTGATTCCTGGACAGCCACCAGCCCGGGGACAAATGTACCTTCCGCCAGATACGGCCATACCGCGGTCTGGACAGGGACGGAAATGATCATCTGGGGCGGCAATGATGGAAATTATTTCAACATCGGCGGCAGATATAATCCTTCTACCGATGCCTGGAGCCCTACCACTGATGACGAAAACGAGTTCGAAGTAAGAATGTCACATACCGCGGTCTGGACGGGGACCGAAATGATCGTCTGGGGCGGTTTTGATTATATGAATGACACTGGTTCTCAATCCTCGGGAAGATATAATCCTTTAACCGATTCCTGGACAGAGATCAACACTGATGGGGATATGCCAGAATTTGAATATTCACATACCGCGGTCTGGACAGGAACGGAAATGATCATCTGGGGCGGTTGTGGAGCCACTTCTGAATACTTTTCAAATACCGGGGGCAAATATAATCCTTCCACAGATTCCTGGACAGCCACCAGCATGGGGGCAAATGTGCCAACCCCAAGGTGTCACCATACCGCGGTTTGGACCGGGAACGAAATGATCATCTGGGGCGGGGATAACCATGATGGTTTTTGCAACACCGGGGGGAGGTATAATCCCGCAACCAATACTTGGACAGCCACCAGTATAGAACTGAATACGCCTGAAGGAAGGGCTTTTCATACCGCGGTCTGGACCGGAACGGAAATGATCGTCTGGGGCGGTTACGACGATCATAATTATCTCACCACCGGGGGAAAATATAATCCTTCAACTAACTCCTGGACAGCAACCAGTATAGATGGAGATGTGCCTGAAGGAAGGTTTTGGCATACCGCGGTTTGGACCGGAACCAAAATGATCGTTTGGGGGGGCCAGAGCGAGTCGGGTGTTCTTAACACCGGGAGAATTTATAATCCGTAAACAGGTTTGGATTTTACCTTTTATGGACCTGATTCAAGTATTTTGTTCACGGTATTCAGTTAAGCGGAGAAGTTAGAAAACGAACGCTCTTAACGATAGAAAGAATTCTTGGGGACGTTCTTGATTTCTTGACTTCGCCCCCTGTACGGGGGCGTTTTTTTTATCGTTGAGAAGGGGGGCAGGCAATCGTTCGCAGCCTAAAGGCTGCGGCTACCGTTAAAGAAGAAGATTGGATTCCGGCTTTCCTTAATGGGAGCCAGTGGAATGGCTCCCCTGGATTCCGGCTTTCGCCGGAATGACGATAAAAGAATGGGAATGACGGATAAAAGGGATTAGTAGATCTTCTCGGCTTTGCGGATGATATCAGGGGAGATCTTGATCCCGAGGGTTTGCGCGGTATTGAGATTGAGATAAAGGTCGCCCCGGGGGTATACGGGGGGGAGGTTTTTCGGGCTGGCACCGCTTGAGATTTTATCGGCCAGCCGGGCGGCTTCCTTGCCGATTTCGGAATAATCGGGGGAGAAAGAGGCCAGGGCCCCGGATTTGACCAGCCCCTCGGAGAAGGCGAAAATCGGGACCTTCTGATCCACGGTATTCTGAAGCAGGTAGGAAAAGGTGTCGCGGGAGACCACCGTGGTGTCGGGGATCAGCCAGATCGCCCCGACCAGGGGAATGATCTCCTTCAAATTCTGGGCGATTTCCCCCGAAGAGGAAACGTGGCGCTCGACGATCTCCAGGTCGTTCCGGGGCAGGGCGGCTTTCGCGGCGTCCACCAGTGGAACAGTTTTCTGAGGATTGAAAATCACCCCCAGGCGTTTCAGTCCGGGCAGAATGTTTTTAAAAGCGGCGAACTGGGAATCGGGAGAGGCCACCATCAGGACCCCGGTCTGGTTGTCGTTCTGGAGACCCAGCTCAAAGGGGTTGAAAACCATGCAGTACACCTGGGGGATCCCGCCGGCCTGCTTGGCTGCGATTTCCGAGGCTTTCGCCCCGACCGTGAGCAGGACCGAGGGAGTCAGGACCTTGATCTGGGCGATGATCTTTTTGCCGATTTCCAGGTCCCCTTTCATGTTGAACTCGGAGATTTTTTCCCTGGGAAGATTCTTCCTGAAATTGGACAGGACGGTTTTGTAGGCTTCGGTGTCGTCACTGAGCAGGACGGCGATTTCACCGGGGAAAGCGGGACGGGGTGCCAGGAAAAAACCGAAAAGGCAGAAAAGCAGGGCGGCCCATAACGGCGACCGTCCGGATTGAACCATTTTTTTACCGAAACTCATGACGCCTTTTTTGTAGTTTGCCGATTTATCGGCGGTTTTAAAATCGCCCGATCCTTCCTTCGTTAGGACAAGCGTAGGGGCGGGGTTCATCCCCGCCTTCCATTGGGAGGGCATAAAGCCCTCCCCTACATTCGATATTTTTTTCAGTAAAGTTCCTGCAGGGTTTTTTCCCCGAAATCCTGCTTGAGCCGGAGAGCTTCATCGAGAAAATTCTGGGGATAAAGCTTGCCGATAAAGCCGGCCTGAATCTTCTGGGCGGTTTTTCCCATCTCTTTCAGATCCTGTTCACTGAGCTTGACCGGCTTGATCCCGTTCTGCGCCAGCCCGGCCTGGCTTTCATTCTCGAAATCCCGGAGCATCTGGGTCCAGGTTTTCTCCGACCGTTTGATGATCTGGATCACGAGGCCAACCGCGTCTTCCGGGGATTTGATCTCCGTTGTTTTCAGCCAGAGAATAAGACTTCTGGCCAGCTCCTTGACTTGATCGTCAGTTATACCCTGTTCCTTAAAGTATGTATCCATATTGATGTTTTTAATAAATTTTTTAAAGTCATCCTTTAAATTATTAAATTCTTTTTCATTTTTTTGCAATTCATCCGTAATTTGATTGATGGCCTTCCGGGAGATGATGACGCTTCCCGGGCTGTAGAAAAAAGGCTGTTCCACCCGATACTGTAACTGGGTGAAGGTCTGGGAAGCCAGGACCCAGGAAGGCGGGGCGATGACCCCGTCCACGATTTCAGATTTGAGGGCCGGGAGGATTTCGCCGGGGGTGAGGGAAATCGGGTTGATCTCGAGCTCTTTTAGGACGGTGGATTCAAAATCCCCCCACCAGTTGCCGATGGTCTGCTGCCGGATACCCATGAGGGAGGAGGGATTATTGGTGGAATAGAGATAGTAAAAGCCGGAATCCAACAGGGCGACCAGGATCATCCCTTTCCCGGCGAACAGGGAAAAGATCTTCCCTTTCATCCGGGAAAAGACGAAGTTGACTTCCGGGTAGGAGGAAAAGAAGAAAGGCAGGCTGAAAACCGAAAGCTCCGGCACCAGTTCCAGGGTTCCATTGGAAATACAAGCGCAGCCTTCCAGTTCGCCCTGCTCCATCTTTTGCAACATCTCGGAATCATCCCCCATGGTTCCGGACATATGAAGGGTTATCTTCATCCGTCCCCCGGTTACGTCGCGGATGAGGGGGATCAGGAGCTTTACCGGGAGGTTGGTCCAGGCGGTGTTGGGAGGGGCGAGGGTTCCAATCCTGATTTCAAAGATTTTTGGGGCGAGAGCGAGGGCAGGGGAAGACTGGGAAAACCCTGCCTCCGGAAATAAAGCCACGAGGATAACCAGCCCGCCTCCCATTAATGTCGGCCATTTCAGGGTAAAATGGTGGCACCGTTTCATGGGGCTTTGCCTGGAGGAGACGGCCCTCGGATGGTTTCCTCCGGTCGGATCAGCTTTTCAGAATGGTCCCGATTTTAAGCGCCAGGGCATCCATTCCTTCGCCCTTGGAGACAAAACCGTCGGCGTTGGACTGGAGCGAAAGCACTTCCAGTTCTTCCACGTCCATATCGGAGAAGAGAATAACCGGGATGGTTACTCCCAGATGCTCCTTGAGCAGGGAACAGAGATCCTGACCGAAGATTTCCGGCATTTTGATGTCGGCGACCAGAAGATCGGGCTTGACCTTTTCGATCTCGTCCTCAAACTGCTTCAAATCAATGGCGGTGGCCACCAGGTACCCGGCTTTTTCCAGGGTTTCCTGGGCAATTTCCAGGACCACTTCACTGTCGTCTATGATCAAGATCTTGTTTTTGTTCTTTCCCATGGGTTCGCTCCTTGATTTGTCTCAGCTAATTACAGATAACAACTAATTGAGCAAATTTCAATCTTTTAACTGCAGTTGTCTCTGGAGATGGCGGATTATTTCCCGGCAGGCTTTGATCAAAAGATTTTTTTCCAGGATGGGACGGTCGTCCGGGCACCAGTAGGAATCGATGCCTTGCGGATAATCATGGTTTTTTTCCACCGACCAGATGGCATAGGACAGTTCCCGGATGGCCTGCTTGGTATTCCCCTGGTCCCGGTAGATCAGCCCCAGCATGAAAGAAGCCTGGGAAAGATTTTCGTTGACGAAAAGCCCCCTTTTCAAAAAAGTAACGGCGTTTTCCAGATCCCCCTTTTTCCGAAGGGAAATTCCCATCAGGAGATATGATTCCGGGACGAGGGGATCGATCTCGATGGCGGCCTGGTAGGATTTGCCCGCTTCTTCATACTGGCCCAGTTCGGTCTGGATGTTTCCGCGGGTCAGGTAAGGAATCGGGTCCTGGGGATTTTCCTGAATGTAATTGTTGAGGAGGCTCAGCCCCTGCTGGTAGTTAAGCTCGGCGAATTCTAGGAGAGAGAGCTGGTAAAAGTTGAGGGGAGGGGTCTCTAGGACCGGAGGTTCCGAACCCGCGGGCTGCGGCGGCATGGTGAAGGGCTGGCTCGGGGTGGGGAGCGGCTCGGGAAAATGAAAAAATTCGGGCGGGTAGGGAGAAAGAAAGGGAGTCCCGGATTCCGCGGCGGTCCGGAGCGCGGTCGGTTTTTCCTTCCGGTAAATCAGAACGTTGCCTTTCTCCACCAGTTTGAATTTGTCGAAGACGCGGAAAAGGGACTCGGAATGGCCGATGAAGAGATAGCCGCCTTCCGCGATCACGTTGAAGAATTTCTCCATCAGGCTGCGGGTGGTGTCCAGATCGAAGTAAATCGAAACATTCCGGCAGAAAATGATGTTCCAGGCTCCCGCGGCCGGGACCGGGAATTCGGACGCGGCCAGGTTCTGAAACTTGAATTTGATCATTTTTTTCACGGAATCCGAGACCTGGAATTTATCCCCGGGGAGCGGTTGAAAATATTGCTGGAGCAGGCTCTGGGGGACGTTGGCCATCCGGCGCCGGGGATAAATGCCTTCCTGGGCCTGGTTCAGCACTTCCTGGTTGATATCGGTGGCCAGAATCTGGAGGGGGAGAGGGGAAGCGGGACCGGCGACTTTAAGCAGGGAAAGCGCGATCGAATAGGGCTCTTCCCCCGTGGAGCAGCCGGCGCTCCAGATGGCCAATTCCGTGATCTCCCGGTTCTGGAAGATTTCCGGGAGAATCCATTTTTCCAGCGCTTCGAATTGGGGCGGGTTGCGGAAGAAATCGCTTTTGGTGATCGTGATCAGTTTGATGATTTCCTTGAGCTCGTTGTGGCCTTCGGGGTGGTACTTGATGAAATTGAGATATTTGCCCAGATTGCTGCGCTCGACGGTCTGCAGCCGGATCTGCAGGCTGTTTTGCAGGGCCTGGTTTTTCTCGGGAGAAATGGAAATCCCGGTTTTTTCCCGGATAAACTCGCGGATCACGTCGAGGTCTTGAGAATTGATTTCCAGGGAGGCCATCTTCCGCTTACATTTCCCCGAGCATTTTCTGGATTTCCCCGGCGATCAGATCGAGGGGCAGAACCTTGTCCACGGCTCCCAGCTCAATGGCGGCCTTAGGCATGCCGAAGACCACGCAGTCGCTTTCAGCCTGAGCGATGGTTTTGCCGCCCCGCCTTTTGATTTCCAGTATTCCCTCGGCTCCGTCGGAGCCCATGCCGGAGAGGATGACCCCGAGCGCCCGGGGCCCGAAGCATTCCGCCACCGATTTTAAAAGAAAGGTGCCGGCGGGCCGGTGGCTCATGAGCGGGGGGTCGGAGTTGAAGACGATTCTCCGGCTGGAATTGACCAGCATATGAAAACCGGTCGGGGCGATATACATCGTCCCCGGTCTCAGTTCCTCGCCCTTGGCGCCTTCCTTGACTTTCAGCTTGGCCTCGTGGTTCAGCCAGCTGGCCAGGCCCGAGGAGAACCCTTCGGAGATGTGCTGCACCACCACGATCGGCGCGGGCAGGTTTTCCGGGAGACCCCGGAGGATGTGGAGCAGGGCCTTGGGGCCGCCGGTGGAGGCGGCGACGGCCACGATCTTGAACTGGTCCGCGTCGCGGGATTCCTCCGCGGGCGGTTCCGAAGGCAGACGTTTCAGCTTGCCCCGCAGGTGCGAGATCACCTTGACCCGCGAGAGCATCTTGGCGAGAAAAAGGAAGTCGGTTTCCTTGGGGCTCAGGCCGGGGCCCGGGGAAAGGACCGGCTTATCAATGACTTCCAGGGCCCCCAGCTCGAGGGCGCGGAAGGAAATGCTTTTCCCTTCCCGGGCCAGGGCCGTGGTGGCGACCAGGATGGGGGTGGGGTGATAGGCCATGATTTTTTCGATGGCCTGGAAGCCGTCCATCACCGGCATATAAAGATCCATGATGATCAGGTCCGGGCGGATATTCTGGGTGAGCCGGACCGCCTCGGAACCGTCCTCGGCCTGGCCGACCACGGAGAATTCCGGGTCTTTTTCCAGAATCTTGATAATGATTTCCCGGATCAGGGGGGAATCATCTACGACGAGGACCCGAATGCGGCTCATAGGCATTACTGATGCGAGAAAAGCGAAAAAGGCGGGAAAAGTGGGACACGTTTAATAAAAGTCATAAACCCTTCTCGCCCTGTTAACTTTAAATCCGAGTAGTTCAATCGATCACCGTAATCCGAACAATTTGAAATTCGTCATTGTTATTGGATCAACCTTTGGATGATCTCGACGAGTTTTTCGTGCTGGAACTCGCTTTTCACGATGTAGGCATCCGCTCCCACTTCCACGCCCCGGCGACGGTCTTCGGGGGAAGAGCGGGTGGTGACAATGATGACCGGGAGGGAACGGGTCCGGGCGTCGGCCCGGATCTTTTCCGTCAGGTCGAAACCGTTGAGATTGGGCATCTCCACGTCGGTAATGACCAGGTCGAAGGCCTCCTCCCCCAGGCGGGTCAGGGCCTGGAGGCCGTCCTCGGCTTCCTGGACCTCATAACCGTAGGAGAGCAGAACGCTCTTTTCCATTTCCCGGGTGATGAGGGAATCCTCGACCACCAGGATTCGGCCCGCCCGGGCGGCGGTTTCGGTTTCTTCCGCCGCGGGAGAGACCCTCTGCCGGGCATGGACGGATTCGAAAAGGTCCGGGACGTGCAGGAATAAAGCCAGTTCGCCTTTTTCCAGGAGGGTGGCTCCGGCCAGGTTCCGGACCTCTCCCAGGAATTTGCCCAGGGGCTTAACCGCGATTTCCCGCTCGGAGATAATCCGGTCCGCCACCAGGGCCAGTTTTTCCCGGGCGGACTCGATGATCACCACCGGCCATTTGGTTTTGCCGTTCGGACGGGCCTGGGCATTGGGATAAAGGATATCGTCCAGGTGGAAAATGGGGATGGTGGCTCCCCGGAAGCGGATGACTTTCTGCCCCTCCACCGAAAGGGTGTCGGACGGCAGAACCTTCAACACCTCCACCGCCGCCGAAGAGGGAATGGCGAAAAGGCTTTCGCGCAGGGAGAGGAGCAGGACCTTGATAATGTTCAGGCGCGGGGGAAGCCGGAGGGTGAATTTGGTGCCTTTCCCGATTTCGCTCTGGATTTCCACCGACCCTTCCATGGCCTCGATATTCTGCTTGACCACGTCCAGGCCCACCCCCCGGCCGGAAAGGTCGGTAATCACGTCCTTGGTGGAAAAACCCGGGGTGAAGAGCAGGGCGAAGATATCCCGCTGGTTCAGGGCGCCGGCCTCGGCCTGGGCCGGGGTCAGGAAGCGCTTCTTGACCGCCGAGGCGATAATTCCCTCGGGGTTGATGCCCTGGCCGTTATCCTCGATCTCGATGATGATATGGTCACCCTCGGTGCTGGCGCTCAGGAGAATTTTCCCCGTCCGGGGTTTGCCCGCCCGGATTCTTTCCTCCGGCGGTTCCACCCCGTGGTCAATCGAGTTCCGGATCAGGTGGATGAGGGGGTCCTTGATGCGGTCCAGCATGATTTTGTCGAGTTCGGCGGTCCCCCCCTGGGTTTCCAACTCGATTTCCTTGCCGAATTCCTTGGCCAGGTCCCGGACCATCCGGGGAAAGAGGTCGAAGAGGGTGGAAATCGGGAGGAGCCGGACTTCCCGGACCTGGTCCTGGAGAACCGAAACCGCATAATCCATCTTCATCGTCTCGTCCTGGAATTCCTTGCTGATCTGGTTCAACTCCTTCTGCAGTTTCTTGAATTCATCCACGCTGACGGTTCCGGAGGCCGATTCCAGGCATTCGCGGAAGAGATTTTTCAGATTTCTCAGGGAGGAAACCAGATTGTGATTGCGGATCTGGTTGATGAAAATGTCGCCGGAAACGTTGGAAAGCTGGTCGAGCTTCTCAATCCCGACCCGGATGGATTCCTCCGCCTGGGAGAGCAGGAGGGAGGAAGGCTTGGCGCCCGGGGTTTCCGGGGCGGAACCGGGCGCCTGGGGCTCCAGGTTTTTCCCGTCCGCCGCGGCGGTCAATTTGTTGGTCAGATTGAGCAGGTCGACGGATTTTTTCCCTTCCCCGAGTTTTTTCTGGACCAATCTGCCGACCGCGTCCAGGGCCTCGAAAAGGATATCGGTTTCCTGGGGCTGAAACCGGAATTCCCGGAGCTGCAGCGATTTGAGCAGGTCCTCGATTTTGTGGGTGATCAGGTTGACGTCCGAAAACCCCATCATGCGGGATTCCCCCTTCAGGGTATGGATTTCCCGCATCAGCTGGTTGATCAGGTTCTCGTCGCGGCTGCCTTTCTCGATATCCAGGAGTCCCTGGTTCAGGATGCGGAGGCGATCCAGGGTGATATCCCGGAATTTATCCAGAAGCTTGCCGCGAGCGCCGCCGGTTTCGTTCATGTAGAAAAAGGTTTCAAGTTTCGGGTTTCGAGTTTAAAGTTCAAAAAATAATTTTGTTCGGATGCCAAATCCGAGTTTCAAGTTTTGAAAGCGTCCACCAGGCCCTTCAGCTCGTCCGCCAGCTGGGCCAGCTCGGTGGCGGATTGAGTGGCCTGCTTGTTCCCGGAGATGGTTTCCTTGGAAACCTTGGAAACCTCATCCAGGGCCGCCACCACCTGCTCCGTCCCGCTCCGCTGCTGCTGGGTGGCAAAACTGATCTGCTTGGCCGCGTCCGTGGTTTCCCGGATCCGGGTGAAGATCCGCTCCAGGGATCCTTCGGTCCGCTTCATCATCTCCGTTCCCGACTCCGTGGTTTTCAAACCCGCCTCGGTGGACATCACCGCCGAGTTGGTCGCTTCCTGGATCTCCCGGATGATCCGCTTGATCTCCTTGGTCGATTCCACCACGCTCTCCGCCAGCCGCCGCATCTCCGCCGCCACCAGCGAGAAGCCCTTGCCCGCCTCGCCGGCCTTGGTTCCCTCCAGCGCCGCGTTCAGGGCCAGCAGATCGGTTTTATCCGCGATCTCGTCGATGATCTCGACGATCGCCCCGATCTCCTTCGACTTCTCGTTCAGCCGGAGGATCCGATCGGCGATCGACTGGGTGTTTTTCCGGATCTCCTCCATTCCCTGCCGGGATTCGGAAAGGGTTTTGCGCCCCTCCTCGGCCGCCCGCAGGGTCTCGTCCGCCACCCGGGCCACCGACTCGGCGTTGTCGGCGATCTGCCGGCTGGTGCTCGAGAGCTCTTCCATGGTGGCCATGGTTTCATTAATCGAAGCGGCCTGCTCGGCCGAGCCGGATTCCTGCTCCCGGGCCGAAGCCAGGATCTCACTGGCCGAGGTCGAGACCTGCAGGCTCGCCTCCTTGATCCTTTTCACCAGGGCGCCCAGGTTGTCCACCATCAGGTTGAAGGAATTGGCCAGATCGCCCTTGATTCCCACCCGGCGGGAGAGGTCGCCTTCCGCGATCAGCCGGGCCTGGGTGGCCAGGTCGTTCAGGCTGGTGATCATTTTCCGGAAGGCCTGGGCCAGCTTTCCGATTTCATCCTCGGAACCAGCCTCGATGGACTGGGAAAGGTTACCCTCCGAGATGGCCGAGGCGATGTCTGCCATGTTGGTGATAGGGGAGATGATGACCCGGGCCAGGATGAGGGCGATGATGATCCCGGCCAGGATCAGGAGAACGGTAATCCCGGTTCCCCAGATGGTATTGGTAAAAAGCTTCTGGTTGATGGTCTTGGGAGAAATTCCGATTCGGATGAAACCCACGGTCTTTTCTTCCTTGGCGCCGCCGACGGCCTTGGCGGCTTCCGGGGCGGCCTTGGGCTCGTCGAAAAACATGTCCTCACCCAGCCCGTGCTCGGTTTTCTCGGCGGGGGTCGCCCCGGAAACCACCAGCGGGGCCGAGATGTCCCAGAGATTGTCGCTGACCACGGTTTTGCTGATCTGGGTTTTCTTCTGAATGGACGGGAAGAGCTTGGCGTTGAGCGGCTCCCCCTGGTTCTGGGGGTCGACGGCGGCCAGGACCCGGCCTTCCTGGTCGAGGACGATCGAATAGACCACGTCATCCTGCTCGCTCACGCCCTTCAGGAGCCGGTCCAGGCTTTCCATGTCTCCCACCCGGAGGGGAATCCGGCTGTTGTAGGCCAGATTATTGGCGATGCTGAACGCCCTTTTTTCAAACTGATCGAGAATGCCGGTGCGGGACTGGTGCAGGAGGTACCAGGAAAGGATTCCCCCCATCAGGATCATCACCCCGGCGATCGAGATAATGAATTTAGAATGCAAGGTGGCGAACACGGCGCGCTTGCTTTCCTGCTGCTGATCCATAAATTTATCTCCTTTCCGTTCTGCTCTCTGCTTCAGCCGCCCGCGTTTTCCGGGACGGCTAGAATTTTATCGAAATAGTTCCCGTGATTCTACGCCCGACCTTCTCTACATATGTTAGCTGGTTTAACGAGTTTTGGGATGGATTGGGAAATTCCAGGTGCCGGTTGTCCAGGAGATTGAAGGCCGCCAGTCCCACCTCGGCCTGTTTTTTCCAGAAAGCATATCCGACCCGGAGGTTAAGGAGGAGATAGGAGTCAACTTTCCCAAGTTCGATGATCCGGGGATTAAGTAACCCGGGATTTTCCGGGTCGTTCATGTTCGGAGGCCAGGAAGTATCCCCGACCCAATTGACCGCGAGATAGGCGGATAGTCCATTGTCAAGATTCAAGCGGAGTCCGCTGTTGGCTTTGTGCTGGGGGGTCTTCCGGCTGGTTCTTTCCCTGGTGCCCCCGGTTTCTGTCGATATGGTTTCGCGGACATGCGCGTAGGAATAGTTGGCAAATCCCCGGAGCCAGGGGGTAACCATGACCTCAAGCTCGGCTTCCCCGCCGAGCGAGGTCTGCCTGTTGGCGTTGTTAAAGATCATCGTCAAGTTGTCAATATTGGTACTGGTTCCCCAGAGATTGGTCATCTCATTGTAAAAGAAATTGCCCTTGAATCTGAGCTTGCGGAAAAGATCGGCCTGATAGCCGCCTTCATAAGAGGTGAGCAGGCGTGGTTTCAGTTCGGTATTCCCGGCCATGTGCAAGGTGCCGATATTGAACTGAAAATCGTTGTCGTTAAACAAATAATAAACGTTAGGATTGACATAAGCCCGGCCGATCGAAAAACGGAAGGTATGATCTTTCAGGGGCGAGCTGATCACGCTGAATTTGTAAATAAGGGGGAATATTTTATCGGGACCGAATCCGAAGTATTTATGGGTAGCCGGATGATAATCATATCTCAGACCCAAAAAAGTGGTTAAAAACCGGCGATACTTGAATTGATGCTGGAGATAGGCCGACCAGATTATTTGCGCTCGATACTTGTCGATGAGATCGCTGTCCACCGCCGCGTGGCGGGATTCGCCCCCGACGATGACCGAATTGTATTCCCCGAGATTAAATGAACCCTGGGCTTCCCCGTCCAGAACCTGGTTGTCCATATTCGCGGGCCAGGAATAGCCTTCCGCCACGTCCACTAGCGGCGGAATGAGCCGTCCCTTGGAGAGGATATCCTCGTTATTACAAATGAGGTCCGCGACCAGCTGGTGCCAATAGAGTGAAAAGTTGAGCGGTCCCTTCTGAAAGCCGATGGTGGAATGGTACTGGTAAAGGCTGTTTATTTTAATCAAGCCCATGTGGTCGTAGAAAAGTTTGCCGACCCCGCCGCTGCCGCCGGCGTCGAAAGTGAGGGCCGAATCCTCACCGAGGCGGTATATTAGGGAAGCGTGGCCCTTAGGTATCCTTTTGGATATTCCGTGTCGATTTTCCTCCATGTCCCGTTCATCCCAGCCGGCCGAAGCCAGGTAACTAAAACGCCCGGCTTGCCCTCCATGCCGGAGGGAGCCGATATAGGTGTTGCCTTCGCCGGCGGTGAAGGAGGCATAATTGCCGCGGAAGTCTTCGGGGGAGAGGGTAATAATGTTGATGATAGCTTCGAAAGCGTTGGCTCCGTAGAGGGCGGAGCCGGGTCCCCGGATGATTTCGATTCTTTTTATGTCGGTAAGGTTAATATCCAGAAATTCCCACAATACCATGCCGTTAAACTCGGTGTAGACGGATTTCCCGTTGAGCAGGGCTAAAACCCCTTCCTCGAAAGGTTTGTTCTGGCCGCGGGCGCCCACGGCGTAATCGGAGGGGGAGAATTGCATGACCTCGAGGCCGGGAACATTGCGGAGCAGATCCCCAATTGTGGTCGCGCCGGATTCCCGGATCTCGTCCTGGCTGATGATGGTTACGGGGGAGGGGGCGTCCTCGACCCGTTGCTTGAAGCGGGCGGCGGTGACCACATACTCGGGGGCCCATTCCTCCACCTCGAAGATGCCTTCCTCGTAAGTTTTGTCCTCCGCCCGGACCGGAGCCGGGGAGAGCAGCAGGAACAGGGGAATCCACATGACCAGCCCGGTCGTGATGATCCGGGAGGCAAAATCGTAGTAATTTATGCGGCTGGTTTTCATTTTAATAAACGTACTTGGCCTTGCGCTTGATCTGCTCGGGAATCTTGATGCCCAGGCTTTCCGCGGCGGTCAGGTTCAGCGCGATCTCCCGTTCCGGGTAAAGGGGCTTGACCTCCCGGGGGGATTTTCCTCCCAGGATTTCCCGGGCCATTTTCCCCGCCAGGAGTCCGGAACTCCGGTAGTCAGGGGAGAGGGAAATCAGGGCGCCGCTTTTCGCCAGATTGCTGGAAAAGGTGAGCATGGGGATCTCGTTTTCAATGGTGGCGGTCAGGATGTATTTGAAGGAATCCCGGGAAATGATGGTGGTATCGGGGATGAGCCAGAAAAGATCGATTTTCCCGATAAGTTTTTTCACCTCCCCGGATATTTCCTGCTGGGAGGTTATGGGATAGTCCAGCAGAACCAGGCCCAGCTGGGAAGCGGCTTCCCGGGCCAGATCCACCAGGTATTTGCTGCCGGCCGGGTCATAAATGGTCCCGATGATTTTGACCTTGGGCAGCATCTGCTTGATGAAATTGAATTGATCGAACGGGGGGATCTGGAGCTTGACCCCGGTGATGTTTTCCCCCGAGAGATTATATTCGTCCGGATTGACCACCATGCAGTAAACCAGCGGGATCTCCGGCGTTTCGGACCGGGCCAGGTCGGCGGCGCGGGCTCCGATGGTGACCAGGACCCGCGGGTGTTCGCTCCGGATCTGCCGGAGAATCTGCCTGCCGAGGT
This sequence comes from bacterium, assembly GCA_028713675.1. Classification (GTDB taxonomy): domain Bacteria; phylum Desulfobacterota; class JAPLJL01; order JAPLJL01; family JAPLJL01; genus JAPLJL01. The sequence goes on from JAQTNV010000029.1 coordinate 25,985, forward strand.
CGGAATCGCCTTTCATGTTGAAAACCATCGAACCCGGGACGATGTTTTCCAGCCCGCCCAGGGCTTCGTTGTAGGCGACTTTGTCGTCACTCAGAAGCACCGTGACTTCGGCCGCGGCCAGGAGCCGGGGAGACAGTAATCCCGGAAAGAGGGAGAGAAAAAAAAGAAAGTTACGGAAACGGGCGAAGGACATGGCGCTAGGATGCCGCTTCCGTGATCCCCGGGGGGGAACCGGCGATGGTTTTCTCCAGGTCCAGCAACAGGACCACCTGCGCATTGACCAGGGCGAAACCGATCAGGCCGGGGTTGAGAATCGCTTCCTGGAGAATGGGGGGAGGGGAGAAAATCTGCTCGGCCGGCACTTTAAAAATCCCGCTTATTTTCGAGACCGGGAAAGCGTAGATTTTCCGGTTCCGTTTCAGGAGAATCATCCTGGTCTCGGGCAGCAGCGGAAGGGGCCGGGAAAAAAGCGATTGGCTGAGATCGGAAATCTGGAGATCGGCTTGATCCTGGATTTCCTGATAAAGGGCAAAACTGGACGCCTGGCCCAAGTCGCAGCCGAAAACCATTTCCCCGAGCTGGAAGTTAATGATCTCGACCTCCGGGGCGGTCTGGGAATCTCTTGGCGCGGGTGATTGAGGGGCGACCATGGATCAGGTTTTACCGGCCGGAACGCTTCAGGAGGTTTTGCGGCGTTGAATGCGGGCGCCTTCGATGACCTTGTCGAGGTTCAAAAGGATGATCAGCCGGTTGTTCAGCAGAACCTCGCCCAGCAGGTAATCCGACTTGATCTTTTCCAGCACCGTGAGCGGTGCCTGGATTTTATCCACCGGGATCTGGGTGAGCTCGTAAACCTGGTCGGCCTTGATGCCGGCGGAAATATCCTGGCTTTGTACGATCAGGATGCGGGACTGCGGGGAAGCCTGGGACCCGGGCAGTCCGAGGAGAATTTTTAAATCGATAATCGGCAGGATCTGCCCGCGGAAGTAAATTGCTCCCAATACCCAGGCGGGGGTGCAGGGAACGGGGTTGATGGTCTGGTTGGGGATGATTTCGTTTACCTGGAATGCTTCGACCCCGTAATTTTCCTCGCCGAGGAGAAAACAGAGAAATTCCCGGCTGGCGACCGGATCGGCCTGGATTTCCCGGATGGGTCCGGCCGAATCGGAATCCAGGATTTTTTCCAGTTTGGTTCTTTCGGTTGCTTCCATGGGAAAGAAACCCTCCTATAGTTAACATAACATAATTACCAGTAAAAACGCTCGATCGTCAATAGAGCCTTCCTCCTGATTTATTATTAATAAAAAAAACGCCAGACCCGGAGGCCAACCGCTTTTTCGGGGTTTCCCGGCAATCTTGACAAACGGTTGGGGGAATTTTAAATTTTTCCGGCATCTGGAGGGGTACATAGGGGACAGATTTGGGGTTTACTCCGGAGCTGGAATTTGATTTTCGGTTCCCGGACGGTAATTTTCAACCAAGAGGTCGTCCCCGGCCGGTTGATTCCTGACCGGCGCGAGCCGGATCGGACCGGTCGGGAAGACATGGGAAAATTAGGGCGGAGAAGTTTATGAAGATTCAGATGATGGTCAAAAGTATGGAAAAACGCATTTTTACCCGAGGCTGCATTTTTTCTTTTTTTATTCTACTCACCTTGATTTTTCCGTTTCAGGCGGTTTCCGCTGAGGTGGCGGTTTTTTTGAGCGGTGATATGGAGGCTTATCAGTCTGCCCTGGCAGGGGTGCGCAAGTCGGTTCAGGGCGCGGATCTGACCGAATTCAACATGAAAGACAATTTGGAGACCGGGAAAAATCTTGTTATAACAATTCGAGATAAGAAACCGAAAGCGATCCTGGCCCTGGGGGCCCGGGCCGCCAAGCTGGCCCGGGAGGAAATTACCGATATCCCGGTGATTTACTGCCTGGTTTTCAACCCTTTCGAACTGGGGCTTGAGGCGGCCAATATTTCCGGGGTGGCCATGATTGCTTCGCCCGATTCCCAGTTTGAAAACTTCAAGGCGGTTCTTCCCTCCCTGAAACGGCTGGGGGTCCTTTACGACCCGGGGAAAAGTTCCCGGTGGGTGGAAGGCGCGAAAAAGGCCGCTCCCCGTTACGGGATTGAGCTGGTGGAACGCCGGATCAACTCGGCGGAAGGGGTTTCCCAGGCCTTAAAGGAAATCATCTCCACCATCGATGCGCTTTGGCTGCTCCCGGATACCACCGTGGTCAGCAAGGAGATCTTTTCCTATCTGCTCAACGTCACGCTGGACAAGCAGTTGCCGATTTTCGCTTTTTCCGAAGGCCTGGTGAAATCGGGGGCGCTTCTGGCGCTTTCACCCGATTACCGGGAGACCGGGGCCAAGGCGGGCGAATTGATCAATGCCATCCTGAACGGGAATTCGGATCATTCTTCCCTGGTCTACCCCGCGGGAAAATTATATATTAATTCCAAAACCGCCGAAGCCGTCGGGATAAAAATTCCCGGTGCGGTGAAACAGAAGGCCCAAGCGATTTATTGAATTCCCTTGATTTTGAGTACGGACGATCAACTTTCAAGGAGTCGTAATGGATAAAAAAAGTTCAGGGAAGATATTTTCATCCGCGGTTTTAATCCTGTCGGGAATTTTATTTTTTTCCCGGCCGGAACCGGTTCGGGCCCAGTTCGAGGAAGAGGAATTCTTCAAGGTGGATGAGTGGGTGGAGACCGCTTCAAAACGCCTGCAACGGGTTGAAGAGGCCCCCGCGGCGGTGACTTTAATCAGCGAGGATGAAATCCGGCAGTCGGGAGCCACCAACCTGGGTGATCTGTTGCGGAGGGTCCCGGGTTTGGAAGTAATGGCTCTGACCACCTCGGATATCGAAATCGGCGCCCGGGGGATGAACAAACCCCTGGAAAACGGGATCCTGGTCCTGGTCGACGGCCGTTCCATTTACCAGGATTTTTTCGGTCTCGTGCTTTGGAATTTTATGGACTTTCCCCTGGAACAGATCGAAAAAATCGAGGTAGTGAGGGGCCCCGGATCGGTTCTCTACGGGGCCAACGCCATGCATGCGGTGATCAATATTTTTACCAAGACCCCGGGGGATTCACCCGGGGCCATGCTTTCCCTGACGGCCGGCCCCCGGAACCTGATCGGGACCGTGATGGAGTCGGGGACACAAGGGAAGGTCAGCCATTTATTGTCGGCGGGCTGGGCCCAGGCCGCGAGCTATGAAAATACAAATAATATCAGGATGCAGTATCCCCGGAGCCGGGTCTCACTTCTTTACGATCTGGGAAAACAGAGCAATGTCCGTCTGGATGTCGGGATAGCGGGGGGAAATGATGACACCTTTTATGACGCCATCGGCTGGGTAAAGTCCTCCACGGTGTCTCAGAATGTCATGGTCCAATATAACCGCCCGAATTTCTATTTCCGGACCTTCTGGAACTCAATCGACGGGAGCCGGGTAACTGTCCCGAACCCCTTGTTTTCTCAAATGTCTCTTTTAAAAATGATGAATATCGGGTTGGATCCCGGCTGGCAGTTGGATATGGCATTGGTAAATAATGTCCTGGATTTTGAAAGCCAAAAAATCCTGGAATTGGGAAAGAATAATTTCTTAACCTTGGGCGGCAACTACCGATATAACGCGGTTAAATGCAAGATCCTGCCGAAATACGAAACCCTGAATCTTTTCGGCGCTTATCTCCAGGATGAATTCCACTTCCGGAATCTGATCAGTTCCTTTCTGGGGGTGCGCTACGACAACAATCCGATTTCCGGGTCCAACTTCAGTCTTAATAATTTCAGCCCGCGGGGCAGCCTGCTTTTCACTCCTTTGGCCGGTCACTCATTCCGGGTTTCCGCCGGAAGATCATTTCGAAGGCCCACCTTTATCGAGTCTTACAGCGATATCGAGCTTCCTTTTAACGTTGATTCGTCCAGCTTTGGCTCGGCGCATTTCACCGGAAATCCCGATTTGCAGTCGGAGGAACTTACCTCTTATGAAGTGGGTTATCTCTTGAATCTCTTTCGGGGCATGCTCAAGGGCAGTTTTAATTTCTTTTATAATCAATATTCCAATCTGGTGGGTGTCGCTTATCCGGAAGGCATCCTGAAATTCAAGGCTGATTTTGAAAACCAATATGACGAGGATGCCCGGGGGATCGAGGCCGAGGCCAGAATCAGCCCCTATTCCTGGCTTTCCACTTTTGTAAATTACTCCTACACGGATGTGTATTTTACCGAGGTAATGGCGGCGGGGAAAAAGGAAAAGGTGACCCAGGCTTTCATCGATTCGCTGGGATATCCATTCGCGAAAACCGATCGTCGGACTCCGCAGAACAAAATCAACGCGGGGATAACAATTAACTTGAAGAACGGAATCTCCTCGACGGCGATGATTCATTATGTCGGCAGAACATTCTGGTGGCCCAATCTGTATCGGGATCCTAATCCCCAAATTGAATTTTTCCAATTGGGACCGGTGCCGGCTTACACCCTGTTGAACCTGCGGGTGGGATACCGGTTTCTTCATGACCGGGCGGAGGCCGCGGTCAGCGTGGAAAACCTCTTGAACGATGAGCATAAGGAATTCCCCGTGTACGGGGAAACCATCGGGACCCAGATCAACGGCAGTGTCCGGATATCTTTTTGATCGTTTTTTAGGAATATAGTTGACATTCTGACTGCCCGGTTTTATCTTAAGGGACGGTTTAGACATATCGTTCGGGTTTCGTAGGATTGATAGGGAAGGCCGTGAAAATCGGCCGCGGTCCCGCCACTGTGATTGGGCGTAAGTTCGGAACCTGGTTATTCCGGGTTCAGCCCCCCGAGCCACTGTTTGCCTGGAGGCGAATGGGAAGGCCGAGGGGATTTTAAAATTGCCCATAAGTCAGGAAACCTGCCCGAACGGCTGAGGCCTTTTAGCTCTCCGCGTGAAGGGGGCAGGGGTAAGGGAATTTTACCCGGTACTTCATAAGGAGTCCCGGGTTTTTTATTATATAAAACAATTAGTTAGCCAACAATAGCTCAACCAACTTTTAAAGTTAATTATGGGACGCTGGACATTAATAATCGGGGGGGCAAGAAGCGGTAAAAGCAGTCACGCGCTCAAGCTGGCCCGGGTGTATAAACCGGCCAGGTTTTACATCGCTACGGCCGGGGCAGGCGATGAAGAAATGAGGTCGCGGATCCTCAACCATCAGAAAGAGAGGGGGTCGGATTTCCGGACGATTGAAGAACAGTATGAGCTGAAGAAGGTTTTCCGGGGGTTGCCGGGGGAAAGCCGGGTGGTGGTGGTGGACTGCCTCACCCTGCGGGTTACTAACCTGCTCATCGCGGAGCCAAGCGAGGAGAACATCAGGAAGGTAATCGAAGAACTGCCGGAAATGAAAGAAAGGGTCAAGGCCCCGGTGATCTGGGTTTCGAACGAGGTGGGACAGGGGATAGTGCCCAATGATCCGCTCTCCCGCCGCTACCAGGACCTGCTGGGGTGTGCCAACCAGAGGTTTGCCGGGGTGTCCGACCGGGTGATCCACATGGTGGCGGGGATACCGATCTCAATTAAAAGCAAAAAGTAAGCAGTAAGCGGTAGGCAGTAGGCAGTAGGCATGGAGGAAAAGGAAACAAATGAACGAGAAAGAACTTAAGAAAGTGATAGGCCAGATCAAACCGCTGGATCCGGTATTTTTTAAAAAGGCCCAAACCCGCCTGGACGATTTAACCAAGCCCAAGGGAAGCCTGGGCAGACTGGAGGAGATCGCCGCCCGGGTGGTGGCCATCACCGAAGAATTAAGACCCCGGGCCGCCCGGAAAAGGATTTATGTTTTCGCCGGGGACCACGGGGTGGAGAAGGAGGGGGTAAGCTGTTATCCCCGGGAAGTTACCGCGCAGATGGTATTCAATTTTCTCCAGGGCGGGGCCGGGATCAATGTCCTGGCCCGGCAGGCGGGGGCCGAGGTTTCGGTGGTGGATATGGGGGTTGATCACGACTTCCGGGGAATTTCCGGGCTGCTCGACCGCAAGATCGCCCGGGGGACGGGAAACCTGGCCCGAGGGCCGGCCATGTCCAGGAAACAGGCGGTCCAGTCGCTGGCGGTCGGCATCGAACTGGCCCGCGCCGCGCGCCGGGAAGGGGTGAATCTTCTCGGGTGCGGCGAGATGGGGATTGCCAATACCACTCCGAGTTCCGCGATCACGGCGGTCATGACCAGCGAATCACTGGAAAAAATCACCGGCAAAGGCACCGGGATCGACCCGGAGAGATGGCGGAAGAAGGTTCAGATCATCCGCCAGGCCATCCGGAAGAATCATCCCGACCGGAAAGACCCGGTCGATGTCCTCGCCAAGGTGGGAGGTTTTGAGATCGGGGGGATAGCCGGCTTGATTCTGGGAGCGGCCTCGCTCCGGATCCCGGTGGTGATCGACGGCTTTATTTCCGGCGCCGGGGCTTTGATCGCCGCGGGGCTTTCGCCCCGGGTGGGCGAGTATCTTTTCGCTTCCCATCTATCGGTGGAACCCGGGCATCGGGCCATTTTAAAAGCCCTGCGGCAGAAGCCCCTCATGGAGCTTGATCTTCGGCTGGGGGAAGGCACCGGCGCGGCCCTGGGCATGGGACTGGTGGAAGCGGCGGTCCGGGTTCTGAATGAAATGGCGGCATTCAGCGAGGCGAAGGTCAGCAGGGAAAACAGTAACCAGTAACAAGTAACAAGTAACCAAAAACCCGAAACTCGAAACCAGAAACTAGAAACCAAAAACCAGTGAGCAACTTTTTTCGGCAATTTTTTGAGGCGATTAACTTCCTGACGATTATTCACGTCCCGGTCAAGGACGAGGGGGATCAGCCCGGAGGGCTTGCCCGCCTCATTCCCTGGTTCCCGGCGGTCGGGTTACTTCTAGGCTTACTGGTTTATCTCCTTTTCCGGTTGACCCAAAATTTCCTGGCGGTTCCGATCTGCGCGGTCCTGGTCCTGATGGCCTGGGAGATTATCACCGGAGGACTTCACCTTGACGGCCTGGCCGACACGGTGGATGGGGTGGCGGCGGGCGGCGGGAAAGAAGGAATCCTGCGGGCGATGCGGGATGAGCGGCTGGGGGTTTTCGCGGTAGCCGCGATCGTGCTGGTGCTCCTGGCCAAGTGGAGCGCGATCGGTTCACTTCCCGCTCAAAGTCTGATTCTGGCCCCGATCCTGGGACGCTGGGCGATGATGGTCCTGGCCCGGATTTCTTCTCCGGCCCGGGAGGAGGGGATCGGGAAGGCTTTTGTCCCTTTTCGGAACGATCAGGGACTGGCGATTTCCACGGCCGGGGTTTTGGCCGTCGCGATTTTCCTTGAGGGTTTTTCCGCGCTGATTGCCGTGGGAGCGGTTTTTCTCCTGGCGCTCGGTGTTTCCCGGTTTTTCCAATCCCGGACCGGCGGGATAACCGGAGATGTTTTCGGCTTTACCTGCGAGGTGGCCGAGATGCTGGCCCTGATCCTGGTGTTTTGAGGAGGGAGGGGCAAAGAAATTTGTTTAAGAAATGAAAGGGGGTGATTGAAAAGAATTGTTTTCCCGAAAAAGGACAATGATAAAGCATTTCAGGAAGTTGTTTCCAATCAATGATGTCCGGGAGATTACTTAAGAATATAAACCCCAAGGTTGCCGCCTTGGGGTGTAAGGACCTCCGGACTCATTTAACCGACTGGAGGTATTCCATGAGCAAAGGTCCCACTCATAATATAGCACATTATGACCAAAACAATCATCGGGGAGTGATCCGACGAATGGTAAGAAACGGGTTGGGCAGGATTGGTTATTGGAAAATTCTCGGTTACGCCATTCTGGCGGCAATGCTGGCGTGGGGATCAGAAGCGTGGTCCCAGGATGATGGATATTCGCTTCCCGAGGTGGTCATCACCGATTCGCGGATGGAGACGCTCGTGAAAAACACCCCGGGATTCGTCTCGGTAATACGGGGGGAAGAAATCAGAAATCATTTGGAGACGGTATCCGAGGCAATGGGATGGGCAACCGGGGCAAACCCATTATCCTATGGAAGCTTGGGATCCAGGACCGGCAATTCTCTCCGGGGGAGCACTGATGACCAGGTTTTGGTACTTTTGGACGGGGTTCGATTGAACGATGCCCAGGGCGGAGGTTTTGATCTCGGCTCGCTAGCTTCCACCCCGGTCGAACGCATCGAGATCCTCCGAGGTGGGGCCTCGGCCCTTTATGGGACGAACGCAGTCGGAGGAGTGATCAATATCGTTACCCGGCGCCCGACGGTCAGACCGGAGAACCACGTCGATCTCTCCTGGGGGAGCGACCTTTCCCTGCGAGGTTTTAACACCTACACTGCTTCCCTGGGGCGTTCGCAGCGAGTAAAGGATTTTAGCTATAAATTTGATTTTACCCACCAACAATCCGAGGGAAATTATAATCTCGGGCCATACTCTTACCTGGATTCCTCGGGAAATAATATCAGTCGGATTGGGAATAACGCCTATCGATCCGAAGCCTTCTCCGCCCGATTAGGATGGGAGCGGGAAAAGAAAAAATTCGAGTTGGTCAATGATTTTTTTCAAGGAAAAAAAGAGGTGCCGTGGTCATGGCCGAACGTTCCTAGCTTGGGAGCGGAGCAGGAAAATCTTCGTAATCTCGTTTGCCTCTCCGGAAGCCAGGCGGATTTTATCGCTTTAAACTCTCTTCTCGGAGAAAAGCTATATTTCCAGATCCAACAAAAATCTTTTTTCAATAATGAAGATATTCCGAAAGACGATCCGAGTGAATATAACAACTATTCTCTGGGGGGAGAGGTCAAATGGGATTTGAATTTGGGTTCCCGACTATTGATAACGATAGCCCCCGAGATTAAACGCGATTGGATTGCAACCAACCAATATTCGGAAAACCATCAAAGAATCACCGCGAGTCTTTTCTCCCAGGGTCGGTTCAATTTATTCTCGGAGAGATTGTTCTTGGTGCCGGCTTTTCGTTTTGATTATCACGATGATTTCGGCCGGGCGATTAGTCCCAAAGCCGGGGTGGTTTTAGCTCCGATTAAGGATTTTCGAATCAAGTTAAATTACGGCTCATCCTTCCGGGCTCCTAACTTTGATGATCTTTATTGGGAAAGTCCCGGGATGCGAGGCAATCCCGGACTGAAGCCAGAAAAAGCCCTGAATCTGGATGGGGGATTTTCTTGCCAGATCCAGAAGATTCTGCAATTAGAATTGGCGGGTTTTTATAACTGGTTTACGGATTTAATTCAATGGGCGCCGGGGGAATCCGATCGGGATCCGTGGGCTCCAGAGAATGTCGGAAAAGCTCAGATCTGGGGGGTAGAATCGGATTTGATTTTTAAGCCATTTTCTTTTCTTTCCTTGAAAGCGAACCATACCTATCTCCAAGCCCGGGATCATAGCGGCCGCCCCGATGTGAATCAGAAAGACCTGATTTATCGGCCTCGTAATAAAATCAGCGGAATCCTGGACGTTTCCTGGAAGTTATACCGGGCTTTTGGGGAAGCCCGATGGGTTGACCGCCGTTACACCGACCTGGAAAATTCCGATTATTTGGATCCTTATATGGTTTTCAATCTGGGTTTGGGAATGACAATTAGGAAGAATTATGACCTCGCCGCCAAAGTTAAGAATGTGTTTGACGAAAGATACCAAGAGGAACGGGGGTATCCTCTGCCGGGAAGGGAATATGTTTTCAGCGTAAACGTTAAATTTTGAAAGTAGTCTCGAATATTTATTGCCCAGGGAGGTATCATGATAAAAGAATTGAAAGAATTAGTGACCGTGGCGGTAAAACGCAATCCTGCCGAGGGATTGCTTTTTTCCGGGGGATTGGATTCCGGGATCCTGGCTTTTCTCTGTCCGGGGATCAAGGCGATCACGGTTACCTTCGATTCTTTCGGAAATGATCTGAATTATGCCCGATCCCTGGCTGGTTTTCTCGGGATCAGGCCTCATTACCGGCGGATCGAGGTGGAGGAGGCGATTGCCGCGGTTTCTCCGGTCGTCCGGGCCCTGGAGAGCTTTGACCCCGCCATCCCCAACGACATTACCGTCTACTTTGGCCTGAAGACGGCGCGGGAGTTGGGGTTGAAAACCGTTATGACCGGGGATGGAAGCGATGAGATTTTCGCCGGTTATCAATATATGCAAAGGGTTAAGAACTTAGATGGATATTTACAAAGAATGTCCACGACCATGTCTTTCAATACGCAGAAAATCGCGGGGATTTTCGGCATTGAAATCAAGCAACCTTTCCTGGATAGAGATTTGGTCGATTTCTGCCGGGAGCGAATTCCGGTCGAACAAAAACTGAGGAAAGAAGAGGGGAAATTTATCGGGAAGTGGATTTTGCGCAAGGCTTTTGAACCGGATCTGCCTGCCGACTTTATTTGGCAGGGAAAACGACCTTTGGAGTATGGTTCCGGAACGACGGAGCTTCGGGAAATCATCTCCGCGCGGATTTCTCCCGAGGAATTTCAGGACAAAAGCCGGATCTACCCGGTGAAATTTATCAGCCGGGATCATTTCTATTATTACGAAAGGTATCGGAAGGAAATCGGAAATATTCCCCCGGCGGAAGACGGGCAAAAGGCCTGCCCGGCCTGCGGCGCCGGAATGAACAAAAAATCCTTTCATTGCCGGATCTGCGGGAACAATGAACCTGGGGAAATCGTATGGAAGGAGCAATCAGACCATGTTTAATAAAACAGGGATGGCAATTTTATTCTTGGTGATTTTGTTTCACGGTGATTATGCTTTGGCCGCGACAAATTATCCGCAGCGAATAATCTCCTTGGGTCCCGGGATTACCGAGGAACTTTATCTTCTCGGGGTCGGTGATCGGATTGTCGGGGTTACGACCTATTGCCGCCGGCCGGAGGAAGCTCAAAAAAAGGACAAGGTCGGCACGATTCTGGAGGTGAATTTGGAGCAGATCATGGTCCGGAAACCGGACTTGGTGTTGGCATTGAATCTTACTGATCCGCGGATAATCGAAAGATTGGACGGATTGGGGATCAAGGTCCACCAGTTTCCCCTGGCCCGGAATTTTTCAGAACTCAATCAGCAATTTCTGGATCTGGGCCGATTGATCGGGAAAGCGGAAATCGCCCAGGAAATTGTGTCCCGGGCCCGGGCCGAGGTGAACCGGATCTCCTCCGGGCTAAAAGACCTGCCCCGTCCCCGGGTTTTTGTCCAGGTGGGGGCGAAGCCGCTTTTCGCGGTCAACCGGGATTATTTCCTGAACGATTTTATCCGGCTGGCCGGAGGGATCAATACCGCCGAGGAAGCCGGGTCCGGTGGGCTGTACAGCCGGGAGCAGGTGATCAAGGACGATCCGGATGTCATCATTATCGCCGCTATGGGCCTTCCCGCCGAGGAAGAAACCCGAACCTGGGAAGGGTTCAAGAATCTTCGGGCGGTGCAGAACGGAAGGATCTACATCGTTGATTCGGATAAGTACTGCAACCCAACGCCCTTGAGCTTCGTGGAAGCGTTACGAGAGATGATTTCACTACTCCACCCGAATGGAGGAGCACTAGAGACAAGAGCACCCGAGCACCGTTAAGGAGGAGGAAATGGAGAAAAAGGGGCATCTGCAATCGATTAACAATCATTTTTTCTTTTGTTCGTGGAGCGGGGGTAAAGACTCTTGTCTGGCTTTATATCATGCCATTAAAAATGGAGGAATACCCAAGACGCTTCTTACCATGCTGAGAGATGATGGCGAGAGATCACAATCGCACGGCTTGCCAATCGATTTGCTTGAACGGCAGGCCAAAAGTTTGGGCATTTCATTGGTGGTGAAAAAATCTTCATGGAATGAGTATGAAAAGGTTTTTCTCTCTGCCCTTCGGGAATTTAAAAAAAATGGGATTGATTCCGGGGTTTTCGGCGACATTGATTTAGAGCCTCACTTGGAATGGGTGGAACGCGTTTGCTCAATTGTCTCGATAAAACCCTATGAACCGCTTTGGAAAAAAGCCAGGCTTGATCTATTGAGTGATTTCCTTGGGCTCGGTTTTTCCGCCACCATCGTCGCGATAAAACAGGACGTGCTTGACGCTGGTTTTTTGGGAAAGGTTTTGGATGAAAACCTTATTAAGGAAATGGAAAAAATCGGGATTGATCCTTCAGGAGAAAAAGGTGAATATCACACCGTTGTGACAGATGGACCGATTTTTTCTTTTCCTCTCCAGCTCGAATTTAAAGAGAAATATGTCCATGATGGTTATTGTTTCTTGAATATTTCTGCCTCTGATAAAACTGACTCGATTTCTTGATTTTGATAACTTCTGGCGTGGCAGAAAATGGATGAGAAATACCTGACCTGGCTCGGCTGGGTGCTTTTCCTGGGAGGAATACTTTTCGCGGCGGGCCTCCTGGCCCTGGCGATGGGGCCGGCGTCCATCCCCCTCGCCAAGATTCCGGCCCTGCTCTGGGGAAAAGAACCCGGGATCGAGGCGAGCATTCTGAGGGAGGTCCGCCTGCCGCGCCTGCTGCTGGGGTTCGCCGTCGGGGGGGCCTTGAGCGTTTCCGGGGTGATCCTGCAGGGAATGTTCCGGAACCCGCTGGTTGAACCTTATACGCTGGGAATTTCCGGGGGGGCGGCCCTGGGGGTCTGCCTGGCGATTGTGGGGAAATTGAATCGATGGCTGGGGATATTCTCCCTGCCCGCGTCCGGGTTTGCCGGGGCGGTCCTGGTGATATACCTGGTTTACTTCCTCAGCCTGAATAAGGGGATGATAAAAATCCAGGGCCTGCTTCTCACCGGGGTGATGATCAGTTTCATTTCTTCTTCACTGATCATGCTTTTCATGGCGGTTTCCCGGGTGGAGGATCTGCACGGGATTATTTTCTGGACCTTGGGATCCCTGAGTGAAACCAACTGGACGCTGGTCGGAATCGCTTTGTCGGCTTCTCTGCTGGGTCTGCTGGCTTCTTATTTTTTCTGCTTTGATCTGAACGCTTTCTCGCTGGGAGAGGAAGAGGCTCTCCACCTGGGGGTGAATATCGAGCGGGACAAGCGGATTCTTTTTCTCCTGGCCTCGGCGTTGACCGGGCTGAGCGTTTCCTTTTCCGGGATTATCGGTTTTGTCGGGCTGGTGGTGCCGCATCTGGTCCGAATGCTGGTGGGCCCGGATCATCGCATTCTGCTGGTCGCCAGTTTTCTGCTGGGGGCGGGTTTCCTGATTCTCTGCGACACCCTGGCCCGGACCATAATCGCCCCGGTGGAATTACCCGTCGGGGTGATTACCGGAATCTTGGGCGGGGGGATATTCATTTACGCCCTGGCCAGATCCGGGTTGGTTTCGGGGAAATAAACGCTACCGCTGGAGAGAATTGACGATTGTCCCTCGCAAGATCTCGGGATAAATAGATTGACGAATGACGAATGTGAAAACAGTTTCGAGTTTATAGTTTCTAGTTTCGAGTTTAAATAAACGAAAGAAAAAAGGTTTAAAGTATTGAACCATAAACCAGAGACCAGAGACTTGAGACCGAAGAAATTTTTCATATTTACGAGAATTTAATAAATGATCCTGGAAATCGAAAACCTGTCCTGCGGATATCCCGGCAAGCCGGTACTGCGGGAGGTCAGCTTTTCCCTCCGATCCGGGGAAATCGTGGGAATCATCGGACCCAACGGCTCCGGGAAAACCACCCTGCTGAGGGTAATGACCAAGGTGCTGAAACCGGAACAGGGGAAGATTTTCTGGGACCGGAGCGAGATCAACCGGATGAAATTCGGGGAATTGGCCCGGAAGGTCGCGGTGGTATCCCAGAGTCCGGCCATCGATTTGAACCTGACAATAGAAGATTTCGTTTTGTTCGGAAGATTCCCCCATCGTCGGTACTTTCAATTTCTGGAGGGGAGGAGGGACAAGGAGATCGCCGAAAGGGCCATGGAGCTGACCGGGGTCCTGGAAATACGGCGGAGCATCCTGGGAAATTTGAGCGGGGGGGAGAGGAAGCTCGCGCTGATCGCCCGGGCCCTGTGCCAGGAACCCGAGTATCTGCTCCTGGATGAGCCGACCGCCCACCTGGATATAACCCACCAAGTCCAGATCCTGGACCTGGTCCGCCGGCTCAACCGCCGGGAGGGGATGGGGGTGATCCTGGTTCTGCACGACTTGAATTACGCCAGCGAGTATTGCGACCGCCTGGTCCTGCTTCACGGGGGACGGCTTTCCCGGCTGGGCCCCCCGGATGAGGTTTTAACCTACCAGATTATCGAAGAGGTTTACCGGACCACGGTTGTGGTCAAATCCAACCCCGTTTCCGGCCGTCCTTTTATTTTCCTGGTGTCGGAAGAGGAAAAGCGGGGAGAGCGGAGTTCCCCGGGCCAAAAAAAAACCTGACCGGCTCCGCCCGGGATTCCGAGCGAAAAAGCTGACGGTCAGGTTTGTCAGGTTTGGTTAAAAGGGACGGCTACCCGATTATTTCCACCGAATAGCGTTTTCCCTGTTTGCCGCCCAGGGCTTCGAGAATGGTGCGAATCGCCTGGATGTTTCTTCCTTTGCGTCCGATCACTTTCCCGGTGTCGCTCTGGGCCACCCGGATTTCGAGCACCGAAACCTGCTCGCCGGCCAGTTCATTGACGGAAACCTCGTTGGGATTGTCCGACAGAAGCTGGACGATCTTCTCCACCAATTCCTTGGCGGTCAGGCCGGATTCCGATCCGGCGCTCGCGTTGGATTCCGAGCTGGGTGCTGGGTTGTCTTTTCCAAACAGTGCCATTTTTCCTCCTCCTTTTCGCTGAGAGTTCTGAACCCGGTTCCGTTACCTTTGACAATCGTTCCTGCTCCCTCCAAAACCTGGAACTTTGCCCCCTCAAGAACAGTTTTGAATATAAGGCCTAGTTTAGCGTCTCGGCGCAACCAAGACAATGGATAAATATTTCGCCGGGAAATTGATGATTAAACGGCTATTTTTTCTGTTTCTTGGCTTTTTCCTCGAGATCTTTCTTTGATTCTTTATGGCTGGGGTCCGGAACGCAGGCGTCCACCGGACAGACCGAGGCGCACTGGGGCGAGTCATGATATCCGACGCATTCGGTGCATTTGCCGGGATCAATCTGGTATCTTTCGTCGCCTTCGCTGATCGCGTGGTTGGGACACTCCGGTTCGCAGGCGCCGCAACTGATGCATTCCTTACTGATTTTCAGGGCCATGGCTGTTCTCCTTTCCGATTTTGAAAATGCTTGGTTGAAATATTCTAGCAAAAACCGCCGCCTGTCAACTTGCGGCTTCGGGATCCCGGGAAATTTCTTCTGCTGCCCGGAGGTCATCGGGGGTATTGATGTTGAAAAAGGAGAGACGCCGGGGATCGAACCGGTCCAGCTCGGTTTCGGAAATCTCCCGGGTTTTCAGCCGGGAAAAGATCGGGGCGATGTGCAAGTCTTTTGCCTCCAGTTGTTTTTTTATTACGGGAAGACAGGTTTTCCGATAAACCGCGAAGAGGGGTTCACGATAGCCTCGATTAACGGGAACCACGCAATCATAATCTTGGGACGCGGCCAGCTGGAGGATATATTCCATCAGGTTTACCTGGGGAAAGGGCATGTCGCAGGCGATGAAAAAGTTCAGATCGGTGCCGGACAAGCTCAGTCCCGTAAAAATACCCCCCAAAACCCCGTACCCCGGGAGCAGGTCTCCAACCTGGCGGACCGGCACGGGAGACAATCTGGGATCAGTCCCGTAAACCAGGATAATCTCCCTGAAATCCAGGCGATTGAACCGGGAGACGATCAGGTTGAGGATGGGTTTCCCGTGAATAATCAATGTGGTTTTGTCCCTTTTCAGACGGGTTCCTTTTCCTCCCGCGAGGATGATGGCGCTGGCCGGGTTCTGACTCTGGGCTTCCATTGCTCCGGAATGTTTGTCTTGACAGAAAAAATTATTTCCTTTAGCTAATATTCAATTTTATTATAATAAGCACTCGAGTTTACCATAAGGGACGGCTTGAACCAGAGACAAGGGACTAGATGCAAGGGATAAGAGAAAAAATAAAGGCTCGAGGCGAGGAACTCGAAACCCGAAACTAGAGACTAGAGACTTTTATAATGACTGAGACTGATCTGATCAAGTTTTTCGAACCCCGTTCCGTCGCCGTGATCGGGGCCTCCAATATCATCGGAAAATGGGGGTTCACTCTTCCCCTGAACATTCTTACCGGCGGATACCGGGGAAAACTTTTCCTGATCAACCCCAAGGAGAAGGTTGTTCTGGGGATGAGGGCTTTTCCTGACCTGCAATCCGTCCCGGGAGAGATTGATCTTGCCGTTCTGACCATCCCCGCCGAGCGGGTCGAGGAGTCGGTCCGGCTTTGCGGCCAACGCGGCATCCCCTTTGCCTTGGTGATTTCCTCCGATTTCGCGGAGGCCGGGAAGGAAGGGGAGGAGCGGGAACGGCGCCTGGTGCGGACCGCCCGGGAATCGGGGGTCAGGATCGTCGGCCCCAATACCATGGGTTATTTCAGCTCATCCAGCCGGCTGACCGCGATGGGTATCATCATCAATCCGACCCGGGGAAACCTGGGCTTGGTTACCCAGAGCGGCAATCTGGGGCAGCAATTGATGAATCGGGGGAAGGAAGAAGGGATCGGGATCAGCCGCTTCGTCGGTTCCGGTAACGAGGCGGACCTGACCTCCACCGATTTTATCGAATTCCTGGGGCGGGATCCGGAGACCCGGGTGATCGCTCTTTACCTGGAGGGGATAAAGGACGGCCGCCGTTTCTTCGAGGTGGCCAGGAAGGTGAGTCGGGAAAAACCGATTATCGTTCTGAAAACCGGGAAAACCGAGGTGGGGGCGCGGGTCGCCCGCTCTCATTCCGGGGCCGTGGTCAATGACGCCGGAGTGGCTGCCACCGCTTTCCGTCAGAGCGGGATCATCGAGGTCGGCACCACGGATGAGGTGATTGACGTGGCCCGGGCCCTTCTCCATCTTCCCGTCCCCGCGGGAAACCGGGTCGGGATCATGACCATGGGAGGCGGATGGGGCGTAGTCACCACCGAGATTTGTGTCCGGGAGGGACTCCGGATTCCGGAACTTCCCGAGGAACTGAAGAAACATTTTGACTCGTTGCTGCCGCCGTTCTGGAGCCGGGGCAACCCGGTGGACCTGGTCGGCACTCCCCGCCGGCGGCTTCAGTTCGAGGTGATGGAAAAAATGGCGCAGGTTCCGGAATTCGATTTTCTGCTGGTCATGGGGGTAATCACCGGGGCGATGTTTACGTACTGGGATTTACTTAAGCGGTTTTTCATTTCGTTTTTCAACTTCGCCGGCAATCATTTCTGGGCGGCCTTGTCTTTTTACCCGTCTGTATTCCGGAAGTCCCGGGCCTCCCTGAGGAAATCCAGGAAGGAGCGGAAGAACCGGCCGGCCAAAAAAACGGGGGGGATCGACCTCCGGGAAATCAAAGACTTTAATGACGAACTCCTGGCCCGCCGGATCCAGGGAATGATGGGCAAATATCGGAAGCCGATGATCGCCATCAGCGGAGTAAAAAATCAACTGTTGGAATTGACCAAGGAATTCGATCTGGTTGTCTATGACACCCCCGAGCGGGGCGCCAAGGTCGGGGCCCGGATGGCCGAGTACGGGGTCTTCCGGCATAAGGACTCCCGGGACGACAAAGTTGCGATCGATCCGGAAAGGGTCAGCCGGGTCAGAAATCTGATCCCGGAGTTCCCGGGTTTGGTTCCGGAAAGGGTAGCCAAGGAGATCCTCGCCCTTTATGGGATCCCGGTAACCAGGGAAAAACTGGCGGGAAGCCCGGAGGAGGCGGTGCAGGCGGCCCGGGGGATCGGCTACCCGGTGGCGCTCAAGGTGGAATCACCCCAGGTGGTCCACAAGACCGAAGCCGGGGGTGTCAAACTCGGACTGGATTCAGACCAGGCGGTGATCGAAGGCTTCCGGAACATCATCCGCTCGGTGGGGCAATACGATCCCCACGCCCAAATCAGCGGCATACTGGTCCAGGAGATGGCCCGGGGCGGGGTGGAGGTTTTCGCCGGGGTCTCGCGGGATCCCTCGTTCGGACCGGTGCTCGCCTTCGGCCTGGGCGGTATTTTCGTGGAGATTTTGAAGGATATTTCCCTCCGGCTTCCCCCCGTTGGCCCGGAGGAAGCCCTGGCGATGGTAACCGCCCTGCGCGGTTTTCCCCTGCTGGCCGGCGCCCGGGGAAGGGCGAAAGCCGACATCACGAAGGCCGTCGAGATTCTCACCCGGCTTTCCACGCTCAGCCTGGAACTCGAGGGCCTGGTTTCCGAAGTAGATATCAATCCCCTGATGCTTTTCGGCGAAGGCCAGGGGGGATTGGCCGTGGACGCCCGGATGATCCGGGCCGATTGAGAATCCTCTTCACCAGATTCAAAATCCTGAATAGTGTCGAACAACTGAAATTCAAAGCCGGGTATTTTTTGACTTTGATAATGGACATATAGTAATAATAAAAGCCGGATTTAAAATCAGACAATTAGAAATCAAAAACTATCCAGACCATGCTGTCCCGCGTTTTATCCAGTTCGGTTCTCGGGGTGGAAGCCTACCAGGTGGAGGTGGAGGTGGATACCGCCCGGGGGCTGCCCCAGTTCAACCTGGTGGGATTGCCGGAGGGGG
>JAQTNV010000030.1 GCA_028713675.1 bacterium
CCTGCACGCCCGCGAGTTCCTGCTGCCAGTCCTTCTTGTTGATCGCGAACAGCTTGCCCAGGTTCTCGCGGGGAATCCGGAGGCCGGTCATATCCACATCGTTCTCGTGGGGAACATACCCGATCGCGGTCTCAACCGCGTCCAACTCTCCCCGGCAGCGGCTGATAACCCACTCCAGAACCCGCAGGTTCTCCCCGTATCCCGGCCAGAGGAAATTCCCCTTGTCGTCCCGCCGGAACCAGTTCACGTTGAAAATCCTTGGGGCATTGGTCATCTTTTTCCCCAGCTTGAGCCAGTGGGCGAAATAATCGCCCATGTTATAACCGCAGAAGGGCAGCATCGCCATCGGGTCGCGGCGCACTTCCCCGACCTTGCCCACCTGGGCGGCGGTGCGCTCCGAGGCCATGGTCGAGCCCATGAAAACCCCGTGCTGCCAGTTGAAGGCCTCGTAAATCAGGGGTGCCACCTGGGCCCGGCGGCCGCCGAAGATGATGGCGGAGATCGGAACCCCGTGGTGGTGCTCCAGCCGGTTGCTGACCGAGGGGCACTGGAGAATCGGAACCGTGAAACGGGCATTGGGGTGGGCGCCCAGCTTCGGCTCCCCGCTTTCCTCAATCTGCCCGGGTTTCCAGGGCCTTCCCTGCCAGTCGATCCCTTCCTTGGGAACGGGGGGATCACCGCCCTCCCACCATACGGTCTTGTCCTTCTTCAGAAGCACGTTGGTGTAAATGGTGTTTCTCTGGATCGCCTTGATGAAATTCGGATTGGTCTTGGAGCTGGTCCCGGGGGCCACCCCGAAAAGCCCGTATTCCGGATTGACCGCCCAGAGCTTGCCGTCGGTGTCGATCCGCATCCAGGCGATATCGTCGCCCACGGTCCAGATCCGGTAGCCCTTCCGCTTCAATCCTTCCGGGGGCAGGAGCATGGCCAGGTTGGTCTTGCCGCAGGCGCTCGGAAAGGCGGCGGCGATGTAGCCGATGTAACCGGAGGGATTCTCCACCCCCATGATGAGCATGTGCTCCGCCAGCCAGCCCTCCTGCTGGCCCAGGTAACTGCCGATGCGCAGGGAAAGGCATTTTTTCCCGAGGAGCACGTTGCCGCCGTAACCGGAGCCGACGCTCCAGATGGCGTTGTCCTCGGGGAAATGCAGAATCAGCCGGCGGTTGACATCAAGGTCCGCTTTGCCGTGCAGGCACCGGGTGAATTCCCCGTTGGTTCTTTCCAGCTGATCGAGGGCGGCCTTGCCCATCCGGGTCATGATGCGCATGTTCAGGACCACGTAAATGCTGTCGGTCAGCTCCACGCCGATCTTGCTGAAGGGAGAGCCCAGCGGCCCCATGGAAAAGGGAATCACGTACATAGTCCGGCCGCGCATGGAATTTTTCAGGATCTCCCCGGCGCGCCGGTAACCTTCGTCCGGGGTCATCCAGTTGTTGGTCGGCCCGGCGTCCCGCTTTTTCGGGGTGCAGATGTAAGTCAGATGCTCGGTGCGAGCGACATCGTTTTTAGCCGTCCGATGGTAATAACAGCCCGGGAGCTCCTTCTGGTTGAGCTGGATCATTTCCCCGGACTTGACGGCTTCCCTCTCCAGACGCTCTCTTTCCTCGTCAGAGCCGTCGCACCAGACCACTTTGTCGGGATGGCAGAGTTTGGCGCATTCATTAACCCATTGGGCCAGTTCTTTATGCTTGGTCAATTTCCTTACCTCCTGTTCTGGGATCACAAATTCAGACTGCAAACGGCCTCAATATTATTACCGGTATGGAGAAATTTTCAACCCTCCTCCCGGATGGAGCCCCACGGGCAAAGCCCGTGGTATCTCCATATTTCCCCACCTTCGCTAAAGCTATGGCGGGTTATCCGCCTTATTATGCATGCGAACATCCGCCGAAACTGAGTCTTATCGTCATTTTGAATTCAGGTATACCTTATGCATTTATCACTCATTCTCGGTAAGAAGCGGTGATTTTCTGCGAAGGCGGATAAAAAAATCCTTTTGCCGGATGACCCGGCAAAAGGATAACAACTTCGGCCCACGAATTGGGCGGGGATCCGGAAGCCTACTTCTCGAGCAGCACCTTGAGAATCTTATTGGCTTTTTCGAGATCCGGAGCCGACTGCTCGCGAAGGAGACGGTTGATCCGGTCCAAAAACTTCTTTCTGGCCAGCTGGTCCGCTCCTTCCCGAATCGAGGAAGGCAGGTCAAAACTGATCAGTTCGATCAGGTCCACATTCAGGGCGTTGGCAATCCGGGCCAGGACCTTGATCGAAGGATTTTTTTCCGCCCTCTCGATCTCGCCGACATACTTATAAGAAAGATCGGAAAGGTCGCCGAGTTCCTGCTGGGTCAGGTTTTTCTCCCGCCTGATATTCCTAACTTTGTCGCCCAGAGACTTGATTAAAAGATCCGGCTCGGTAACTTTCTCATCATCAGGATCATGAACCATGTTCGCTCCTTTAGTTAACGGTTTGATTTGCTTGAAATAATTTCCCTATCTTCAAAAATACTGCTATTACCTGATGTTTGATAAAAAAATACTTGACAAATAAGAAAAACTGTTATAAAAAATAACTATCTCTAGGCTTGGCGGGCCATAAATGCAGACCGGTAAATGTCCCTTCCTTAACCCCTCCATATAAGAAAGGCATTTCCGGTTTCAGGTTCCGCAAAGCCTCCATCCTTAAAGGCCAGAGGGGATTTCTTCCCTTCTGGTCTTTTTTTCTCTGCTAAAAAGGTTATCCCCGATGGTGAAAACCGGCAATAGATTTTCACCCTGAAATTACTAAATTATTACCCTTAATTGCCTGGAAATAAGTTCTGAATAAGCGTTTTTTTTCAGAAAGCGGGAAATCTTTTCCATTGATTGCACTTATTCTGAAGCTGACCAGGATATGAGCGGCTTTATCGCCGGGCAAGGATTTACTTTTCGATCATTTCCTTAAGGACTGTTTCCACCCGGGCCAGGGCCCGGGGCAGGCCGTCCGGCTGGTTGCCGCCCGCCTGGGCCATGTCGGCTCTCCCACCCCCGCCGCCCCCCACCTCTCCCGAGATGCCGCGGATTATTTTCACCGCGTCAAATTTCGCGGTGAGGTCCTTGGTCACCATCGCCACCAGGGCGGCCTTCTCCGGTGTCCGACTGCCCAGAACCACGATCCCGGATTTAATCTTGCCGCGGATTTTTTCGGCCACTTCCCGCAGGGCGGCCGGAGACAGCCCGGGGATTTCTACCGCCAGGCAGGAAACCCCACTTATTTGTCTTACTTTATCGAGAATCTCATCGGCGGTCTGGGCCTGGTTTTTCATCTGCAGACGCTCAATTTCCTTGTCCTTGGTCTTGAGCTCATCCCGAAGCTCCTGGATCCGCCGCGGCAGCGTGGCGGGCTCGACCTTGAGGATCTCCCCGGACTCCCGGACCGTATCCTCCAGGCTCCGGAGGTAGCGGAAAGTCCCTTCGCCGGTCAGGGCCTCGATCCGCCGGACCCCGGCGGCCACCGAGGATTCCCCCAGGATTTTCAAAAGCCCGATATCCCCGGTCCGGCGCATGTGGGTTCCCCCGCAGAGCTCCCGGCTGATCCCTTCGACCTCCACCACCCGGACCGAGCTTCCGTATTTTTCCTCGAAGATTGCGGTGGCCCCGCTTTTCAAGCCCTCTTGGTAGCTCATGACCCGAGTCACGACCGGCAGGTTTTTGAGAATGGCCTCATTCACCATATCTTCGACCTTCTCCCGCTCGGCCGGGGACAGCGGAGAGAAACAAGTGAAGTCAAACCGAAGCCGTTCCGGAGCCACCAGGCTCCCGGCCTGACGGATTTCATCTCCCCTGACCTTGCGGAGGGCCGCCTGGAGAAGATGGGTGGCGGTATGGTTCCGGGCGATCGCCGTCCTCCGCTCCGCGTCCACGGAGAGGGTCACCGACATCCCTTTCCGGATTTCTCCGGACTTGACCTTGACCCGGTGGATGATGAGATCCACGTGGGGTCTTTCGGTATAAACAACCTCGGCCTGCAGGCCCGGTCCGGAAATCATCCCGGCATCTCCCATCTGTCCGCCGACCTCGCCGTAAAACGGGGTCTCCCGGGTGATAACCCTGATTTCTTCCTGATCCGGCCCGGCCGAGTCCACCTCCACGCCTTCCCGGAGAATCTTTTCCACTTTCGAATCGGCCTGCAGGCTCTCGTACCCCAGAAATAAAACCGCACCGGATTCTTTCACCAGATGGGCGATCCGCTCGGTTTCCTCGGCTCCCGCATTTCGATCCTGTCCATCCTTGCCGCGCTGGCGCTGGAGCTCCATTTCTTTTTCAAAAGCGGCCAGATCGGCGGAGAGATTCCGGTCCCGGAGGATGTCCAGGGTCAGGTCCACCGGAAATCCGAAGGTATCGTAAAGCCGGAAAACCATCTCCCCCGGCAAAATCAACTTTTTCTCCGCGGCCATTTTTTCCATCTCCGCCGAGAGCAGTTCCATCCCCCGCTCAATCGTGATCAGGAAACGTTCCTCCTCGCCTTTCAGGATCCGGGTGATTTTCATCTCCCTCTCCCGAAGCTCGGGATAGACGTCGGCATAGGCATCTGCCACCACTCCGGTCAGGCGATAGAGGAAGGGCTCCCGGATCCCGAGCTCGAACAGGTGGCGGGCGGCCCGCCGGATGATCCGGCGGAGAACATAGCCCCGGCCCTCATTGCCCGGAATCACCCCGTCCGCCACCAGGAAGGACGCGGCCCGGGAATGGTCCGCGGCCACCCGCACGGAAACCAGGTGTTTCTCGGGATCCAACCCGGAGACCTGGGCCTCAATCGCCCGGATCAGGGGGGTGAAAAGGTCACTATCATAATTGCTGGTCTTTCCCTGGAGCACGGCGGTGATCCGCTCGAGTCCCATCCCGGTATCGATCGATTTGCGGGGCAGGGAAGACATGTTCCCGTCCGCCGTCCGGTTGAACTCCATGAAAACCAGGTTCCAGAGTTCCAGGTAGCGGTCGCAGCTGCACCCCACCCGGCAATCCGGCTTCCCGCAACCCACCCCGGGCCCCTGGTCGAACATTATTTCGGAACAGGGGCCGCAAGGGCCGGTTTCGCCCATCATCCAGAAGTTGTCCTCTTCGCCCATTCGGGAGATCCGTTCCGGGGAAACCCCGGCCACCGACTGCCAGAGGGCAAAGGCCTCTTCATCCTTTTTATATACGGTGATCCAGAGATCTTTGGGGTCGAACCCGAAGCATTTGGTCAGGAGCTCCCAGGCGAACCCGATCGCCTCTTTTTTGAAATAATCCCCGAAGGAAAAATTGCCCAGCATCTCGAAGAAGGTGTGGTGGCGGTTGGTCCGGCCCACGTTCTCGAGGTCGTTGTGCTTGCCCCCGGCCCGCATGCATTTCTGGACGGTGGAAACCCGCCGGAGGCCCCGGTCCTCTTCGCCGGTGAAGATCTTCTTGAACTGGTTCATCCCGGCGTTGGAAAAAAGCAGGGTGGGATCCCCGTCGGGAATCAGGGAGGAGCTGGGCATGATCTTGTGTCCCTGCTCCTCAAAGTATTTCAGAAACTTCTGTCGGATCTCTTTCCCGGTCATGGTTTCGCTTCCCCGTTCCTTTAAACCTGAGCCCGGTAAAAATATCACCTTTGCCCGGTCGGGTTCAACACTCAGAGGGGATTCTCACCGAATTTTAATGTATATTTAATCGAATCTTAACATTTACCTGTTTCTCTATCCCTTATGCCGGGGGATATCGAAAGGCAAGAAATGGCCAAGGGAAATATCCTGATCGTGGATGACGAGGAGAACATCCTCGAACTGATCCGTTACAACCTCAGGAAAGAAGGGTATCGGACCGAGGGCTTCACCACCGGGGAGGAAGCCGTTAAAAAAGCCCGGGCGGATGGCGGCGATCTCCTCCTGCTCGACCTCATGCTCCCGGGACTGGACGGGCTCGAGGTCCTGAAAATCCTGAAATCTGATCATCGGACCCAGGCCATTCCCGTGATCATTGTTTCCGCCAAGGGGGAGGAGAGCGACATCGTGGCCGGTCTTGAACTCGGGGCCGACGATTACATCACCAAGCCCTTCAGTCTCAAGATCCTGACCGCCCGGGTCCGGTCCGTCCTCCGGAGGAACAAAGGCGCGGCCCCGGCCTCGGAAGAATTGGTGAGGGTCCATGATCTGGTGATTGACCCTGCCCGCCATGAGGTGAAACATAAAAATAAGCCGATCGAGCTCACCGCCACCGAGTTCCGGATTCTGCTGCATCTCGCCCAGAAACCCGGACGGGTCTTTACCCGGAACCAGATCATCAACGCCGTCCGCGGGGAAAATTACATCGTCACCGACCGGACGGTGGACGTGCAGATCACCGGGCTCCGGAAGAAATTAAAAACCGCCGGGGAATACCTGGAAACCATCCGGGGGGTGGGATACCGGTTTAAGGATTAAAGCATGTTCAGGAAGCGCCGATTCCTCTGGCAGATCTACCCGGTTTTCCTGCTGATCATTATTCCCTGCCTTTTCCTGGTGGTTTGGTTCGCCACCCGCACCTTAAAGCAGCTTTACCTTTCGGAAATCTCCTCCGCTTTGGAAGCGGAAGCCCGCCTGGCCGCCATGTCGCTGGAGAAATCCCTGCTCACCGGGGAATCCTCCGGCGTGGAGGCCATCTGCCGGGAGATGGGAAAGGAAACCCAAACCCGGATCACCGCCATCCTGCCCTCCGGCGTGGTCATCGGGGATTCGGATGAAGACCCCGCGCTGATGGGCAACCATTCCGATCGGCCGGAGGTCCGGTCGGCCATGGCGGGCCAAACCGGGGTCTTCATCCGGCGGAGCACCACCCTGAAAAAAGAAATGATCAACGTGGCCATCCCGGTCCGGAAAGGAGAAACCATCGTTGGGGTGATCCGCGCCGCGGCGCCTTTAATCTCCGTTTCCCAAATGCTCCGTTCGGTCTACTGGAAAATCGCCCTCCTGGGATTGGGAATCGCGCTCCTTGCGGCGATTGTGAGCCTGATTCTCCTGGCCCGGGTCAACCGGCCCCTCACCGAGATCGAGCGGGGAGCCGAGCGCTTCGCCCGGGGCGAACTCGGATATCGCCTGCACCAAACCGGGCCGGAGGAAATCGCCAACCTGTCCAAAACGATGAACCGGATGGCGGGCGAACTCGAGGAACGGCTGACCACCACCTCCGCCCAGCGCGAGGAGCTCGAGACCATCCTTTCGGCGATGGTGGAGGGGGTTTTTGTCACGGACCCGGCAGGCAGGATCACCCGTTTGAATCTGTCGGCCGCCCGGATCCTCGGGGTGGATCCCCGGAAAGCCGAGGGGAAAAACCTCGAGGAGGCGGTGCGCAATCCCGAGATCCAGCGCCTGGTGGCCGAGACGCTTTCCCGCCGAAAGCCCGCCGAAGGGGAAGTGGTCCTGTTAAACGGGGGCGAGCGTTTCCTCGCCGTCCAGGCGGTTCCCCTGCCCGCCCGGGAAAAAGAGCCGGGCGGGGCGCTGGTGGTTCTCCACGACATCACCCGCCTGAAACTCCTGGAAAGAGTACGGCAGGACTTCGTCGCCAATGTAACCCACGAGGTGAAAACCCCGATAACCTCCATCCAGGGTTTCGTGGAAACCCTGCGGGGGGAGGTCGGCCCCGAGGAAACGAAAAGGTTCCTGGAAATCATCGCCGGGGAAACCGAGCGGCTGAAGGCTATTATCGATGACCTCCTCGCCCTTTCCCGGATCGAGAAGGAAGAGGGAAAAGGCGAGATCCAGTTCCAAGCCGTCCCGGTACTCGACATTTTGAAGTCGGCTCAGAAAGCCTGCGCCACCCTGGCCCGGGAGAGAACCATTCTTGTCGAACTCGAGGGCGATCCCGGGCTCTCCGCCCACTTAAGCCCGGACCTGCTCGAGCAGGCGGTGGTGAACCTGATTGATAACGCCATCAAATACAGCGAGACCGGAAGCAAGGTCCGGCTGGAGCTCTCCCGGGAGGGGGATGAGCTTCTGATCCGGGTCCGGGACTCCGGGATCGGGATCCCGGCCGAGCATCTCCCCCGGATTTTCGAGCGCTTCTATCGGGTAGACAAGTCACGGAGCCGGAAACTCGGAGGCACCGGTCTCGGGCTTTCCATTGTCAAGCATATCGTCCAGGTCCACGGCGGCCGGCTCTCCGTGGACAGCACACCCGGGAAGGGCAGCACCTTTACCATTTTTCTGCCCGCCATATAGATCCGTTCCCTGACTTTATCTTCCCTCCGTCTTTCAATTTTTTCCTTTAAATTCTTATTCAATCTTTAACCATTTCTTAACTGTTTCTTAACAATAGAATCCTATCTTTTAAAGCAGAGGCTAATCCTATGAACAGGAACAAATACATGGTTAAAGCTGGCAAGCAGGAAGGTCCGGGTTTTTAGGAATGTCTGAAGCGATCATTCATCTCCTCCCGGTTCTTTTTCTCATTCTCGTGGCCGAGTTCGTCAACGGCTGGACGGACGCGCCCAACGCCATCGCTACTGTAGTATCTACCCGGGTCATGACGCCGGTTCAGGCCCTGACCATGGCGGTGGTTCTGAATTTCCTCGGGACCCTGTCGGGGACGGCCGTGGCCCTGACGGTGGGAAAAGGAATAGTCCGGCCGGAGGTGATCAATCTTTCCACCATCGCGGCGGCGATGGTGGGGAACATCATCTGGGGAAATTTCGCCCGTTACTTCGGCCTGCCGACCAGCTCGACCCACGCCCTGGTTTCCGGACTCGCCGGGGCCAGCATCGCCACCGCGGGCTTTTCCTCCCTGCAGTGGGAGGGCTGGAGGAAGATCTTTCTCGGCCTCGGGTTTTCCACCTTCCTGGGTTTTCTGGGCGGGTTTATTCTGATGCTGACCATTTACTGGATTTTTCAGAAGGTCCGCCCGGGCTGGATCCGGAAAATCTTCGGACGCGCGCAGATCTTCTCCGCCGCCTTCATGGCCTTTTCCCACGGTTCGAACGACGGGCAGAAATTCATGGGCATGTTCACCCTCACCCTGGTGATCGGCGGCGTCCTCCCGGAGTTCAAGATCCCGCTCTGGGTAATCACCATCTGCGCCCTTACCATCGGGCTCGGGACCGCCCTCGGGGGCTGGAAGATCGTCCGCACCATCGGGGTCCGCCTGACCAAGCTCGAGCCGGTCCAGGGGTTCGCCGCCGAAACCGGCGCGGCCCTGACCATCGAGCTGGCCTCCCGGCTGGGCATCCCGCTCTCCACCACTCACACGATCAACACCTCGATCATGGGCGTGGGGACAACCCGCAAGTTCTCCGCCATCCGTTGGGGAGTGGGGGGAGAGATCGTAACCGCCTGGATCTTCACCTTTCCGGTCTGCGGCCTGATCGGCTGGGTCACCTGCCAGCTTTTCAAACTTCTGTTTTAACCCCCGCCCGAAAGCACCTTCCGCTTTTCCCGTCAAGAGAACCTCGGCCCCAGCCCCGGGATTTGATTGACTTGTTTTCCCGGCAAACATAATATGCATCCAGATCCACGCCTAATCTCAATGGTGAGAACGGGGAACCCAAGCATTTGGGGCGCATCGCCGGATGGCGTAGGGCAACTCTTTCGGCCCGAGCCCGTCAGCTAACCTCGCAGGCGTCGAAGGAGAGAACCTTCCGGAACTGGCCGGAGGCAGACTCTCCGAGCAGTCATTTAAAACCGGAGGTTCTAAATGGGCGATCTGCAGGATGCCGGCGGCGGTCCGGATTTACCTTATCAGGAAAAACCTTCATCTCTGGATCGGCTGAAAAAGGCGGTGATCGGCCCGCCCCGCGATCTTTCCGACCGGACGGTTTTCCAGCGCCTCTCGGTGGTCGCTTTCCTCGCCTGGGTCGGGCTCGGCGCCGACGGTCTTTCCTCATCCTCCTACGGGCCGGAAGAAGCCTTCCGCACGCTCGGGGAACACACCTTCCTTGCCCTCCCGATCGCGGCCCTGATGATCGCCACCGTCTGCATCATCTCCGCCTGCTACAGCCGGATCATCGCCCGGTTCCCCCACGGCGGGGGAGGATATGTCGTCGCCACCGCCCTGCTCGGCGAACGAGCCGGCATGGTCTCCGGCGCGGCCCTTTGGGTTGACTATGTCCTCACGATCACCGTCTCGATCGCGGCCGCGGGGGACGCTCTTTTCAGTTTTCTGCCGTCCGGCTGGCACGAGATAAAGCTCCCGCTCGAGGTCATCCTGATCCTCGCGCTCACCACTCTGAACATTCGGGGGGTCAAGGAATCTATTATTACCCTCCTCCCGATTTTCCTCCTCTTCCTCGTCACCCATATCATTCTGATCGGTGCCGGGATCGGCGTTCACGCCTCGGCCGCGGTACAAACCGCAACGGTGGTTCACTCCGGCTTCCGCGATGGGCTGGCCACCCTGGGCGGCGCCGGAATGCTCCTGCTCTTCTTGCATGCCTATTCGCTCGGCGGGGGGACCTACACCGGGATCGAGGCCGTCTCCAACGGCCTTTCCATCATGCGCGAGCCCCGGGTCGCCACCGCCCAAAAGACCATGATTTACATGGCGGTTTCGCTTTCCATAGTCTCCGGCGGCCTGGTTGTCTGTTACCTGCTCTGGCAGGTGGAGCCGGCGGCGGGCAAAACCCTGAACGCCATTCTCTGGGAAAAAGTCGCGGGGGGAATCCCCGGAGGGCATCTCTTCGTAATCCTGACCCTCTTTTCCGAGGGCGCGCTCCTCGTGGTCGGGGCCCAGGCCGGCTTCCTGGGCGGGCCCCGGGTTCTCGCCAACATGGCGGTGGACAATTGGGTGCCGCGCCGGCTGGCCGCACTTTCGGAACGCCTGACCACCCAGAACGGCACCCTGATCATGGGAGGTGCCGCCCTGGCCGTCCTGCTCTATTCGCGGGGGGATGTCCACCGCCTGGTGGTGATCTACAGCATCAATGTCTTCCTCACCTTCTCCCTCTCGATGCTGGGAATGGCGCGTTCGCTTCTTTCCCGGCGGAGTTCTGGGAAACCCTGGAAACGGGAATTTTCACTCTTCGCGGGCGGATTTCTTTTCTGTATTACGATCCTCTTTGTCACCGTTTTCGAGAAATTCGGTGAAGGCGGTTGGGTCACGCTCCTGGTCACGGGCACGGTCATCTCCCTTTGCCTTCTGATCCGGCGCCATTATCGGACTACCAACGCCAAGCTCGCCCAGGTCTACGCAATTCTCTCCGATCTTCCCCGGATTACCGATAAAGTCCCCGCTCCGATTGACCCGACTCTTCCTACTGCCGCCGTCCTGGTGGGTGGCTACACCGGTCTCGGGATCCACACAACGCTGGCCTCTTTCCGGGAATTCCCCGGGAAATTCCGGAACGTAGTCTTTCTCTCGGTGGGGGCGGTCGACTCCGGGATCTTCAAGGGCGAGGAGGCGGTCGACAAGATCCAGGACCGGGTCAGGAAGGAACTGGAAAAATACGTGGACCTGATGTCCGGACAAGGGGTCCCCTCTACCTACCGGCTGGCGGTCGGGACGGATGTCGTTTCGGAGCTGGAAAAGCTCTGCCTGGATGTAGCCCGGGAATTTCCTCAGGTAACTTACTTCGCCGGGCAATTGGTCTTTCATCGCGAGCGTTGGTACCAGCCTATCCTCCACAACGAAACCGCCTTCATCCTCCAGAAGCGGCTGCACCTGGCGGGCCGGACCGTGGTCATCATCCCCGCCCGGGTGGGTTAAGGATAGTCGAACTAGCCGATCGCCAGGCCGCCGCGTTCCCCGGTCCGGATCCGGATGCATTCGGGCAGATCCATGACAAAAATCTTCCCATCCCCGACCTTTCCGGTCCGGGCTCCCTTGACTAAAGCCTGGATACAGGGCTCGACGAAATCCTCGTTGACCGCGATCTCGATCTTGATCTTTTTCAGCAGGTTGCCGTGTTCCACGTTCCCGCGGTAGACCTCCGTCACCCCTTTCTGGCGTCCGCAGCCCATGACCTGAGTCACGGTCCGGAGGTAAATCTCGGAATCGTCCAGCTCCCGGAGCACCTTCTCCAGGCGATGCGGCTGAATGATGGCAATGATGTATTTCATCTTTCACTCCTTCCTGGATCCATGACCCGGCTTACCTGGATTTTGAAGTTGATAAAGATCCATTCAATCCGTGAAAATCCGTGTCGGAACCTCAACCTCATATATCCCTCATTCCAAAATCGTATAGGCGCTTTCGGAGTGCTGAGTCAGATCCAGGCCGATGTCTTCTTCCTCCTCGCTGACCCGCAATTTCATGACCACGTCGAGAATCTTGAGAACCCCGTAAGTAACCACCCCGGCTAAAATCCAGGTGGCCGCGATCCCGATGATCTGAATCAGCAGCTGCCCCGGGTTTCCGAAAAACAACCCATCCGCGCCCGCGCTGTTGGCAGCTTTGGTGGCGAACAGACCCACGGCTAAGGTTCCCCAGGTGCCGCTCAATCCGTGGATGCCGAAGACATCCAGGGTGTCGTCATAACCCAGGCGGGGCTTCAAAACGCTCACCCCGTAGTAGCAGAGAATCGCCGCGACCACGCCGATGATCATGGCGGAATTGGGACTGACAAAACCCGCGGCGGGCGTGACCCCCGCCAGGCCGGCGATCGCCCCGGAGCAGATCCCGAGCACGGTGGGTTTCCCGATCCGAGTCCAATCGATAAATACCCAGACCAGCCCGGCCGCGCAGGCGGAGAGAAACGTATTGGTGAAAGCCAGGGAAGCCAGACTGCCAGAAGTGATCGCGCTCCCGGCGTTGAAACCGAACCAGCCGAACCAGAGAAGTCCCGTCCCCAGGACCGTCATGGTCAGGTTGTGGGGCCGGACCACCTTTTCCGGATAGCACTTCCGCCGGCCGATCAGGATCGCGGCCACCAGGGCGCTTGCCCCCGAGCTGATATGGACCACCGCGCCCCCGGCAAAATCCAGGAATCCGAGCTTCGCCAGCCAGCCCCCGCCCCAGACCCAGTGGCAGAGCAGGTTGTAAACCAGCGTGGACCAGAGCAGGCTGAAAATAAAAAAGGTCGAAAATTTCATCCGCTCGGCTACCGCTCCCGAGATCAGGGCCACGGTGATGATCGCGAACATCCCCTGGAACATGATGAAGGCAAAACCGGGAACGGTACCCCGGGGCTCCAGCCCGGAAAGCGAGATCCCGAGACGGTCCAGACCGCCCACCACCCCGCCCAGGTCCGGCCCGAAGGACAGGGAGTAACCCCAGAGCACCCATTCCACGCCGATCAGGCAGATGATAAAAAAGCTCTGCATAATCGTGCTGAGGACGTTCTTTCTCCGAAGCATCCCCCCGTAGAAAAGGGCCAGGCCCGGGGTCATCAGCATCACCAGGGCCGTGGAAACCAGGAGCCAGGCGGTATCGGCCGGGCTCACGGTTCCCCCGGTATCCGCCCCGGCCGGGACGGCCCAGGAAAAGATCAGTCCCAGGGCCAGCCATAAAATATTCCGATTCATGTTCACCTCCCCTTCGATTTAATCTTCAGATCCTGCTCTTGATTGACTAATCGTTAAAATTAAAATTCCGACACCAACCATCACGATCCATTTCCTGTCCTTTGGTATCCTCGCCGGTAATAATCGGATAAACGCAGAAAGTCTTGATCCCTTCGCCTTGGGAAACCCAGTATTCGCATTTCGCGCACCTTTCATCCTCCTCAAATATCTCCGCTTTTTTGTTTCCATGGTCAGGCATCTTCCTCGTCCTTCCCCGCAATCTGATTACTTTCGCTTTAGCCCGTCCGGACTTTTTCATCAGTTTTCTCTTCCCTCCGGATTGATATAAAGCAACAGGCGTGCCAAGGGCGGAAAGCCCCGCGCCGGATTGGCTAACTTATTGAAGCGATTGGTTATTTCGAGGAATTTATAAAACCGGGAAGAAAAACGGGGAAGGAATTTATCCTACATATTTGTAGGATTCTGAGGCAAATCCTACATCTTGGTATGAAACCTTTTGGGATCGATCCCATGTTTACGGATTCTTAATCCCATCACCCGCTCGGAGAGGCCCAGGGCCTTGGCGGCCCCGGCCAGATTTCCCCGGGAGGATTTCAGCGCGTCGAGAATCAGGTTCCTCTCGATATTGTCGAGCGTGGCCTGGAGGGGCCCCTCGTGCATCGTCCCGCTGGCCTCGGCGGTCTGCAGGGTGGGCGGAAGATGATGCCCGTGGATTACCCCCTCATTCGAAAGCAAAACCGCCCGCTCGATGCAGTTCTCGAGTTCCCGGACGTTACCCGGCCAGTGGTAGGCCATCAGCATGTCGATCGCCGGGGTGGTGACTCGGAGAATCTTCTTCCGGCTCTCCCGGCTGTATTTCTCCACGAAATGATCGGCCAGGAGCAGGATATCGGCCTTCCGGTCGCGGAGAGGCGGGAGAAAGATGGGAAAAACATTCAGGCGGTAAAAAAGATCCTCCCGGAAACGGCCCTGGGCCACCAGGGCCTCCAGATCACGGTTCGTGGCGGCGATGATCCGGACATCCACCTTGAGCGTCCGGGTACCGCCGACCCGCTCGAACTCCCGCTCCTGCAGAACCCGGAGGAGCTTGATCTGGATCAGGGGGGAGAGATCCCCGATTTCATCCAGGAAAATGGTTCCTCCGTCCGCCAGCTCGAAACGCCCCTTCCGTTCGCGGATCGCCCCGGTGAAGGCCCCCTTCTCGTGCCCGAAAAGTTCGCTCTCAATCACCGTTTCGGGCAGGGCCGCGCAGTTGACCTTGATCAGGGGCTGGTGGGCCCGAAGGCTCTCATAATGAAGCGAATGGGCCACCAGCTCCTTGCCCGTCCCGCTTTCCCCGTGGAGCAAAACCGTGGTATTGCTCTGGGCCACCTGGGCGATGAGATCGTAGACCTTCTGCATGGCCTTGGAGTTGCCGATGATGTTGGCGGGGCGGAAGCGGTCCTTGAGTTGTTCCTGGAGACGGATGTTCTCCTCCAGAAGCCGCTGGCGCTCCTCGGCCGCGGTCTGGCGCAGCCGGACCGCCTGGGCCACCAGGGAAGCGATAATCGAGAGCAGGCGCACCTCATCCTCGAGGGAGATTCCGGGATCGAACCAGCGGTCGGCGGAGAGCGCCCCGATCACCTCATGCCCAAGCTTGACCGGAACGCAGATGAAGGAGATATCCTTTTTCCGGAGCCCGTTGCGGGCTCCAGTCCGGTTCAGAAACAGCGGCTCCTGCGAAACCCGGGGCACCGCCGCCGGTTTGCCGGTCTGCACCACCTTGCCGGTGATCCCCTCTCCGACCTTGTATCTGCCTTTTTCCCGCTGGCTCTCGGAAAGCCCGTAGGCGGCCTCGATGAAGATCTCCCCCGTTTCCCGGTTCAGGATGGTCAGGGTCCCGCGCAGGAGCCCCATGTGCTCGGCCATGGCCTTCAGGACCGGGACCATCACGTCCCGGAGATCCAGGCGCTGGCTTAATTTCTGGCTGATCTCGAACAGGAGGCCGAGTTCTTTTACTTCCCGCCGGAGCGGGGCAGGATGGTCGGATTTATTCATGGAAATGCCTGGTCATTAACTAAAAGATAAAACGTAGGGGAGGGCCTAGTGCCCTCCCGAAAAAATTTCTTCGGGCGGGGATAAACCCCGCCCCTACTTGCTTCCGAATTTATCTACAAAACCGGCAGATATTTGTCGAGCTCGTAGTTGGTAACCTGGATCCGGTAGCGGTCCCACTCGATTTCCTTGTTCTCGATGAACTTCTCGAAAACGTGATCGCCCAGGGCCTTTTTCACCAGCTTGCTTTTCTTGGTCAGCTCGATCGCCTCGAGCAGGCTGCCCGGGAGGGTGTCGATTCCGGCTTCTTCCCGTTCCTTCTCATCGATCTCAAAGATATCCCGCTCCACCGGTTTGGGCAGGGGATAGTTGTTGCGGATGCCTTCCAACCCGGCGGCCAGCATCACGGAAAAAGCGAGGTAAGGGTTGCAGGCCGGGTCCGGGAAGCGGAGCTCGATCCGGGTAGCCATTTCCTTCCCGGGCTTGTACATCGGCACCCGGATCAGGGCCGAGCGGTTCCGCCGGGCCCAGGCGATGTAAACCGGGGCCTCGTAGCCCGGGACCAGGCGCTTGTAGGAATTCACCCACTGGTTGGTAACCGAGGTGAATTCCTTCACGTACTTGAATACCCCGGCAATGTACGCCTTGGCGATCTTGGAAAGATGAAACTCTTCCTTGGTGTCGAAGAAAGCGTTTTTCCCCCCTTTAACCAATGACTGGTGGCAGTGCATTCCGGAACCGTTCACCCCGAAAAGCGGTTTGGGCATAAAGGAAGCGTAAACCCCTTTCTCCCAGGCCACCTGTTTGACCACCACCTTGTAGGTCATTACCGTATCCGCCATCTCCAGGGCCTCGGCGTAGCGGAGGTCGATCTCGTGCTGGGAGGGAGCCACCTCGTGGTGGGCATACTCCACCTGGATCCCCATCTTTTCCAGGGTCAGCATGGTATTGCGGCGAAGATCGTGGCCGAGATCGAGGGGCAGGAAGTCGAAATAGCCTCCCTGGTCAATAATCTCAGGGAACTTATCGCTCTTGAAGTAAAAATACTCGAGCTCGGGGCCGACGAAAAAGGTATATCCCAGCTTCTTGGCCTCTTCCAGATTCCGCTTCAGGATATAGCGGGTATCCCCTTCGTAATGGGTCTGGTCGGGGTTCAGGATATCGCAGAACATCCGGGCCACCGCGTCCTCCTGGGGCCGCCAGGGCAGGATCCGGAAGGTGGAGGCGTCGGGAACCGCCACCAGGTCGCTCTCGAAGATCCGGGCGAAACCCTCGACGCTCGAGCCGTCAAAGCCCATCCCCTCGGAAAAGGCCCCCTCGAGTTCCTTGTCGGTGATGGAGAAGCTCTTCAACTGACCCAGGATGTCCACAAACCAGATTTTGATGAATTTAACTTTTTTATCTTTGACGATTTTTAGAACGTCTTCCGGTCCCAGCTTTGCCATTTCTTTCTCCTTTCTCAAAAAAGCATTTTAGTCAAAACGATTGGTCAGCGGCATCCGGCGGTCCTTGCCCAGGGCCCGGGGCGTGATCTTGACCCCGGGGGCCGCCTGCCGCCGCTTGTACTCGCTCCGATCGGAAAGCCGGATCGCCTGTTCCACCATTTCCCGGGGCAATCCCGCCCCCACCAGTTCCTCGAGGTCCTTGTCCTCCTCGAGGTAACCCTTGATGATTTTATCCAGGACCCGGTAAGGCGGAATCGAGTCCTCATCCTTCTGGTTGTGCCGAAGTTCCGCGGTCGGCGGCCGGGTAATGATCAGGCGCGGGATGATCTCCCGCCCCGCCCGCTCGTTCACGTATTCCGAGAGCTGCCAGACCAGGGTCTTGGAAATGTCCTTGATCACCGCGAAGCCCCCGGCCATGTCCCCGTAGAGGGTGGAATACCCCACGGAGTACTCGCTCTTGTTCCCGGTGGTCAGGACCAGCCAGTTGAACTTGTTGGATAGAGCCATCAGGAGGTTTCCCCGGATCCGCGCCTGGAGATTCTCTTCGGTGAGATCGGCGGGCAGATCCCGGAAAACCGGCTTGAGCTCGTCCTGGAAAACCTGAAAAATCCTGGAGATCGGGAGGGTGAAGGTCCGGATCGATAGGTTCCGGGCCAGGGCCTCCGCCCCCTCGACACTTTCCCGGGCGGTGTAGACCGAGGGCATCAGGATTCCGAAAACATTCTCCGATCCCAGTGCCTCGACCGCGATCGCCGCGGTCAGGGCCGAGTCCACCCCGCCGGAAAGCCCAAGGGTAACCTTGGAAAAACCGTTTTTCCGGACGTAATCCCTGGTCCCGAGCGCGAGGGCCCGGTAGATCTCCTCCCGAGGATCGAGCTCGCCAACCCGGGGCGAGGCCACCGGCGGCCGGGGTCCCGTCGCGCGCGGCCCGGCGGCCCGGACCTTCTTCACCTTTTCCGGCCGGCCCTCTCTGGCCCCCTGCATTTCCCGCCATCGGGGGTTATGCAGCCGTTGGTGAAAAACCTGGTCGAGATCCAGGTCGAAAACCAGGAGATCCTCCCGGAACGCCTCCCCTTCTCCGAGCAGCCGGCCGGAGGGATCCAGCACCATTGCCTGTCCGTCAAAAACCAGTTCGTCCTGGCCGCCGACCAGGTTCAAGTAGGCCAGGTAAACCTGGTTGTCCGCGGCCCGGGCGGAAAGCATTTTCCGCCGGTAATCAAGTTTTCCCACCTCGAACGGCGAGGAGCTGATATTGATTACCACCTCGGCTTCTCCGACGAGGCTCTGGATCCGCGCCGGGCCTTCCGGAAACCAGATATCTTCACAGATGTTGACCCCCACCCGGGTTTCGCCCAGTTCGTAAACGGGGTATTCCTTCCCCGCCTGGAAATAACGCTTCTCATCGAAAACCCCGTAGTTGGGGAGATGGATCTTCCGATAGATATCAATCACTTTTCCTTCCGCCACCAGGGCGCAGGCATTATAAACATCACCGGTTTGGTCCACGAAACCTATCAAGGCCGATATACCTCTTATCTTTTGGGCCAGTTCACCCAGAACCTGGGAATTCTTCTGGACAAAACTGGGCCGGAGGAGGAGATCCTCGGGGGGGTACCCGCAGAGGACCAGTTCGGGGAAAACCACCAGGTCGGCCTGGAGCGCGAGAGCCCGCTCCACGTACTTGAGAATCAGGGCGGCGTTTCCTTTCAGATCCCCCACGGTCGGGTTGATCTGGGAAAGCGCCAGGCGCAAAGTCCTCATTTCCCTCTTCTGTCCATCCTTCCCGGGTTATCCCCGTTTTTGCCCCCAAAATTCGGGGGCTGACTCTCCTCCCCCTTTCCTTAATTTATCTCAAAAAGCCCAACTGTCCAAATTATATCTTCCCCCTCTCCTCTGTCCTCTCCCGCAAGGGGAGAGGGGATGTTTGTTATGTTTGAATCATTGGGATTTTGTCGTTTGTTTGGAATTTGGAGCTTGGAATTTGGAATTTTTGTTCATTAGTATGCGTACAGTCTCCCATAGGGACGCAGGTTCTTGGGATAAAGCTTAAGAAAATCATCGGGAATCACATGGTCCAGGTTCTGGCTAAAATAATTGGAGTAATCCCGGATGATCCCGTTTAACAATTCTTTTTCCTTCTCATCCGGACAGTCGAAACCCACCTCTTTTCCGGTCTGATAGGGTTCCAGTTTTCCCCGGAAGAAGATTTTGCCTCCGTGGATCCCGGTCCCGATGAACGCCGGGGGACGGGAAAAAGATTTGGGGTTGCGGGGAGGCAGGTTGAGAATCACCACCACCCCCCCGGCCATGTATTCGCCCAGGAAGTCCTGACCCATCACCCCGATCACGATCACCGGGCGCTGTTCCCGGTATTCCTTCATGTGAATCGCGGTCCGGTATCCCACTTCGTCGCGGATGAAAATCCGGCCCCCGCGCATCCCCATGCCGACAATATCCCCGGCCCGGCCATGGACAATGATCTCCCCGGAATTCATGGTGTTCCCGACCCCGTCCTGCGCGTCCCCGAATACTTCCAGGCGCACCCCGTCGGAGAAAGCCGCCAGGTCATTGCCGGGGGTCCCGTGAATCCGGAAGTTTACCGGCCGGCGTATGCGCGAGGCGATGTATCTCTGTCCGTGAACCCCCCGGATCTCAATCTCCCCGGCGCCGGAAGCCAGAAGGTCATCCACCCGGCGATTGAGTTCCCGGTAATCCAAACCCCGGGCGTCCACCTGAGCCACCTCGCCCGTCGGGGGCTGGGGGTTAAGGATCGGAAGCTGACTATTTATTTCTGGCAACATATTTTCACCTCACTAAATATTTCCTTTTGTCATCCAACGGTCTCATAGCTTTCCAGCCACCCAGCAACCTAACCACCTTCTTTCTCTCTGCTCTTTACTCATTCCCCTGCTCCTTTCACCCCCAGGACCCGGAGTTCCCACTCTTCCAGGCCCACCCCGCGCAATTGGAGCCGGTTCCCCCGGAGGGACTCAATGGCATTGACTCCCATTCCCCCCAGGATCTCCTTGATTTCGAGACTCCAAGCCCGGAGCAGGTTTTCCAGCCGGCGGGCGGCCACGTCCGGGTTCAAACGCTTGGCCAGTTCGGGCCGGTTGGTGCAGATTCCCCAGTTGCAGATCCCGGTGTAGCACTTCTGGCAGATGGTACATCCCATCGCCACTAGGGCGGCGGTCCCGAGATAGACCGCGTCCGCGCCCAGGGCGATCGCCTTGATTACGTCGGCCGCGCTCCGGAATCCCCCCGCCGCCACCAGCGAGGCCCAGTTCCGGATGCCCTCCTCCCGCAAACGGGAGTCCACTGCCGCCAGGGCCAGCTCAATCGGGATGCCCACGTGATCCCGGATCAGCTTGGGCGCCGCCCCGGTCCCACCCCGGATCCCGTCGATGACAATCATATCGGCCCCGGCCCGGACCATTCCGGTGGCGATCGCGGCCGCGTTGTGCACCGCGGCGATCTTCACCGAGATGGGTTTCCGGTAATTGGTCGCCTCCTTGAGCGCGTAAATCAGCATGGAGAGATCCTCAATCGAGTAAATGTCATGCTGGGGGGCCGGGGAAAGGGCATCGGTCCCCATCGGGATCATCCGGGTCTCGGCCACCTTGGCGAGAACCTTCTCCCCGGGCAGGTGGCCCCCGATCCCGGGCTTGGCCCCCTGGCCGATCTTGATCTCCACGATCGCGGAATTATTGAGGTATTCCCAGTTGACCCCGAATCTCCCCGAAGCGCACTGGACGATCGCGGACTTCCCGTAATCCACGAGCTCGGACGGAAGCCCGCCTTCGCCGGTGTTAAACAGGGTGCCGTACTCGGAGGCCGCCTGGGCCAGAGACTGCATGGCCTGGAGACTGATGGCCCCGAAGGACATGGCCGAAAAAAGAAGCGGGGTTTCGATCCGGACATTAGAACATTCGGACTCCCGTGTCTTTGCGTCCCCCGGGTTGAAGGTATCCGGCTTTTTTCCCAGGTAAGTCCGGAGCTCCATCGGCTCCCGGAGCGGGTCGATCGAAGGGTTCGTCACCTGGCTAGCGTTCAGATAGAGATGATCCCAGTAGGAGCGGATCGGTTTGTCGTTCCCCGAACCGGTCAGGATCACCCCCCCGCTTTCGGCCTGGCGTGCGACATCCCGGAGGTGCTCCCGGGTCCAGTTGGCGTTGGGGCGGGGCTCGCTGGGATTGGTCCTCACCGTCAGGGCCCGGGTCGGGCAGATGGTCACGCAGCGCAGGCAGCCGACGCAAAGCTCCTCCTTGGAAAGGAGGGAATCCTCTTCCGCATCGTAAACATGGGTCTCAAACCCGCACTGACGGACGCAGGCTAGGCAGCGAATGCAGCGGTCCTCATTCCGCTCGATTATGAATTCCGCGGGAAGATAGCTTTTCAAATCAGTCCTCCAACTTTTAACCCTGCCCGGTCTTCATCTGAAACCAGAGGCCGGACCGGGACGTGGAGCGCCGGGGTTTCCAGCTTTACCTTGCCGACAATCGGATCCCCGCCCTGCGGGCTCCAGAACTCATCCAGTTCCGGGCAGACCAGACGGATGGACGCCTCTTCCGAAGAGATATAAAGGTTCTCCCCCCCGATCCCGGCGGTCATCGGGCGGAGGCGGATCCGGTCATTCAACCCGATCATTTCCCCATGATGGGCGATCACCACCGCGAAGGGCCCGTTGACCAGCAGGCTCCCGTAAACCTGGCGCAGCTTGATAAGTTCGGAGCGTTCCGGCTCCTTCATCCTCTCGATCTCCTCCCAGAGGGGCGGAGCCATGATCTTAGTCACCAGGGACATCGGCAGCCGCTGGCGCCGGGCCAGAAGGTCGACGATGTAGGCCAGCACCTCGGTGTCGGTCTCCAAAGTGCAGGCGTAACCGAACATCTCCAGGTAACGGCGGTTGATCCCGTAGCTCGAGACCTCGCCGTTGTGGATCACGGTCCAATCCAGGATCGAGAAGGGATGGGCGCCTCCCCACCAGGCGCGGGAGTTGGTCGGGAAGCGGCTGTGCGCGGTCCAAAGATAGCCACGGTATTCATCCAAGCGGAAATATTCGGCCATCGTTTCGGGATGGCCCACCCCCTTGAATACCCCCATGTTCTTGCCGCTGGAAAAGACGAAGGCGTCCTTGATCCCGGTATTGATGTCCATCACCGCCCGGATCATCCGCTCATCCTCGGTCACGTCGTCCATCCAGCCGGCCCGGGGCTTCAGGAAATACCGAAAAACCTGAGGCGGATGGCTGACCGCAGGGGTTTTCCGGGTAGGGACTTCCTCTTCCTCGGCAATGTCGAAGCGGTCCTTCAGGTAGCATTCCACCTCTTCCCTGGCCGCGGGATCGTCATACATGACGTGGAGGGCGTAATGCTCGGCGTATTCCGGGTAAATCCCGTAAACGGCGAAGCCGCCCCCGAGTCCGTTTCCCCGGTTCCGCATGTTGGCGATCGCCCGGAAGACCGGTTCCCCGGAGACATTCTTCCCCGCCTGGTTCAGCAGGGCGAAGATCGCGCACCCTTCGAAAACCTTGTCGTCCCGATACGGGTTGTTAAACGTGCGTAGATTTTTCACTGCGATTCCACCTCCCTTCCCGGAGTTCCTGGCGGAACCCGCGGGGCAGATCCAAAAGATTGAAATCCGGTTTCAGCAGCCGCGGGCGAAATTCGCCGATTTCGGCCCGGGAGCGGATCAGCGCGGCCAGGATTCCGGCCGACTGAATCTCTCCCAGAATGGAAAATCCCATTAATCGGCCGTCCCGGATGATGAACGCCCGCCGCGAACCTTTTTCCTCTCCCTGCAGAACCTCCACCCCTCCCCCGGCGGGCGGATTGACCAACCCGGCCGAAATCACCGGTTTCCCGAAGATCCGGAGGGAGTTCATCATCATTCCCATCTCGTATTCCCGGTCCTCTCCAGCCATGTTCATCCCGGCCACCCTTCCCCCCCAGTAAGCGTTGATCCAAACCGGGATGGGGCGGTTGGTTCCGGTAAAAAAATCCCCGATGCTGGCCGCATCGCCGCAGGAGAATATCCCCGCGGCCGAGGTTTCCATCTTCTGGTTGACCATGATTCCCCGGTCCACCTCGAGGCCGGACGCCCGGGCCAGCTCGACCCGGGGACGGACCCCGATGGCCACCAGCAGAAGATCCGCCGGGATCGAATCCCCCGATTTCAATTCCACGCTCAGCGGGAATCCTCCCGTCCGGCCGGTATGGGCGCGGACCACGGTATCCTGAAACCGGAGGGAGATCCCCTCCCGGGAGAGAATATTTTCCAGCCAGCGGGAAGAAGCCGGGTCGAGTACGGGGGCAAGCACCCGATCCTGGAGTTCCACCATCACCACTTCCAAGCCCCGGGTCCGGAAGGCCTCGGCGGCCTTCAACCCGATCAGGCCCCCGCCCAGGATCACCACCCGTTTCCCGCCTCCCCGTTTGTGGAGATATTCCCGGATCTGGAGGGCATCCTCGCGGGTGGTAAAGGTGAAAACCCCGGGATTTTCCCGGCCCTCGAATTCCGGGACAATCGGGGTGCCGCCCACGGCCAGGAGAAGTTTTTCCCAGCCCCGGGTTTTCCCGTCCCCGGTCCGGACCAATTTCCCGGAAATATCGACATCTTCGGCCCGGGTCCCGGAGAACAGATCCACGCGGTTATCCGGGTAAAACCGGGACGGCCGGTAAAAGATCTGCTCCTGGGTTTTCTCCCCGGAAAGCAGCTCGGAAATGAGCGGGCGGGCGTAGGCCGGGCCGGTTTCCTCGCCGATAACGGCAATGGGCCCTTCCGGGTCCACCGCCCGGATACCCTCGACCGTCCCGATCCCGCCGGTCGAATTCCCGATGATTAGATAACGATAATTTTCCATAGTTTAAATTCCGGTTTCGAGTCTCTGGTTTCGAGTTTCGGGTTCAATAATTCCCTAGATAACCCGACATCCTGATATCCACTTCCTGGTTCCCTGATTTCCTGATCCCCGCATTTCATCTGTCTCTTGTGCTCTTGCGTCTTGTGCTCTGGTGCTCTTTTTTCCTGTTTTTGGTTTTTTCCCTCTAAACTCTCCGCTCTTTACTCCCTACTCTGAAAGGATCAACGCCTCATTCGGGCAGCCCGCCACGCAGGCCGGCACTTCCCGGCCCGGGCAAAGATCGCACTTGGCCACCACCCCGCGCTTCTCGTCCCAGAGAATTGTCCCGTTCGTGCAGGCCAGGACGCAGGAAAGACAGCCGACGCAGCGTTCCGGATCGTGAATCACTTTCCCGGTCTCCGGGTCCCGCTCCATCGCCCCGCTCACGCAGGCGAAAACGCAGAGCGGCTCATCGCAGTGCCGGCAGACCAGCGCGAAGGAAACCGGTCCTTCTTCCACCACCCGGACCCGCCCCCGGGGTCTTTCCCGCCCCGGGCCGAAGGCCTTGAGCAAATCCTTGGAGGGATGGTGCTCGGCCGCGCAGTAAAACTCACAGAGACGGCAGCCGATGCAGGCCTCCTCCTTGACCTGGATTCTCTTCTGCGGGGCGAGCTTGTTCATTTGGCCTCCCGGATCTCGGCGGCGATGATAATCGCCTGGGCGATCTCCCGCATCGGCCGGCGGCTGTTCATCGCCTCCCGCTGGATCAGGCGGAAGGCCTCGGATTCCCCGATCCCCTTCTCCTTCATCAGAATCCCTTTCGCCCGTTCCGTCACTTTCCGGGTTTCCAGAAGCTCGTGGAGGCGGGCGTTCAAAATCACCCCGCCCACCTGCTGGGCCACGACCGACAGGAGGGCGATTTCATACTGGCTGTGCTGATAGGGGTATTG
Source organism: bacterium (assembly GCA_028713675.1). GTDB lineage: Bacteria > Desulfobacterota > JAPLJL01 > JAPLJL01 > JAPLJL01 > JAPLJL01. Next base: position 24,697 of record JAQTNV010000030.1, read on the forward strand.
GTGCTGGACATTGATCACCCCGACAAATTTGCCCTGATGAATCATCGGCACCGAAAGGAAAGCCTGGTAGCGGTCCTCCGGCAGTTCGTGGAAAAATTTGAAGCGGTGGTCCTGGCTGGCGCTGGAACTGATCGCCACCGGTTTCTTTTCCCGGGCCACCCAGCCCGTGATCCCTTCGCCGATCTTCAACTTGATCCTTTCCATTACCCCGGGATCCCGGGTATTGGAGGCCTTCAGGCGGAGCTCATCCTTTTCCTCGTCGTAAAGATAGAGCAGGCAGGCATCCCCGCCGGTTGCATGCAAAACCACCTTGACGATGCTCTCCAGAACCTCTTTCAGCTCCTGGGCAGAGCCCACGATCCTGGTGATTTCATTAAGAGCCTCAATCACCCTTTCAATAATCCTCTGGGTCTCCAACTCCCGGCTGATCTGTTCATGCTCTTTTCCCCGGCGGATCTTTTCCACCGCCAGCCCGGAAAGGCGGGCCAGGCACCCGAAAACCTGTTCTTCCTCCTTGGTAAATTCCCGGGGATTCTCTCCCATTCCGAAAACCACAAAGGGCTCAAAGCCGGTTCCAATCAGGGAACGAACCTCAAACTTCCGGGCCAATTCCCGGAGCCATTCTTCCTTTTCCAAACCCAGATCGGAAACCGCCACGGTTTCATCCCGGTGTTTGACGACCCATTCCGCCAGACGGGAAACCACGGGCAAATGGGACTCCTGCAGCAGTAATTCTTTTTTATCCCAGCCCAGATTGACCACGAACCCTTTGGTCGGGTCTTGGGTCAGGACCGCCACCACGGATAGTTTCAGGCCGGAAGCAAACATCTTGGGAATCGCGACGCTTATGCCATTATTACTGGAGGGGCCGGCCAATTTTTGGCTGATCCCGGAAATGGCCGGCATCCATTGTTCCATCGTGGTGTCTTCGCTGATAATTCTCTTCAGGGTCCTGGCCGCCGCGGTGGAATTAGTCTGTTTTCTCACGTTCCTTGCCCCTTTTTTTTTCCTTCTGTTTGTTCCATTAAAAAAGGCGCCTACCTTCCGGAAAGACGCCCTTGTCTTCAGCCAGTCAATGTCGATGAAGAATTCTGGCTTTAAGTCCGCCTCTCCTTCTTATTCTTTTGTGGCCTCTGCTGCTTGGTTCCCATTTTCATATCCATTCTGCATGAGTAATGAAGCAAACACCGTGCCAAGCCCGGTTTTCGATGGAAATCGCTTCGAAACCGTCGGTGGGGTAGGCCTTGTCGGCCTGAATTTGTTCCCGGGAAGTGAAAAAATGACCAAAAACTGATCAGTCCTGTCCAAATCCTGATGACTGATGACTGATTACTGATCGCGGATAGCGCACGGCTAATGGCCTGTGGTATACAAAATAGGACGAATTCTGAGTGGCATGCAAAATTGTCTTTTCGCTGAATGCTGACAGCTGAATGCCGGCAGCTTATAAGAAAGGAGTCTTTGAAATGACGGAAAACCTTAATGCCTGGGAAAGCTGGAAAGACTGGGAGACGATCAAGCTCGAAAAAAATCAGGCTTACCCTGAGATCGGTTTGCTTACCCTGAACCGCCCGGACCGCCTGAACTCGGTCAACAGCACCATGATGAGCGAGATCCATGACTGCCTCGGATTACTGAATCATGCCTTCGACTGCCGGGTGCTGGTCATCCGCGGGTCCGGCCGGATGTTCTGCGCCGGGATCGACCTCTCCCAGGGCTTCGGCGGGGAACCGAAATACGACTGGGAAAATTTCCCCGACAAGGTCAAGGCCCTCTGGCAGATGCAGCACGAGGTCAGCTCGATCATCCCCGGCCTCCGCCGGATCCCCCAGCCGGTGATCAGCGCGATTCACGGGGCCGCGGTTGGCGACGGCTTTGCCATCGCCAACGCTAGCGACATTGTGGTGGCCTCCCGGGGAACCCGTTTCATCAACGCCTTTATAAAAATCGGCCTCTCCGGAGCCGACTGCGGTTCCTCTTATTTTCTGCCCCGTCACCTTGGCCTGCACCGGGCCGCCGAGCTGATGTATTCAGGACGGGACTTCCTGGCCGAGGAAGCTCTCAGCTGGGGGTATATAAATTTCCTGGTGGAAAAACCCGAGGAGGTCGTCCCCCGGGCCGTCGAATTCGCCTCCGAATACATGCTGACCAAGAGCCCCCTCGGGCTCCGGTTCACCAAGGAGGCCCTGAACTTCAACGTGGACGCGCCGAGCCTGGAGACCGCCGTCAAATTCGAAGACCGGAACCAGACCCTGGCCGCCCAGACCCAAGACGCCATGGAAGGCATCGTCTCCTTCTTCGAAAAACGCCGTCCGAAGTACGGGAGCAGATAGGAAATCGGAGATCGGAGATGGGAGATGGGGAAAATCCGTGAGGCGTGAGGGGTAAGGCGTTCAAAGAGTCCATAGTGTCCATTGGGTCTATTGGGTTTATTTTGTTTTTTAGAAACCCGGGGGGGAGGTTCTCGCGACAGGCACTACGGGTATACCAGGATTCGATGAACTCGACGATAAAGTATTGATCGATACCGGCTAGACCCTGCGGGTCAGCCGCCCATGATAACGGTACTGCATCAATTAGTGCACGGAGCGAAACCTCCCCCCCCAAAAAGAAAAAAAGGCTGCAGATAGGGAGAGATTCTTCGTCGCCGGAGGAGGGCTCGCAAAGACATCTTCACAGAACAAAGCATCAGCCCGTCGATTACACTCAGGACAAGCAAACTGATGCACTCCAAAATAAATGATTTTCTGATTGGCATTGACTGCTTTTTGGAATAGAATAATTACTCAAATCAAAAACCGGCGGGTCTTATCCAAAACCATGAGGGTAGAATCATGACCGCGCAGAAATCTCCCATTTCTTATCAAGTGAAGAAGACCGTCGTGGAAACCTCCCTGTTGGCCCTGGCGGCCGCCTTCGAGATCGTCTCCAGACACGCTCCCGAAATGAAGGCGGAACTGGCCGACTGGGAGGATGGCCGCATTTTTTCCCTGGGTGTCCTCCCGAACGGTCCGGCCATCTCCCTCCAGAAAAAAGGGAGCGAGATTCACTACCTGGGCAAGGGCTACCATAACCCCAAGCTCAAGATCCTTTTCAAGAACCTGGACGCCGCCATCCTGCCCTTCACCGGACAGATCGGATCCCACATCGCTTTCGTCCAGCGCCGCGCCATTCTTCACGGCAATGTCGGCGAGGCCATGCAGATCTCCCGGGCCATGGCCATCGTCCAGAGCTACCTGATGCCGGGACTGGTGTTCAGCAAGATCTTCAAACGCCCCCCGAAGCTCACCCCCGCGCAACTCTTTCTCAAGGCCCGGGTGATGGCCACGATCGGCCCCGCGATTTTCATGAAAATCTGGAAATAAAACGTGAAAAGAGGAAATCCTGGATTCCGGCTTCCCCTCGACATAGCTCGGGACAGGTCGCCGGAACGACGATTAATAAAAAGTAGGGGAGGGCCTGGTGCCCTCCCAATTTGGGCGGGGATGAACCCCGCCCCTACGATTTTGACAATGACGACAATAAAAGGAGGAGAAAGATGATTCCCCAGTATTATGAGTTTTCTTGCCAGGTAAAAATCGTCAGCGGTTTAAAGGCTCTCCAGAACCTTCCTTACGAGATGGACCTCCTGGGCGCGCACCGGGCTCTGATTGTCACCGATCAGGGCGTGGCCGGTGCGGGCCTGATCAAGCTGGTGGAAAGCGTTTTTACCGGCTCCAACTGCGAGATCGGGGCGATCTTCGATCAGACCCCGCCGGATTCGAGCTCCAAGGTGGTCAACCAGGTGGCCAAGCTTTTCAGCAACGAGCGGTGCGACTGCTTCGTGGCCGTGGGCGGAGGAAGCAGCATCGATACGGCGAAGTGCGCCAACATGGTGGTTACGGAAGGGACCGATGATCTCTTGAAATTCCAGGGAGCGGAAAGGCTGAAGAAACCGATGAAACCCTTCATCGCCATCCCCACCACCGCCGGGACCGGTTCGGAGGTAACCATGGTGGCGGTGATTTATGATGACGTAAACCATCTCAAGCTCGCCTTTACCTCCATCCGGCTCTACCCCAACGTCGCCATCCTCGACCCGAAGATGACGCTGACCATGCCGCCCAAGATCACGGCCGCCACCGCCATGGATGCCCTCACCCATGCCGTCGAGGGCTACTACTGCCTGCAGAAAAACCCGGTTTCCGATGCCTTCGCCATCGGCGGGATCAAACTGATCCTGGAAAACGTGGAACAATGCATCAAAAACGGCCAGGACGAAAACGCCCGGCTGGCCCTGGCCAACGGCGCGCTCCTCGCCGGGATCAGTTTTGCCAATTCCATGGTCGGCATCGTCCATTCCATCGCCCACGCCTGCGGCGGGGTGGCCCGGGTTCCGCACGGGTTGGCCAATTCCATCCTTCTGCCCTGGGGGATGGAGAACAATCTCGAAAAGGCCGGGGCCGTCATCGCCGAGCTCGCCCCCTACCTGGGCGCGTCGACCAAAGGATCCTCACTGGACCAAGCCAAGGCCTGCATCCAGGCAGTCCGCGACCTTCAAAAACGACTGAAAGATTTAAGCGGTTTGCCCACCACTCTGAGCGAAGCCGGGGTCAAGAAGGAACAGTTCGAAGCCATCGCCAAGGCGGCGGTCAACGACGGCTCCGCCACTTACAATCCGGAGGACGTGACCATCGAAGTCGTGATGGGAATCCTGAACAAGGCGTTTTAACTGGTCGTAGGTGTCAGGCTTTAAAAACCCATGACCTATGACCCATCACCTATGACCTTATTGAAAGATTGCCACACCCCGCCGGAAGGCGGAAGGACGGAGGTCAGGATTCAGAGTTTCAGCTGAAAGCTAACTGCTGATAGCTGACGGCTGTTTATTCCACCGTCACGCTCTTGGCCAGATTGCGGGGCTGGTCCACGTCCGTCCCCCGGATGACCGCGATGTGATAGGCCAGAAGCTGGAGGGGAATGATATTCAGCAGCGGCTGCAGTTCCTCCAGTGTGCGGGGAACCGTGATGGTTTCTTCGGCCCGTCCGGCCACCTCCTGGTCCCCCTCATTGACGAGAGCGATGATCCGTCCGCCCCGGGCCCGGGCTTCCTCAATATTGCCTCGGATTTTGTCTCGTCCCTCTCCGTGAGTAACCAGGGTAAGCACCGGCATCTCCCGGTCGATCAGGGCGATGGGGCCGTGCTTCATTTCCCCGGCGGGGTAGCCTTCGGCGTGGATGTAGGAAATTTCCTTCAGTTTCAGCGCCCCTTCCAGGGCCAGGGGATAATTGATCCCGCGCCCGAGATAAAGAAAGTTCCGGAAACCGAAATATTTTTGGGCGATAGCCTGGATCTGGGAATCGAGATCGAGGCAATTCTTCATCAGGTGGGGGATCCTTAAAAGTTCCTGGAGCTTGGCGTTGATCTCGGCCGGGGGGAGCAGGCTCCGGTCCCGGGCGAAGGCCAGGGCCACCAGGTAGAGCGCGACGATCTGGGTGGAAAAGGCCTTGGTCGAGGCGACCCCGATCTCGGGCCCGGCGTGAGTATAAAAAGTATAATCCGCCTGCCGGGTGATCGAGCTCCCCAGCACGTTGCAGATCGCCAGGGTGGCGCAACCCTTGGCCTTTCCTTCTTTCAGGGCCAGGATGGTATCGGCGGTTTCCCCCGATTGAGAGATCAGGATCATCAGGGTTTCGGGGCCGATGACGGGATCGCGGTGGCGGAATTCCGAGGCCAGCTCCACTTCGGAGGGCAGGCGGCAGAAACGCTCGAAGTAAAACCTCCCGACCAGGCCGGCGTGATAGCTTGTGCCGCAGGCGACCAGGAAAACCCGCTTGATCGCGCGGAGGGTTTCGCGCCGGTCATCCAGCCCTTCCAGGAAAATCTCCCCGCGTTCCGCGGAAATCCGGCCCCGGAGGGTGTCCCCCACCGCCCGGGGTTGTTCGAAAATCTCCTTGAGCATGAAATGCTTATAGCCGCCTTTTTCCGCCTGGGTAGGGTCCCAGGAAATCGTGTGGATCGGGCGGGACGGGGACGCGCCGGACTGGGTTTCGATCTTAATCTGGCTCCGGGTCATCTGAACGAGGTCGCCATCCTCCAGGAAAATCACCTGCCGGGTGTAGGGAAGAATCGCGGGGGCGTCCGAGGCGACAAACATCTCCCCGTTCCCGAGACCTAGAATCAGGGGACTCTGGTTCCGGGCCGCCAGCAGAATATCCGGATGCGACTCGATCAGGACCGCGAGGGCATACGAGCCTTCCACTTTGGCCAGGGCTTTCCGGAGGGCTTCCAGGGGCTTCAGGCCGGCCTGGAGATTCTCCGCGATCAGGTGGGAAAGGATCTCGGTATCGGTCTCGGAGCTGAAGTGGTGGCCGCGGGCCTTCAACTCGCTCTTCAGGGTCAGGTAATTCTCGATGATCCCGTTGTGGACCACCGCCACCCCCTCATACTTGTGGGGATGGGCATTCTCCTCACTCGGGCGCCCGTGGGTAGCCCAGCGGGTATGGCCGATGCCCAGCGTGCCGGAAACATGATTGCACTCCACCAGGCTGGTCAGGCTCGAGATCTTCCCGGGGCAGCGCCGGACCTCGATACCCGACTTATTCAGAACGGCAATGCCGGCCGAGTCATAGCCCCGGTATTCGAGCCTTTTCAGTCCTTCCAGGAGAATCTGGGAAACTTCCTTTTCCCCGATGTAACCGACAATCCCGCACATGAGTTTTTTTCTCCACCTTCCCCCACCAAGCAGCCGTAATTATAAGCGATTTTTAAAGCGGGGGGTTAGAGCACAAAATATTGTTATAATTACTAAATGTTTAGACAGATCCGCTGGCAGATAATTCTCGGGGTGGGATTGACTGTCGCCTCGGTCCTGCTTTACCTGGCCCAGATCGAAATCTTCCACGATGCTCACGATACTTTCTTTTACCTCTTCCAGGACCTGGCCTTTTTCCCTCTCCAGGTCCTCCTGGCTACCCTGGTTCTGAACGAAATCCTCGCGGCCAGGGAAAAAATCGGCAAAATGAAAAAAATCTACATGATCATCGGCATCTTCTTCAGCGAAACCGGGACCGAGCTCTTGAGGGAACTGACCGGTTTCGACCAGGAATGCCTCCGTATCCGGGATCACCTGCTGGTCAAGGAACACTGGACCAAAGCGGATTTCACCCTGGCGGGGAAAAAGGTCCAGCACCACAATTGCAAGATCGAGTGTCCGAAGCAGGATTTTCTGATGATCAAGAATCTCCTCGCCGGCAAGCGGGAAACCATTCTGGGTCTCCTCCAGACCCCGTACCTCCTGGAGCATGAGACCTTCACCGATCTTCTCCTCGCCGTTTCTCACCTGAACGAGGAGCTTTCCTTCCGGACCGACCTGGACCGGCTCTCGGAAAAGGACTGCCAGCACCTCTTTGGAGACATCCGGCGGGCTTATGTTTTGCTGATCACCGAATGGCTGGCTTACCTGAAACACCTGAAGGAAAACTATCCCTACCTTTACTCCCTCGCCCTCCGGACGAATCCCTTTGATCCCAACGCGACGCCGGAAATCAAATAGCCGACAAACTGCACTGCAAAATATTCATACTCCTTCGTCGACTAACCTTTTTGGCCGACTTGAAGCATTTTTTTCTTTTTGGGGGGAAGGTTTCGCTCCGTGTACAATAGGTTCCTACCGCTATCCAGCAGGCTGACCCGCAGGGTCTAGCCGGCATCGATAGATACTTTATTATTCGGTTTATCTCGGCCTGATTTCCTAAGAGTACTCGTCGCGCCCCTCTGGGGTTCTCGTCCTGATGACCCCCTCGGGGTCGAAGGAAGAACCTTCCCCCCGGTGCTCCGGTAAAACCCAATAACCCGGCAAACTAAGAAGGCTATGCGCTATGAACCTACAATTAACCTCCGAGGCTCGCGGAAAAATAAAAACCGGGCGGAACGCCCGGCTTATTTGCTGCTTACTGCTTACTTCCTAATGCATACTGGCAACGCAGGCTCAAGCCTGCGGCTACTTCTAGACCCCGATTTCTTTGCGGATAACGGCGGCGATTTCCTCGGCCTGCGCCCGGATCCGGGTCTCTTCCTCCCCCTCGATCATGACCCGGGCCTTGGGCTCGGTGCCGGAATAGCGGACCAGGACGCGGCCGCTCTCCCCGAGTTCCCGGGAAATTTTATCGATCGCCTGGGTAACCTTGGGCAGCTTGGCTAAATCCACTTTTTCCTTGACTTCGATATTCAAAAGCACCTGCGGCAGCCGCTTGAAATCGGCCAGAAGCTCGGAGAGGGGCTTCCCGGTTTTCTGCACCAGGGCCAGGACCTGGAGGGCGGTGATCATCCCGTCACCGGTGGTGGAATGGTCCAGGAAGGCGATGTGGCCGGACTGTTCTCCGCCCAGGTTGTAGCCCCCGCGGATCATTTCCTCCACCACGTACCGGTCTCCGACGTTGGTGCGGACGACTTTTCCCCCATAAGGCTTAAGAGCAAGATCCAAGCCCTGATTGCTCATCACCGTGGCGACCAAGGTCTGTTTCTGGAGCTTTCCTTCCTGGAGCAGATCCCGGGCCAAGGCGGCCATGACTTCGTCCCCGTCATGGATCCGGCCCTTCTCGTCGGCCAGGATGCACCGGTCGCCGTCACCGTCCAGGGCCACCCCCACCTGGGCTCCTTTGAGCACCACCTGCCGGCTCATCGCCTCGGGGTGAATGGAGCCGCAATTCAGGTTGATATTCTCCCCGTTGGGCTCCACCCCGATTGCGAAAACCTCGGCCCCCAGTTCCTCCAGGACCGCCGGGGCCACCTGGTAGGCGGCCCCGTGGGCGCAGTCCACCACCACCCGCAAACCCTCCAGGGTGAGATTCCGGGGAAATGTCTGTTTGAGGTAGACGATATAGCGGCCTTCGGCATCCTCAATGCGCAGGGCCCGGCCCACCTCCGCGCCCCGGGGAAGCAGACCGTCTAATTTTTTGGAAGCGATGAGTTCCTCGATCCTGGCCTCCATTTCATCAGGAAGCTTGAACCCGCTGCCCGAGAAGATCTTGATCCCGTTGTCTTCGAAAAGATTGTGGGAGGCGGAAATCACCACCCCGGCATCCGCCCGCATCCCGGAAGTGAGGTAGGCGATCCCGGGCGTGGGCAGGGGACCCACGAGCAGGACGTTGCCCCCCATGGAACAGATCCCGGAAGCGAGGGCCGTCTCCAGCATGTACCCGGAAACCCGGGTATCTTTCCCCACGAGGATCTTGGGGCGGTGGGACTTGTTGGCCCGGTGGCTGCTCTCCTTGAAAACCGCGACGATGGCCCGGCCCAGCCGGACCAGGGTTTCCCCGGTCAAAGGCTCGGTATTGGCCCTTCCCCGCATTCCGTCGGTTCCAAAAAGCTTGCGCTTCATTATCAGCTTCCTTCGGTTGAGTTCCCTTTTCTTGATTTCATGATCACTGCTTTCGGCGGATAGTATCCATGCAGGGTGGAGTTGGGAAACGCCAGGGAACCTTTCCCCAGCAAAGTACCGGGATTGGTAACCGAATTACACCCGATCTCCACTCCATCTCCGATAATAGCTCCAAGTTTTTTCAGTTTGGTGTCGTAACTGGTCTTGCCCACCTTGATCACCACCGGAGATTCATCGAGCTTAAGGTTGGCCAGTTTTGTCCCCGCTCCGAGATTCACCCGCCCTAAAATACTGTCCCCGATATAAGCGAAATGCCCGGCTTTGCTGCCTCCCAGCATGATTGAATGTTTAATCTCGGTGGTGTGGCCGACAACGCATTTATTTCCGACCACCACCTCACCCCTGATATAGGCGCCCTGCCTGACCTCGGTATTATCACCGATGATCGCCGGGCCCCTGATCAGGGCTCCCGGTTCAACCACGGTGCCGGTCCCGATCGAGATGTCATCATCCATCAATACGGCGCCGGCATAGACAACCGAAGCACCCCGGAGGATTTCTCCTTCCATTTCAACTTTCAATTCATCCTTGGTGGCGTCGCCAAAGGTGATCTTGAACCCTTTTTCAAAAACCTTTTTTTCGAAAAGGACCACGGTTTGGCTCAGAAACCCTCCGGTGGCTCTTTTTATTCCATCAATATTGGGGTGAAGATTCCGCTGCAGGTATATTTTCAGAGTCTTCATCGCTTCCCAGACATACTCCGTCTCAGCGAAAAAAGACTCTAACGGGTGGTTTTGCAAGTCGAAAAAATCTTCCGCCTTTAACATGTCGGTTTTTCCTGATCAGATCCCGCAGTTGCTTATGTGCCCCGCCAATAATCTTCCCGGGCTTTACAACTTTTTATTGTAGCGATAATAAGTTGTTTTTAATAATACTCCCTTACCCTTGTTTAATCTGTAAAATTTATCACTTTGACCCAAAAAATTCGATATTGCCCCTTTTTTCCCGTATTTCCCCAAAAAAATAAAGGGCGCCCTCGTTATCGAGCGCCCTTTATTTATAATTATTGTTCGTAAGCTTGTTCCGGCTTACTCCCGTTTGTCTTCCGTATTTATACCCCCAGGATTTTCTTCGCCTCGTCTTTATCGGTATCCATTATGTACTTGATCCCGGAAACCTGGGCGGCCTCCTGGGTAATGGCGGCGATGTCATCGCGGGTCATGTACTCGAGCGCGAACTTTCGGGAGCCGGCCATCATCTGCCTCAAACCCTGTTCCAACCGATGAAAATACGTAAACAGACCGATGGCCCCGGCCGGAATCTCGGCGAATTTTTTCCCGTAGATCTTCTTCAGTTCCCCGGCTCCCACGAAGATGTTCTCGAGATCGTCCCCGAACCGCTGATAATAGACCGGAAGCCGGCCTTCACTGACTCTTTGACCTACGGTCTTTCCCACCATCGCCGCGGCCAGTGGTCCTCGAGCCATCCCGACCAGTTTTACATAAGGAGCTCCGAGCGCCAGGGCCTTGAAGATCCCGTCTTCCAAGCTGATCCCGCCGGCGAAAGCGATCGGAGGAACATACTTTCCTTTCTTATCCAAAGCATGGGCGTACTGGTAAGTCAGGGTCCACATCTCGACCGGCGGGATTCCCCACTCATTCATCATCCGCCAGGGGCTCATCCCGGTGCCGCCGCCGGCCCCGTCCACGGTCAGGAGATCAATGCCGTATTCGGAGGAGAATTTTACCGCGCGGGCCAGGTCCGCCGGCCGGTAGGCCCCGGTTTTCAGGAACACATACTGGGCTCCGCAATCCCGGAGTTCCTTGACCCGCCGGGCGAAACCTTCCTCGGAAACCATTCCCACCCGGGAGTGCCGCTCGAATTCCTTGAAGGCGCCGTTTTTGAAGGCCTCGACAACTTTGGGGTCGGTCGGATCAGGAAGGACGATGTAGCCCCGTTCCTTCAGGAGCTGGGCCTTTTTCAGGTCAGGGATCTTAACCTCGCCGCCGATGTCTTTGGCTCCCTGCCCCCACTTGAGCTCCACGATCTTGACCCCTAACTTCTCAATCGCGTATTCGAGTACACCCAGAGTGGTATCCTCCACGTTGGCCTGAACGATGATGGCCCCGTAACCGTCCCGCTGCCATTTCTGATAAAGCTTCACCCGGCCCTCGAGCTCGGGGGATTGGACCACCCGGCCCTTGACAATCTTGGACTCCACGTCCATCCCGCAGACGTTTTCCCCGATGGTCAGGGGCACGCCCGAGATCGCCGCTCCTACCGCCAGGCCCGGCCAGTTGATCTTGGCGATGTTGGTGGAACCGAGTCCCGGGATCACGATCGGAAGCCGGGTTTTGATTCCTTTATCCTTTCCCACCCGCGACTCGATACTGACATTGGGAAAGATCGCGACCTCGCTGTTGGCCTCGATCCCGACCGCCCCCACCGCCGTCCCCATGATGTTGAAATGAGACAAATCGATCGGGTAATTCTTCTGGGAAGCCGCGGTAATGATTCCGAATGGCTGGGGATAGATCACCTCCGCGCCCCGGATCGCCGATTTCCCGATTTCACACATCCCGAGGCAACCGTCCACGCAGGTTGCGCACATCCCGCTCATGCAGTTGATATCTTCGGTGCGGTTTTTGGTCAGGGTTGCCGCCGTCGCATTGATTTTTGCCAAAGCCATGTTATTCCTCCTCTTTAAAAAAACTTTTTTTAATAAGACCGATGGAATTCATTTATATGTTCAGGACTTTTATTTCTTTTGGGATTTTCCTCCCGTCGGCTTTGAACCCGGCCGGACACAGGTCCCGCAATCCTCGACGTAACACATCTGCCGGTCATACACTTCCACGCAGGTCGGGGTTACCCGCAGACAGCCGTTGCAGAGATCGCCGGTGGTTTTCGGCCCCCGGCATTGCACCTCTACCATCGGGCAGATATACATGCACGCCCCGCAGTTGCGGCAGACCTCGTTGGCTTTGGAGAAGGGAGTGGAAATCTTCAGGTTCTTGCCCCGCCCGACGAAACCAATCGCCCCGGACTGCATCTGCTCGTTGCACATCCGGACGCACTTTCCGCAGAGAATGCAGTCATCATTCTTGTTTTTGAACCGGATCTTCTCCACTCCATAATATGAAGCCAGATCCTGCAGGGTCTTGGAGTTGGGGGCGCGGGAGAGGATCAGCTCGATCAAAAGCTTGCGATGGCCGATGATTTTCTTGGTGTCGGTCTGGACCGAGAGTCCCTCTTCCACTGGGTAATTGCAGGAGGTTACCACCCGGCGCCGGCTGCCTTCCCCGATTTCCACGATACAGAGCCGGCAGGCCCCATAGGAATCGTGCCCTTCAAGATAGCAGAGGGTCGGGATGTAGAACCCGTAATCCCGGGCCACCTCCAATATGGTCGCCCCCTCCTGGGCTTTTACTTCCGCTCCGTTAATGGTGATGTTCAGCATCTATATCCTCCCTTAAATAACCTGGATGGCCCCGTACTTGCAGGTGTCCTTGCAGATCCCGCACTTGATGCACTTGGCGGGATCGATTTCGTGGGGCCGGTTCTTCGCCCCGGAGATTGCTTTTTCCGGGCAGAGCTTCGCGCAGGCCGCGCAGCCGGCGCACTTGTCTTTCCAGATCTCGTAACAGATTAGGGCTTTGCAGACCCCGGCCGGGCACTTTTTCTTGAGGATGTGCGCTTCATATTCATCCTGGAAATAACGCATGGTGGAAAGGAGCGGATTGGGAGCGGTCCGGCCCAGGGCGCAGAGCGAGGCGTCCTTCATCATCCCCCCGATCTCCTGTAAAAGCTGGAGATCCTCAGGCTTGCCCTTCCCTACGGTGATGGCGGTAACAATCGTCAGCAGCTGGTCGAGTCCCTCCCGGCAGGGAAAACACATCCCGCAGGATTCATCCAGGAGGAAATTCAGGAAATACTTGGCGAGATCGACCATGCAGGTGGTTTCGTCCATCACGATCATCCCGCCCGAACCCATCATCGAACCGACTTCACTTAATCGGTCGAAGTCCACCGACAGATCCAGAAGCGACTCGGGCAGACAACCCCCGGAAGGTCCTCCGGTCTGGACCGCCTTGAATTTCTTCCCGTCCGGAATTCCCCCGCCGATGTCAAAGATAATCTCGCGCAGAGTGATCCCCATCGGGACCTCGACCAGCCCGGTGTTATTGATCTTGCCGACCAGGGAAAAGATCTTGGTTCCTTTGCTTCCTTCCGTCCCAATCTTCGAATACCACTTTGCGCCTTTGTTAATAATGAGGGGGACATTTGCCCAGGTTTCCACGTTGTTCAGGTTGCTCGGGCGGTTCCACAATCCTTTTTCCACCGTATGTACATACTTGGCGCGAGGTTCGCCCCGTTTGCCTTCAATCGAAGACATCAAAGCAGTGGATTCCCCGCAAACGAAAGCCCCGCCCCCGATGGCGATTTTAACGTCAAAGGAAAAACCGGTGCCCAGAATGTTCCGGCCCAGCAGTCCGAGCTTCCGAGCCTGCTCGATCGCGGTTTCCACGTTCTGGATCGCCAGGGGATATTCGCGGCGGACATAAATGTATCCTTCGCTCACCCCGATGGCGTAGGCCCCGATGAGCATGCCCTCCAGAATACTGTGGGGATTGCCCTCCAGCAGGGAGCGGTCCATGTAGGCGCCGGGATCTCCCTCATCGGCGTTGCAGATCACATACTTGATTTTACCGTGCGCGTTCCGGCAGCTTTCCCACTTTTTCCAGGCGAAAAATCCCCCTCCGCCCCGGCCTCGAAGACCCGCCTTCTTGACCTCATCAATCAGCCGCTCGGGTTTTACTCCTTTTAATACTTTAGCTAAGGCGGCATACCCTCCCGCCTCGAGATAATCCTCAATCCGGGCGGGATTGATCCTCATATTGTTTCCGGAAATCAGAAGCTTTTGCTTGCGGTAAAAGGGAATATCTTTGGCGCGCAGGCATTTTTCCCCGGTGACGGGATCCCGGAAAAGCAGGCGATCGACAATTTTTCCTTCCCCGATCGTCTCGCTGATGATTTCTTCCACATCCGCCGGGGTTACCCGCTGGTAAAAAATCCCCCGCGGTTCAATCCGGACGATCGGCTCCACTTCGCAGAACCCATGACATCCGGTAACCTTGAAATCGAATTGGGGTCTCTTCCCCCGGCGGGAAAGAACCTTTTCAAATGCGATGATAACATCCTCGGAACCACGGGCCTGGCCGCAGGTCCCGGAAGAAACTACAACGGTGGGATCCCCGTTCTTACGGGCCGACCAGGTTTTCTGAAAGCGGCTGAACTCCGCGAGACTGTGAATCTTTTTCATCTCCCTATTCCGCCTCCTTGCGGGTAATCTTCCGAATACAGGGTTTCACCTTGGTGGCAGTCATGTGGCCGTGGTACTTGCCCCCATCCACGATCACCATCGGGCCCAGGGCGCAGGCCCCCACACAGTTGACCGTTTCCAGGGAAAATTCCTGATCCTCAGTCGTCTGCCCCGCGCAGGTACATAAATCACGCTCAAATTCTTCCAGAACCCGCTTGGCGCCCCTGACATGACAAGCCGTCCCCGTGCAAACCTGAATATGATGCCGCCCTCTGGGGATTAAACTCAGACTTTTATAGAAGGTAGCCACCCCGAACACCTCGATAAGGGAAATTTTCATTTTTCTAGCTACCTGGCGTAAAACATCCTCCGGAAGGTATCCATATTCAGCCTGGATATCCTGAAGAACCGGGACCAGGGCCGATTTCTGCAGTTTGTACTTCTTGAAAATCTTCTCAAGCATGATTTCTTCTCTTTTCATCATCGCACCGTGCCCTTTAAGGATTTTCATTCTCCTCCCCGTTCCGAAACCAAATCAATCAGGAAAAGATCCGCCCCCTGAAATGTATACAATTTAATTCAGGCCGAAAAAAAAGGGCGGCAATCGCCCTTGGGATTTTTTGGTCAGACGTCCGGTAATTAAAGCGGAGGTTCTTCCGGAGAAATAATAATATGAAAGCGGGATTCGCTTCCGGTCTTGAAAACGGCACCTTTGCCTCCCTCGCCTTTGAGGTTTTTGCCCGGAAAATTCCTGGACGGAGGCAAAATATATACGGATATTGATTTCATGTCAACTGGAAAGTTGAAAACGCAAAAATTACCTAAAAAAAAGGGCGTCTTCCCGGGGAAGACGCCCTTGATTTCCTGCCATCAGCCCCTTAAGCCGCTTTGCTCTTCTTATTGTTGTTTTTCGCCTTGCCGTTCACCTTGCCGTTCAGAATGTTCTCAACCTCTTTGGCGTCCGAATCCATGATGTAAGTGATCCCGGAAACATCGGCGGCTTCCTGGGTCAGGGCCACGAGATCATCACGGGTAATATGCTCCAGGGAGAATTTCCTGGCCCCGGCCATGAGCTGTTGGAGTCCCACCGCCAGGCGATCCAGGTAGGTATACATCCCGATCGCCCCCAGCGGAAGTTTGCTGAAGTCCCTGCCCAGTTTGGCTTTCATCGTTTCATAGAGGGCATAGAATTCTTCCGGCTTCTCTCCATGCCGGCTGATGTCCTTGGGCAGTTTCTGCCCTTCCTTGAGCCAGTTCTCGATATTTTTCCCGACCATGGCCGGAATCATCGTCGCCCTTCCCATCATGACCGCCTTGATATAGGGCGCACCCATGGCGATGACCTTGAACATATGGTCTTCCAGGGAAAGCCCACCCGCCACCGCCAGAGCCGGCACATACCGTTTCTGGGCCGCGAGCTGCTTGGCGTATTTATAAAGAAGGGATTCGATATAAACTGTGGGGACGCCCCACTCGTTCATCATCCGCCAGGGGCTCATCCCGGTTCCGCCGCCGGCCCCGTCCACGGTCAGCATGTCCAGCTTGGCGTCCGAGGCGAACTTGATCGCCCGGGCCAGGTCCGCCGGCCGGTAGGCGCCGGTCTTCAAGGAAATGAACTGCGCCCCCAGTTTCCGGAGGTCCGCCACTTCCTTATGGAAATCGTCTTCGTCTACCATTCCCAGGCGGGAATGCCGCTCGAATTCCTTGATCTCTCCGACCTTGAAGGCCTCCTGGATCGAGGAGTTATCCGGATCGGGGAACACCAGGTAACCGCGGCCCTTGAGCTGCTTGGCCCGATCCAGGGAAGGAAGTTTTACTTCGCCGCCGATATCCTTGGCCCCCTGTCCCCACTTGATCTCGACCGCGTCCACCCCGAGCTTCTCGATCACGTAGGGCATGATGCCCAGCCGGTAGTCTTCCACGTTGTGTTGGACCAGGATTTCTCCATAACCCTGGTACCAGTCCTTGAATACCTTTACCCGCCTCGCCATTTCGGGAGAATTAACCACCCGGCCGTTCTTGATCTCGGCCTGCGGGTCCATCCCGCAGACATTCTCGCCCACCACGATGATGATCCCGGCCAGGGAGGCCCCGATCGCCATCGGCTCCCAGTTGACCCGGGCGATCTCGGTCGAGCCGAGCGCGCCGGTGATTACCGGAACCTTCAATTTAATTTTCTTCTTGTTCCCGATTTCAGTTCCGATCTTGACCGCCGGGAAAACCGCCACATCCGAATCCGCTTTAACTCCCACGGCTCCAACGGCTGTTCCCATAATGTTGAAGTGGGAAAGATCCACGGGGTAATCTTTTGTCGCACCGGCGGTGACTTTTCCGAATGGCTGGGGATAAAGCATTTCCCGCCCGCGGAGGGAGGACATGAATACCTCGCATCCTCCTCCACAACCATCCAGACATACCGCGCAGATTCCTGATTGGGGAGCTACATCGGAGATTCTGTTCTTAGTAGCGGTGGCACCACTGGAATTCGCTTTTGACAATGACATCTTCGTCGTCTCCTCTCTAACTTTGAGATGGCGGGTCCATTCCCGTCCAAGGTAATGACTTGCAAGCACCGTGCCAGACAGATCCCAACGTTAAGATCTGAGGAAACCCCTCGGAAACATTGGATTTGCCGCGATTCCGGCCGGAAATAGAAAAGGAAGGCGTGATCAGAAATCAACCAGTCCTGATCAAAATCTGATCAGGAAATTTATCGCGCGGGAAAGCTGGAAGGCCGGAAAGCTTGGCTGTGAAAAAGGGCTGGTGCTTGACTTATCTTACTTTCATTCTTTTAACTCGAAACCAGAAACCTGAAACGCGAAACGATTTTCTCCGCAATCGTCACTCGTCAATCTTCAATCGTCAATTTTCAAAGGTAGTTCTGCCTCCAGAGTTCGAACATGATCAGGGTCCAAAGCTGTTTGCGGTTGTCCTTCTTCCCGGCGCAATGCTCCCCGATCATAGTGGTAATGTGTTCCGGGTTGAAGATCCCCTCCCGCCTGATCTTCCCCGGCTCCAGAAGATTAAGCATCAGGTCATTCAGTTCCCCCCGGAGCCATAAGCCCACGGGGATGCCGAATCCTTTTTTCTGCCGGTTCAGGATTTCCGGGGGAAGCAGACCTTTTAAAGCCCGTTTCAGAATGTACTTGGTCGTCAGACCCCGGATTTTCATTCCGGCCGGGAGCGAGTTCACGAACCCGACCAGTTCCGGATCCAGAAAGGGAGCCCGCACCTCGAGGGAAACCGCCATGCTGGCCCGGTCGACTTTGGCCAGGATGTCCTCGGCCAGATAGAACTTCAGGTAGAGGTAGGTCAGGCGGTCCCAGACGTTCCGGGAGACAATCCCCGGGACCAGCGCCCGGATGGGCGCGTACGGGTCGGATCCCGCCACTGCTTTCTCGTAATCCCCGGAAAACAACCCGGCCTGGTCATCCGGGGAAAAAGCCCCCAGCCAGACCTGGTTGCGAATCTCTGGCGGATAGGGAATGCCTTTGAGAAACTGCTTGGCCCGGAAATCCCAGCTCATGTTCTTCATCGAAACCGGCAGGCGCCGCGCCACCTCGTGGAATCCTTTCTGAAGCAGGCGGGGAAGACGGGCGAAAACCAGGGCCAGGCGGTGGGCCTGAAAAGTGGGATAACCGGAAAAAAGCTCGTCGCCCCCGTCGCCTCCCAGGGCCACGGTCACGTTCCGGCGGGTGAAACGGGAAAGCAGGTAGGTGGGAATGATCGAGGCATCGGCGAAAGGTTCGTCGAGAATTCGGGCCACGTCCGGAAATATTTCGAGCATCCGGCGGGGATCCAGGATCTCTTCGTGATGATCGGTTCCGAAATACCTGGCCACCTGGCGGGCGTAGCTGGACTCGTCAAACGACTTCTCCTCGAACCCGATGGTGAAGGTCTGGATCTTTCCCGGGTCCCGCAGCCGGCTCATCATCGCCACCACCGCGCTCGAGTCGATCCCG
>JAQTNV010000031.1 GCA_028713675.1 bacterium
CAGGTTCTGGCGGGAGAGATCAATCCCGGAAAGGTCGGCCCCGGCCAGGTTTTTCCCGACCAGCTCCTTTTTTTCGGAAATGTATTCCAGAACCTGTGAACGGTTGAGGGCTTCCATACTTTATTTGCACATACCTGTCTGTCATTCTAGATATAAATGGTGATTAGCGTCAAATTGGGTTAGGATATTTTCAGACCGCCAAAGGCAAAGATGGCCCTCAGGCATTATCCGAAAATCATGATTTTCCTCGCCGGGTTTTCTTTTTTCCCGGTCGTTCCGGCCCCAGCGGAAATTCTGGATACCGGGGTTGTCCGGATCAGCGTTTCGGCAAATTCCTTCCGGCTGGAATTTCAAAACAAACTGGGCGAGGTGTTTCTCTCCGGCTTGAACCGGGATTTTTCCGATCCGCGCTACCAGGGGATGATTTTTTCCCCCGCGCCGTCAAGTTCGGAAGACGCGGGATATCTTTATCCCGGTTTTGCCTGGGAGGGCCGGTCCCAGGAGGAAAGCCGGGAGTGGTACGGCTGCCGGGGGGGGGAGCTGGACGAGTCGGCGGCGGATGACTGGGTGGTTTCCTGCCCTCCCGAAGGCCCGGGGCAGGATGGGATCAAAATCAGGATAAAGGTGGTGGATCTCGACATCATCCGGGTGGAAATAACCCCGGATTCAACCCGGGCCGTGGACCGGGTCAGCCTGGCCTTCAATTCGGATTCCGAGGAACATTTCTTCGGCCTGGGGGAGAGGTTTAACGGGGTGGACCAAAAAGGCCGGACGGTCTACTGCTGGAGCGAGGAGGGCCCGGTGGGCTTGGGCCTGGGTCCCGAGGTTCCCCCCTTTCCGGACGGATCCGGGGCCACTTATTGGCCGGTTCCATTTTTTCTCAGCAGCCGCGGATACGGGATGCTCCTGGATACCGGATACCGGACCAATTTCGAACTGACCTCGGTCTACCCGGACGCCTTCCGGCTGGAAACCGAGGGCCCGGGTTTGAAATTCTATCTTTTTTACGGACCCGATCCCCAGAAAATCATCTCCGATTTCACCTGGATGGGGGGCGGGAAACCGCCCCTCCCTCCCCGCTGGGTCTTCGCGCCCTGGAACGACGCGGTCGGGGGGGAGCGGGAGGTGCGAAAAGTGGCGGAGACGATCCGGTCCAATCATATTCCTTCAGGGGTGATCTGGACCGAGGACTGGGCTTCCCCGCAGGGAAGTTACTCGGTCAACGAGGACTTTTATCCGCAACTCGGGCAGTTGATTGACGATCTTCACCAGGACGGATTCCGATTCCTGACTTATTACTGGCCTTACCTGATCGAGGGAACCCCGGAATTCAACGAAGGGGTTCAGGGACAATGGGTGGTAAAACGCCCGGACGGCGGGCCCTTTGTCTTCCCGGTCATGTTCCGCCGGGTAGCCGAGGTGGACTTTACCAATATTTCCGCCGTCGTCTGGTACCAGTCCCTGCTCAAGCGGGGAATCAGCCTGGGTTTTGACGGCTGGATGTTTGACTTCGGTGAATATACCCCGGCCTCCGCCAGCTTCTCGGACGGCCGGAGCGGCCGGGAGATGCATAACCGCTACCCGTTTTTCGCCCAAAGCGTGGTCAGGGACATTTTGTCCAGTGAACACGAGGACGGCGATTTTGCCTTTTTCTCCCGGTCGGGTTACCTGGGGTCGCAGGGCCAGGTGGATATCGCCTGGCCGGGTGACCAGAACACCTCCTGGGAAGCGGCGGATGGACTTCCCTCGGTTATTCCCGCCGGCCTTTCCCTGGGATTGTCCGGGGTGGCCCTGTTCGGCCCCGACATCGGCGGCTATCATTCGGTTTTTTCCGCCAATACCGACCGCGAACTATTTTACCGCTGGGTCCAGGTCGGGGCGCTCTCGCCCATCATGCGGACCCACCATGGCTGGCCGGGAGGAAACTGGTCTTTCGATACCGACCAGGAGACCCTGGAACTCTATCGGGAATACGCGCGCCTGCATACGCGGCTTTTCCCCTACCTGTACGCTTACGCCGCCCGGGCGCACGAGACCGGGCTTCCGATCATGCGGCATCTTTTTCTCCAGTATCCCAACGATCCCGAGGTTTTCGGCCTCGATTACGAGTACCTGCTGGGGGAGGAGATCCTGGTGGCCCCGGTGCTTTCCGCCGGAGCCCGGGAACAGAGGTTGTATCTTCCCTACGGCACCTGGTTCGATTTCTGGACCGACCGGAGTTACGCCGGCCCGGGATGGATCACGGTCTCCGCCCCGTTGGATCGAATCCCCCTCCTGGTCCGGTCGGGAACCATAATCCCGATGCTTAATCCCGAGGTGGAAACCCTATGGTCAGCAACGGGGTCATGGCTCCAGGGTAACAGCGATGGAGAACTCCGCGTCCAGGTTTATCTCCCCGAGTCAACCAACCAGATTGCGGGAGCCAGTTTCGAACTCGCGGACGGGACCAGTATTTCCCTGGACGGTCGGAAAGGCGGGTGGCCGGTGCTGCCCACAAAGATAGAGAGCACACATAGCCAGCAGATCATTCCGGAAGAGAAAACCTCATTGGGCTTCGCCAATTCGACCCCGTCCTGGTTTTACGATCGGGCTTCTCAGCGGTTGAGGATTAAAATCCAGGCCGCAAAAGAATTGCTTACTTCCGGCCCGATCGGTGATGACCAGGTCGGGCTGGTTATTTCGATTGCCGGAGAGGTCCAGAGATTGTATGAGTTTTCCATCTTCTATCCGCAGCCGGAAGCGGAAGGATGCGCGGTTTCGCGCCCGGAACGGACACCCGCGGCCTACTGGTGGCTTCCGGTGATACTGTTTCTGATCATTTTCGGCGGGTCTTTTCTGCGGTCCTGGGTGAGAAAAATAAGGACAAGAAATTGAGTGATGATTTCAAAAGTTTCAATTGCGAACGAGTCCGGCCTGGCGGCAATAGCCGTTCAATGAAAAAAACGACCGATCCCTGAAAATATCAGCCCATTTCTGAAGAATTCCGTGCCAAAATAATCCCCGCAGACTAAACTCCTGACAATGTAAGCGGCATTAATATAGAAATCAGAAGGCTATTACGTTCGATTTGATTGCTTTCCCAGGGAAAAAGGGAGGGTAAAAGGTGAGCAGAATAGCGTTGATTTTCAATCCTAATGCCAGGAAAGGCCGGGGAGGAAAAAAATTCCTTTCCGACATCAAATCGGTGATGGACGGGCGGGGTGAAATCATCGTCACCGAAAACGTTCAGGACATTCCCCGGGCCATCTCCCGTTTAAAAGATATCGATTTCAGCGTTCTGGGACTTTACGGCGGGGATGGAACGGCTTTTCACACCCTGACCAATTACATCCAGCAGGATGGGTATCGTCCCCTTCCGCAGGTGCTTCTCCTGCAGGGCGGAACCATGAACGTGGTCATGGCCTATTTCAAAAGCGGGGTCGGCCCGTCGGAGATGTTCAAGAAACTCCTCGCGAAAGCCCAGAAAGGCGAGCCGTTCGAGACGGTACCCGTGAATCTCCTCCGGGTCAATGACAATTATGGCTTCACCGTCGGCATCGCCATGCCGGCCAAGCTGGTGGCCGCCTACCAGGAAGGGGGCGACATCGGGATCAACAAATCCTTCCGGGTCACCGCGCGCCTGATCGGTTCTTCCATCGTCGAAGGGGAGTTTGCCCGCCGGCTCTTCACCCCCATCCCGGCCAAGCTTTTCGTGGACGGGAAGGAGGCCCCGCTGAAAAGCTTTTCCGCGATCATAGCTTCCACCATCAATAATTGCGGGTTCGGGTTCCATCCTTTTTACCGGGCGGAGGAAAAACCGGGCTGTTTCCATCTTCTCGCCACCGATGAAAAACCGGGAAGGATTGTCCGCCATATCGCGAGCATCCGAAAGGCGGAGGCGGTCAAGGGCCTTTCCCTGATTGATGAAGTGGCGAGCCAGGTCCGGGTGGAGCTTCCCGAACCCGGGAAAGTCATGATGGAGGGGGAATTCTTCGAGGCCCGCGACGTCGTGATCCGGACCGGCCCCCGGATCAACCTGATCGTCGGTTAACCCAGCCAAGCACTTTTGAAATCTAAGGAAGTTCGAAATCGCCGGTTCTTTTGGTAATTTTATCCTGACAATTGAGGATATCGGATCCACTATCTGGCGGGTATTCCTACCCAACGCATATATATGCTAATATAATTGCCTTGGAGTGTTTAAATTATTATTTTTAATTCAGGAGGTGTCATGCGGAAGTACGAGACTTTTTACCTCACCGACGGCCAGCCCGACTTGATCGAAAAGATCAATGCCCGGGTCAAGGAAGTAGTCGAGCAGAATCAGGGTGTCTTCTTGAAGGCCGAAAACTGGGGAACCCGGCAGCTGGCTTATCACATCAAGAGGGTACAGCAGGGAAATTACATCCGCCTGGAGTACGAGCTGGCTCCCGCGCAGATAGGGGAGATTAATCGCGCGCTCCGGTTCCAGGAAGGGGTGATCCGGTTCCGGACCCATCTGGTCAAAGGAGAGACCCTTTTCGCTCCTTACGAGTCGTCCGAGCAATTCGCCCGGGAACCCCGGCACTATACCCCGCAGGAAGATGCTCCGCGCGAGGTTTTGGCCCCGGTCAAGGAAGCTCCTGTGCCGGTGCCGGTCGGGGAAGATACCGGGAAAGCCGAGAAGCAGGAAGGGCAATAACGGCGGTCCTGATTTTCCGGGTGTGGACCGGAAAATCCGCGATTTAGGTTCTCCCGGGAAACGGGGGAGAGGGATGACGGCGAAAGGAGAGGGGGAATGGGAAGCTATAGTTATAGCAAGGTAATCCTGCTCGGGAACCTGACCCGGGACCCGGAGCTTCGTTATACCCCCGGCGGCACCGCGGTGGCTTCCTTCGCCCTCGCGATTAACCATCGTTATCGGGCTTCGGGGCAAGGAGAGGAACCCGCCCCGCATGCCGAGGGCGACAAATCCAAAGAATACAAAGAAGAGGTCAGCTATATCGACATCGTCGTTTTCGGGAAACAGGGAGAAAACTGCGCGGAGTATTTAAACAAGGGCCGGCTGGCCCTGGTCGAGGGCCGGATCCGGCAGAGGCGTTGGGAAAGCCAGGACGGCCAGAAGCGCAATAAAGTCGAAGTGGTGGCCAACACCGTCCGCTTCCTGCCTTCGGGGGGAGATTCCCGGAACCGCGGCAAGGATTATTCGGAAGAGCCGCCCGAGGAAGATCACGCCAAGGGGCCGGAAGAAGACATCCCGTTTTAAAACAAATCCCAATAACCAAGCTCCAATTACCAAACTTCAATTACCAAACGATAAAAAGGCTGAGTCAATCGGTTGCGGTTGCGCGGCTTGTTTCGGTTGGGTCATACGGCAGCAGTATAAATAAAAACGAAAAATGAGAATTTATTATTTCGGGCCGGAAGGTAGTTTCAGCGAGGAAGCGGCCCTTCAGCGCTTCGGCCGGCGGGGTGAGTATTTTCCCATCCGGGAAACCTTCGGGGTTTTCCGGGCGGTGAAAAAAGATCCCCAGGCGATCGGGGTGGTCCCGATTGAGAACTCCGCCCGGGGAGCGGTTTACGAAGTGGTGGACCAGGTGATGCTGGATGATTTCAGCCGGAGCGGGCTTTCCATCCTCGAGGAATTGTCACTTCCCATCGTTCTCTCGCTCCTGGTTAACCCCCAAGTGTCGGGTCCGCGGGGCAATAAGGCGGAGAGGCGGGCTTCTCCGCGTTTTGTCGAAACCAGCCGGAAGATCAAGCGGGTTTATTCACACCCCATTCAGCTGTCGTTTTGCCGCGACTGGGTCCAGGATAATATCCCGGGCGCCAAGCTGATGGAAAAAATCAGCACCTCCGAGGCGGCCCAGGCGGCCCGGCGGGACGAGGGCGGGGCCGCGATCGCCAACCTCCGGGCGGCCCGGATCTACAAATTAAATGTGCTTCTCCCCGAGATTGAAAATCTGGGAACGAATATCACCAACTTTTTCGTGATCGGGAGAAAACCAGGCCGCCCCGCGGCCAAGTCGAAAACCGGGATTGTTTTCTCCCTGGAGCATCGTCCCGGCTCGCTCTACCGCGCCCTGGGGGTTCTCCACCGGAATAAAATCAACATGACCAAGATTATCTCCAGACCGAAACCGCAAATGGTTGGGGAATACAATTTTTTTGTCGAGGTGGAAGGCCACCGGCAGAACCCCAGAATCAGGGAAGCCCTCCGGATGCTTTTGCGGCATACCCTGACGCTGACGGTGATCGGGTCGTATCCGCTGATTAAGCTGAAATAATAAAAACTTTTTAGGGTAGACGGTAGACAGTAGACGGTAGACGGGGAAAATAATTTCTCTATCGTCATAGTGTTTGTCATTATCCGCACCATTAATGGGCATCAGCAAGCTGATGCGCTCCAAATAAATCAGAAAAAGCCCGAGTGGGAGGGGACAAGCCCCTCCCCTACAGTTCATTTATATTTTTGTCATTCCCGGGGAAGCGGGAATCCAGGATTTCCTGTAAAAACAGGAATCAATAGCTCCCCGCTTTCGCGGGGACGACATCTGGATCCCTGCTTTCGCAGGGATGACAGATTTCGGATTAATAAATTAAGGCTTGTGACTTGATTCCGGACGGGTGGTACCGAGTTCCTGGCCCGAAAGCGCGGCTACGGTTTTCCGGGCATTTTCCAGGATTTCCACCAGCTGCGAGCCAATCTCTGAAACCATAAAAGGTTTGCCGATGGAAAGGACCGCCTGAGCGGGACGGGGAAGCCGTGCGCCCTTGGGCAGGACGTCTCCCGTTCCCAGAATCCCCATCGGGATAATCGGGACCCCGGTTTCCTGGGCCAGGATAAACGCCCCCGGTTTGAAGGGGTAAATCATTCCATCCGTGCTTCTGGTCGACTCGGCGAAGAAGTGAATGGAAGCGCCTTTTTTCTCCAAAATGTTTTTAGCTTGGTCAAGAATTTTCTGCAAGCTGCCTTTCCCCCGATCAACCTTGATATGCCCGGCGAGGGAAAGCGCCCAGCCGAAAAAGGGGATCCGAAAAAGCTCGCGCTTCGCCAGGAAACGATATTTGGACGGGAGCTTGCCCTGAAGGATCACAGAGTCAAAGTGACTAATATGATTGGAAATGAAAATGTATTTGTGGTGAGGATGAATGTTTTCCATTCCGAAAATTTGTACCTTGACGCCGGAGGAGAAAAGCAGGACGTTAGCCCAGAACTTGCTGATGTGGCCCCCAAAGGTCCAGGCCAGGTTAAAAATCCGGAGAAAAGCGAGGATGATGGTGACGGCCGGGGTGAGCAGGAAGAGGGTGAGAATGAATAAAATATATCTAATATATTTCATTTTCTTAGTCCAGGGTTCAAAATCCGAAATTTGTATTATAACAATTACCTTTATTTTGAAAATCCCTTATCCCGGTCGAAGCCGGATCTTACCTGACCGAGCATCGGGCCAGGCAGGCAGGCTTTTGACAACGGAGGAATAAATCTAAAAATGTATTTGGTATTTCAAATAATGGGCATCAGCAAGCTGATGCGCTCCAAGTAAATCAGAAAAAGTAGGGGCGGGGTTTACCTGATTCAGGACCCGAATCAGGATGTGCCGAGAATGGAGCCCGCGGAAGGGCTTCACGCTCAGGACTGGTGACAGGAAAAGCCGGTTTGAATTACGCCGATTTCCTCAGGGTTTTTTTCGGGTGCGATTCGCCTGGTTCCTGGCCGGAAAGCGCGGCCACGGTTTTCCGGGTGCTCTCCAGGATCTCCAGCAGTCGGGAACTATCATCCGAAACCATAAAGGGCTTACCCACGGAAAGGGCCGCCTGCGTGGGACGGGGAAGCCACGCGCCCTTGGGGAGGATATCCCGGGTTCCCACGACCCCCACCGGGATGATCGGGATATGGGTTTCCTGGGCCAGGAGAATCGCCCCCGGCTTGAAGGGGTAAATTTTTCCGTCCGGGCTCCGGGTGGCCTCGGCGAAGAAGTGGACGGAAATTCCTTTTCTTAAAACCGCTCCCGTCTGATCCAGGATTTTATGGAAGTCACCTTTCTTGGCGCGATCGACCGGGATGTGCCCGGCGAAGTACAGCGCCCAGCCGAAAAAGGGAATCCGGAAAAGCTCGCGCTTGGCCAGGAAACGATAGCTGGGAGGGAGCTTGGCCAGGAGAACCAGGGTGTCGAAGTGGCTCTGGTGGTTGGAAATGAAAATATATTTTTTGTAGGGATGGATGTTCTCCATCCCGAAGGTCCGCACCTTCACCCCGGCGGAGAAGAGCAGAAGGTTCGCCCAGAACTTGCCGATGTATCCCCCGGGGGTCCAGGCCAGGCCGAAAATCCAGAGCGGGGCAAGAATGATGCATGCCAGCGTGGTGAACACCACGAGGGTAAAGAAAAATAAAAAGCAACGGAAGTATTTCATGTTTTTTTGATTGGTTTTCTAAGCTTCCGGACTGGCGGCGGCTTTCGACTGGTTCTGGGCGCCGGGGGAGGAACGGACCTTGCGTTTTTTCACCAGGCCCCATTTTTTTCGTTTTTCCCAGAGGGTTTTGGGATTGACCCCCAGCATCCGGGCGATCTCGGTGTCGGGGTAATCCTTTTCAAAGGTCTGGATGAAGACCCGGGTATATTCGTCGAGCGAGAGGGCGTGGGCCAGGGCGTCCCGGATGAAGCGGCGTTTTCTTTCCCCGCTTCTCTGTTCCAGGAAGAGGGGAAGATCCTCTTCCTCCAGGAATTTTTTCTGTTCATCGAGAAGAAGAAGGCTTTGTTCCAGGGCATTTTCGACTTCGCGCACATTGCCCGGCCAGGGATAGTTTTTCAGCATGGCCATGGCGCTGGGGCTGATCTCCCGCAAGGAACGATTATGCTTCTCGCAGAGAAGCCGCCAGAAATGCTGAACCAGGAGCTCAATGTCCTCGGGACGCTCCCGAAGCGGGGGGATGTGAATGGTGAAAACATTGAGACGGTAATAAAGCTCCTCCCGGAACCTCCCGGCCGCCACCTCGTCCGCCAGGTTTTTATTGGTGGCGACAATGATCCGCAAATCCAGCTTGAAGGATTCATTTCCTCCCAGGGGACGGATTTCCTCTTCCTGGATGGCGCGGAGCATTTTGGGCTGGAGATGAAGGGGAAGCTCACCGATTTCGTCGAGGAAAAGGGTGCCCCCGCTGGCTTCCTCGAAAAGTCCGCGCCGGTTGCTGGCGGCCCCGGTAAAAGCGCCTTTCCGGTGGCCGAACATTTCACTTTCCAGCAGGTTTTCCGGAATCGCCCCGCAATTGACCACCACCAGGGGCTTGGAAGCCCGGGGGCTGTTGTAATGAATGGCTTTGGCCACCAGTTCCTTCCCCGTCCCGCTTTCCCCGGTAACGAGGACAGTGCTTTTGGTCATGGAAACCTTCTTGATCAGGGAAATGATTTCCTGGATCGGCCGGCTTTTCCCGATAATCCGGGAAAAATCATAACGGAGGCCGATTTCCTCCTTGAGCAGCCGGTTTTCGTGCAGGAGCTTGGATCTTTCCAGAGCCCGCTGGATGGTGTTTTCCAGTTCCCCGGTTTGGAAAGGACGGGCGAGATAATCATAGGCTCCGAGGCGCCGGGCCTGCAGGGCCGAATCAAGTGTGCCGGCGGAGGTGATAATGATCACGGCCATGTCCGGGTTGATCTTCAGGGATTCCTGAAGAATGTTCAGCCCGGGAATATCCGGCAGGTTTAAATCGCAGAGCACGATCTGGGCTTCTTCGTCGAGAATGAGCTGGAAACCTTCCTTGCCCCCGGCGGCGGCCAGGGATTTCTGACCCAGGCCCGTGAGGGTCTTGGTGATCTGGGCCCGGGATCCGGGATCGGGATCAATAATGATGATTGGGTTTTCCGGCAAGTTACACCTGGGATATTTCGCCTGTACCTGGGTTGTCTCTTCTCGAACTAGGGTTGCCTGATTCCCGGGCCCTTATCCTCATAGAGGATGGGCATTTTGTCCGGGCCTTTTTCCGGGGTATTAACCTTGGGCTCGCTCGGAGCGGCGGGCTGGTTGGAATTGATCTTCTGCAGAATTTCCTGGACCCGGGCTTTTTCAGCGGCGTCCTTGGAATAGATAACGTATTTCTCGAAATTTTCAGTCGCTTCCTGTCTCATCCCCCGGTTGTAAAGGATCAGGCCCAGATTGTAATAAGGAGGCGCGAAGGTGGGGTCCGACCGGATGGCTTCCCGGTAATAGGCCATTTCCTCGTCCGAATTGTTATTCAAGCGGACGCCCTTGTTATACCACTCGGAGGCGTTGGTGGCGGCCTTTTTTTCCTGCATCAGTTCCTTCGTCGCCTGATCTTCCTGGGAGCGGGAGACCGTTTTGGGCGGGGCCGGGGGGGCCGGAGAGGGCGTGACCGCGACCGGCACCGCGGCGGCCGGGGCCGCCCCGGTTGTTTCCGGAGCGCCGGCCTGCTGTTGGGCGAGCAATTGCCGGGTGGCATCGTTCTCGGCCTGGGAGAAGGAAGCGGAACCCTTTTTCTGCTGTTTACTGATCAGGGCGCGGGTGGCCTCGTTTTCGGTGCTTTTCTTGCTCTTGGCCGCGGACTTGGTGAGCGGGGGCGGCGGAGAAAGCGGGGGCGGGGGAGGGGGCGTGGAAGCGGGGGCGGCGGTGGCGGTGGGAACGGGGATGGGAGCCGGGGCCTTGGGGGCGGTGCTCTGAGCGCTGACGATTTTTTTCATGGAGTTGGAAACCGCTTCCACCAGTGAATCCTGAAGGGCGAACACGTTATCAACCTTACCGGTGACTTTCTGCGAATCCACAATCACTCCGGTGGCAACCGAGGTGATATGGGCGTCGATCTTGATCTCGGATCCGAATTGCTGGAAGTTGCCGATGATAATGAATTCGGATCCGATTTTCTGCCCCACCTTCTGGGCGTTGGAGGAATTAACGCTGGAGCCGACCGGCAGCCCCAGTTCGCTCAGAGTCCTTTTGATCTCATCGGATTCCAGGATTTTCAGGCCGGGATTTTTTGCCAATTCCAGGGCGATAGCCTTGGGTATTCCTTCCGAGATCCAGTCCACGTCTTTCGACCCGGTGATGTTTTCAAATGGTATGCACCCGACCCGGACCGGATTGGCCGCGAAAGCAGTGCCCGCGCCCGAAACCATAACCAGGACCAGAATCACAAATAGCAGGTTTTTTGACTTGGCAAACAACTTTTTTCCCTCCGTTTGAATTTCTCTACCGACGGCAATATTTTAGGTAAAAAGTAAGATGTAGTCAAATAATACCGTTTTTTTGTAAGGAATTGTTCACCCGGGAAAATATTTATTGAAAAAAGTCCGGGATTTTTTTACCACCGGATCGAACCTTTCCAGGGTTCGGGGCTGACCGCGGTCATGGTCCGCAAGTTCAAATGTGAAAGTAAGCTGGGACGCGGAACCCGTTGGGGTTTCCGGATGGGAAAGGGCTCCCAGGTTTTTCCCGACTTTATTCCAGGCGATGTTTCCCTGCCCGGGAGGATTATGCTCGTCGATTTTCCCGTAATTATCGGAAACATGGAGGTTGGCCAGGCGGAGACCTGCCCGCTTGATCGCCCGAACCGGGTTCATTCCCGGTTCGATGTTGGCGTGGCCAAGGTCGAGGCAAAAGCCCAGGCTTTCCGGGTCAAATTCCTGGATGATTCCGAGCGCCGAGGAAACCCCGCCAAAAGAATCCGGACCGTTTTCCAGGGCCAGCCTGACTCCGTAATCCCGGGATATCCCGATTAATTTTTTGATGCTTCCGGCCAGATTTTTTTCATTCCGGCCTTTATTTTTTTCAGAAAAACCGCAATGGAGAACCAGAACCTGATGCCCGAAGATTTCCGAAGACTTAATGGCTTTGGCCGCCATGTCCAGGGCTTCCCGGCGCTTGTCCGCGTCGGGATCAGAGAGGGAAAGCCAGCTGCCGCTAAAGGCGTCCCAGATCGAGCGGTAGAAAGGCGCATGCATGCTCCGAACCCTGATCCCCTGGTCTTTAATGACCCGCGAGATATCTTTGAGCTTCGCCGGGTCGTTCAGGGACAGGTGGGGAGCCATTCCCCAGAGTTCGATGTTTTCAAACCCTCCGGACCGGATCAGGCGGAGGATCTTTTCGTTCAACTCATAAAAGACGAAGAAATGGGTGGAGAGGCTGGGGATCATGGAAAAAGGTTAGAAGAATCCGAGGGCAAATGTCAAAGCGCAATTGAGCATAGGGCATAGAGCAAAGGGCAAAGAGCAAAGAGCAAAGAGCAAAGAACAAAGAACAAAGAGACGTTAGGCGTGAAGGGTTAGGCGTAAGGCGAGAGGCAAAAGCAAAGGCAAAAGCAAAGGCAAAAGCAAAAGCAAAGGCAAAGGCAAAAGCGAGATTGCTTCGCTATCGCTCGCAATGACAAGAATGTTCTGTTGTTTTTTTTAGAAAGCCCGGGGGGTTGGTCCTCGCGACGCAAACCTCTTTTGCCAGGATACCGACAAACTTGGTGACTCCTGATAATTTGGATTCAACCAAGGCGAGACCCTGCGGGTCCGCCGCCCCGGATTACGTGATCGCGCACATTGGTTTGGGGAGCGAGACCAACCCCCCAAAAAGAAAAAGAGTGATGTTTTAGCATCAAATCTAGCTTGAAATAAACAATTTTTGATAAGAACAAAATGAATTATTGGACAAAAGTGATAAAATAAATCTGTGTTTGATCTGATTATTTCAGGGGCGACGATAATTGACGGAACGGGCCGCGCGGCTTTTTCGGGCGAAATCGGCATTCGGGACGACCGGATCGCGGAGGTGGGAAAATCCCTCGGGCGGGCCCGGAAAACGATCAGGGCCAGGGGTAAAGTGGCCGCCCCCGGGTTCATCGACATCCATTCCCATTCCGATTATCACCTCCTGGTTAATCCCCGGGCCGAGAGCAAAGTCCGGCAAGGGGTGACGACTGAAGTCGGGGGAAACTGCGGGTATTCGGCCGCCCCCCTTAGCGGCGAGGTGGCCCGGGAAAGGCTGAAAAGCTTTCCTTCCTCTTTCGGGTTGAAACATCCCTGGCGCACGGTTTCGGAATATTTCCACTCCCTGGAAGCCTCGGGAATCTCGCTCAATTTCGCATTGCTCGGCGGGCACAACACCATCCGGGCCGCGATTATGGGGGGGGATCCGCGATCTCCCGGTCCCCGGGATCTCCGGAAAATCCTGGCGCTGACAGAGGAAGCCCTGGATGAGGGGGCCATCGGGCTTTCCACCGGGTTGGCCTACGCGCCGGCCTGTTTTTCCGGGAAACGCGAGCTGATGGAACTGGGAAAATTGGCCCGGAAATGGGACGTGATTTTTTCCGCTCATATCCGGAGCGAAGGGAAAGGCCTGCTGGAGGCCCTGGATGAATTCCTGGAGGTGGGCAAAGAAACCGGGGCCTCACTCGAGGTATCTCACCTCAAGACCATGTGGGAAGAAAATTGGGGAAAGCTCGATGCCGCTTTCGGCAAAATTGAAGATTATATCCGGAAGGGTTACCCGGTTTCCGCCGACCGCTATCCCTACACCGCCGCCAATACCGGTCTGTCCTCCATCCTTCCCCGGTGGGCCCTGGCCGGGGATTCCCGCGAGATCCGGGCCCGGCTTTCCTCCTGCCGGACCTTCGGCCGGCTGGTCGAAGAGGTCGGCGCCTCCCATGACGAAAAATACTGGCAAGGGATAATCATTTCCCAGGCCCAGCGGAAGGTTAACCAGAAATGGGAGGGCCAAACCGTCTGGGCGGCCTGCCGGGGAAAACAGCCCGCGGAGTTTGCCCTGAAGGTTTTGAAAAATGATCATTTATATACGTCGATTCATATCCAGGCGATGAGCGAAAAAAACCTGGAAAGGATTCTGGCCAAACCCTGGGTGATGATCGGATCCGACAGCGCGGTGCGCTCCGTCCGGGGACCGCTCCGGCAGGGGAAGCCCCATCCGCGGGCTTTTGGAACCTTTCCCCGGATCCTGGGAACCTATGTGCGGGGGGGGAAACTTCTGTCTCTTCCCCGGGCCGTGCATAAAATGACCGGGATGCCGGCCCGGAAGCTGGGGCTCAAGGATCGGGGATTGATCAAGGCGGGAAACTTCGCTGACCTGGTGATTTTTTCACCGGATTTGATTTCCGACCGGTCCACTTACCCGGATCCTTATCGGTATCCGACCGGAATCGATTATGTTCTCGTCAACGGCCGGATTGTTATTGAGGAAGGCCGGCACACCGGGGCCCGGCCCGGACGCGTAATACGCGGAAAAGACGCTAGGAGGCTGGAACGCTAGAAATCAGATTTATTATCTGGTTTATTGGTTTTCCGGAAAACCTGGGGGTTGGTCCTCGCGACACAAACTATTTTTTCCGGGATACCAATAAACTCGATGACCCCTGATAATTGGATCCAACAAAGGCTAGAC
This sequence comes from bacterium, assembly GCA_028713675.1. Classification (GTDB taxonomy): domain Bacteria; phylum Desulfobacterota; class JAPLJL01; order JAPLJL01; family JAPLJL01; genus JAPLJL01. Next base: position 14,350 of record JAQTNV010000031.1, read on the forward strand.
CCTGCGGGTCAGCCGCCCGGGATTACGTGATCGCGCACATTGGTTTGGGGAGCGAGACCAACCCCCAAAAGAGAAAATAAGGTCAGTGGTTTGAAATCGGAAGTTACATCGCGAAAAATATGATACGGAAATTGAAAAACGAGAAATCCAAAAACGAAAAAAATAGGAAACCGCTGATCCTGGTTATCCCCGACCGGGATAAAACCCCGAGCGGGGAAAGCTTTTCGATTAAAGGCGGTTATCTCAGCGCCGTCGAAAAAAGCGGGGGGGTGCCGGTTCTTACTTCCTACTGCCGGAACAATCTGCGTGAACTGGGCCCCCGGATTTCCGGGGTCCTGATTGCCGGCGGGGATTTCGATATCCATCCCCGTTATTACGGAGAGAAGCCGATCCCGGAACTGGGGAATATCAAGCCGGAAAGAACCAAATGTGAAACCGAGGTTCTCCGCTGGGCCTTGAAAATGGACCTGCCGGTTTTGGGAATCTGCGGGGGAATGCAATTAATCAATGTGGTGTTCGGCGGGACCCTTTTCCAGGACCTGCCCCGGCAGCTTCCCGGAACTTATTTTCATGGCAAGAAACGGAGCGGGGCGAAGAAACATCCGGCTTTGATTGCCGGTGAAAGCCGGCTTTTTCGGATCACAAAGAAACGGGATTTAATGGTCAACAGCACGCACCACCAGGCGGTAAAGGCTCTGGGGCGGGGGATCCAGGATTCCGCGATCTCTCCAGACGGGGTGATCGAGGCGATCGAGTCGATTTCCCATTCATTCGTGCTCGGGGTCCAGTGGCATCCCGAAAGATTGATGCACATTCCCGCTCAGAAGCGGATATTTTCCGCTTTCATCCAGGCGGCAAAAAAAACGGGTACGGAGAGCTGAGAATTGGGGGATGACCGGCAATGAGTTGGTGGGACGCGATTATTCTCGGGATTGTTCAGGGGCTTACCGAGTTTTTCCCGATTTCCAGTTCTGGGCATCTGGTCCTGTTCCAGACCTTGATTCCCGGCTTTCAACAACCCGGGGTTTTTTTCGATGCCTGGCTTCACGCCGCCACTTTGTTGGCGGTGGTTCTTTATTTTTACCGGGATATTATCGCGATTGTCAGGGCGTTACTTCCGGGGAGCGCAGACCAGAAGTTTTTCGGGTGGACGGCCTCGGATGCCAGGTGGCTGGTTATTCTTCTCCTCGTGGCCAGTATTCCTGCCGGAATCGTGGGGATTACACTCAGGCATAAAATTGAAGAAACCTTTCAAAGCGTTTTAGTGGTGGGGATAGACCTGGTGATTACCGGGTGCATTCTGTTCCTGGCCAGCAGATTTGGAAAAGGTGAGAAAAAAATCGGCAATTTTAAAATCATGGATGCGCTCTGGGTCGGGCTGGCCCAGGCGGTGGCGCTGCTTCCCGGGATTTCCCGGTCCGGAACCACGATCTCGATGGGCATGTTTCGAGAGCTTAAAGGTGAAGAAGCGGTAAAATTTTCCTTCCTGCTTTCGCTCCCGGCAGTGGCCGGAGCGGTTTTGCTGGAAGGATTGAAAAATGCCGGCCAGGTTCATTCCGGGGAATTGACGTTGTATGGACTTGGTTTTGTCGCCAGTGTTTTGACGGGGATCTTAACCATCAGTTTGATCTTGAGGATAGTTAAAAACAATCATCTCAAGGGGTTTGCATATTATTGCTGGGTTGTTGGTTTGTTGGCGGTGCTGGTGAATCTAGCCGGTTGGCGTTAGTTAAACTTATTCCCCGTGGCCTGGCCGGGGAGATCCCTTATTTTTTCATTCCCGCCCTTCGACGAAGTTTACACTGAGCGGAGCGAATGTGCTCAGGATAAACTCCAGCGGGAATCCAATTTTTCCCGGAAATTTCTGGATCCCTGCTTTCGCAGAGCCTGCCCCGGACTTGATCCGGGGGATGACGGCTGAATTTAGGGCATTTTTTAGATGCCCCGCGGTTTTCCCGCGGGGAGGTTCAGACACAGGGTGCGGACGGTGCGGGAGAGCCAGTGTGGGCCGGATCACATAGTGGAATAATTCGATAAGTTAAAGTATCATAATTCGCAAAGTGAGGAGGTGGGCATGAAAAGGCTTATATCCACGATTTTCCTGTCTTTGCTTCTGACCGCAATTCCAGTCGGGGCGGCTGAGCTTTTCCCGGATGAGGGAGTGGTCGAACCGATCGGGCATGGCGAGATTAACTGGACCTCAAAACTGCTCCGGGCCCGGGGGAGCGGAGCTCCCAACCTGGATGCGCAGAATGTGGCGGTGGTGCGTCTGGGGGCCGAAAGAGCGGCCAAGATGGACGCGCTCAGGAACATTCTGGAGGTAATCAAGGGGATAAAAATTACCGGCGACACCAGCTTTGGCGACCAGATGCTGAAAAGCGACTTGATCCGGGCCAAGGTGGAAGGAATGGTCAAGGGCGCGAAGGTGGTGAACACCAAGTATTTCTCGGACGGAGCGGTGGATATCACCGTGGAAATGCCATTATCCGGAACCCTTTCCAATCTGACCCTGCCCCCCACCGGGGAACATGAAGCCGCCGGCGGAGGCAAGAACATCGGCAACGGGCTGGTGGTGGACGCGCGGGGAACCGCCTTCGTGGTTTCCCTCTTTCCCCGGGTTACGGATGAAGCCGGGAACGAGGTCTACGGCTCCACCAAGATCGATAACGAATCCGCGTTGAAAGACGGTCTGGTCGGTTATTTCAAAGGTCTGGAAGAGGCCAAAAAAAGCGGCCGGGTCGGAGACAAGCCGATCGTCGTCAAGGCCGTCAAGGTCAATCAGTCGAATTCCAGCCTGGTGATCTCCAAGGCTGACGCCGATCGCCTCCGGGAACCGGGCGCGGACCAGTCTTTTCTTTACAAGGGCCGGGTAGCCATCCTGGTGGATTAGAATATTTTTTTCGTTTATGAAAGTTAAGGGTAACCGGGGCTTGGAGTTAAAAAATTTAAAAGTTAACCCAGACTTCGCTAAAGCTTCGTCGGGCTCGCCCTTCGATAGAACTCAGGACAGGCAGAGCTCGGAAGCCTAAGAGCTATAAAGGCGGGAAGATACAGGAGGAACCATGAAATCAAAGGCGGGAATCTGGCTTTTAGCGGTTTGGTTCTTGGCCGCGGGGTCGGCGGTAATAATGGCTCCCGGGGTCAGCCTGGGGGCGGATGACAGCAAAGAGGTGATCGCGGACGGAGTCGGGGCGGTCACCGCCGGGAATCAGGCCAAAGCCAGGGACGAGGCGATGCGGGACGCCATGCGCAAGGCGATTGAGCAGGCGGTGGGAACCCTGATTTCTTCCGAAACCATCGTCGAGAACTTCCAGCTGCTCTCCGACAAGATCTACACCCAGACCTCGGGATACGTGCGCACTTACAAGGTGGTTTCCGAAGGCGCGGAGGGCGAGCTTTACCGGATCCAGATCAAGGCGGAGGTATCCCTCAGCCAGATTAAAAATGATCTGGCCGCCATCGGGCTGCTCCTGGAGGCGAAACACATGCCTCGGATGATGGTCATGATCGCGGAACAGAACGTGGGAGAGGTTGTCTTGCATTACTGGTGGAATCCCCAGGCGGTTTCGGTGGATCTGGGAGTGGCGGAAAACGCCTTGATCTCGGAATTCCAGGAGAAGGGATTCCAGTTTGTTGATCCGGAAGCGGTCAAAAAGGAAATCAAGGTGAGCAAGGCTTTTCGCGCCGAAGATTTAACCGAGCAGCAGGTGAAAACCCTGGGAGCCCAGGCTGACGCCGACGTGGTAATTTTCGGGAAAGCCCTGGCCAAGCTTTCCGGACCGGTGCCGGGAACCGCCATGAAAAGCGTTCAGGCCAATATCTCCCTGAAGGCGGTGGATGCCGATACCGGCCGGATTCTGGCGACGGCCCAGGAAAGCGCTTCCGGGGTGCATATTGACGAGGTGACCGCCGGAACCAATGCCCTGAAATCCGCCTCCAAGAAAACCGCCCAAACCCTGATGGATAAGATCCTGAAAGGCTGGGGCAAGGAAGTCGCCGGGAGCGCGCAAGTCCGGCTCAGCATCAGGGGAGTGAAAAGTTACGCGGACCTGTCCGGGCTTTTCAGCCTGCTCCGCAAGGAAATTCGGGGAGTGGACGCAGTGCACCAGCGTTCGATCAGCAATGACGGGGTGGCCGAGGTGGATATCGAGTACCGCGGGGACGGCCAGAGTCTGGCCGATGAATTGGTAAACAAAACCCTGCCCGGGTTCACGATGAAGATAACCAACGTGACCACCAACCGGGTGGAAATAACCCTGGAAAAAGCCGAAGCGAGATAGATTTAAGGAAATAAGAAAAGTTTCTGCCGGATTTATTAAAGCCCCGTCTGTTGGACGGGGCTTTTTTCCGCCTGCGCAGAAAATCGTAGCTTTCAGTAACGGGGTAAATGCTGAAAATGGCGATTAAAAAATTGATTCCGGCTTCGGCGGATTTTCGCGTATTCCTTGAGGCGGAAAACCCGCCAGAGCTTTAGCGACGGCGGGTTTAAACTATGGAGGTACCACGGGCTTTGCCCGTGGGGCTCCATTCAGGCGTAAACGACCTGGATCCGGGGCCCGATCTGCAGCTGGAGCGGCCCCTCGTGGGAAAAAAGCTCACCGTCCAGCATGTATTTGACCGTGTCCTCCTCCGACTCGATCCGGAGATCCCGTCCGATATCGTCGTGGGTAAGGTCGTTCCTGATCGGCATCCCGAGAAAAAGCTTGTGAATGCGCATCACGATCTGGCAGGCGGAGAGGCCGGTGGTGATGCTGTGAAAATACCCTTCTCTTTCCTCGGCCCGGTAGAGCGGCTTGAACCCCAGGCCGATATCACTGATCGTGCAGGCCAGCATGGCGGAAATATCGGAAATCGGGACCTGCCGGCCGTCGAGGTAGACCTTGGCTTTGATCGGATCGGTCATTCTCCGGGAAAATTCACTCCCGATCATCACCGATCCGATGCAATGTCCAAGCACCTTCACCGCTTTGGAGGGCCCGGTTGTTCCTCCTTCGTAATAAGCGTCGAGGAAGTTGTAGGACAAGCCGATTCCGAACAGGGACCCGTATTCCTTCCGGTCCGCCTTCATCAGGTCGATTTCCTTATATTCGATATTTTTCCGGTTCCGGATCCTGTCCATGATCCGGGAGATGATGCCCTCGGTAGAGCCTTTGATCTGCATGGAGTTGGCGATGGTGTTCATGGTCCCGCCCCGGACGGCGGCAATCTTGGGCAGGTTATGTTCGCCTCCCACTTCAATGTAACGGGAGATGGTTTTCTGCATGGTCCCGTCCCCGCCGCTGATGCCCAGGATCTCGACTTTTTTCTTGATGAATTCCTCGGCCACGTCGTATAAATCCGGCATTTCCCGGGTCACTCGGACCATTCCGTGATCACCGATAATGGCTTCCAGTCGTTCCTTAAGATTCTGCTGGTGGGAGTTGGCCTTGGCGTTGGGATTGATGATAATTCCAACCTTATTGTTCATCGGTATCTTCTCCCGGGTTATTTTCCTTCATGCTTGTAGTAAAAGATAAGAAAACAGGGATTGAATGAGGAGGATTCCCCCAGGCAGCGGTCATATTATGCATTAAACGGTTCATAAATTATAATTAATGGCCGATAGCCGCCGCCGACCGGATTTTATGATGAAAATGCTTGTGCAGGGAGGGGAAAATTGTGGCAATAAGACCGGCCCGGGAAGGATCCGATTTTCAGATAAAAAAATCCTGAATAGTTTTTAAATAAAAACGGAAGAGCCGATAACCTGTTCCTGTTTCTAAATCAGAGAAAAGAAGTCCTAAGCTTTATGCCTTAGGTACAATCTTGCCTGGGCCAGACGCGTGCCTCCAGGAATTTTCCCACCCGCAGGTTGATCAGGTCCGGCTGTTCCACCAGGATCGGATGGGTTCCCAGGGGCACCTTTAAAAATTCCGAACCGGGAATTCTTCTCTGCATCTCTTCCTGGGCGGAATAGATCGTGAAGCGATCATGGGTCCCGGCGATCACCAGGGCGGGGACCTTGATGTTCGGCAGGACATCCCAGCCGTCATGCTCTCCCATCGCCTTGATCATCCGCAGGAAAAGCCCGACGTTGAATTGGGAAACATGGTCGTAGTATGCCTGCATGTCCTCCCGGCTGGCGGCGGTGGTAATGGCCAGGACGAGAATCGAGAGCGGGTAGATCAGCGGGCTCCGGAACAGGGCCCCCCAGGGTTTCTGCAGATGAGGGCTCAGGGGCAATCCCAGCCGGTAGATAAAAGGGAAGGCCTTGGCCGAGAGATCTTTCACATAAAAGGCGTCAAGGGGCTTGCCCGGAGGTCCGCCCACGAGCAGGAGGCCGCGGCAGGATTCGGGATGAATCCGATAAAATTCCACCGCTACCTGCACCCCCATGCTGAAACCTCCCACCACCTGTTCTTTGATGTTTTCCGCATCCAGGATCGCCTGCAGGTCCCGGGCGTGAGACCGGATGGTGATCTCGTCTTCGTCCATCGGTGGATCGCTGGCCCCATGCCCCCGGTAATCCCAGGTGATCACCCGGTAATCCGGGGCAAGGTGCTTGACCAGATATTTCCAGTAAGAATCGACGCAGACAACCCCGTTGCAAAGCACAATCGTCCGCTCGCCTTCACTATGGGTAAAGTATGCGATTTGCGTGCCGTCAAAGCTTTTCACCCGGTGTTCTTTTCTCATTGGCGTCTCCTGTTCTGTTTCAAGTTTCTAGTTTCGAGTTTCGAGTTGGAGAAAAAGTTAAACCGGCGATTATTTTTCGGTTTCCTCTCCATACTTGAGCTAAAAAAATTCTAATCATTTTTTATAAGAGCGCAGTTTCAGTTCGCCGGAATCCCAGGCCAGGTAACTCCGCGACCCCATCCAGTCGCCGGGGTTGGCGTAGAACCCGGATTTCTGATTTTCGGTGAGGGCCAGGATTTCCGCCTGGTGGGAATGGGCCAGGATTACATAATCGAACCCGTCCCGGATTTTTTCCCGGGCAAAGTTGAGAAAAACCGGGCGGAGAGGGTTTTGGTCGGGGAGGTATTGGTGCCGGCGGGAGAGCCCGGCCAGGTGGAAGGAGATTTTCCAGACCATCCCGGGGGGGAGATTGTTGGCCAGGAGAAGAACAAACCGGTTGTGCAGGAGAAAGCGGAGCACGCGATATCCCAGATCGGATCGGTTGACGGTGTCTCCATGGGCCAGGAAAAATTTTTTGCCGTCAAGTTCGGCTTCAGCCGAGTGCGGGCAAATCCTGATCCCTGCCACCCGGGCCAAAAAAGGATCCAGGAAAAAATCGTGGTTTCCTTCCAGATAGGTTATCCGCCATCCCCTCTGATTAAGTTGCCGGAGGATATCAGTGACCGGACCATATTCGTAAAGCCCGACCAGATTCTCCCCGATCCAGAATTCGAAAAGGTCGCCGAGGATAAAAATGGATTCCGGTTCCCGATCCTCCCGGGCCAGGCTTTCCAGAAATTCAACCAGCTGGACCTGATTGGGATCATCTCTGCCGGTCAGGTGGGCATCGGCAATAAAAATACTTTTCATAATTAAAATATTCAAAAATCAGAATTAATTTGAACGTTTATATATTTATAAATATACTAATTAACATATCAGTTAATGGGAAGTTATTTAGCACAACTCTCTCTAAATTGACAACTATAGGCTTTGGTGATATTGTAAATTTCAATAAAATCTAAGGGTTTATTCATCAGGCTCAACTTTTAATTAATGTTTGAAATTGACAAAACCCAGCTGTTTATTCCGGCCAAACCGGAAGAGATGGTTGAAGTCTGTTACTCGGTCAACACCATTTTAGTGGCTCCGGCGGACCATTCGGCGGAGCCCACCAAAGCCTTTATTGTCTCCGCTCGGAAAGGCTCAGCTTTCATCTTTTACATTTATCTTTTCCTCATTAATTCGAGCCGGGGGGTTATTTACCGGCGGGATGACGAACTGGTCGGCCAGAAGGATTATTCCAAGGTTCTGGACGAGGCTTTTTTATTTCTGGAAAGCATGGGTTTTATCATGGACCGGGTGGATCTGCGTTCGCTCTCCCTGGAAGAGCGGAAGGAGTATGTCCTGCAGCAGCCGTTTTTCCCCCGCCCGGCGGAAGAGACCCCGCAGGAATTGACCGAAGAGGTCCTGGAAGAGGAAGCCGATGATTCCGCCTCTCAGGCCGAAGGAAGCGACGGGGCCGGCAAAGTCAAATCGACCGCTCCGGGCTTGGACAAGGTTTCCGCCGAATCCCGGGAAACCGCGGATTCGGAAAAGGGAAAGCCCTCAGTCCCACCCACTCTTAAAAACGCGGCTCCGGTTTTCAACCTTTGGGGGAGGATCCTTGCGTCTTTCTAGCCGGGCCGTAATTTTTATCGGGATCCTCATTTGCCTCTCGGGATGCGCGGCCAACAAGGAAGTCCAGAAGAACGACCAGTCCCAAGTTTTCTTCCAGCTGGGCGTTTCTTTCATGAAAGAGGGGGATATGACCAGGTCCCTGGGCGAGCTGTTGAAGGCCCAGGAGCTTGCCCCCGACGATCCGGAAATTCTGAACGCCCTCGGACTAGCCTATCGTTTCAAAGGCAAGCCGGAAGAAGCCATCGAAGTGTTTAAGAAAGCGATCAAGGTTCGGCCGGATTTTTCGGGCGCTTATAACAATCTCGGCGTGTCTTACCTTGACATCGGGGACTGGGACAAGGCCATTCCCTGTTTTGAACGGGCTCTGAAGAATTTACTTTACGAGACCCCGGAATGGGCCCGGGACAACCTGGGCTGGGCTTATTTCAAAAAGAAGGATTTCCCCCGGGCCGTGGAAGAATTCAAGCAGTCCCTGGTGGAGGCGCCCCGTTTCTGCCAGGCCCATAATCACCTGGGCCAGGCTTATATGGAAACCAGCAAATATGAAGATGCCGCCTTCGAATTCCGGCTGGCGGTTAAATACTGTCCACAGTACCCCGAGGCTTTCCTGAACCTGGGACTTGCCTACGTCAAGATCGGCAAGGCCCAGGAAGCCTGTGCAAATTTCAATCACGCTCAACAAATGGGGGGGGAAGGAGAAATCTCCCGAACCGCCAACCGATATCTTAAATTGCTGAAATGCGGCCCGGGTGAGAAGTAACCCGGACCTTTCCCCGCTGGGGGGGGATGAAGCCATGGCGGAAAATCCGGAGAGTTTTGGAGAGTATCTCCGCCGGGAAAGGGAAGCCCGGGGAATCAGCCGGGAAGAACTTTGCCGGGTGACCAGGATCTCCAAGTTTATCCTGGAGGCTTTGGAGACCGATGACTATCGCTTTCTCCCTCAGGAACCCTTTATCCGGGGATACCTCCGCAATTATGCCCGCGAACTGAATATTCCGATCGAGGAGATTCTGCTCCGCTTTGAAAACTTCCGTCCGGGGTCCAGACCGTCTGAAAAGAAATCCGGGGAAGAGAAAAAAGAACTGGATCAGCCGGCGGCTTCGCCCTGGATTCGCCTGGGGATGATCGGATTGGTTCTGCTCCTGGGGACAGGATTGCTGTTTTTCTGGTTTTCCGGCCGGGGAAAGCCTGTCCCGGCGGTGAAGAGCCCGGTTGAGATGAAGGTAATCTCCGCCCCGCTTCCGGTCAGCTATCCGGTCGAAACGGACAACTTTCCCCTGGAAACCTCAGCCGCGGTCAAGCCGGAGACCATTCCGGTTATCCCGTTGACGGGCGGGGCCGAGGTCCCCCTGATTTTTCTGGCCCGGGAAGAAGTGTGGGTCAAGTTCAGCATCGATGAGGGACCGGCGCAGGAAATTCTGCTCCGGCCGGGAGAAAGCTACCGGATCAAGGGCCAGATCAGTTTTGATTTGCTGATCGGGAATGCCGGCGGGATCGAATTGATTTTCAACGGGAAACCGCTTCCCGCCTTAGGTTCCTCCGGCCGGGTGGTCCATTTGCGGCTGCCGGTGCCAAATATCCAAGGATAATCAGTGAATTTAAAAACCCGGATTAGTCTCCTGGAAACATTGATTGTTTCCTCCGCTCTGACTCTGGTTTTTCTGGTTACCTATTACCTGATTTCCTTTTCCCTTTCCGAAATCGAGATCTCGGTGGCCGTGTTGCTTATGACCCTGGCGGTTTTAGGCTGGCCGCTGAGGATGGTACTCAAGCGTTTCTGGCTTAATCCGCTGTCCAGCCGGGATTTTTCCGAAATGAGCCCACCGGAAAAGCTGCAAGCGGTCATTTCCGCTAACCGTTTTCCCTACCTTTCCGCGACGGCCTCTCTGCTCTGGTGGTATGTGGTGGGAGCCCTGACGGCATTCCTGGTCTGGATTTTCTCCGGGATGGAACCCATCAAGGTCGGGATTTTTTACGGGGCGGTTGTTACCGGGGGAACCACCGCGGCCCTCTACCAGTTTTACCTGATCAAGCGGACCCTCCAGCCCATCCTGGAGGATTGGCTGAGTACGGAAGTCGAAATCAGGGAATACGAAACGGCGTTCTTCCGGACCGGAATCCGGGCCAAATTTCTGATCACTTTTTCCCTGTTTGTCGGGGTTTTCCTTTGCTTTTCTGCGGTTTGTCTCCTGTACATTTCCCGCGATATTTCCCGTAAAAACTTCAACCAGCTGGCCCAGAAAGAGCTTCATCGGATCTCCACCCGGCTGGCCGGAATCGAAGACCAGGGAACCGGGATCGGGGAAGAACTGACGAAATCACTCGAGCAGGTCAATCTTTCCGAATTAGCCGGGTTGAGGATCGTGAATGCGCAGGGGGTGATTCAGGGGGAAACGGCGGGAAAATTGCCGTCCGCTTCCCCGGAGATCATGACCCTGAAGGTTCCGCTTTCCCGCGGGAACCTGTATCTCGAAGGGGTCTTTGTCCCCCAGCTTTCCTCCGATCCGGTTTCCCGAGGAATTTTCCCGCTCCTGGTCCTGATCGCGGGGATTCTTTTCATAACGATTGTCTGCGCATATTTCGCGGCGCAGGACGTGTCCAGGCCGATTGCTCTGCTGGGCAAGGCGATTAAATCCGCGGCGCGGGGCGACTTCCGCGACCATCCCCTCCCCATTACCGAAGACGAAGTCGGAGTTCTGTCCGAAGGTCTGGGAGGGATGTTGCAGGATCTGGGCCGGATGACCCGGAGAATCGACCGTACTTACCAGGAGACGCAGAAGGTAAACCGGGGAATTTTTGTTTCCATCAAAGAGATCGCCCGCCGGGCCGAGCTGCAGGCGGTGTCCCTCGAGCAGGGAATTTCCGCCGTGGAAGAGATGAGTCAGACGATGGGGGAGACGACCAACAATACCCGGATCCTCTCCGAAGCCGGGGAGAACATCTCCAAATACACCGGGGATTTGAAGATAAAAATCAACGAGGTCACACCCCGTGCGGATCTGCTTTTCCACGTGATCGAGGAGGCGGGGGGAACCATCCGGAAATTGAATGAAACCATGGGCGGCCTCGCCGGAGAAGTCAGTCAGCTGGTTTGGGAGGCCGGGGGGGTGAACCAGAAAATTCTGTCCGTCCAGCAATCCGCCCAGGACATGAAGCGCCAAACCCGGGAGGCGGTGGCCGACGCCCAGGGGATCTCCGGAATGGCCGGCCAGGTCTGGAAAACCGTCCAGGGTACCGGGGAAAGTCTTGCCCAGGTGAAAAAACTGGCCGACCAGGATTTGGAGCAAGTGGGCATCCTGAAAGACCAGGCCGAGGATATTGGAGGGATTCTCACCGTCATTGACGAGGTGGCGGAGGACACCCGCCTGCTTTCTCTCAACGCGGCGATCATCGCGGTCCAGGCCCGGGAGGAGGGGAGGGGGTTTGCGGTGGTGGCGGGTGGAATCCGCGAACTGGCTGATCAGACCCGGACCTCGATCGCGAATGTCACCGACCTGATCCGCTCCGTGCAGACGCAGGGGTTGGAAGCGGTGGAGGCGATCCGTCAGGGGGCCGGGCAGGCCCACGCGGGGGTGGAGGCAGCGCTGGGAGTGCAGGAGAAAATTCAGGAAATGGATGCGACGCTGACCCAGCTCAAGGAGACGATGCTTTTAATCGAACGGGTTATCAGTGATTGGGTGGAAGGGGTGAACCGGGTAGCGGCCAGCCTGCAGAGCTTCACGGTCGAGGCCGGGGAGGTTTCCCGGGTGGGGAATGAGCAGAGCCGGATCAGCAACCAGGTAGCCGCGAACTTTGAAGAAGTGAGAAAAATCAGTTCCTTGATCAAAAAAACCATGACCGATCTGGCCCAGGGAAGCACGATGATCAAGAAGGCGACCGAAAGCATCGGGCAGATGGCGGGAGAGTTTGAGCGAATCGGCATTTCCCGCCGGGAAAACACCGAGAAAATCATGCGGGGAATGCGGGAGATCCAGGCCGGGGCCGAGGCCAACCGGATGCGTTCCCGGGACCTGGAGAAAACCGTCGCCTTTCTGGGGATCCAGGCGGACAAATTAAAAGGCGAAGTGGAGAAATTCCGTTGGTAAGCGGGGATCACCATGCCGTTTGACTGGCTCTTAAAACGGGGAGGCGGAAAAAAGGCCTGGGCGGTCCGGAGCTTGATTGCCCTGACTTTTTCCGCCGCCTCGATTTTTCTGGGAATATTTTTTGCGTGTATTTTTCTGGCGGCGACTTCCTCCGCGGTTTCCATTTACCAGGTGGCCGGGACCCCGAAGTTTCTGTTCCCGGTAATTACTTTCACTTTCCTCGTGCAGGTGATCGGAAACGAGTACTGGCTCCGGCGGATTTTCCGTTTCCTCCAGAACCGGGAGGATGGCCGGGAAACCGCGCCGGAACAGATCCCGGTCGTGATCCGCGACGCTTTGGTCTTTCCCCTGCGCGGATCGCTCCTGGCTTTCATCCTCTGGATTTTTTCCGCCACGGTTTTCCCCCTGCTGGAAGTGTCCTACCTGCATCTGACCTACTTCCAGGCGCTGATTATCGGGGCCACGGTCTTGTGCACGGGGATGGCCACTTTCCTGCTGAATTTTTATCTTTTCAAGATTATTCTTTCCCGGGTTTTGGAGGAGGAAATCCCGGTGGGGACCCGGCCGGCCAGGGGTTGGGGGAAAATTTACTTTCCTATCCGGTTGAAACTGATTTTCAGTTTCCTGATTCTTCTGGTGGTTGGCCTTTCCCTCCTGGCCCTGCTGGTTTCCACATACACCATCCGGACCTTGAAGGGACAAACCGCCCGGTTTGGCCTGGCCCGCCTGCAGGAAATCAGCGCCGAATGGAAAAGTACTTTTCCTCCCGATTCGGGCGAGGCCGGGATGACCGCGCCGGAGCGCCGGAAGTGGCTCCAGGCTCGGACGAAGCAGATCGGAAGCCAGGTGATTTATCTGGATCTGGTCCGGAAAGAAGTCCTCGGAGGAGGAGAGACAAAGGAATATCCCCAACTGGTGATGGCGGTCAATCCCGGGAGACAGGAGAAACAATCGCCGTATTTCTCTTTTGTCAGGCAGATGGATTTTCTGAATCTTTTCGGCCGGATCCAGAAAGTTCTGGAACGGAGGGAGGAAGGAATAATCTACGATTACGGGCCGGGCGACCTCATGCTTTACCAGCCGATCGCGGAGGGACAGTATCTGCTGGCCCGGTATCCCCTTTCCACCTTCCACAAGGAAATGACCTGGATTTTCAAATTTATTATGATCATTTTTTGCCTGGGCTTGGTGCTTTCCCTGGGAATTGCCCGGCTTTCCGCCGAGGATATTTCTCTGCCTTTTCAAAAAATCCTGCAGGTTTCGGCCCGCATTTCCTCCGGCGATTTACGGGAGCGGATTCGGATCCCGATGGGCGATGAAATCGGGGACCTGGCCGGTAATTTCCAGAGGATGACCCGGGGATTAAAGGGGATTGTTTCTGAAATCGATGCCTCTTCCCGGGACGTCCAGCAGGGGCTTTGGGGAATAATCCGGACCGGGGGCCAGATCAGCCAGGTCCTGGACCGGCAGGTATTGGAGCTCCAGTTGATGCTGGCTTCCGCCCGGACGACCGTGGAGACTCTCCAGGGTCTGGAAAAAATGGTTTCCCAGTTTTCCATTCTGGCCCAGGAATCCTCCTCTTCAATTTTCGAAATGGATGCCAGCAACCGCGAGGTGTTTCACAACCTCAAGGAGATGTCGGGAGTGGTCGAGAACGTCTGGAGTTCCCTGAAAGAGATTGGCCAGTTGATCATCCAGAGCAAAAACGCCGTCGGTCGAATGTCAGAAACCTTTGGCGCGGTTTTGAGCTCGACCCGGGGTTTTTCCGGAAACAGTGGGCAGATCCTGGAAAAAGCGCGGGAATCGGCCCGGCTCGCCCGGGAGGTTTCCGAGCGCGGCCAGAAAGCCAAGTCCGAGGTCTGGACGGCGTTGCGCGGGGCGGAGAAAATCCGCGATTCGGCCGCCCACGAAATTGAAACTTACCGGAATTTATCCGCGAGCATTGAAAAAATCGCCGGGGTGGTGAAGCTGATCAACGGCGTGGCGGAGCGGACCAATCTGCTGGGGTTGAACGCCAGTATCATCGCGGTCGGATCGGTGGAATACGGGAGGAGTTTCACCGTCGTGGCTGAAGAAATCAAGGAACTGGCCGACCGGGTTACCAACTCCACCCAGGAGGTCTCGGGCCTGATTAAATCTCTCCAGCAGATTTCGGGGTCCTCCCAGCATGCTTTCCTGCAGGCCCGGGAAAAAATCGAAACGGAGCTGGACCTGTTGCAATCGGCTGAACAGTTGCTGAATGAAATCGGCAGGCAGGCGGGCAGAATCACCGCCGTCGCTCTGGAAATCGAGGAAATCATCGGGACTCAGGCCGGCGGAGAGGGACAGGTGGATCTCAACCCCCTGCAGAGCCGGCTGGCGGGGATCGAGGCGGCCCTGGATAAAGTCGGGGTCGAAGAAATCCTCGGCCACGCCCAAAAAATGGGCGAGGTGGTTTCCGAAATCAAGCAGATCGCCGAAGGCCAGGCCGAAAGCAGCCGGATGATCACCGTGGGAGTGGAAGAGATTAATCAAATGATTAAATATTTTCAAAATATTACTAAAGATGAAATTAAGAAAGCCGGGATGGTGGCCAGTCTGGTGGAGGAAATCCAGGGGCTAACCGGGCAATCGCTGGCGGAAACCAACCGGGTCATAAACTCGGGTAAAATCCTGGATGAATTAATTAAGGAACTAAGAGTGGAAGCAGGAAAATTTCAATTGGATCAAAATTGAAATTAATATATAGTAATTAAGGTGGAAGCCCGAATATGGCAATCACGGCAGATCCATAGTTTTTCCTTGATTTTTTAAAAATTGAATGAGAGGATATTGAGGACTACCCCGGCCGTAGTATTGAAATCGACGCCTTGGCAGGAAACTGATCGGGTCGTCAGCATGTTTACCCCTGAATACGGAAGAATCAGGGGAATTGCCCGGGGAGGGTCAAGAAGCCGGAAGAGATTCGGGGCGGGTCTGGATCCATTGACTCATATCCAGATGCATTTTCGTTCCTGGGAAAACCGGGACCTGGTCCGCCTGGAATTCTGCGAGCCGATTGAGACTTTCACGCTGCTCCGAAACGAGGTGCTCCGGTTTGGAATGGGATTTTATTTTGCGGAAATTATCGGGGGGTTGTTTCCGGAGCGGGAAGCCAATCCGGAGGTTTTTGAGCTTCTGCTCTGGGGATTACAGAGGCTGGAATTGTGCGATGACCCGCACGGGCTGGCCCGGAAATTCGAAATCAAGGTCATCAGCATGGCGGGTTACCATCCCCAGTCCGGGGCCTGTCGGGTTTGCGGAAAGGGGACCGGGGGGAAAACAAATTTTCGTTTCCTGCTGGAAGCGGGGGAAATCATCTGCCCGGATTGCTATAATGATTTTCCCGGCCCGACTATTACAGGGGAGAGCGTGGCGATTTTGAACCGCGTTCCCACCCTGGGTTGGGAGGGATTGAATCGGTTGAGGATTTCACCCCGGGTGATTGAAGAATTAGATGGGGTTATTTCCGACTATATCCGTTACCATACCGGGGGAAAATTCCGATCGAAGACTTTTATTGAATCAATTCGACATGGGGGGACAAGGGCATGATCAAATTCAGGGGATATAAGAATTTTATTTTTATCATGCTGGCGAGCTGGGTCTTGGTTTTTTCCCCGGCGCGCGCGGCCCGGGCGGCGTCTTACCCGCACGGAGTAACCGGGGCCCAGTCGGGCTGGAAAGAGGGCAAACCCGCATATCCCCTGGCGACTTCCCTCTCGGGGGGAACCGGTATTCTCAGGCTCCTCAGCCCGATCACCCCTCCCAAGGGCAGCGCTTCGATTGGGGCCTATACCCGGTTTTTCACCAGCGGCGCATATATTGGAGGCTATAACAGCCGGAGGCTGGAGGGGACGGGGGTTTTCACCTATTCGCCCACGAATTATCTGGAAGCCGCGGTGGTCACCATCGGTACCAGCCAGCGGATCGAAAACAAGCTGACCCATGAGTCATATCTGGCCCAGGCCCTTGGCGATACTGATTTTTCCATTAAAGCCGGTTATATCGCCGATCCGGCGCTCGCGATCGGGGCCGAGGCCCGGGTGCGTTTATTTACCCGGATAAACGATATCGGGATGGTAGCCGACACCATCAGCGGGGGCGGGCGTTTTCTTTTCAAATTTGATTTTTCCGAGGTCCAGTATGAAAGCGTAAAGCAGTTTCCTTTGCGAATTCTATTTAACGCGGGGTATTTTTATGACCGTTCCCAGAACCTGGCCAAGCAGCAGGATACCCAACAAATATTACAGCAAAATTACGATCAATTGAGGGCTTTTAATTATGCACTCGGAATCGGGAGCGGAGGATATATAGATTGGGGCCTGGGATTCGAAGTGCCCCAGAAATATCTGACCCCATTTCTCGAATTCAGCAGCCAGGTGGTTTATGATTCGGCGAACGGTAAATTCCGCTCTTTCACCCAAAGCCCACAGCGGATCACCCCGGGGCTGCGGATTACCCCTCTGGAAAACCTGGGGGTGATCGTAGGCGTGGATGTCTCCGCCGGGCTGAATAAAAAATTTGGCTACACTACCCAGGGTTTGCCCCAGGGTCAGGCTAACATGCAGCCCGCTCCGAGCTGGGCGGTAATCCTCGGTATTAATTATCAGTTTGGAGCCCAGAAACAATGCCCGATGCTGGGGACCCTCACCGGGAAAGTAATAGATATCGAAACCAAACTCCCCCTGGAAAACGCCCAGATCACCTTCCCCGAAACCATGCTTTCGCCGGTTGTCACCGATACGCAGGGAAAATTCCGCACCTACCAGCCGGAAGGAAAGGTTAAAATCAGCGCCTGGAAAGAAGGTTATTTCGACCATTCGGAAATGATCCCGATCACCTCCTGCGAGGAAACCGTGATGGACTTCAGCCTGAGAGTGATTCAGAAGGCCGGCCTTTTAAGCGGCCGGGTAGCCGATCCGGGCGGAAATCCCCTGGCGGCGGTGGTAACCATCTCGGTCAAGCCCGAGGGAGCGTCCCCGGCCCCGGCCGGCGGGCCGAAGACAATGCCCGGGTCCGCCCCGGCGGCGCCGACCGCCACCGTGGTTCCGCCCGCGCCTAAACTGGCCCCGGTTGCGCCGGCGGCGCCTTCCCAGGTCAGGCCGGCAGCTCCGGCGGCCGGAGGGGAAATCCAGCCTCTGCCCCCGGTTCAGCCTGCTCCGGCCCCTGCTCCGGCGGCGGCTCCGGTAGTCAAACCGACTGCGCCAGCCCCCGTTATTCCTCCGACGGCCAAACCAAAAGCCCCGGCACCGACGACCAAGCCCAAAGCCAAAACGCAGGGCCTGCTTCCGGGAGGAAAACATATGTCCAACCTGTTCAGCCAGATTTTCCCGGCCGGAGCTTCTCTGCGGATCAGCCGGATGATTGCCGGGATTCTCCTGGTGGGCGCGCTGGATGGCGGCCAGGTATCGGCTCAGGAGGCCACCCCCAACTCGGGCACGGCCGTCATGGCCCAGGCCGGGAAAGTGGAGGCGTTACCGGAGAAAGGCAGTCTCTCCGGGACGGTGACGGATGAGACCGGGAAGGGGCTTGCCGCCACGATCAATTTTGAAGGTTCTAAGGATTCCAAAATCCCGGCGGTAAAAACTGATCCCAAGACCGGGAAGTACCGGTTAGAACTGCCTGGGGACAAATACATCCTGAAGGCAGACGCGGCAGGTTATGAACCTGCCGATAAAAAGATAGAAATAAAGGTGGGGACAGAAACCTCGGCCGATTTCCAATTGAAATCGAAATCCCCGATCCCGGCGAAAGCCGAACCGCCGGCTCCGGCCGCGCCCGAGAAGGGGACCCTGACCGGGACGGTGACAGACCCGTCCGGGAAGGGTATCCCGGCCACGATCAGTTTTGAAGATTCCAAGATCCCGGCGGTCAAAGCGGATGCCAAGACGGGGAAATACCGGGTGGAACTGGCTCCGGACAAATACAAAATCAAGGTGGAAGCCCCGGGTTTTGACCCGGCCGACAAGCAGGTAAAAATCAAGGCCGGGGAAGATACCTCCGAAGATTTTCAGCTGAAATTGCCGGCTCCGACCAAGGGGGTTCTGCTCGGGACGGTGACGGATCCGGCCGGGAAAGGACTTCCGGCCACGATCAGTTTTGAAGATTCCAAGATTTCGGCGGTCAAAGCGGATCCCAAGACGGGGAAATACCGGGTGGAACTGGCTCCGGACAAATACAAAATCAAGGTGGAAGCCCCGGGCTTTGACCCGGCCGATAAGCAGGTCAAGGTCAAGGTTGGGGAAGAAACCACGGAAGATTTCCAGCTGAAATTGCCGGCTCCGACCAAGGGGGTTCTGCTCGGGACGGTGACGGATCCGGCCGGGAAAGGACTTCCGGCCACGATCAGTTTTGAAGATTCCAAGATTTCGGCGGTCAAAGCGGATGCCAAGACGGGAAAATACCGGGTGGAACTGGCTCCGGACAAATACAAAATCAAGGTGGAAGCCCCGGGCTTTGACCCGGCCGATAAGCAGGTCAAGGTCAAGGTTGGGGAAGAAACCACGGAAGATTTCCAGCTGAAATTGCCGGCTCCGACCAAGGGGGTTCTGCTCGGGACAGTGACGGATCCGGCCGGGAAAGGACTTCCGGCCACGATCAGTTTTGAAGATTCCCAGATCCCGGCGGTCAAAGCGGATCCCAAGACGGGGAAATACCGGGTGGAACTGGCTCGGGATATATACAAAATCAAGGTGGAGTCCAATGGGTTTGAGCCGGCCGACAGAAGGGTCAGGGTCAATATCGGGAAAGATACCTCCGAAGATTTTAAGCTGAAACCGCTGGCCCCGACCCCGGTGGCCATCCCTGAGAAGGGAATTCTGACCGGGACGGTGACGGACGCGGCGGGAAAACCGCTGGCGGCGACAGTAACCTTCGCCGATTCCAAGATCCCGGCGTTAAAGACCGATCCCAAGACCGGGAAATTCCGGACCGAGCTTTCCTCCGGCAAAGTCAGTTTGTCGGTTCAGGCTCCGGGTTTTGAGCCGGCCGCGAAGACGGTCGAGGTCAAGGCCGGGGCTGAGGCCCAGGCGGATATCCAGTTGAAGGCGACAGAAACGGCCAAGGTTTTCCCGAAAGCGGCGACGGCTCCGGTCGCGCCGGTGGCGGCACCGCTTCCCGAGAAGGGAATTCTGATCGGGACGGTTATGGACGCGGCGGGAAAACCGCTGGCGGCGGCAGTAACCTTCGCCGATTCCAAGATCCCGGCGTTAAAGACCGATCCCAAGACCGGGAAATTCCGGACCGAGCTTTCCTCCGGCAAAGTCGGTTTATCGGTTCAGGCCCCGGGTTTTGAGCCGGCCGCGAAGACGGTCGAGATCAAGGCCGGGATTGAGACCCAGGCGGATATCCAGTTGAAGGCGACAGAAACGGCCAAGGTTTTCCCGAAAGCGGCGACAGCTCCGGTCGCGCCGGTGGCGGTACCGCTTCCCGAAAAGGGATTCTTGCTCGGGACAGTGACGGA
Source organism: bacterium (assembly GCA_028713675.1). Lineage (GTDB taxonomy): Bacteria > Desulfobacterota > JAPLJL01 > JAPLJL01 > JAPLJL01 > JAPLJL01. The sequence continues at coordinate 34,252 of JAQTNV010000031.1, forward strand.
TGCGGCAGGAAAACCGCTGGCGGCGATGCTCAGCTTTGACGATCCGCAGCTCCCGACCCTCAAGTCGGATCCCAAGACCGGAAAGTACCGGGGGCAACTGGCCCCGGGCAAGTACCAGGTGATGGTGACCGCCCAGGGTTACGACCCGGCGGAGAAGAAAATCAAAATCAAGGCCGGGGAAGAAACCCCGGTGGACGTGCAGCTGAACAAGACGGCGCCGGCGACTCCCGCACCGCCAGAGAAAGGGATCCTGACCGGGACGATTACGAACGAGGCGGGGAAGCCGCTGGCGGCGATGATCGGTTTCGATGACCCGCAAATTCCGGTCCTGAAAACGGATCCCAAGACCGGGAAGTACCGAAGAGAACTGGCTCCCGGCAAATACAAATTAGCCATCCAATCCCTCGGCTATGAGCTTTTGGAGAAAAAAACCAAGGTGAAGGCGGGGGAGGAAACTTCGGCCGATTATCAGCTGAAAGCGGTCGAGGCGGCCAAAGGCTATCCTAAACCCGCCACGGAAGCGGTGGTCGCGAAAGGCGGGCCGCAGAAATCCTGGTACAGCTTCTTCCTGGCGCCTTTCCGCTGGATTTTCGGGAGCGGGGAAGAGGTAGCTCCGCCGGCGGCGGCCGGGGCGGCCGAGGAAACCGGGGAAAAGAAGCGGGTTTATCATTCTTCCGCGAAGGTGGAGAAGATCGTGCTCGCGACCGATCCGGCCAGCGGGGAATTCAATAAAACCCTTCCGCCCGGGGTTTACACGGTGGAGGCCAACGCTGCCGGTTACATCAAGAAAACCCAGGAGGTAGTGATCACGGAGGATCGGGAATCCCATCTCGAGATTATGCTGGAACCCGACAAGCCGCCGACCGGAAACCTGCTGGGCTCGGTCCTGAACGAAAAGGAAAAGAAGCCCCTGGCGGCGATTGTCAGCTTTGACCATCCGGGGGTTCCCAATCTGGCCACCGATCCGAACACCGGTAATTTCAACGGAGCCCTGGCCCCGGGGAAATATCAGGCCACCGCATACGCCCAGGATTACCTGCCCCAGTCCAAAGCGGTCGAGATCCGGAACGGCGAGGATAGCCGGGTGGATTTCCTGCTCACTCCCACCGAGGTCCCGGTGGAACTGGGCGATCTCCGGGGCACCGTCACGGACAAGGAAGGCAAACCCCTGGCGGCGGTGATCTCCTTCCCGGAATCCGAAGTCCCCAACGTGGCATCGGAACCGGATAACGGGAAGTATTTCCTGAAGCTTCCTCCGGGGGATTATACGGTCAAAGCGGCCGCGGCCAACTACAAGTCCCAAATCAAGAATGGGACAGTGGTGGCCCGCCAAACCACCGAGATCAATTTTTCACTCGAGCCCCTGCAACTCGTGCGCCTGACCAAGAAAAAGATCCAGATCCTGGAAAAAATCCATTTCGAATATGACAAGTCGGACATCCTGCCGGATTCCTTCCCGATCCTGGACGAGGTGGCCCAGGTGCTGTCGGACAACCCGACCCTGAAAATCACCATCGAGGGGCATTCCGATATCATGGGTTCTCATGAATACAACATGAAACTTTCCCAGGCCCGGGTGGACTCGGTGCGCAGCTACCTGATCAAGAAAGGGATTAATCAGGACCGGATGACCGCCGTCGGTTATGGTTCGACCCGGCCGATTGCGGACAATGCCACCGCCCTGGGAAGGGCCAAGAACCGGAGAGTGGAATTCGTAATCCAGGAATGATCCCGGTTGACTTCGTGGCCGGAGAGGCGAACATCAAATTGAGCTCGGGATCTTCATGATCCCGAGCTTTATTTTCAAATCCCCGGGCGGGAGAGCGGCATCAGTTTGATTTTAAGATCAGAAACATGAAAAGAAAAAATTATATTCTCGGAATTATCATGCTCGCGGGACTTTGGACCGCGTCCGGACCGGGCGGCATTAAGACCAGCCAGGCTCAAGCGGCAGAGCCGGTACCGTCCCAGCGGGCCGGGATTGCCGCTCCCTCCGCTCCGGAGAACCCGACCGGGCCGGTCAACCCCGGGGTCTTTAAATTTAATTCCCGGGCTCAAATAGATGAGGCCATCGGCCAGACCCGGAATCAAATCAGCGGCATCGGACAGGAATTGGTTGTTCTGGAAACCTACCTTTACCTTATGCGCGACGGCTTGATGAAGGAAAAACGGGTCGGAGCGCTGGCCCAGATCCGGTGGATTTACGAGTATAACCCCATTGTGGATATCCAGGCGGTCCAGGTCCGGATCGATGGTGAGCCGGTCGTGGATCGAAAAGATGAGCCGGACCGGATCGACCGGCAGAAGGAATTGGATCTTTACCGGGCCGCGGTTGTCCCCGGGGAGCATCAGGTGACAGTCCAGATTTCCATCCGCGGGCGCAGACGCGGCTGGTTCTCTTATTTTGAAAAGTACCAGATGGAACTCAAGCTGGATCAGAAAATGTTCTTCCCGGAAGGGAAGATTTCCGTACTGGCCGTTTCTCTGCTCGACCAGGGCGGCCGGTATGAGATTCCGAAGAGATTCAAGGTGGGACTAAGCCTCGAGCCGAAGGAGATCGGGAGCCGATAATGATCGGTCTGGGATTGAAAATGGCGCTGATTAACGCGGGGCTGATTTTAAGCTTTTCCGGCTCCCCGTCACCGCCGGAAATCCAGGCCCTGGAAGAAAGGGCCAAGGCGGTTAACCAGGCGGTTTTCCAGCTCAAGGAAGAAGTCAGCCGGGTCGCGGCGATTTCCCCGGGTGAATTGGTAAAAATGCGGGGCAGCGAATATTCCCTGGGGGTGACGGTTGCCTTCCGGGACCAGGATTTTCTCCGGGCCCAGGCGATGGCCGACCTGGCGGAGAAATATACGGCTGACATTTCCCCCGCTGAACGGGATCGGATCAATTATTACCGGATCCGGGCTTACCGGGATCTGGGCGAAGAGTCCCGGGGATACCTGCTCCTGCAGTCTTTGCTGGGCGAGAAGAAGATTTCCGGGTTGCCGCCCGACCTGCAGGTTTTCTACCTCGAACAGCTTCTCAATCAGGGGGATTACCAGACCTTTGAATGGATTTACCGAAAAATGTACACCTCGATAAAAAGTGAGGATCAGTCTTTCTACCGGTGGGGCAAAAAACTTCTCCAGGACAAAATGGCTCCCCTGGCCCTTCTGACCCTTTCCGGAATCCGGACGGGAAGCCCTTATTTTTCCCGTTCACTTTATCTTCGGGCCCTGGCCCAGGTGCAAAGCGGGGATCTTTTCGAGGCGCTTTCCCTTTTTACCCAATGCCAGCAGCTGGCGACCAGAAACGGGGAAAAGGCTCTGGTCGATCTGGCTTTGCTGGCGCAGGCGAGAATCGGGATTTTCCTGGAAAAATCCCGGGAAGTGGGATCGAAATATGCGGCCATTCCTTCCGATTCAGCCTATTATTCCGAGGCTCAATATGAGCTTTTCCTGTTCGCTTTCCGCCGGCAGAATTATCCGGAGAGTCTCCGGATCGCCCGGACCCTGGTGCTGAAATACCCGCTCGATCCCGACAGTTCCAAGTTCAGACTCGGGGAGGCTTACAGCCTGCTGGGGCTGGGGAATTCCGGGGAAGCCATCCGGATTTTGGAAGCCCTAAAAGCCCGGGGCCAGGAATTCGAAAATCAATCCGGGAACCTGAGTCGGATCATGAGACAGGAAATCACCGAGACCTCCGGGATCAGGGAATTGGCGGTCCTGAGTCTTTTCGATCGGGCCCGGAAGATGGCGGAAGGAGAGTTCCGGGAAAGCAAAATAGATTCCCGCGGGGATGAGCTGGACCGGGAATTCGAACGGGTCCTGTCCCTCTGGGAAGAGGTGGTGCTCAAACTTTTGCCCGGCTGTGTTCCCGGACAGGCGGAGAATGAAATCTGCCGGCTGAACCGGATCCAGGAAGATCTCGGGAATTTGGATCAGGAAATGTTCGCCCTTTCTCTAGGGTCCCTCACGGATCAGGCCAGGAAAAATCTGCAGGCTAAGTCAACACTTACCCAGGCTCCGGGAATTCAATCCCAGGTTCAGACGTTGAGCTCATCCGGCGAGGCGGACATATCCGGATTAATTGAAACAATCCAGAAGGAGGAAGCCAAGGGCAAGCTCCGGCTGGAATGGATCAAATCCGTGCGAAAAGAATTAAAACTTCAGAACGGAACCCAGCCCAAAAAGGAATGGGAAAAGCTGGATGAATGCTGGGGCCTGGTCCTCGAGGCCGAGACCGGGTTTGTCGCCCTGCAGAAAAAGCTGGTGGCCCGGGAAACCAAGAACTTTTTAAAATTCAATCCCCTGATTAAGCGGATCGCCCTGGTCCTCGCCAACCTGGAAGCCCGGAAGGACGAGAGCCGGCGGCAGGGAAAGGATATTCTCCAGGCTTTGAAGGAAATGCAGGCACAAGCCGAGATTGACAAGGAAAAGGACATCCTGGCCCAGGCGCTGGCGGTATTGAAGGAGGTGCCGCGGGAACCGGTCGGAAGCCCGGCTTCGCCGCCGGTGATAAACCCGGGGGGAAAACCGGCGCAGAAGGAAACCGGTCCGGCCCGGGCAGGAACGGTTTCGCCGTCCGGAAAAACGACCACTCCCGCCCCGGCTCCCGGCGCCGACCTGGCGGCCAAGCTTCGCCTGAAAGATAGACTGGTTAAACTGGAACCCAATCTTCTGGTCAAGGTTTTAAGAACCCTGGATGCGGACCCGCTGGAATTGGATAATAATGCTCCGGCAGGGAATGCCTCAATTCCGTCTGACCTTCCCATCCCAAAAGTGATTAATTAACCTGCCCTTCAGCCGTTTTTCCCGGTCTGAAGCTCGCGAATTGCATCACGGATTAATTTCGGGAAATGCATTTGGAATACCGGGATAGTACATCCGGTCCAGCTTTGCATCCAGTTCAATTCGATAGACAGATCAGTTCTGGATTGTCAGCGAAATCACCAATAATCTCGCAACCTGCGTGAATATAATCGTATAACCCATTGTTAAAAAGCATACATAGGATAAGTAGCTTTCTGGCGGTTAAGCAGTTAAACTTATAAGTTGCAATAAGTATGGTTATGAGACAGGAATTCAAGGAATCAAGGAGGCAAATATGAAAAGGGAATCAGAAAAAGCAGTTAAAAAACTGGTTCTTACACTGGTTTTGCTGCTTGGCGGAGCGATTGGCCCGGGAAATGTCCAGGCCCAGACCTCGGCCACCATTGTTGATAAAAGTGAAATTACAAAAACTTTTAGCCAAATTGTCGAGGTTGAAACTTTCCTCAAGAATTTGTCCGCAAAGGCCAAAGAAAAGGGAGACGTGGCCGTTCAGGATTGTTTGTCGAACATTCTTCTCAATGCTGAAAAAATGAAACCGCAAGCCCAAGGAGCGATGGATAAAGCTTTAAGCGGGTTAAATAATAAACCTGAACCTGACCTGGTAAAAGCCGGCGATGGAATATCGGTTCTCGCGGCCCTCCGGGAAAATTTCAGAGGCCTGTTTGGGCAGGCCCTGACCTGTCTTTCCACAGTCGGAAACAAGAAAAATTGGAAGGAGGATTTGGTTAATTTGCTCAAGCCCATGATCACTTTCACCGATGAAGAGCTGCTGAACTTACCCGAACCCAGCCTGCAACCAACCCCCTGGCTTTCCATATATCGCTAAACCCTGAACCTTGTCACGCCGGATATCCAATATTTTTCTTTTTGCCCTGGTCTGCGTGATCCTGGGGCTTCTGCTTTCGCCCGCGGGCCGGGCGGCCGAGACCCCGGGGATATACCTGCGGCCCCTGACTTTTCATCCCCTGGTCAAGATCAAGTACGGATACGATACCAATGTTTTCCGGAGGAGTACCGAAATCCTGCCTGGTTACAGCGAGCCGCTGACCCAGGTCTCCAGCGGGTTTATCGAAGTGATCCCGGAAATAGGATTGGAATCGGAAATCTGGAACTGGGCCTTGATTTCCAACGTGAGGATTCACCTGACGTACTACCAGGACCCGGAAGCCAACCGGCAGAGCACCACCAGTTACCCGGAATTCAACGGCGATCATATCATCCGCTGGAAAAGCTCCGCCGAAGGATTGAATCTTGATGTGCAGGAGAAATGGAAGTTGACCTCCGACCCGATCATCCAGGATGTTCCCGAGCCCCTGGGCGGGGAAAGGGTCAAACGTTTTTACAATCAACTGGTCAGCGGAATGGCTTACACCAGCCGGAGCGGGTTTTTCATCGGGAAACTCCAGTATGACTGGGAAAGAAACCAATATCGTCAGCGTCTGCTGGAACAGATGAATTACAGCGTTCACAGCCTGACCTTCCGGGGGGAGAACCGCTTTCTGCCCAAGACCGCGGTTTCCCTGGCTCTCCGCTACCGGAACGCCCTTTGGGACACTCAGGATTTCGGCCGGGACCGGAATTACGACAGCCTGAACCTGTCCGGCTGTTTCAACGGGCAGATCACCGAGAAACTGGCTTCGATTTTATCCCTGGGATACGAAGGAATTCGTTTCCGGAATGGGGATTTTTCCGGCCAGCCGGTGGGAACGCTGGAAATGATTTATAAGCCCACCGTGGCCAGCAACGTCAATCTGCGGTATCAACGCAGCACCAACCCATCCATCACGTCCCAAACTTATGTCAACAACGTTTTTGAAATCTCGGCGGAGCTTCAAGGCCTCCGGCCCCGGGGCCTGGGTGTTTCCCTGGGATTTGAGTTTGATCTGGACCAGTATGAAAAACTTGAGGCCAAACAGGTCAAACTGTATCATAGCCATGCGGGAATATTTTACCAATTCGGGGGAGCCCTGGAGTGGCTGAAATTAGGGCTTGAATACGAGATGCAGTTAAGCCGGAGCAACCAGCCTTACTATGTTTACGACGCACACCAGATCGGTTTCTGGGGGAGCATCAGTTATTAACCGAAAATTCATTCTCTTTTTGGTTTTTTTAGTTCTCGGGTTGTTTCCGGCGGCGGGACCGGCGCGGGAAGGGCTGGAGCCGGAAGCGCCGCTTCCGAATTACGACTACCGGATCGGGGCCGGCGACCTGCTCGAGATCAAGGTTTTCGGTTCTCCCGAGCTGGATCGGACGGTGTCGGTGAGCGGCAAGGGGATGATTGATTTCCCTCTCCTGGGCTGGATCTCGGCGGAAGGGTTGACCGTTGAAGAACTGACCAAGAGCCTGGAAAAGGGGCTGGGAGAATGCTGCCTGGTCAATCCCCAGGTCAATATCCGGGTCCTGGAATATAACGCCCAGCAGGTTTACCTTTTCGGCGAGGTGCAGAAACCCGGGGTCTACCAGTTGAAGAAAGGGAAAACCCTGATGGAACTGATCATCGAGGCGGAAGGGGTGACCCGGAAGGCCGCCAAGGGCCGGGTTTACATTCTCCGCCGGGGCAAGTCGGAAAGGATCAAGGTCGATCTGGATGAAATCATCAAAAACTCCCGCCGGGATGTCCCGCTCCAGCCGGGGGACATGATTTACGTTCCCGAAAGCATATTCTGATCGAGGGTGTTTTAAATCGTGATTTTATATTTTGGAAAGATAGTTAGATTATCAATATCTTCCGAAAATGATTTTTTTGGAGTGCAAGAGCTTGCTCTTGCAATGCATCCCGCCAGGGCGGGATGCGGTCCATATTTAAACTTGATGGGGAAAAACTAAACACCCTCTGATGGAAGAGACCGTAAATCTCTACGATTACCTCGAAGTCATCAGGAGGAGGAAATGGGTGCTGATTTCCACCCTGATTATCATTTTCTCCTCGGTGACGATCGCCACCTTCCGGCAGGCTCCCACCTACCGGGCTACGGCGGTGATCAGTATTAACGTCAATATGCCTTCCGTCATTCCCTTCCAAAGTCCCTATCCGGAGGAGTCCAATTATTACAATTTTTATCACATCCGGGATTATTTTCGGACCCAGTACGAGATCCTGCAATCCCGGGACATCGCCCGCCGGGTTCTGAAAAATCTGAACCTGCGCGGCACTCCCCGGTTCCCGGAGGTCCCCGATCCGGAAAGGGCGTTCCTGGGCGGCCTCGAGGTGGAACCGGTGAAGGAATCTTTCCTGGTCAAAATTCACTATAAAGACTCGGATCCGGAGGAGGCGGCCCGTTTCGCCAACGCTGTGGCCCAGGCCTACGCCGAAAGGATCCTGGACGAAAAGAAGGGGGTCGGTCAGGAGGCCTTTATCTTTCTTTCCGATCAGCTGTCGGAGATCAACCAGCGGATCAAAAAATCCGAGTCGGCCTCGGTAAAATTCCTGGAAGAGCGCCGGATTTATTCCCTGGATGAGTCCAAGCAGATCCTGCACGGCAAGATCCGCAATCTTTACCAGGAATTGTCGGAAATGCAGAAGAACGAACGGGAGGTCCAGCAGAAGCTGAAAGATCTCCAGGGCTTTGATCTCAACGATCCCAAGGTCCTGGCCCTCAAGACTTTCCGGGAGAATTCCCTGATGCAGATGCTGATCGAGAAGAGGCTGAGCCTGGCCGCCACCGTGGCCAATCTTCGGGCCCAGTATAAATCCGGTCACCCCGATCTCTCCCGGCCCGAGAGCGAACTGGCGGAGGTGGACCGCCAGATCCAGGAAGAGGTGGTCAATCTCCGGAAAGCCCTGGAACTCGAGTCCAAGGGACTTCGGACCCGGGAGAATTCCCTGCTCCAGGAGATCAAGCTGCGCGAGAAAGAGGCCACCAATCTGAACGAATACAGCGTGGAATACTATCCGCTCCAGCGCGAGGTGGACACCAACCAGAAGATCTACGACGCGCTTTTAACCCGCTTCCAGGAGACCCGGGTTTTCAACGAGGCAATCAATACCAACGTCAAGGTGGTTGAGGGCGCCCAGCCGCCCCC
>JAQTNV010000032.1 GCA_028713675.1 bacterium
TAACCCCTTCGATAAAAAGAATATGGATCGCGCCCAGATCGTCACGGGCGATGGAGGTTCGAAAACGGAAAATCGAAAACGGATCGAACTGGTAAATATTCGTACTGACCCATGCCCCGGATGAATTCGTGGCATACCTGAGCGTCCCCTCCGGCAACGTTCCCGAATTGCATCCATAGCCGATGTGGACTTTTCCGTCCGGATCAAGGGTGAAGGCGTCCAAATCGGAATCGGAAAAGTTCCGGCAGTCTGAATCCACAGTTTCCACGTTCCAGGTGCCCCAGCCGGTTTTTTTGGCGTAATAAACCGAATTCCAATCCCGGAAGCTGAGATGCAGGGTATCATTGCCTTCAATAATCAGGTAAGGCGAGTCTTGGCAATTGTTTGGAGGCGACGGCTCCCACATCCAGTCGCCGGGAGAGCCGGAAGAATTGTTGAGATAGCCCATACTGCCCGAAGAACAATAGACGACATGCACGGAGCCGGAAGAATCCACGGCGATGGAGCTTTGCGGCGTGCTCCAATCAAAATAGCCGAGATTTGTTGATGTCCACGATCCGATTTTATTGGTGGCGTATTTAAGATTCTTCGTCAATGAGTCGTAATAACTTATATGAGCCTTGCCGGAGGAGTCCAGGGCCAAAGAGGTATAGCCGCCCACCCCCCGCGAGTTGTCCGCGGTCTCCGTGTGCCATTCGGAACCGTCAAAATAAGTGTAGGCAAGGTGGTCGCTCCCGTAGACCAGGTGGATGTTGCCTGAACCGTCGAGGACCAGGGCATGATTGGGATTCCATTGTTGAAAACTGTATTCGGCGGCAACCACGGTTTCGGTCCGCCAGGCGTATTTTACCGTCCAGCTGAAAGTTGCCGGAGTGGGGTCGAGGTTGCCGGCCTGGTCCTTGGCCCGGACCGCGAAGGAATGAGTGCCCTCATAGAGGGCGACATAAGACTGGGGGGAAGTGCAGGGGGTGAAACCCTCGCTGTCGAGGCTGCATTCGAAACTTGCCGCCGGTTCGCTGGCGGTGAATTGGAATTCGTCGGCTACAAAGCTCGAGATTTCCAGGGGCTTGATGGTGATGGTGGTATCCGGAGGGGTGGTGTCGGCGGGCGGAGGAGAACTTTCATTATTACCGGAGCAACTACTGCTGCCGGAACAACTAAGGGCTGGTTGGCTCAGGGCCTGCGGGCCGACCGCCGAGGAGGCGGCGAAGCCGAGCCGGCTGTTGGGCTCGATGGAGACGGAAAGAGCGAGCATCCCCAGGAAGATTAACCAGAAAATCCGTGTTTTCTTCATTTCTACCCCCCTGCGTCCCGGGAAGAGAAGAACTTTGACTGGAATATATAGTTCCTTTATACACCCGTCGGTATTATTGTCAATGAAATAAGTTCTGACTGAGAATCAAAACCAGGGTTTTGATCGGGGGGAAAGCCGCGAGTACATAATTTCCTGGTAAAAACGGTGACAGGTAGCCAGTAACCAGTAACCGGTAGCCGCAGCCTTCAGGCTGCGTTTCAGGTTGTTAGTCTTGTCCTGTGCGCAGTCGAAGGATTTAATAAAATTCCCGCCTCATTAAAAAAAGCCCCGCCTTCCGCGGGGCCTTTTCATTTCTGGTTTATTTTTTCTCGGCGATGTCTTGGTTGCGCTCTTACCTTTCACCTTTGAGCTATGACCTATGACCCATCACCTATGATCTTTTACTTTTAACTTGCCGGTTACGGCGTGTACATCCCGCCGCTTCTTAAGTAGTCGGGGTTACAGCAATTCCCATATCCTCCCCAAACGATCATCTGGGAGCCGGTCCAGACGGCGGTGTGAAAGTACCTGGCGGCAGTAGCGCCGGTGGTGGATGTCGCCAGCCAAGTATCAGCGGCAGGATCATACCTTCCGCCGGTATTTAACGGAAAACCATTTAACCCGCCCCATATTATCATTTGAGACCCTGTCCAAATCGCGGTGAAATCGTATCTTCCTGAGGGAGCGCCAGCGATGGATGTATCCGACCAGGTATTATCGGCGGGATTATATCTCCCGCCTGTGTTAGGTGAAGATCCATTAGATCCTCCCCAGATTACCATTTTGGAACCAGTCCAGACGGCGGTGTGATAGCACCTGGCGGAAGGAGCGCCGGTGGTGGAAGTATCCTGCCAGGTGTCGGCGGCGGGATTGTATCTCCCTCCGGTATTAAGGTAATTACTGTTATATTTCCCACCCCATACGATCATTTCTGTACCCGTCCAAACTGCGGTGTGAAGGTCTCTTTCTGACGGGGCTCCGATGTTGGAGGTCGTTTGCCAGGTATCGGAGGCAGGATAATATCTTCCCCCGGTATTGATATAATTTCCATCATATCCCCCCCAGACGATCATTTCTGAGCCGGTCCAAACGACGGTATAAGAGTTCCTGGCTGTAGGTGCATTAATGGTGGAAGTGGCCTGCCAGGAATCAGTATTGGGGTCATACCTTCCTCCGCTATTACCGCCAAATGCGCCTCCCCAGACAATCATTTCGGTGCCGGTCCAGATAGCTTGATGAGATTCCCTTTTGTCAGGAGCTCCGATTTTGTTGGTAAGCTGCCAGGCGTCGGTAATTGGGTTATATCGACCTCCGGTATTGGTTAAACCGCCTTCACCCATCCCTCCCCAAATGATCATTTCGGTTCCGGTCCAGACCGCGGTGTGAGAGTCTCTTGGGGGAGGTGTCCCGACAAAAGTATCCTGCCAAGAATTGGTGGCGGGGTCATATCTCCCTCCCGTATCTAAGTCGGCATCATCGGATCCCCCCCAAACGATCATTTCAGTACCGGTCCAGACCGCGGTATGGGAAGACCTGGCGGAGGGAGCGCCGATGGTGGATGTGGCTTGCCAAATATTCGTTGTCGGATTATATCCGCTTCCCGAATTAGTAAGAGGGCTTCCTCCCCAAACGATCATTTCGGTACCGGTCCAGACCGCGGTATGGGAAGACCTGGCGGAGGGAGCACTGACAGTAGAGGTAGTCTGCCAAGTGTCAGTTGTGGGATTGTATCTCCCTCCCGTATTGCCACCTCCCGACCCTCCCCAAACAACCATTAAGGAATCGGCCCAGACTGTTGTATGGTTTGTTCTTCCCGAAGGCACATTGGCTCCGGTGCTGGTGGGCGTCCAGGAGTCTGTGCCCGGATTGTATCTTCCCCCAGTATTAAGGTAATGGGCCGACACGTCGACATACAATCCGCCCCAAACGATCATTTCCGATCCCGTCCATATCGTGGTGTGGTAAGACCTGGCGGAGGGGGCGCCGGTGGTGGAAGTTGTTTGCCAGGAGTTGGTCGCGGGATCGTACTTGCCTCCAGTATTAAGGAAATTGCTGTCATCAATCCCTCCCCAAATGATCATTAAGGAACCGGTCCAGACTGCGGTGTGAGAAAATCTGGCGGAGGGGGCACCGGTGGTGGAAATATATTGCCAGGTATCAGTCGCAGGATTATATCTCCCCCCATCGTTAACTAGATCTATGTTAGAGCTCCCTCCCCAAATGATCATTCTGGTGCCGGTCCAGACCGCAGAGTGACCGGATCGGACGGAGGGGGCGTTAATTAAAGAAATGTCCTGCCAAGAATCGGTGGAAGGATCGTATCTCCCGCCGGAATTCAAAAACCTCCCTCCCCAAATAATCATTTGGGAGCCGGTCCAGACCGCAGTATGACCGCTTCTTTCGGAAGGGGCGCCGTTGACGTTGGTGGCTTGCCAGGAATCGATAAATCTGATTGTCCAAGAATACTGTGCCGGGGTGGGGTCAACATTCCCCCTGGCATCCCAGGCTCTTACTTGAAAGATGTGAGTGCTTTCGGAAAGTCCAGAATATGTGAGAGGAGAAATACAGTTTGAATACTCCCCTCCATCCAACTGGCATTCAAACGTGCAATCGGTTCCCAACAAGTGATCGCATTGAAAAGAGAAAGTCGCGACGGTTGAATTTATCGGATCAGGGGGATTTTGGGTGATCAAGGTTTCCGGGGGCCAGTTTTGGAAGTAACTGGAGTAACCATTGCTCTGAGGCGGGGTTCCCTGGCAGGAAATGGCCGGCTGGCTGAATGCCTCTGGCCCGATGGCCGAGGAGGCGGCGAAGCCGAGCCGGCTGGTGGGCTCGATGGAGACGGAAAGAGCAAGCATCCCCAGGAAGATCAACCAGAATAGCCGCGTTTTATTCATTTTTACCTCGCCTCATTCCCCGGGAAGAGAACAACTTTGACTGGAATATATAGTTCCTTTATACACCCGTCGATATTATTGTCAATGAAGTAAGTTCTGACTGAGAATCAAAACCAGGGTTTTGATCGGGGGGAAAGCCGCGCCCATCTCATCTCCTGGTAATAAAAGGGCGGTTTGCTGCGGGGTCACCTCATTCCGTCATTCCGGGCTTGCTTGTCCCGAGAAAATCGAGGGGACCCGGAATCCAGTCTGTAAAAAGCCCCGCCTTTCCGCGGGGCCTTTTCATTTCTTGATGGTAATTTCTTATTAATAGCGGATTAAGGCGCCTGCTGTTGGATGGTGGCGTTGGTATCATTGATCGTAGCGCTGGTATTGGTAATTGTCGCGCTGGTATTGGTGATAGTTGTGGATGTATTTGTAAGCGTGATGGATGAGTCGTTTACAGTTGCGGATGTGTCTATTACGATGGCTCCGCTGGAAGTATTAAAAGGTATGCTTCCATCTGGATTAAGCTTCAAAATCCATAAATCATAAGATCCTACACTTAAATATAGGGTGCGACCAGCGACGATAAAACCCCCGTTAGAAGTTTGTTGAATTGAATATGGGTTCTGGGTATTCGGTGCTCCGTAAGTTTTTTGCCAGTTCACGGTTCCATCTGGATTGAGCTTCAATATCCAGAAATCTTCAATTGTTGCGCCAAAGGATTGCGTCTCCCCTGCGACGACATAACTCCCATCAGAGGTCTGTTGGATTTTGCTTGCATAATCACTGGATGTTCCTCCGTAAGTTTTCTGCCAGGCCACGGTTGCGTCCGAATTGAGTTTCAATACCCAGTAGTCATAGCTTCCGGCACCGAAGGAATTGGTATACCCTGCGACAACATAACCTCCATCAGAAGTCTGTTGAATTGAGGTTGCGCGATCATAACCTGTTCCGCCGCATAATTTTTGCCAGGCCACGGTTCCGTTTGAATTGAGCTTTAATATCCAGAAACCGGAATTTCCCGCGCCAACGGAGGCATTCTCCCCTGCGACGATATAACCCCCATCAGAAGTCTGTTGGATTGAATATGCATCATCAGCGTATGTCCCGCCGTAGGCCTTTTGCCAGGCTACGGTTCCGTCTGAATTGAGCTTTAATATCCAGAAATCATCATTTCCTGCGCGAAAGGACTTGGTCTACCCTGCGACGATATAACCCCCGTCAGAGGTCTGTTGGATTGAATATGCCGATTCACTTCCTGTCCCGCCGTAGGCCTTTTGCCAGTTCACGGTTCCATCTGAATTAAGCTTTAATACCCAGAAATCATAATATCCTGCACCAAAGGACTGGGTGAGCCCGGCGGCGATATAACCCCCGTCGGTAGTTTGTTGGATTGAATATGCATAATCATCGCTTGTCCCGCTGTAAGTTTTTTGCCAGGCCACGGTTCCGTCCGAATTGAGTTTTAATACCCAGGAGTCATAAGATCCTGCGCCAAAGGAATTGGTGGATGCTGCGACGATATACCCCCCATCGGAGGTCGGTTGAATAAAAGATGGAAATTCTGCGACGGTCCCGCCGTAAGATTTTGCCCAAGGGGTCAGGATAGCCCAGGAATAGATTGCCGGGGTCAGGTCAACATTACCTGAACCATCCCACGCCTTAACTTCGAATGTGTGATCGCCTTCAAAAAGACCGGAATAAATTATTGGAGAAGCGCAGGAGATCCAACCCCCGGAATCAATCTGGCAATCATAGGTACAGCTTCCTTCGTTACACGTGAATTCAAAGGTGGCAGTTACTTGATTGGTCGGATTGGAAGGATAGGAAGTGATGGTTGTCTCCGGGGGTGTGGTGTCGGCGGGAGGAGCGGGAGGCTGATTTTTATTGCCGAAACAGCTGAAAATTGGCGAAGATGCCTGCGGGCCGATTGCCGAGGAGGCGGCGAAGCCGAGCCGGCTGTTGGGTTCGATGGAAACTGAAAGGGCGAGCATCCCCAGGAAGATAACCCAGAAAATCCGTGTTTTCTTCATTTCTACCCCTCTGCGTCCCGGGAAGAGAAGAACTTTGACTGGAATATATAGTTCCTTTATACACCCGTCGGTATTATTGTCAATGAAATAAGTTCTGACTGAGAATCAAAACCAGGGTTTTGATCGGGGGGAAAGCCGCGAGTACATAATTTCCTGGTAAAAACGGCGGGTGTAAGAAAATCTCTTTCCCTGGAGTGGGGAGGGCAGGGGAGAGGGTGAAATAATTTCTCCCTGCTCTTTCCTTCGTAGTGCTATTTGTTCATTAAATTACTGGCCGATTGCGTAAAGAAAATGATCATCTGACGCTATGTATACGGTGCCGTTTGCTCCGATCGCCGGGGAAGAGTATATTTCGGCCCCCGTTTGATATCTCCATTTGAGCGTGCCGTTGGGATTAATCGCGTAAAGGTTAGAGTCATCCGACCCTACGTAGATGGTACCGTCGGCGCCAACCGCCGGAGAAGAACGGATTATGTCTTTGGCTGAGAATTTCCATTTGAGCGTGCCGTTGGGGTTGATCGCGTATAAGCTGCCATCATGTGATCCCACATAGACGGTACCGTCGGTCCCGATCGCCGGCGCGGAAGTAACATAGGAACCGGTGGGATAACTCCACTTCAGTGTTCCGTCAGGCCTAATGGCGTAAACATTGTAATCGTCTGAGCCTATATAAATGGTACCATCGGCTGCGATTGCCGGTGAAGATTCCACGTAATCCCCGGTCTCATATTTCCACTTGAACGTGCCGTCAGGATTGATTGCATACAGATAGTAATATCCCGCCCCCACATAGATGGTACCGTCGGCCCCGATCGCCGGCGAGGATTCCACCCAATCCCCCGTATCATAATTCCACTTGAGCGTGCCGTTGGGGTTGATCGCGTATAAGCTGCAGTCATGTGATCCCACATAGATGGTGCCGTCGGCCCCAACCGCCGGCGAGCTGTCCACATAGAACCCGGTCGGGAAGCTCCATTTGAGCGTGCCGTCCGGGTTAATGGCGTAAAAATTGTAATCCCAGGATCCAATATAAACGGTACCGTCGGCCCCGATCGCCGGAGAGGAAAACATAATCCAGCTCTCGGTTGGATAACTCCACTTGAAAGTACCGTCCGGGTTGAGAGCGTAAATATCATTATCCTCCGATCCCATATAGATGGTGCCATCAGACCCGATCGCCGGCGAGGATTGCGCCAAGCTCCAGGTCTCATAGCTCCACTTGAGCGTATTGGTGACCGGACCGGCATAGGGACTGATTCCAGTGGATTGGATATCGTGGTGAAACTTCGGCCAGGGACTCGCGCTCGTCGTCCAGGAGTAGGAAGCCGGGGTGGGATCGACATTTCCTCCCGCGTCCCAGGCCCTTACCTGAAAAGTGATAATTCCGTTGGGAAGGCCGTAATAGGTATAAGGCGGGGAGCAGGTTGAAAATTCTCCTCCATCCAACCGGCAGTCATAGGTACAGCTTTCTTCGTCGCAGGTGAATTCGAAGGCGGCAGTTACTTGATTGGTCGGATTGGAAGGATAGGAAGTGATGGTTGTTTCCGGAGGGGTGGTATCGGCGGGGGCAGCGGGAGGCTGATTTTCATTGCCGAAACAGCTGAAGATTGGAGCAGATGCCTGCGGCCCGATCGCCGAGGAGGCGGCGAAGCCGGGCCGGCTGTTGGGCTCGATGGAGACGGAAAGGGCGAGTATCCCCAGGAAGATCAACCAAAAAAGCCACGTTTTATTCATTTTTACCCCTTCTCATTCCCCGGGAAGAGAAGAACTTTGACTGGAATATATAATTCCTTTATACACCCGTCGGTAATTTTGTCAATGAAATAAGTTCTGACTGAGAATCAAAACCAGGGTTTTGATCGGGGGGAAAATTGCACCTACCTCATCTCCTGGTCATAAAAGGGCGGTTTGCTGCGGGGTCACCTCATTCCGTCATTCCGGGCTTGCTTGTCCCGAGAAAATCGAGGGGACCCGGAATCCAGTCTGTAAAAAGCCCCGCCTTTCCGCGGGGCTTTTTCATTTCTTGATGGTTATTTCTTATTACTAGCGGATTAAGGCGCCTGCTGTTTGATGATCGCGTTGGTATTAGTGATCGTAGCGTTGGTGTTGTTCACGGTTGTGTTGGTATCGGTGACGGTGGCCGCCGTATCGGTTACCGCAGCCGTGGTATCCGTTACCGTAGCATTCGTATCTGTCACAACCTCCCCGCTGGTGGCATTGAAAATTATGTTTCCATCCGCAGGGAGCTTCAATACCCAGAAATCAGTAGAATATAACCCCGCGACGATATAATACCCGTCGGAAGTCTGTTGGATGGAATATGCCTCTCCATGGGTTCCGCCATAGGTCTTTTGCCAGGCCACGGTTCCGTCCGGGTTGAGCTTCAATACCCAGAAATTATGATATGAAGTGCTGGAGGAAATATACCCTGCAAGAATGTACCCGCCATCGGAGGTCTGTTGGATTGAATATGAATGATCCTCCCAGGTTCCGCCGTAGGCCTTTTGCCAGGCCATGGTTCCGTCTGAGTTGAGCTTCAATACCCAGGCGTCGTAATTTCCCGCGCCAAAAGACTTGGTATATCCTGCGATGATAAAACCACCGTCGGAGGTTTGTTGGATTGAAAACGCTTTTTCGACGTCAGTTCCGCCGAAGGCCTTTTGCCAGGCCACGGTTCCGTCTGGGTTGAGCTTCAATACCCAGGCATCATAACCACCTGCGCCAAAAGACGTTGTATGCCCTGCGATGACAAAACCCCCATCGGAGGTTTGTTGGATTGAATATGGATAATCCCCGCCGGTTCCGCCGTAGGTCTTTTGCCAGGCCACGGTTCCGTCTGGGTTGAGCTTCAATACCCAGAAATCGGTACCTCCCGCGCCGAAGGATGTAGTTTCCCCTGCAAGAATGTACCCGCCGTCGGAGGTTTGTTGGATTGAATGTGCATAATTACCGTTGTAGGTCTTTTGCCAGGCCACGGTTCCATCTGAGTTGAGCTTCAATACCCAAAGATTCATGGGGGCTGGATAAGTAAACCCTGCGAGGATATACCCGCCGTCAGAGGTTTGTTTGATTTCAGAAGATGGATCGGTAGTCATCCCCCCATTATTATATATATTGCCGCCGTAGGTCTTTTGCCAGGCTACGGTTCCGTCTGGCTTGAGTTTCAGCACCCATGCATCGCAAGCTATGGCGTTAAAACCATCTGTACATCCAGCGACGATATAACCGCCGTCAGAGGTTTGTTGGATTGAATGTGCTTCTTCGCTAAGTCCACTGTAAGATTTTGCCCAAGGGGTCAGGATAGCCCAGGAATAACTTGCCGGGCTGAGATCAACATTTCCTGATCCATCGTAGGCTTTGGCCTCAAAGGTATGGCTTCCGTCAGATAAACCCGAGTAAGTTTTTGATGAAGTACAAGGCGACCAACCTCCTCCATCGATTTGGCAGTCATAGGTACAGCTTCCTTCGTTACACGTGAATTCAAAGGTGGCATCCGTTGAACCGGAAGGATTAGGAGGGTTGGACGTGATCAAGGTCTCCGGAGGGGTGGTATCGGCGGGCGGGGTGGGATTGCTTCTATTGTTATCGCCGAAACAGCTGAAGATTGGCGAAGATGCCTGCGGGCCGATGGCCGAGGAAGCGGCGAAGCCGGGCCGGCTGTTGGGCTCGATGGAGACGGAAAGGGCGAGCATCCCCAGGAAGATCAACCAAAAAAGCCACGTTTTATTCATTTTTACCCCTTCTCATTCCCCGGGAAGAGAAGAACTTTGACCGGAATATATAATTCCTTTATACACCCGTCAGTATTATTGTCAATGAAATAAGCGCTGACTGAGAATCAAAACCAGGGTTTTAATCGGGGGGAAAGCCGCACCCATCTCATCTCCTGGTCATAAAAGGGCGGTTTGCTGCGGGGTCACCTCATTCCGTTATTCCGGGCTTGCTTGTCCCGAGAAAATCGAGGGGACCCGGAATCCAGTCTGTAAAAAGCTCCGCCTTTCCGCGGGGCCTTTTAATTTCTGGTTTATTTTTTCTCGGCGATGTCTTGGTTGCGCTCTTACCTTTCGCCTTTGCGCTTTGCCCTACCTGTCCTCCGACTTGTCCAGCGAAGCCCTGGCGTAGTTGGAAACTTCAGCGCAGGAGGATGACCCATGACCTGATATTCGACACAATGGACACTTTGGACACGATGGACACTATGGACACGACGGACACTATGGACCTTCCGTCTGATTATTGGGCTTCCTCCGGGGGCTCATTCATTTCCCATCTCAGGTAGATCCCGTTCAGCGCCTTTTGGGCTTCTTTGGAATCCGGTTTACTCCTCAACATTTCCTTCATCTGCTCGGCGGCTTCGGAAAAATGGGGGATCCGGAGGTAGGTATAACCCAGGTAATAAAGGGCGTTGATATTTGCGCTGTTTTCTTCCAGGGATTTCTGGAAATATTCCCGGGCCTTCAGGTAATCCCCGGAGGAAAAAGAATTCCGTCCCTGGGTAAAATAGTTGTTCGAAAGCTCCCTTTGCGCCGGGGTCATGATCGGGGGAACGGCAGCTTTTCCCGGGAGCGCCGGCCGGGCCGGCGAGAATTGCCATTTCCGGGAGATTGAATCGAGCATTTTCCGGGCCTCTTGGGAATCGGGGGCGTATTTCAGCATTTCCTGGAACTGCTCGGCGGCCTCGGCGAAGTGCGGGATCCGGAGGTAGGTGTGGCCCAGATACAAAAGGGCTTTAATATTCGCGCTGTTTTTCGCGAAGGATTCCAGGAAATAATCCCGGGCCTTCAGGTAATCCCCTTCGGAAAATGCCTGCCAGCCGAAAGTAAGATAAAGGTTCGAGAGATACTTTTGCGCCATGGTGTCGTCCGGCCTGACGAAAACGACCGCGGCGAATTCCGCTTCGGCCGGAACGAGTTGTTTCTGCTGATAATAGATGGCCCCAAGCTGCAAATGGGGGCCCGTGAAGAGCGGGGCGAGCTCGATGGCTTTCTTGAATTCGGTGATGGCGCCGTCTTCATCGTTTTCTTGACGGCGGATCAACCCGAAATAATAGTGCGCCTGAGCGTTTTTGGGGTCGAAAAAAAGGCAGTTGCGAAAACATACATCGGCCGATTTTAAATTCTTGATCAGAAAGAATATCCTCCCCATCAATAAATAGGCGTCGGCCAGGGAACGATCGAAGCTGATCGCCTGGGCGGCTTCCTGGTAGGCGCCTTGGATATCCCCGCGTTGGAAGCGGTCTTCCGCCGAGCGGAGCAGGGATCTGGCCTGGGAAACCTCTTCCCGCTCGTAAGTCGAGTAATCGGGAGGAATGGTCCGGCGGGGAGGACGTTTTATCCAGGGCAGGGTAAGGGAACAACCGGAAACCAGGAGACCGATCAGGACGATCCCGCAGGCTTTGACCAGGAGAGTATTTGGAAACGTTTTCTTCATCATTTTTAATTAAGCGCCGTTGGCGGTCGTCATCACTTGCGGCAGCGCAGCAATCGCGTTTTTCAATTTTAGGCCTTTGGGCTCTTAGCTCTTTGCCCTATGCTCTATGCCCTATGCCCTATGCCCCATGCCCCATGCCCCATGCCCTATTCTTCCATGTTGGGGAAGAAAGTGTGTTCGATGAAGTCAAGCGCGTAAGTATTGTCCAGGTAATTCCCCGTGAGGGGATTGATCCTGACGATGACTTCCCCGGGGGTAGGATTGATGTCCTTGAGCTTGGGGAACTTCTGAAAAAATAATTCCCGGATTCTCTCCTTTTCTTTTTCGTCCGTCACGATCCCGGCCGTCCCTTTTACCTGCACTCCTTGGATCTGGCGCGGGTCGGGGCAGTCCTCGTCCACGGTGAAGGCGATCCGGGGCCGGGCCAGGATGTTTTTGACCTTGGTGGTTTCCTGGTCGGACATGAAATAGATGTTAGGTCCCTCGGAGACATAGCGGACGGTGTGGGCGCAGGGCTCGCCCTCCGGGGTGATCGTGGCCAGGTGGAGGAAACTGTGGGTGGAGAGGTAATCGATTATTTTCATCCGCACCTTGTGAGACATTCAGGACCCCTTGCTCCCGCTTTTCTGGAGCTGTCTTTTCACCGCCCGGGCCAGGCGCCGGATCCCGGTCCGGATCTTCGCCTCGCTGGTGTTGGAAAAGTTGAGCCGGAAGGAGTTGGAACCCTCGTCGTCCACGAAGAAGGCGTTCCCCGGCACGAACGCCACTTTTTCCCGGAGCGCGGCTTCGAAAACCCCCTGGACGGAACAGCCCGGGGGGAGCGTGACCCAGAGAAACATCCCCCCCTCCGGGCGGGTAAACTGGGCCTCGGGCGGGAAATGCCGTTCCAGCATGGCCACCATGACGTCCCGCTGGTTTTTGTAGGCCCGCCGGATGGTCCGGATATGATCATCGAGATCGTGATCGAGAAGGTACCGGTGAATGATCCGCTGGGAGAAGGTGTTGGTGTGCAGGTCGGACGCCTGCTTGGCGATCACCAGCTGTTCCATCACCTCGGGCGACGCCAGTACCCAGCCCACCCGCAGGCCCGGAGAGACGATTTTCGAGAAGGAGCCGAAGAGGATGGCGCGGTCGCCCAGGTATTTCCGGATGGGGGGAAGGTCTTCCCCCAGGAACCGGAGCTCCCGGTAGGGATCGTCTTCGACCACGAAAGCGGAGGTGGGGCGGACGAGGTCCGCGATCCTTCTGCGTTTCGCCCGGCTGTAGGTGATGCCGGACGGGTTCTGGAAATTGGGGACGGTGTGAAAGATCTTGGCCCGCGGGCGTGCGAGGGCTTTTTCCAGGGCCGGGAGATTGACCCCGTCGGCTTCCAGCGGGAGGGGAAGAAACTCGGGCTCGAAGAGGGCGAAGGACTGGAGGGCGCCCAGGTAGGCCGGCCGCTCGATCAGGATCCGGTCGCCCGGGTCGAGCAGGGCCTTGCTGACCAGATCGATGCCCTGCTGGGAGCCGCTCAGGATGAGGATGTCTTCCGGGCGGACCGCCATCCCGTCTTTCCGGCGGTAACGGGCGGCGATGAATTCCCGGAGGGGCGGGAACCCCTCGGTGGTGCTGTACTGCAGGGCCTGTTCGCCGCTTTCCCGGAGGACCCGGGCGGCCGCCCGGGAGATTTCCCGGATGGGGAAAAGCCGGGGATGGGGAAGCCCGCCCGCGAAAGAGATGATCTCGGGTTTCTCGGTGACTTTCAGGATTTCCCGGATGAAGGACCGCTGGGTCTTGGCCATCCGGCGCGCGAATTTCCGCGGGGGAGTGCTTTTCGAGCGACCGATCTTTTTCACGGGCATATATTGGTTCCGGCGTTTAAATCAATCTGGACCGATGAAGATTTGAATATATACCAGCAGGGTTCGGACTTTCAAGCCGTCCGGCTGAACCACCCCCCTGCGGTTTTTCCCCGGAAACTTTATAATTAAAAACATAACGAACCCGCGATACGAATTTCGACCCGGCCCTCACCGGGATTTATTTCTTTCCGGGAAAAAGAAAGGGCGGGAGTTTTACCAACGAGAGGAGCGCGAATCATGCCGAAGCGGAAAAAGATGGGGATCCTGACCGGGGGCGGCGACTGCCCGGGTCTGAACAGCGCCATTAAAAGCATCGTCCTCGGCGCCTACCGGGAATACGATATCGAGGGCATCGTCAAGGGCTGGGAAGGCCCGATCAAGATGGCTCTGGCCAGCAAATCGGCCCGGAGCAAGACCATTGAGACCTATACCCTGCCCCTGGGGTTCGAACAGGTCCGGAGGCTGGACCGGGCGGGGGGGACGATCCTCATGTCGAGCCGGGCCAACCCCTGTAAATACAAAGAAAGCGACGTCTCCGACCAGGTGGTCAAGTTTCTCAACCGCCGGTACCATGCCCTGGTCGCCATCGGGGGCGAGGACACCCTGGGCGCGGCCGGGAAAATGGCCCAAAAGGGACTCCGGGTGGTGGGGGTGCCGAAAACCATCGACAAGGACCTCTGCGGGACCGAGTACTCCCTGGGCTTTGACAGCGCGGTCAACATGATCCAGGCGCTGGTGACCAACCTGAAGTCCACCGCCGGTTCGCACGGGATGGTTTATTTCGTCGAGGCGATGGGCCGGAAGGCCGGGCACCTGACTTACTGGGGCGGCCGGTCGGCGCATGTTCACTTCATGACCATCCCGGAGGTCCAGACCGACGGCCCGAAGCTCTTCGGCCTGATCGAAAACCGGAAAAAGAAGATGCCCCTCAAGCGGGGCTTCACCCTGGACGGGCTCCGCTACACCATCGTCCTGGTCTCGGAAGGGACCCGGCTGAAAGGGGTGGGGGAGATCCACAAGGGCGAGGAGGATCCCCACGGGAATGTAATCCTCGGCGGGGTGGCCGATTTCATGTGCAACGATTACATCCAGCGCACCGGCGATAAGAACGCCCGCTCCCTGACCCTCGGGCATCTCCAGCGGTCTGGCCCCCCGAGCAGCAAGGACGGCTTGATGGCCGAGGCCTTCTCCCAGCGGGCCCTGGAGCTGATCCAGACCGGGGGCTTCGGGCGGATGTCGTCTAGCCTGGGGAACGCCATCGGCGACACGCCCCTGGACGTGGTGATCGGCCGGATCCGGATCCTGGACGCCCAGGAATGCTTCAACACGGAAACCTACCAACCCCGGATTTCCCCCGAGCGGATTTACAACGAGATCGAGATCCCGAAGAAGTAATAACGCCGATGCCGACACCTTTAAAACCGCCTTATCTTAAAGAGCTGGAAAAGCGGGGCGAGATCACCGCTTGGCTGGTTGATGGCGCCTACGTCCGGGGCCACATCAACGAGGAGTTCACCAACTTCGGCCAGCATTACCAATATTCTTTCATTCCCCTGAAGGAATTCTGGATCGACCGGGAGGCCCACACGGACGAACAGCGTTTTTTCATTGATCACCTGCTGGTGGAGCACCGCCTAATGGCCAAAGGCATGCCGCTGGCCCAGGCCCTCGAGATCGGCAACCGCGCGGAGCGCCGGGAGCGCCGCCGGGCCGGGGACCTCGCCCGCCTGACCCATCACGGGCGGAAACTGCCGGAGGGGAAGGACGTTCATGTGCGGCTGTGGAAAAAAATGGAGAACGGCGTGAGCGTCTGGATTGTCAACGGGCG
Organism: bacterium; assembly: GCA_028713675.1. GTDB lineage: Bacteria > Desulfobacterota > JAPLJL01 > JAPLJL01 > JAPLJL01 > JAPLJL01. The sequence continues at coordinate 15,309 of JAQTNV010000032.1, forward strand.
CCTGGTCCGGAGCGTCTTCGACCTGGACTATACCGAGGGCGGGCATGATTACGTGTATGAGTTCGTGCCGGAGAATGAGGTCTGGATCGATGATGATGTAATGGAGAACGAGCGCGGCTACGTCCTGGTGCACGAGCTGCATGAGCGGAACCGCATGGCCCGGGGCTGGCCTTATGAAAAAGCCCATGCCGAGTCCAGCCGCCTGGAGTATCGCTGCCGCCACCATCCCGACGAGCTCCATGACGCCCTGACCGCGGAAGGCTGGGCCTAGCCCGGATTTCCCCGGAACGGATTTACCCCGAGATCGAAATTCCGAAGAAATAATTCGAAAGGATTGATTTCGACAGCGATGGGATATTTCTAGTTTAATTTTTATCTCTCCTCGTAACTTCCGCAAATTATATTTCCATCCCGATAGGTTTAATTAACGCTATTTCCGGATACCAATCTAACCTTTTATTATGATCTTGACATCTATTATGGTCAGTTTATAATGTCCAAAATATTTATCAATTAACTAATTATTATTTAAGAATAATATAAGGTTCAGTTGTTAATTTATTCAAAGAAAGGAGAGTATAAAGTGAAAACAAGATTTAACCAATGGTTTCTCTCGGGGAGAGTGTTGTTTTTCATCGGGGCGATCCCTCTTATTAGTCAAGCTGAGATTAATAAACAAAATTCGACCCAAGAAGATCTTACTTCTTTAGCATCTTTTCCTGTTGGGTACTAATGTGGTGTCCTGCAAATTGCTTTCCTAAATATAGATACTCAAATAATGAAGTCATTGCGAGCGAAGCGAAGCAATCTCATCCGCCCGGTTCGACGTAAAATCAGCAAAGTTGTTGAGATTGCTCCGTCGTTGGAAGCTCCTCGCAATGACCATAATGGCTTTTTATTATTGAATGTATTTCCGGAACACGACACTAGTAATTAGTGTAATTATTTTTGATTTAGCAATTTATTTTGAAATTTTATTTGAGAAAAGGGATAAGGGTCAATAATAATTCAAAAGAAAAGGAGGAATGAGATGAAGATTGGCAGAAAATCGTTTCTAGGAATCTTTATTATTTTTTCGGTTTTATTATTTTTTCAAGCTTGTTCTGAAAATAGTAATTATTTAGTAGATAAAATAGATCCTGCAATGAGCAAAAATCAACAAGGAAGGTTTGTTCATTATACTGGATATTATCATAATTTGCAGCCAGGTATAACGGGGTTAGAATGGAAGTATGAACAATGGAAATTAAGACGTTTTATTCCAAATAATCCATATTATTCAACTAGTTATGATCCATCTTCTGACCTGGATGATTTGGGTGATATTTATAAGGAAATTGTGAAAGATTCTAGAGAAAAATATAACGAAGATTATGGTGCGGCTGGAAATAATTGGCCACTTCTTGGATGTGGAGAGGTTTTTGAAGGTTATGATGAGTTGCATGCTGATTGGGCCGATTACAAAAATATTTGCCTTGATCATATGGATAATTTTGCTGCCCCAGTTTTAAGTGGTGACTTTGATGGATCCGGCAAGGATGATTTCGGGTTCTTTTCTAAGAATTGGGCGCATGTGTTCCCATCGGATGGAGAATCTTTTCAGGATTTACCCAATAATAAAAATATTTGGTATGAAGATCAAACAGACGGAAACTTTGCTTATTCAGTGGTGAGTGGAGATTTTAATGGTGACCAAAAAAAGGATATAGCGATTGTTTATTATAATTCCTATTATGGTATAGCTGTTCGAGTTCTAACATCTACTGGATCGGAACTTCTTAATCAAGGACTTTGGTGGAATTGGTCTTTTAATTATAATTTTGATGGCTCCATATCTGATTTAAAATCTGTATTAAGTGGTGATTTTGATGGAGATGGTTTTGACGATTTGGCATTTATATCAATTTTTCCTGATTATAACAGTTCAGATATAGTAGTACTTAAATCAAATGTGTCATCGTTTGTATATGAATATTGGTGGGATCATTCGTATAATCTTAACTATTTTAATGTTGTTGGATCTGGTGATTTTACTGGAGATGGTAAAGATGATATAGCTTTTTCTCAAGATTATGACGGTAATAGGAGGATTCTTATAGCAACATCTCATAGCGGTGGGTCTAATAATTTTGGTTATCCTGGGGTTTGGGAGAATTTTTTCCCAGACAATAATGAGGTTTATAAATGGCTAGTAGGTAAATTTAATAGTGATAATTTTGACGATATCGCGATGATCGAGGATGCTGGCAATAATAATATGAATATTAAAGTATTTAATGGTGACATAAATGCTTCGCATGATCCTTCTAGTTGGTGGCAGTCAGGACCTATTTATCATTCCCAGGTACAGAGTTTTAATACGGGTGATTTTGATGGTAACGGAAAAGATGATATTATGATTTTATATAATTATGGTACAACTGGTCACAAATACACACCTTTTCATGCTCGGATGTTGCTTTCTAATAGTTCTCAATTTCAAAACGAAATTAGTTGGTGGAAAAGTTCGGAAAAATTTAATCCAAACTATAGAGCATGTGATGTTAAGCTGGGAGATGGAGAAAATGGATATGGTATAATTTCACAAGCTTTTAATCACGTTTTATTTACTCAAGATTACGATAAATATAGTTGTTGTGGTTATGATGACATTTCTCACAATTATCAATGTCATACTGACACTACTCCCGGGGCTTGTAGTTGCACTGCCAAAATGCATGGCAGATATGCGACTGGTGTAACGGATTTTAATGGTGATGGCAGATCGGATATGTATCAGGTATTGAAAACTGGTGGGCCCAATCCCTTATATGTCTGGTTGGCCAATAGCAATGGGGACGGATTTGGAAGTAGACAGGAATGGGGAAAACAGGATGATGCAGGGACGTTTGGCCCCGCGAACGACTGGCAAATCGGGACGGCTGATTTCAATGGGGACGGGAAGGCAGATATGTACCAGGTATATAAGCATGATGCAAACAATCGTTTGTATGTCTGGTTAGCCAAGAGTGACGGGAGCGGATTTGAAAATTATCAGCATTGGGGTGAGCAGATTATGATGGTTGATGGTCATCCGGTCACTGTAGGAACATTTGGCGCTGCTGGGTATGACTGTGAGATCGGGACTGCGGATTTTAATGGTGATGGCAAGACGGATATGTATCAGGCAAATAAGGGAGGCTCTGGTCCCTTGTTGGTCTGGATAACCAAGAGTGATGGGAGTGGATTTATAGAACGTCAGCCTTGGGGGTCGTTTGGTGCCGCGAATGATTGGCAAATCGGGACCGCGGATTTTAATGGTGATGGCAAGACGGACATGTACATGGTATATAAGCATGACAGTTACAATCGTTTGTATGTCTGGTTAGCCAATAGCAATGGTGACGGATTTGAAAATTATCAGGCTTGGGGGTTGCAGTATAATGGTAGCGCTTGGATAGGGACATTTGGCGCCGCCGAGGATGACTCTCAGATCGGGACTGCGGATTTTAATGGTGATGGCAAGACGGATATGTACCAGGCAAGTAAGGGAGGAGGACTCAGTCCCTTGTATGTCTGGATAACCAAGAGTGATGCGAGCGGATTTAATAATTTTCAGCCTTGGGGATTGCAGAATAATACCGGGACGTTTGGCTCCACAGGCGAATATCCGCTATACCCAATTCAGACAGCAACGAAAACCGGGACCGCGGATTTTAATGGTGATGGAAAGACGGATATGTACCAGGTATCAAGACATGATGAACCCAATCCCTTGTATGTCTGGATAACCAAGAGTGATGCGAGCGGATTTGAAGATAAGCAGCCTTGGGGATTGCAGGATTATGCTGGTACGTTTGGCGGCGCGTTTTTCTGGCAAATCGATACGGCAGATTTTAATGGGGATGGTAAAATGGACATGTGGCAATTATATAATTTTTCAGAATCCAATCCTTTGTTTGTCTGGAAGACCTTGAGTGATGGAAGCGGATTTGAAAAATATCATCATTGGGGTGAAGGAACATTCTCCCCCGAAGGAGAATGGGTCAATCCGTGATTTTATATTTTGGTAATTATATTTGATTTAAATTTATAAATTTATAATTATTTTACTAGCCCCTCTTTTGTAAAGAGGGGATTTTTTTATGTGCGCCCCAGGCATACTCAGGAGGTGTTAAACATCTTCCGCTTCTTAGTCAAAGGGGACTATAATTTAAGAAATCGGTGATTATATTTTCAAAGCAATATTCATGGATAGGTCGTGATCAAGCATATTGTTTTCTGGAAACTAAAAGATTCTGCGGAGGGGCGCGGTAAGGAGGAGAACGCCCGCAAGGTCAAGGCCCTGCTTGAAGGATTGAACGGGAAGATCCCGGGGATGATTCATTTGGAAGTCGGGATCGATTTCAGCGCGACTGAATCTTCATCTGATATCGCCCTCTATTCCGAGTTTGAGTCACGCGAAGCCCTGGACCGCTACCAGGCGGACCTGGAACATTTAAAGGTGAAACCATTCATCAAATCGGTTCGGTCCGAGCGTGTGATTGTGGACTATGAAGCATGATCAACTGTGAAGGTGATAGGTCATAGGTCATAGGTCATAGGTCACAGACAAACCAAAGAAACCAGATAAACCAAATGAACGTTCTGAACTCTCTGCCCTATGCCCTATGCCCTTTGCCCATGACCTACGACCTTATTAACAAGGAGGCTTAATGGATTTAGGGGCCTGTGGTGACAAATGTTCGGTCTGCCCGCGGTACCTGGCCACGGTGAATAAAGACCGGAAATTGCTCGGGACCATCCTGTATCTTTACGTCAAGATCGGTCATCGGCCGGCGGGTTTCGATATGGAGCTGTTGAAATGCCGCGGCTGTAAAACCGTGTCTAATTGTCCATACCCGGGTCTGAAGAAATGCGTCGAATCCAAAAAATTGGACAACTGCGGCCAGTGCGATACATATCCTTGCCCGGAAATAAACAAAGTGTTTGCCAAGACTGATGAATATTTGAAGAAGCTGGAAGGAAAATGCGGCGCGGCGGAATTCCGGAAATTTGCGGAGGCGTTTGCGGGGAAAAAGAAAGACCTGGATGAGGTCAGCCGTGAACGATCAAAAGGTAAAAATCGCTGATTGCGCTCTGAATAATAACCGTATCTTGACTTAGTCCAGGACTTAGTCTATATTTTCGATAGGGGGTGATCCGATGACTTTAAAAATAAATGTCCACGAGGCCAAAACCCATTTTTCCCGCTTTCTCGACCGGGTCGGGAACGGGGAGGAAATCATTATTGCCAAGGCAGGGAAACCGATTGCCCGGCTTCTGCCCCTTCACCGGAAAGCCGGCGCGCGGATTCCGGGCAGCGCCCGGGGCAAAATCAAGATGTCCGAGGATTTCGATGCGCCCCTGCCGGCGGCGGTTATCAAGGAATTCGAAAAATGAGAATCCTGTTGGATACCCAGATTTTTCTCTGGTGGATCGCGGACGATTCCCGGCTTTCAGAAAAAGCCAGGGAGATAATCAGAAACAGCGAAAACCAACTTTTCCTCAGCGCGGCCAGCGGCTGGGAAATCGCCATCAAAGCCGGATTGGGGAGAATCCGCCTGCCGCAAAACCCGCAGGGGTTTGTCTCCCGGCAGCTGTCTGCCAATTCAATCGAAAGCCTTCCCATCCAAATGAGCCACGCGCTTCAAACCTTCGCTCTCCCCCTGCATCATCGGGATCCTTTTGACCGGATCATCGTGGCCCAGGCCCAATTGGAAAAGATGACCGTGTTAAGCTCTGATCCCCAGATTGCCCGCTATGAGGTGAAGGTAATTGATGCCGTTTCTAAGGCGTAGTATCGCAATCGGCGAAATACCCGCAGCTAGGGAATCCTGAAGCATGATTAAATCGGGGAAATTGCCACTGATATTTATCTGCCTCCTGGCGGTTTTCGGGGGCGGCTGCACCTACCGTGTTTTGAACGAGAAATTGATGCCGCCCATGAGCGTCGAAGAAATCAATTATCTGCTCTTGATTACCACCAGGTCGGATGGATCGCTCCGGGATCCGGTCAACATCGCCTTCCTCGGCACGAAGGCGGACGTGGTCAAGGCCATGGTCGGGTCGGGCTGGGAGCCGGCGGATCCGAACACCCTCAAAAACGTTATGAGAGAAGTAAAAGACATCGTGCTGCACAAATCTTATCAGGATGCTCCGGTCAGCAATTCTTTCCTTTTCGGGAGGAATGAGGACCTGGCCTTTGAGATCCAGGTGCAGGGCAGCCCGAAAAGGCGCCACCATGTCCGGGTCTGGGAATCTCCGATAAAAATTCAGGGTTTGCCGTTATGGGCAGCCGCCGCCACCTATGATCGGAGCGTCGAGGTTTTCCCCCGGATTACCCATAAGGTTGATTTTCATATTGATGAAGAGCGGGATATTCTCGTCCAGGCCTTGGAGAACAAGAAACTGACCCGGGGGGTGAAATATATCATCGGGGATGACCCGGTCTTCCTGAAAGACTGCTGCCGGTTCATTACCGACGGCAGGGTGGCCCTGGTTGATCTACGGGGTGTTTTTGAACAGACGGATTCAGCCGGGTTATGATTCGGATTCCGGACCGGCAATTTATCATCAAGGGCATCATCATCCTTTCGGTGGTTTCCTTTTGCGGTGTGTCCGGATGGCGGGAGGCCGGCGGCGGTCAACCCGAGGGGAAAAGCAACATGAAAAAGACAGACGCCAACGTGAGCGTGGCCACATTCGCCGGGGGCTGTTTCTGGTGCGTGGAGGCCGATTTCGAGAAGGTCCCGGGCGTGATCAAGGCCGTCTCCGGTTATACCGGGGGCTTTTCCGAAAATCCCACCTATGAAGATTATTATCAGGGCGGGCACGTGGAGGCGGTCCAGGTCTTTTACGATCCCGCGAAGATCACTTATGAGCAGCTGCTCGAAGTCTTCTGGAAGCACATCGATCCGACCGATCCCGGGGGCCAGTTCGTGGACCGGGGGGCCCATTACCGGAGCGCGGTTTTCTACCATGACGGCGGGCAGAAGCGGATCGCGGAGAAATCCCGGGCCGACCTGGAGAAATCCGGGCGTTTCCCGAAGCCGATCGTCACGGAGATCCTGCCGGCCGTGAAATTCCACGAGGCCGAGGACTATCACCAGGATTACTCCCGAAAGAGCCCGCAGAGATACAAAATCTACCGGAGCGGCTCGGGGCGCGACCGGTTTCTGCAGAAAACCTGGGAGGGCGGAGAGGCCCGGCCCCAGCCCGCGCCGGGAGCGGAATACCGGAAACCGGACGATTCGACCCTGAAGAAAAAACTGACCCCCCTGCAGTACGAGGTGACCCAGCAGTGCGGGACCGAGCCCGCTTTCCATAATGAATACTGGGACAACCACCGGGAGGGGATTTACGTGGACGCGGTTTCCGGAGAGCCGCTCTTCAGCTCGCGGGACAAGTTCGATTCCGGCACGGGCTGGCCCAGCTTCACCCGGCCCCTGGAGCCGGGAAATATCGTGGAGAAGGACGATAAAAGCCATTTAATGGACCGCACCGAGGTGAGAAGCAAACACGGGGATTCCCATCTCGGGCATGTCTTCCCGGACGGACCCGCGCCGACCGGCCTCCGGTTCTGCCTGAATTCCGCCTCGTTGAGATTCATCCCCAGGGAAGACCTGGAAAAAGAGGGCTACGGGGAATATCTGAAGCTGTTTAAATAACCGCTTTCTTTATCTTTTTGTCATTCCGGGCTTGACCCGGAATCCAGCGGCTTTTCTTCTGCATCTAAGCATTATTTTCTTTTTGGGGGGAAGGTCCCGCTCCCCTCACAATAGGTGCAGGAGCGTTAGCCCGGCAGGCTGACCCGCCCTTCGACTTCGCTCGGGGCAACCGGGTCTAGCCAGGATCGATAAATACTTAGTCGTCGAGTTTTTCGTAGCCGGATTTCCGAAGAGTTCATGTCGCGGAGACCTTCCCCCCGGGCTTTTGAAAACTCAATAAACCCGACGAGCATTATTAACGTTCTAAACGGTATTAACGCTTTTGCTCTCTGCTCTCTGCTCTATGCGAAAATAATAGACACTATGAACGCCATACGATTTACGCCTTACGTCTAACTTCTAACGTCTTACTTCTCACCTCTTACGTCTAACCTTCTATTCAGATCGTGAGCTGGTAGGCGGCGTAACCCTGGAGACGAGTGCCGCCCCGGATGCTGCGGCCGGCGGAAAAGAGCAGGTGGTGGTGCTCGCTTAAGTCGAGCCCTGACCCGATATTGAAAGCCGTGTCGCTCTTTCCCCCAGCGAGATCCGCGGTCCGATGGAAAATCTCCGCCCCCAGGGTTGCGTTTCGGGAGAGCTGCCTCTGCAGAAGCCAGCCGAGAAACCACCAGTTTCGGTGGCCCGCGCCCGGGTTGACCCAATATCCGCCACCGCCGTAAGTAGTCCAGGGGCCGAAGCTTTTCTGCAGCCAGAGGGGAAAGAATGCCTGGGAATGGCCGGCGCCGAGACCCTTTGCTTCATTGCCGGTCGGTATTTCATACAGCGGGAATATTCCGATCATGGGATTCCGGCGGCTTTCATTGAGGAGCCGGAGCTTGACGCCTAACTCGACATCACCGATCCCGGCGCGGAGGGAACCTGTCTGCGGCCGGTCATAGGCGAGGGGTGCGATCAAGTGAACCTGGAGGCCGGGAAGGGCGCCATAGTTTACCTCGAAATGCGGCGCAGTTCCGGAAAGGTCGTCTTCGGTGAGGGTATGTTGGGTGGCTGCGTAAAATTCCCAGTGCCCGCATTCCACCGGCTCCGGGTCGTCGGTTACATAAGGCGGGCCCGCGGCCGCCGTCAGCGGGGCTAGCAGGATGGCGACGACCAGGAAGAGGGACCCGTGGCCGGCGAAGACCTCGGCGGGTTTTGGTTGCTTGTGAGGGCGCGGTATCTTCAAATCGAAAAGCTCGGTTTTACTTGAACGTGACCTCCACCAGGCGGGTTTCGCCCTTTAAAAACTCGGTGGGCCGGTAGTAGCTCACGTATTCGATCCGCCCGTTTTCCCGGGCGAACTCGGGGTGGGCGAGGCCGGAGTAGTCCCACTGTTCGCTGTCGAGCGGCGCCAGGCCCTGGTGGAATTCCCGGGCGTCCGACCAGGGCCCCTCCGGGCGGTCGGCAGTGCGGAAGGAGAGGGTGTTGACCAGGGGGGTGCTGTAGACGGCCAGGAATTTCTTCAGGTAATCGTTCCAGTGCACCGTGATCATCGTGGCGGCTTCCAGGACCTTGACCGCGGTATCCAGGTTGCCGTTCCAGGTGTTCGCGCCCTGGTAGAATTCCCACGCCTGCCGGTTGAGCGCCTCGGAAAATCTCACGCGTCCGAGGAAATTGGGCCAGGAGAGCCATTCCGATCGGCATCCGTACACATAAACATATCCGTCATGGATCAGGGCGCCCGACCCGATCTGCGTCGCGCCCTCGGGAAACAGGAGCGTGGGCTCATCCGCCCCGGGGTTGACCTCCGGGCGGACCGGGAGAAGGTCCGGGCTTTCCCAGGTGGCGAAGGAATATCCGACCATCTCGAAGTTCCAGGCCCCCGGCCGGGCGAAAACCTTGCTGTAGAACACCAGGGCTTTCCCCGAATCCGGGTCCACCACCACCGGCCCCGGCCATAAGGCCCAGCGTGACTGGTCCGCCTCCGGGATATCAGTCCGGAAATGCGCCTGGTTGTAATTAAATTCTTCGTTGGTAAAGGGCAGAAACTCATATGGGGCGTTGTTCGCGTCCAGTGGCTCATCCCGGCAATCGATGCCGTCGCTCGGGTCGGAATCCGTCGACCGGCACCAGGTGCTCGACCGCCAGGTGGCCCCGTCCGCGGCGGCGGACTCCAGGGCGGTGTCGCCGAAGACCCAGACCGATTTCCCGCCGAAGCGGGCGCTGAAACCCCCGTCTCTTCCCCGGATGGCGTCCTGGAATTTGACCGGCCCGATTTCCCGGGTCGACGCGACTTCCCCCGCGGGAGGGCGGGGAGTGGACCCGCAGGCGATTAATCCCGGCAGGCAAACCAGTAAAAGCAGTATGAAATAATGATTACGGGTTGTTTTCATAATAATTCAATTATAAACCGTTATAGCATCCGATTTGTCATTCTGAGCGAACCTGTCCACCGACTTGTCCAGCGACTTGTCCAGCGACTTGTCCAGCGAAGCCCTGGCGTAGTTGGAAGCCCTGGCGTAGTTGGAAGCTTTGGCGTAGGAGGAGCGAAGAATCTCGCTGTAGCTACTTTTTCATTTTTGGGGGGGAAGGTTTCGCTCTCCAATCAGGTCATGGGTTATGGGTCATAGGTGTTAGGTTAAAATCAAAAAGAAAATATCTTCCCCCTTTGTTGAAAGGGGGATCAAGGGGGATTTTCAATACCCTTTGCTCTATGCCCTCTGCCCTATGCGATGATGATGGACTCTATGGACACTATGAACTCAATGGACTCTTTTGCCCTATGCGCTTTGCCCTTTGCCCATGATCTTTTTCGCCGTTTCCTCCGCCTGCTTCAGGTAGGGCTCGAGCTCGGCCTCGGTCGTTTTGATCCCCACGCCGCAGGCGCGGATGAGGTGGCTTTCCTCGAATCCGTACCACTTGAAGATGGAACCGTAGCGGGCGGGAACCTTGGCGAACTTGTCCGGGTCCGATTGTCCCTGGGTGGTGATGAAGACCAGCTTTTTCCCGGGGGCGATGCGGCTGGGCGAGGGATTGGTGACGTAGTCCGGCTTGAGAAATGAATACGTGCGGTCGATGAAGCACTTGAGCTGGCCGGTGACATCGGTGTAGTAAATCGGGGTGGCGATCACCAGCGTGTCCGTCCGTTGCACGGACTCGAGCACCTCGGTGAGATCGTCCTTCAGCACGCATCGGTCCAGTTTGGTTTTGCAGGTGTAACAGGCCTGGCAGCCCCGGAAGGTGAGCCGGTTCAGGTTGTAGCTGAGGGTTTCGGCGCCGAGCCTGGCCGCGGTCTCCAGGAAGCGGGCGGCGATGGCGGCGCTGTTGCTGTGCGGCCGCGGACTTCCCAATAAGCACGTGATTTTCAAGGTTTCCTCCATTTTAAAATCGGTGTCGGGCTCAATCCGTTTCACTATCACCTTTAAAAGCGAGCTTGAAAAGCCAATCCGATTTGGTCTTTGAAAATATATGGGATTAGCTGACTCCTTTTTTCCAATTGTCGCTCCTTATATTCCTCATTATTCGTATAGACTTTATTAGAATGATAAATCGCCTCGAGAATTTGAAAAACAATTAAATAGGGAATATATGCATTTGGATTTAATCTGTCTTCATGTTCTGAAGCACAGCTTTCTCGACAAGAGTCTGTATCGCACATTTCACAGCCAAAACCATGAAGCGATTCACCGACTTCCACTCCGATAGCGCCGGCGAGAACAAGTAAGAATCTTAGAGAAAATGAAATGCCCATTTTTAAACCAGAGGCGTTGGTGTATCCATCTGCGGGAATGGGCCAGAAAGCATTGATAAAAAGGAAAGGCAATATCGCGCTTGTTGAACAAAGATTGCTGGGGTCAGGCCCGCTTTCATGCGAGCAGATCTGGCCCCAAATGACTGTAAGCGCGATAGGGGAAAAATCCCATATCAATGGGAAATAATAATTCATAGGCCTGATCTTTTCCTGGTTGAGATTGTAACCTGACGGCATGTTTTTCTTGTTCTGTTCGCTTGTTATCGCTGAGGGATAATCGGCGGTTAGTGTATAAGGTAAAAAGGAATAAACATTCAAATTTGTTTTTTCATATTTTTTGAGAACACTATAAGCGTTTGAATGAGCAGGAAAGACAACAGGAAACAGGATCCCGATAATAAAAGACAGCAAAAATGATTTATTTTTAAACTTAGAGAAATCTGAAAAACGGTTAAATATCATTCTGCTTATATATCCTAGAATAATATTTCCTCGGTCCCGTTAATTTTTCTTCTTGACGAAGTAAAACCCGCAGAGCGCGTTGACCAGTTCCAGGTCTTCGGGCTTGCTCGGGAAGATCTGGCATTCGGTGTAACGGTTCTTATAGATACTGCACTCGGCCTGTTTTTTGGAGTTGTAAACCAGGTGGTGGCAGTCGGTCCCGATTATTCTGATGAATTCCTGGACGTATTTGTCGTCCGCGAAAGGCCCCGGGGTCAGCTTGTCCCCCTTGCAGCAGATTCCGCAGCGCCGGCATTTGCCCTGGCGCACCCATCCGTCCTTGTTCTTTTTCGTCTTCTTCTTCGTATTCAAATTTATTTTGTTCATTTTGATCGGAGATAGGAGATTGGAGATTGAAGATAGGTTTTTGTGTTTTCCCCTATCTCCTATCTGCCATCTACCATATCCTGTTTTTTCAGCTCAAATCTAAATGGATTTCCTTGAAGTAATCCAGCAGGTTCTCCTTCAGGGGCAGGATCTGGGTCAGCCGGATCGCGTGGTGGGGGCAGGTGTGCTGGCAGATCCCGCAGCCGATGCAGAGGTCCTCCTGCACCCAGACCTTGTCGCCCTTCACCTTGATCGCCCCGGCCGCGCACTTGTTCACGCACTCGAAGCAGCCCTGGCAGGTGGGAAGGGCCTTGGCGACGAACCCGATGCTGACCATGCTGTATTTCTTGACCAGCGGGGAATAATACTTGAGGTTGGCCATGGCCACGCAGCAGCAGGGGCAGCAGAAGCAGACCTCGATGAATTTGTGGTGCTGTTTCTTCGGGATTCCCATCACCTGGTTCTCGGGGATGGCGTGGGCCGCGAAGGCCGGGAGGCCGAGTTCGGCCGCCTTGCGGACATGGGCCTTGGCTTCCTCGACCCCCACCTCGTGCCCGAGCGGGCCCTTGAGCAGAACCCGGGCGCCTTCCCCCAGGTCCAGGCACCCGAAATCGATCGGGTAATCCCGGCATTCCATTCCCTGGCGGCAGAGGCACTTGTCCATGATGAAGAGGAAACCGGCTTTTTCGATCATCTCGTCCAGGAGCTGCAGGGGCATCACGGTCCCGGGCGCGGCCTTGACCTTGGCGTTCAGGGGCACCACCCGGGACAGGACCGGCTGGCGGAAATAGGGGGCGAAAAACCCCCGGTCCACCAGAAAGCGGTAAAAGCGGGTCTGCCCGTACCGCGGCATCAGCCAGTTCCCGATCCGGATGACGCGGGAAAGGTCGTCGAAATCCTCGGGGGTGAAGACATACTCCTTGCCCTCGACCCGGTCCTTGATCTTCCGTCGCATCCAGCGGCCGACCTGGCGCAGGTCCTCGAAGACGAATTTTCTTTCCATGGCTTCCCCCTTTCCCTCGTATCGGGTGATTTATTTTAAATTGGTAATTTGAAATTTATTTGGTTATTGGAGCTTGGTCATTGGAATTTATTTGGATATCTCATGCATCGTGATCCGGCACTTGGGGGCGCCCCCGGGGATGGTTTCCTCCACCCGGAGGTCCCCGCCGCAGAGCCGGAACATGACCCGGTCCATGTCCATGGCGGCATCGCAGACGCCCTGCTGGTCAGGGCGGTGAAATCCGTAGGGGCACTCGAGAATAAAGAATTCGAATTGGCCGGGTTTCTCCCCGGAGAGTTCCATTTTAAAACCCATCTTCCGGCAGGAATCCACCAGGGTTTCCTTCACCCCCTGGAGGTTCTCGCTCCGTTTCAGGCCGGAAGGTGAATAAAAGGAGACCCGGCCCAGGTTCCGGCACCACCCCCGGACCAGCGACTCCCCGACTCCCGGCACCCGGTAGAGGCGTTCGTAGAACCGGCCCAGCGAGAGCATGAATTTTCCCATGGCCTCCGGCCGGGGAAAGGGGGATGGTTTTTTTCCCATGGTTGCGGTCCTCCGGGCTTTATTCCCCGGTATTCTTTAATTGAAGATTCCGTTCACGTAAGCCATGAATTCGTTGTATTCTTCCTCGGTCGGGAAAATTCTGGCGGCCGGAAGCCGGTAAAGATCCTGTTTTCTGCTTTCCAGGTTGTCCAGGAATTCCCGCCACCGCGGCTCGGCCTCCCCGAGCGGCATTCCCAGGGCCGCCTCCAGGAAAGAGGGGTATCCGCTTTTCTCGTTTTTCCGCACCAAGTCCAGGAAACTTTTCCATTTTCCCTGTTTGAACAGGAATATGCAAACCAGGCTGGCCTCCGAGACGCTCCCGGAACCGTCCAGGATTTCCTCCAGGCTGAGCCGGGCCAGCCGGCCCGAGAGTTCCTGGACCCTCCAGGGGCTCGGGTATCCCCACCGGACGCGGAGCTCCCCGTTTTTCTCGTACCCGTAGAATCTTTCCGCGAACGCGGGGATCCCCTCCACCGCCCAGGAGGGGACGTGGGGGAGCGAGGAATCCACCAGGGGGTGCAGGATCTCGTGGGTGAAGGTCCCCCAGCCGGCGTTCCCGTGCGTGAAGAAAGCGCGGTAGCGGGCGTGGTAGGCGCCCGCGAAAATCTCGGGGAAGGTATTCACCCCCATTTCTTCCTGCATGAATTTCCTGAGCTCCGGGGCGTCGGGCAGGATATAGGCGTGGAGGGGGAATTTATAACGGACCGGGAAAAAGTCGCGGTTGAAAACATCGATAAACTGGTCGGAGGTCCGGCCGAAATCCGCCAGCTTTTCCCGGGGGAGGTTGGAATGGAAGACGAAATATTTCGTGCTCAGGTGGTTCTGAAACAGGCGGTCAAGCTTTTGCCGCTCATGGGCGGCTACCGGGACCAGCACCGTGTCGGGGTGGAAATAGGCGTAAATGGACGCGGCCAGGATCGAGAGCAGGACGGCCTTGCGGACGAGGTGGGCGTTTTTAGAGATCTTCGGCAAAAATAAATTTAACCCCGTTTCTTGACCAGGAACCAGATCAAAATGCCCAGGGACAGCCCGCCCACCAGCCCGATCAGGGCGCATTCCATCATCAGGTTGAACGAGGCGTGGGCGGTCGGCCCCAGGAGCGCCTTCTGCACCACGTCCAGGTTCTCGCCCCGGGCGAGGACGGTGTTGAAGGACAGCTTGCCGACCAGGGGGACGGAAGGCCGGATTAGGAACCCGATCATGCCGCCCAGGAAAAACCAGAGAAACCCGATCACCCCGATCACGACCGACGCTTCCCGTTTGCTCATTTGGCTCATCTTTTATCTCCTCTCCTTGCAGTCCAAAATAAATTGTCCACCAGATCTCAGCCCGGGAGGGCCGGCCACCGGCATTTCCGCGCGTAGTAACACTTCCGGCCGACTTCGTTTTCGGTAACGGACAATTCCATGAATAAATTCGAGACGGTCACCTTGATGGTGATTTCCTCCACGAAACTGATGGTGATGATATCGTTTTTAAAAGAGATCGAATTAATCGTCCCCGCGCCCTTCTTCTCGTCGTCCGCGATCCCGCAGGCCTGGGCGTTATAAATATAGAGGCAGGCGGAGACGACGTGATGCTCCCATTTTTTTACCAGCAGGAAATCCCGGGCGATGAAACCGCCTTTCTCGATCACGGTCAGGGGAATGTCGATGGATTTCTTGTACTGGTCGAACCTGACCTGGTCCAGGACGACGCTCCGCCCCTGGATATAATCGCGGAGGAGGTTCAGATTTTCAGTTTCCCGGACCGGGACCTTGTGCATATCTATTTCCTCTGGATTACCGCCTGATTATGAAAAATCCCCTGGATCCTCGATCGCCTCGAGAAATCGCGCGGGGGACACAATCCTGATTTCCCGGAATTTCCCGAGCTTTAAAAGATGCTGATCGCCGGATACTTGGTCAAAAAAGTTTCATTTTGCTGCAAGCTTTTTCAAGACCGAGCATGCATGCTTTTGAAATAAATAATTCCGACATTTCATAGTCTTTATTTACGCCGGAACCTTTTTCGTGAAATATTCCCATTGCATAACAATCTTCGGCTCTTTCGTTTTCACAAGCTTTTCGATGAAGCAACAACGCTTTTTGGAAATTTTGGTCGTTATATCTTTCGCCGGAGCGATAGATGATGGCCAAATTATGACAACAATTGGGATCTCCGAGATCACAGCCTTTTTGATAAAAGTGGATGGCTTTGTCGATATCTTTCGAAATCCCGTTGCCGAAATTATAAGCGATTCCAATATTGCGGCAGCCTAAACTGTGCCCCATTTCACATGCGTTTGAGTAAATAGAGAATGCTTTTTCGAGATTTTTTTCAACTCCTTGCCCATTGATAAACATAGTTCCAAAGTTATTACAACCCAAATAATTGCCTAAATCGCATGATTTCTTCAAATAAACAAAGGCCTTTTTGTAATCTTTCGGAATATCTTCACCAGAAAGATATTCAAACCCTAAGCTATTACATCCAAAGGAATTTCCTAATTCACAAGATTTTTGAAAAAAGTACATGGCGCTATCATGATTTTTATCGATATTTGCACCAAAAAGGTACATTCTTCCTAAAACGAAGCAGATTTCATCATTATTGTTCTTCTTGCATTCGGTTGAAAGGGAATCCAGGGTTTTTTGAGAAGATAGTTTTTCTAAAAAGAAATTTCTTTGAGGAATGTACGCGATAAGCGAATAACGAAGTCCCTTCAGGCAAGCTTCAAAGTTTCCTTTATCGCATTCATAAAGCAGTTGGTTGATGTTTAATTTTACAGTGGGCGTGGTTTTCTGATCCTGACCTAAAAGAAGAAAAGGAAAAAAAGAAATAAATAGCAGACAAATAACTGTATTTGTAAATATTCCAATATGATTTTTCATTTTGTTTGTTTAGTTTGTAACTCGAAAACGAAAATCCCAGCCAAATCCGCTTGGGAAGTGAACTATGAAACTACCGACTGATATACCATTTATCGAACTGGATTTTATATTGAAAGAATAAAATTGATTTTCTTTGCTCGGAGGGAGATCTATTTGAATGTTTGATTTCGTAGTGGTTTCGATTTTAACATTTTCGACAAATTTATAAGGGCATTCAAATATGTTTATTGTGATAAAGTAAGTCGCGCCCGGGACATCATCAAGTAAATCCCATGAAAATGATATTGGACGTGGAATTGTTTTAAAATCAGCGCAATTACTAGAAGTATTATCAAGGAGAGAATTGTTGTCTGCAGGTTTGGTCAGGTGAATAATTCGATTCATGTCAATAGTTAGTTCTGAGGTTTGATCGTTAACTTCGAATTGTTTCCAGGCATTAAGATCGCCTGGATATTTTGGACCGTTGTCTTGATTGGTATTAATATCTATGCCCATCCCGTATTTACCAGAGGGCAGACCGTTTAAGATAAATTCTCCTTTGCTGATATTGTCGTAGTTTATATTAACTTTCATAGCTGAACCGGTATTTTCATTTCGTATCCAGATCGAGGGATTTATCTGAGGGTATGTTGCAATTACATTTCCGTTGTATTTCAAAATTCCTTTGATGTTTTTTAAGGGATTATTCGCGGCCGAATTGAACGATATTTTATTTGCTAACTCATTAATACAGCTGAATAAATCATGGTAATTACGGCATGAGGTTGTTTCAAGGGAATCGATTTCCCCTGTTTCAACATTTGTAATCGTAATGGAAATCAAAACGTCGCTGTCGAGTTTGCTTATACGCCCGGAGACTATTTTTTCAACAACGAGTAATTTTCCAATTTGAACAGCGCAATCATCGGAAGAACAATTTTGTAATGAGAAACCCTGCTCCCGGAGAATGGCGTCGATGTTTTTGCGATCCAATATCCGATATTTGCCGGATTTGAGCAGATTGTTTGCCAGTTCCAGCGAGAGCGAAATCTTGTATGCAGGGTCAATATTGGATCCGATGGTAAAATCCAGAATCGCGATCAATGGCTTTTTGGTTTGAGAGAATAAGGAAGAAAAAGAAATTGTTAATAATAATATCAACGTGACCAGAACCAATAAAATTCTTTTCATTGTCCCGCTTTTAATCATTTCTGATAATTAGTCATTTTCTGAAAAACAAACATCATTTTTCGACGCGAAATCGAAAACCATTGTTAAATTCGTTGGCGGGGGCCATTCTGCCCACAATCGTACCGTTTCCGTTTTTGGCGAATATATCGATTTCGTAAGATTCGGTTCCTTTGTTGGGGGGCAGGTCCAGCGTTACTTGAGTGTTTTTTGTTTGGTTTTCCAACGCGACGGGGATTCTTCCGCCGGTAGAATTATCGTGAATAATAACTATGTAACTGTAAATGATGTTTTCCACATCACTACCGAACGGTTCCCAGGAAAAAGAAAGGGGGTTTTTTAAGGACGGTTTGTAATAAGAGTCGTTCTTGGTGTCAATAATTATAACCGTATCATCGTTAAATTCCGGCCTGATCAGTTTGAAGTAGCGCACCATGTTGATAATCAAACTGGAGCTTTCTTTGTTGAAAAAAAGAGTATTACCCCCGATGTAGTCGCCGGAACTGTCGGGTGGGTTGGATGGATTCGCGTTGATCGAAATTTTATACCAGTATCTTCCAAAGGTGAAATTTGGGATTTTTAAGAAGCCGGTTTTCCTATTATAAATTGTCTGCTTATTTTCAATTTTTTGTGTGTCCGAATTATGGATTTCGATCACCGGATCGAGGGCGGTGTATTTGCTGATGGGAACGTCGTTAAAAAGAAGCTGGAGATCAAGGTCTCGGGCGGTCAGGTTTATTCCGGCCAGGGAATCAATGAGGGAGTCGGAAATGATTTTTATATTATCGAAAAACTCTGTGCCCCGGCAGTGACAGGAAATGGTTTTGTTGGCCTCAACCTCGCCGGTTTCGACATTGGTTACGATTGCGGAAATTACAAAAGCATCACCGAACCCCTGATTTACAATGCGAATATCTCCGGTAATGATTTTTTGAACAACTAGAAGTTTGCCGACCTGAACAATGCAGTCGGTCGAGGTGCAATCCTGCAGAGAAAAACCCTGCTCTTTCAATATGGCATTTATATTTTTGCGATCCAGTACCCTGAATTTGCCGGTCTGGAATAAATCTTTGGCCAGTTCCTGGGACAGGAGGACCTTAAGTTCGGGATTGACGTCGGGTCCAAGGCTGAAATCCAGCACGGCGATAAAAGCTTTATCTTTGGCTTCCAAGGTGGGGGCCAGGATAATAAAGAGGACCAAAAACATGAAGGCGGAGATTGTTCGGATGGCGAAGGGACGCTTCCTGTGGTTTTTTAAAGCGGTATTCATGAATATTCGCCGTCCGATAAACTATTCCGTTACCCGGAATTGATAGCTGGTCCAGAATCTTCCTGAACTTCCCGGAACGCCAACAGTCCCGATCATTTTACCGTTATCTTCTTTGGCGTATATTTTCAGCAGATAAAATTCATTTTTAAGATTGGGGATCAAATTCAAGGTGAGAGCGGTTTGATCCGTCCGACCTTCCTGAGCGATGTTTTGGTATAGGCGCGAACAATTCAGGCGAATTATTTGATATTCATAATGAATATTTCCCAGGTTTTTCCCGATCGGCTCCCAGTTGAAATAAACCGGATTTTTAAAAACCCTCTGGTTATGGCAGACATCTTCGAAATTTTCCAAAGGCCTATTGGTATCTTCGGGTTTGGTCAGATGAATGACTTTTTTCAGGGTGATGAGAGGATTCAAATTATTTTCATCGAAGGAGAACTCATCGAAGTAATTACCCGGAATCATGAGGGCGTTTGGTTTGGCCGAGCGTATTTTGACTGAGACTTGATATTTTCCATAAGGTGTATTTTTTAAAGTAATTTCCGCGTTATTATCATCGTATAAAGCGGCATTAATAATTTTCTTGCGGGCGGACAGGTTAAAGAATTCGATGACGGGTTTATCGGAAGTGTAATCCGATATGGGATTATCTGAAAAAGTTATCCTACCCGTGATGCCGGTATTTCCGGTGAGATTATCGGCGATTACCTGCATTTCTTTGAAAAGGGTGATTTCGTGGGCCCAATGCTTGATGCTTTTGGTGGCCTCGATTTTACCGGTGGCGGGATCGATCAGGTTGGCGGTCAGAAAATAAAATTCACCTTCCTTTTTGATGTCTCCGTTTACAATCTTTTTCGCTCCCGTGGCTTTGCCCAGCCGGGACAGGCATTCCGGAGATAGACATCCCGGGGCGGACCATCCGTTATTTTTCATTATCGAGTTGACATATTTGCGATCCAGGACGGAATATTTTCCGGTTTTGATTAAATGCTTGGATAGCTCCAGGGAAAGCGGGACGATAAAATCCTCCGCAATTCCGGGGCCTTTATTAAGATCAAGGACAACGATTAATTGCCGGTCTTCAGCTTTTGCTGCGGAAGATAAAAATGAAAATAATAAGGCGAGAACAAGTAATTTTTTCATTTGATTTTAAAACTAAGGATTCCCTGGGCAGTCTCTACGCTGAGCTGCCCGATTTCTTTTCCGCTTAAGGTGAACGCTTTTAGGGAAAACGAATAATATTCATTTTGGGTGCTGGGGGGCAGGTTGAAAGTCAATTGGGTTTTTTGAGTCGTGCCTTGGTAAATATACTTGCCTGAGTTAGTTGGGCATTTTTGTTGGGTGATATTAACTTTATAGTAAACATTGTCTTCCGGCTTGCCGATGGGATCCCAGCTGATCACGACGGGATTTTTTAAATCCAGGGTGTTGCTGCATTCATGAGCGTGCGGATTGATATTTGTTTTTATGCGGTTATCGATGGGTTTGGTCAGGTGAATTGGGCAGATAAAATCGATGTCCTGGTTGGAGGTGTTTTGAGAGAGGTCGAAAACCTTGAAACCGTTACATGTCCGATAGGCATTCAGGGGGTTTTCCACGCGTGTGTCAAAACCGATATCGATCCGATAGCGGGCGGGCTTTATGTTTTTTATCCGGTATCTGCTGGTTTTGCCGTCATACTCCGCCGGGGGAACGGATATCTCATTTGATGATTCCTCACTCAGGTTGACCACGATCTCTTGATTTATCACCCCGGGGATGGGTCGGCCGGCAAAGAGCAGGGTGCCTTCGATCAGGGAATATTTATTCTTAGCGCCGTTGCGTCCGGTAAGATCGTCGGCGATCTTTTCCATGACCCCGATTAATTCGTCTTCCCGGCAGAAACACTGCGTGCTCCCGATCGCTTCGATGATATGGGTGCCGACATTGGAAATCATGGCGGTAACCGCGTAGAGTTTTCCGAATTCCTTCAGGTCCATCATGCTGACATTCCCGGTAACCATTCTTTGGGTGTTGAGAAGTTTTCCGACTTGGATAATGCATTCGTCGGTGGCGCAATCCTGCAGTGAAAATCCCTGTTCTTTGAGAATGGCGTCAATATTTTTGCGATCCAGAACCCGGAATTTCCCCGAGTTAACCAGGTCGTGGGATAATTGAAGGGCGAGGACGGATTTTAACCCCGGTGAAACATTTGAACCGGTGGTGAAATCCAGAACCGCGACGGAAGTTTTTTCCTGGCCATAAAGCGGAACGAAAAATAATAAGGAGATCAACAGGACAAATAGGATATATTTTTTCATTTTATTCGTGTCTTATCCGGGGAAATTTCAGGACTTTTATAAATAATCGGTACCTTGGTTATCGTGGAAACCATGGCTTTAATCCCTGACGTGAGAGCGTTTTCCTCGCAGGCACTGCGGGAAGTTTCCATCTTTTCGATTTCCCCGGTCTCAGTATCGGTAATCATCACCGCGAGGTGACAAAAAGTGTCGATTTTCTCGATTCTTCCCGTCAGGATTTTATTGGCGGCCAGGGTTTTCGCGATTTGTAATGCATTGTCATTGTCGGTGACGATTTTCGGGCCGGGGTTATTTTTGGGGAGCGTCGCACTGATTTTTCCCCGGTCGAGTACCCGATATTTATTCGTTTTAACCAGAGTGTCTGTCAGTTCTCGGGAGAGGGAGATTTTTAGCTTGGGATCGAGGTTGGAGCCCAAGTCAAAGTCAAAGACCGCGATAGTCGGGTTATCCTGAGCCCGTGCGGATGGAATAAATAAAAGTAATAACGGAAGGATGATGAAGTATTTTTTCACGTTTTTTGGAGATTTATTCAGTTCATCTTATATATTTAATCGCTTAACCAAGTCAAGCATTATTGGTGTTCTAATCGGCTCTGATAATGAATTTGGGAAAATAATGACGGAATAGGTTTTTTTCTTAAAAAAAACGGCGGGGAGATTGCCTCCCCGCCGCCGGTCATTCTTTGGTTTTTTCCCTTGTTTTTCCCTACCTACGACCTACGACCTATGACCTATCACCTATGACCTTTGAGCTTACCTAGATCTTTTCCCGATATTCCCCGAAAACGGCGCGCAGGGTGTCGGAGATCTCGCCGATCGTGCCGTAGGCCTTGACCGCCTTCAGGATCGGGGGCATCACGTTGTCCTTGCCCTCGGCGGCTTTCTTGACCTCGGCCAGGGCGGCTTTCACCGCCGCGTTGTCGCGTTTCTTCCGGACGGCCTGGAGGCTCTTGCACTGCTCCTCTTCCTTCTTGGGGTCGATCTTCAGGACCTCGAATTTCAGGGGTTCGTCGACCTTGTACTCGTTCACCCCCACCACGATCCTTTCCTTTTTCTCGATCTCGAGCTGGTAGCGGTAGGAGGCGTCCTCAATCTCCCGCTGGACGTAGCCCGACTCGATCGCCGGGATCATCCCGCCCATCTCCTCGACCTTCTTCAGGTAGACGCGGGCCCCTTCCTCGATCTGGTTGGTCAGGGCCTCGACCGCGTAGGAGCCGGCCAGGGGGTCGATGGTGTTGGTGACCCCGGACTCCTCGGAAATCAGCTGCTGGGTCCGGAGGGCCAGGCGGACGGAATTCTGGGTGGGGAGGCTGAAGGCCTCGTCCAGGGAATTGGTGTGGAGCGACTGGGTCCCGCCCATGACGGCGGAAAGGGCCTGGAGGGCCACCCGTACGACGTTGTTCATCGGCTGCTGCGCGGTCAGCGTGCAGCCCGCGGTCTGGGTGTGGAAGCGGAGCATCTGGGCCCGCGGATCGGTGATTCCCTTTTCCTGCAGGAGCCGCGCCCAGAGCCGGCGCGCGGCCCGGAACTTGGCGACCTCCTCCAGGAAGTCGTTGTGGGCGTTGAAGAAGAAGGAGAAACGCGTGGCCAGCTCGGCCGCGTCCATCCCGGCGTCCTTGACCGCTTTGATGTATTCCAGGCCGTCGGCCAGGGTGAAGGCCACTTCCTGGACCGCGGTGCAGCCCTTCTCGCGCATGTGGTAGCCGGAGATCGAAATGGTGTTCCACTCGGGCACGGCGTCCTTGCAGAAGCGCATGATGTCGGTGGCGATCCGGATGGAAGGCCGGGGCGGGAGGATGTACGTGCCGCGGGCGATGTATTCCTTCAGCATGTCGTTCTGGATGGTGCCCCGGAGCTTCTTGGCTTCCACCCCCTGTTTTTCCCCGATCGCGATGTACATCGCGAGGAGCACGCTGGCGGTGGCGTTGATCGTCATCGAGGTGGAGACCTTGTCCAGGGGGATCTGGTCGAAGAGCACTTCCATGTCGGCCAGGCTGTCGATGGACACGCCCACCTTGCCCACCTCGCCCTTGGCCAGGGCGTGGTCGGAGTCGTAGCCCATCTGGGTGGGGAGGTCGAAGGCGATGGAAAGGCCGGTCTGCCCCTCTTTCAGGAGGAAGCGGAAGCGCTCGTTGGTTTCCTTGGCCGTGCCGAAGCCGGAGTACTGCCGCATGGTCCAGGGCCGTCCGCGGTACATGGTCGGCTGGACGCCGCGGGTATAGGGAAACTTGGAGGGGAAATTCAGGTCGCGGACGTAATCCTCTCCCTCGATATCGAGGGGGGTGTAGACCCGCTTGTATTCCAGTCCCGAGGCGGTGGTGAATTTGGGCTTCCGTTCCGGGCCCTTGGCGAGGGACTTCTTCAGGGTTTTTTCTTCCCAGTCCTGATAGGATTTCTTGATGTCTTCGGCCATGTCATTCTCCTTTTATAAATGCCTGCTTCTGATTAAATTCCAATAACCAAGCTCCAATAACCAAACAAATTCCAATTACCAATTAAATTCCAACAAACCAAAAGATCTAAACTGACACTATGAACTCTATGGACACTATGGACGCATTCTCTTTTGCCCTCTGCCCTCTGCTCTTATAGCGGGATGTTCCCGTGCTTCTTCGGGGGATTGGTGTCCCGCTTGTCCTTGATCATGTCCAGGGCCTGGATCAGCCGGGGCCGGGTCTCGGCCGGGTCGATCACCTCGTCGATGTAGCCGAGCGAAGCCGCCTGGTAGGGGTTGGCGAATTTTTCCCGGTAGTCGTCGGTCAGCTTCTTCTTGGCCTCGGCCTTGTTCTCGGCCTTCTCCAGCTCCTTCCGGAAGACGATGTTGACCGCCCCGTCCGGCCCCATCACCGCGATCTCGGCGGTGGGATAGGCGAGGTTGGCGTCGCCGCGGAAATGCTTGGAGCTCATCGCGCAGTAGGCGCCGCCGTAGGCCTTCCGGGTGATGATGGTCAGTTTCGGCACCGTGGCCTCGCAGTAGGCGTAGATCAGCTTGGCGCCGTTCCGGATGATCCCGCCGTATTCCTGGTTGGTCCCCGGCAGGTAGCCGGGCACGTCCACCAGGGTCAGGATCGGGATGTTGAAGCAGTCGCAGAAGCGGATGAAGCGGGAGGCCTTGACCGAGGCGTTGATGTCGATGCAGCCGGCGTAGAAATTGGGCTGGTTGGCGATGATCCCGATCGGCCGGCCGGCCAGGCGGGCGAAACCCACCACCATGTTCTTGGCGAAATGCTCGTGCACCTCGAGGAAGTAGCCCTGGTCAACCACCGGGCGGATGATGTCCTTGATGTCGTAGCTCTGGTTCGGGTTTTCCGGCACCACCAGGCGGAGGCTGGGGTCGGTCCGGCGGGGGTCATCGCCGGTCTCCTTGATCGGGGGATCGCACATGTTGTTGGAGGGGAAGAAGGAAAGGAGCTCCCGGATCAGCTTGAGGGTGGCGACATCGTCGCCGGAGGAGAAGTGGGCCACCCCGGAGGTGGCGTTGTGGGTCATCGGGCCGCCCAGCTGGTCCTTGGTCACGTCCTCGTGGGTCGAGGCCTTGACCACCTCGGGCCCGGTGATGAACATGTAGCTCGCCCCGGACATGAGGATGAAATCGGTCAGGGCCGGCGAGTAGACCGCGCCCCCGGCGCAGGGCCCCATGATCGCGGTGATCTGGGGAACCACCCCGCTGGCCATCACGTTCCGGAAGAAGATGTCGGAGTAGCCGGCCAGGCTGGTCACGCCCTCCTGGATCCGGGCCCCTCCGGAGTCGTTGATCCCGATCACCGGGGCCCCGGCCTTCATCCCCGCCTCCATGACCTTGCAGATCTTCTTGGCGAAGGACTCACCCAGGGAGCCGCCTAGGACGGTGAAGTCCTGGGAAAAGAGGAAGACGGTCCGGCCGTCGACTTTGCCGTAGCCGGTGACCACGCCGTCGCCCAGGAACTTGCTCTTCTCCATTCCGAAATCGGTGCAGCGGTGGGTGACCAGGCGGTCAACCTCGACGAAAGTCCCCGGGTCGAGCAGGGTGTCGATCCGCTCGCGGGCGGTCAGCTTGCCTTCCTTGTGCTGCTTGTCGGCCCGCTCTTTCCCGCCCCCGACCAGGGCTTCCCCGTTCAATTTGTTCAATCTCTGGAGTGTCGCTGGCTCAGTCATTTTCCCTCCCGACGTTTAACGAATTACGCAAAGCCGGCAGCCTGCGGCCGACAGCTATTTAATTACGGCAAATAAATGATAACGGCAAAAATAAAATCGGCAATCCATCCCCTCAACTAAGAAGGTTATAGGTTATAGGTGATAGGTCATAGGTCATGGAGCATAGGGCATAGGGCATAGAGTTCAGAATGTTAGGATCGTTTTGATCGTTAATTTCGTTCTTTCGAACCACCTAACCACCTAGCAGCCTAGCCACCTTGTTTTTCTGGTTACTGGTTACCTGCTACCTGCTATCGGCTACTTGCTACCCTCCGGGCCGTAGGCCCTACCCTCCGGCCTGTAAGCCCTACGGGCTGGAAGCGGGGCCGGAGGCTGCCTACTGCTCCCTGCTCCCTGCTCTATGCTCTATGCTCTATGCTCTATGCTCTTCCTGCTCAAGGAATCTGCATCCCCCCGGAAACGTTGATGGCCTGGCCGGTGACGAAGTCGGAAAGCCCGCAGGAGAAGAACAGGACCACGTTGGCGATCTCCTGCGGGGTGCCGGGCCGCCCGAAGGGGATCCGGGCGATGGTGGCGTCCCGCTGGGCCTTGGGCACCCCGATGGTGCCGTCGGTCGTCTCCTTGGCCTGGGTCAGCCGGGTGTCGGTGAAGCCGGGAGCGACCGCGTTCACGTTGATCTTGAACCGGCCCCATTCGGCGGCCACTTCCCGGGTGATGCCCACGTTGCCCATTTTCGCGGCGCAGTAATTGATCTGGCCGGGGTTCCCGCGGATGGCGGCGGTGG
>JAQTNV010000033.1 GCA_028713675.1 bacterium
AGGGGATGGTGATCGTAGCGGACCCCCAGGTAGGAATGGACCTTGTCCCGGAAGAGAAACTCGTGCTGGAGGTAGGCTCCCGCCAGTTTCTGCGTCCGGTATTCCCCGACCAGGGGGCAAAGGGTGTGTTATAGCGAAGGTCGGCTCCCCCGGTGAGGATATGGTCGTATCCGAAGGTCTGGAATTTCTGGATCTTCTGGGCCTCCAGGTCCACGGTATTGGCCTCGATCTGGGTCTCGAACTTGTAATCCTCCGCGACGTTGACGGGAATTCCCATCAGCTCCATGTCATTTATGACCATGTCCCTGATTTCGGTTTTCTTGGAATCCATCGAGTTCCAGAAGGCGCGGAGGTAGAAATCGGGCTCGGCAAACTTGGCCAGGAGATAATGGTTGGCGCTGTTGCTTTCGAACATCCCGAGCATGTCGTAGAACATCTCGTAGTCGCCCGAGTCGATCCCCCCTTCCAGCGTTACCCCCCGGGATTTGCCCAGATCGTAGTAGAGCGACGCCGTTCCGCGCGGGTACTTGAGGACCAGGTTCTCCCGGTCCGACCAGCTCGAGGCCTGGGTCCAGCCGATCGAGGTCCGGTGGCTGATTTTCCCGGACTGGCCGGACTCCGCGATGGTGCCGATCATGATTCCCGTCCCGACGTCCGCCGTGGCCTGGAGGCCGGGGTTTTCCCCGGCGCCCTTGGTGATGATATTGATTACGGCGTGGAAGGCGTTGGCGCCGTAGAGCACCGAGCCCGGACCCCGGACCACCTCGATCCGCCTGATGTCCTCCAGGGCAAAGGGCTGCTTGTTCCAGATCACCACCCCGTAAAAGTCCAGGTAGACAGAGCGGCCGTTGACCAGGACCAGGACGCCGTTTTCCATGGGCTTGTCCTGGCCCCGGGCCCCGATCTCGTAATAGGCAGGCGAGAAGCTGATTACCTCCAGGCCCGGCACGGAGCGCAGGAGATCGCCCAGGTTGGTGGCCCCGGAGTTGTGAATATCCTCTTCGGTGAGGACCGTGACTGCCGCAGGGGCCTCCCGGATGGGTTGAGAGCGTTTGGTTGCGGTCTCCACCCAGTCGCCGGCCTGGAAATATTCCTCTTCTTCGAACTGAGCCAGAAGCGGGCGGGTCCAGAGTCCGGTCAGGACAAAAAGGATCAGGGCGAAAAACCGTCCGGCCTTTTGTGGATTGGAAAACAGATTATCGGATAGCAAGAAATCCCCCCCCCAACATATTCATTATCATATCTAAAAACCCTTTTCCGTCAATCTTTTTGCCTGTTGACTAGAAAAGCCGGGGCAACCTAAGATATCAACGGCAAAAAGCGAGAAAGGTATTAATATTTTTTTCATGTCCTACTTTTCTCGCGTGTCCCACATTTCTCGCTAGTTGATTCTGATTTATTAGAAAGGAGGCTTTCATGGATCTAAAAGGTAAAACCGTAGTCGTAACCGGGGGAGCGAGCGGGATCGGGCTCGCCATCGGCAAAATGATGGGCTCGAAGGGCGCCACCATCGTGATCGGCGACCTGCCCAACGCCCCGATGGAGGAAGCCGCCAAGCAGATCAGGGACGCGGGCGGGAAGGCCATCCCCGTCGCCGCCAACGTGGCCAACGAGGCCGAGGTGGAGAACCTGATGAAGAAGGCGGTCGAAGAAACCAAACGCCTGGACGTGGCCGTCCTCAATGCCGGCATCCTCCGCGACGGCCTTCTGGTCAAAGTGGACAAGGCTACCGGCAAGGTCGCGGATAAAATGAGCCTGAAGCAGTGGCAGATGGTCATCGATGTCAACCTGACCGGGGTGTTCCTCACCGGCCGGGAAGCCGCGCTCCGGATGATCGAATGCGGGAACGGCGGGGTGATCATTCCGATGTCTTCCATCGCCCGGCACGGCAACATGGGGCAGACCAACTACTCGGCCGCCAAGGCCGGCGTGGCCTCCATGACCGTGGCCTGGATGAAGGAGCTCGCCCGCTACAAGATCCGGGTGGCGGCCATCGCCCCCGGGTTCATCGAAACCCCGATGGTGATGAAGGACATGAAGCCGGAAGCCCTGGAAAAATGGAAATCGACCATCCCGGTGGGGCGTTTGGGCAAACCCGAGGAAATCGCCCACACCGCCGTCTATATCTGCGAGAACGATATTATTACCGGAATCGTGGTGGAGGTTTCGGGAGGAATAAGACTTTAAAAAATTGACGATTGTAGATTGACGAATGACGATTGGGGAGCCGGGAAACCGGCTCCCCTTTTTTGTTTTATAATTATCAATTATCAGGACTGAAATATGAAAGTCATTTTCCACCCCGATTTTCACCAGGTTTACACCAGCGACCCGGCCGCGGCCGAGGGCCGGATCGAGGCCATCATCCAGATAATCGAAAAAAAGGTTGATTTTGTCACTGCCCTTCCCGCTTCCCGGGAAGACATCGCCCTGGTTCACTCAGAAGATCACATCAACTCGGTTAAAAACGGCGGTCTCTACGAAATTGCTTCCCTGGCCGCGGGCGGGGCCATTCAGGCGGCGGAGATCGGGCTTTCCGAGCCAGCCTTCGCGGTCATCCGCCCCCCGGGGCACCACGCCTCGGGCGATTCCTGCTGGGGCTTCTGCTTCTTCAACAATATGGCCATCGCGATGAAAACCATGTTACACCGGGGCCGGGTCCGGAACGGGTATGTTCTCGATATCGACATGCACTTCGGTGACGGCACGATGAACACGATCGGCCATTACCAAATATTTACCGTGTATAATCCAGTCGCCCACTACCGGGAAGCGTATATGGATGAGGTAAAAAGGGAGATGGACTCCTGCTCGGCCGATATTATCGGGATCTCGGCCGGGTTCGACAACCACGAAGCCGACTGGGGCGGGGTATTAAAGACTGAAGATTACCGTGAGATCGGAAAACTGGTCCGGGATGCGGCCCGGAGAAACAAGGGCGGATATTTCGCCATCCTGGAAGGGGGCTACAACCACATTGTTTTGGGCTACAACGCGATGGCACTGATTGAAGGAATGGCATAAGCGCAAAGAGCATAGGGCGTAGAGCAGAAAGCAAACCATAAAGAACAATGAGCGGGGCGCCAAAAAACAACCACTTGTTTCTAAAAATCTATATGATAATATTTGGCAAATGAAAAAATCTCATCTTTTATTATTACCAGCGGTACTTGTTTTCTCCCTCTCTATCTGCTGGGCGGGCGTTCCGAAAACAACATCCGGACCGGAAGGGGAATCTTTAAGATACGCCAACGGCCGAAGCGAATTGGTAATTTATCAAACTCTTCTCGGAGGAACTCTAGGTACAATCTTGGGTGACGCCATTGACCGCAAGGACAGATGTAGGTGGTATGAAAACCATGAATATTGTGCATCTCGGAAAATAGGTAGGCCCCTAGCTGGATTACTCTTGGGTGCCGGTGCAGGATTAGGGGCAAGCCTGTTTCTAACCCGGGATGGCTATATAGATGCCGGCCGGACAATGGTGATTAACTTTTCCGGCGAGTGGGGTGCGATCAATGGGCTTCTTCTCTCCCTGGCCACAAATATGAAAGATAACAGTAACCAGGAACTTCTGATTTTCTCCACCGGCTTGGGAGCAATGTTGGGTTCGGCCATCCTTACCCGGGACAAAACCTTCTACAGCGGCAATGTTGGTTTGGCCAAATCCGGTGCGATGTGGGGAGCATTGATACCTTATGGTATTTACCTGGCTCTAGAAAAAAATCCCCAGAATGATACCGCTTCGTTGGTCGCCCTCGTGGGGGGGAACCTTGGCTTGGCCTCCGTGGCTTACCTCGCTCCCCGGATTGATTGGAACCGAAGAAAGGCCATCTGGCTCGATCTGGGAGGAATTATCGGCACGGGGTCCGGCTTGGGTATAGGGGTCCTGCTTGATCCCGACAATGACCAAGCCATAGCAGCCGGCTGTGTTTTTGGATCGTTAATCGGACTCTCAATCGCCACCCTCCTGAATCAAATCCACCCGAAAATAAATGCCCAGAAAGAAAAGAGCTCTCCAATCAATTCCCTTTTCTGGAAGAATGAAAAAGATTTCGGCTTGGGTTTCCCCTTTCCGCAGCTAACCACCAGAAAGATGGGAGAAAGGGTTTTTCTGGAAACCCAAGTGCCATTGGTCAGCTTACGCTGGTAGGAAAAGATCTGATGAAAAAAATTGTCATTTTCTTATTTGCGTTGGCCGCCTTCCCCCTTCTCGGCTGTAGTACTATCACTGCGACCTCGATGATAAAAACCATCCCGGATGAAGCCGATGTATATTTCCAGGAGGGACACGTGGGCAAAACACCCTGGAAACTTGACAACAGCCACGGTCTCCCCGATGAAGTGGTATTCCGTTTCGAAAAAGAAGGGTATGTTCCCCTGAACGTAAAATTAGAAAAGGAGATGGATTACACTTATGGAATCCTCTCGATAATTCCCGTAATTCCCGGTTTACAGATTCTTATTTTCTGGGCCTGGGATTACGATGACTCCTATACTTTCAAACTCACCCCCAAAAAAGAAACCGCCCCGGGAAATTAACGGATTTCCCTGCTCTTATTTAAGATTTACGATTGACGATTAACGGTTTGAAATTGATGATCGGCCAGGCCCTTTTTAACGCCTCACGTTTCAGGAGCGGATCGGGATTAACCACGACCGGGTGGCCGACCAGCTCGAGCAGATCCAGGTCGGTGATGCTGTCGGTGTAGAAATAGCTCTTCGAGAGATCCACCCCTTTTTCCTCGCAGAATTTTTTCGCCCAGAAAATCTTTCCATGCCCGTAGCACATCGGTTCCACTATCCGGCCGGTTAAAGTCCCGTCCTTTAGCTCGAGGCGGGTGCAAAGAGCGTTCTCCATCCCCAAGTAACGGCTCAAGGGCCGCCCCAGGTAGACCGTGGCCGCGGTCAGGATTGATACCACCTGCCCTTCCCGCTCGTGCTTCCGGATCAGCTCCACCGCTTCCGGGTAGATCCACTGCTTGACCATCACCTCGAACCACTGGTCGCAAATCCCGCTGAGCCGGGTTTCCGGCCAGCCTTCCACCGTTTTCATCGCCTGGTTGGTAACCCTCACGATGTCGATCAGGTTGACTTTATACAGGAGCAGCCAGTAGAGACTTTTAGCAATATCCCACCGGCTGGCCAGCCCGATCTGGTGCAGATACTTCACGTAAAGCGTCCCGGAAGCCTTGGCCAGGATCGTGTGGTCAACATCGAAAAAAGCGGCGGTCTTCTTCATAAAAATCGTAGACGGTAGACAGTAGACCGTAGACGGGGAAAGCGAGATTCTTCGCCCTTCAACCACACTCAGGGCTCAGAATGACACCCTTTTTGTTTGTCTTGCTCGCCTCACGTCTTACGTCTTTTACTTTTAGGCTTCTTAACTTTTAGGCTTTTAGGCTTATCACTTTATGCTTTAGGCTCTATGCTTTCTGCTCCCTCCGGGCCGTAGGCCCATACGGGCCGGAGGCGATGCCCTATGCTTAGAAGAACACCTGCTCCAACGCCAAAACGAGAATGTTGCACATGGCGTGGTAGATCGAGGAGGCCAGGATCCCGCCGGTCTTCTCCCTCATCCACCCGAAAATGAGCGCCGGGAAGAAAACCCCGAGCCGCGGGGGGGAAAAATTGATCAGGAAATGACCGAAAGCGAATAAAACCGCCGTGAACAGAATCCCGAAGCCAACCGGGACCTTGAGAACCGAGAGGACCGGGGGCCAGACCTTGTTCAGCTTGCCGAGGATATATCCCCGGTAAAAGAGTTCCTCGGGCAGGGCGACATAGAAAAACTGAAAAACCAGGATGCTGACCCAGGCCAGGGGGGTCATCTTCATTATTCCCCCGAAGTGAATAAATCTGCTCCAGACCCAGAAAATGAAGGCGAAGGGCGGGAAAGTGACCAGGGCCGTGTAGAAAGCCAGCCGGACCGCGGGCCTGGCCTCGCGGTAAGCATCCTTTATTTTTTCCGGCAGGCTGACCCCGTAGGCGGCAAAGCGTTCCCCACGCCAGCGGAGGGCGAAATAGGGAACCAGGAAAAAGACCAGGGGGACGATCAGCCAGAGAACGCTTTCGACAACCGTTACCTTCCGGAGCTCATAAAATATCTTGAGCAGGACCAGGGCGACAATGTAAACAATCGCCACATCCCTTATGTTTTTTTTCTGATAAATGTCCATGCTTTTTACTTTATATTCGACCGCGGACCGCGGAGTCAACTTCGCTGACGCTCCGCTGCCCAAGCCGCCGGCCGCAGCTCAAATAAAGAAAAGTTCAAACCCCTAGCTCTATGCTCTAATTGTCCCTCGAATTTGAACGCAGGCTTCCCTCGACCACAATGCCTCGGGATCTGATCGAAAAGCCTGCGGCTGCTTTGGAAATTTTCTAACCACCAAACAACCAAGCTACCTTCTTTTTCTATTCTCCGGCTACCGGCAATCTGCTGCCTGCTGCTGTTTTTCTCACTTCTCGTATCCCCTTCTCACTGACAGCATAGCCAGAAGCAGGAATAAAATCCCCATCGCCACCATCACCGCCAGGTTGGGCCAGATGGCGGCCAGCCCTTCCCCGCGGACCATCACGGCCCGCATGGCCTGGCTCGAGTGGGTCATGGGTAAGGCATAGGCAATTATTTTGAGCCAGAGGGGCATCGTGGACACAGGCCAGAAGATATCCCCGAGGAGCACCTGGGGAAGGATGACGAGGGGCACGAACTGGGCCACCTGGATCTCGGCCCGGGCGAAGGTGGAAAGAAACACCCCCATAAACACCGCGACCATCAGGATCAGCCCCAGGATCAGGCCGGTCAAAAGCCAGCTGCCGCCGGCGACCAGGCCCAGGCCGTAGCGGGTGAATAGGATCACGACCAGGAGCTGCAGGAGGGCGAAAACCCCGAGCCCCAGGCCGTAGCCGGAAACGATTGCCCCGGGCGAAATCGGGGACGCCAGCAGCCGCTCGAGCGTCCCCTGGCTCCGCTCCCGGAGGAAGAAAAGCGAGGTAAAAATAAACGCCATGAAGAAGGGAAAGAGGGGAACCACCGGCCAGGCGAAATATTCCTGCCCGGAAGTGGAGATGAGACCCAGGAATTCGGTCTTGATTACCGGCGGGTTGGTGGCCACCGTCTGCAGGCATTTTTCCGGGCAGTCCTCCGGGACGAGGGTCGGGAAACCTGCCAGGGCCCGGGTGAAGCCCGAGCGCATGGAGAGGATCAGCTTCGTGGCGGTCAGGGGGTTCCCGGCCAGGAAAAGCGTCGCCTCCGGGGCCTGGCCGTCGGCGGCCTGGGCGAGGAAATCCCGGGGTAAAAGCAGGATGGCGTCGAATCTATTTTTGATTCCCGGGATCAGGCTCTGGTCGCCCTCCAACACCTTGGCTTCCATTCCATCTTCCTTAATGGCCTTGGGAAAATAGCTCGCGAAATCGGAATAAGCGAAGCCCTGGTAGATCACCGCCAGCTTCGGGGGCGGCGAGGTAAGCCGGAGGAGATAGGACAGAAGGCCCATGACAATAATGGGGGCCAGGAGGATGAGAACCAGCGAGCGCCGGTCGCGCAGGAACTGGCGGACCACCCGCTCTGCCAGGGAAAGCGTCCGGCTCACTTCGGCTCCTCTCCCGCGGCGAAGCACATGAACGCATCTTCCAGAGTGGAACATTTCGACTGGTCGAGTAGTTCCCCGGGTTTTCCCAGCGCGATCAATTTTCCGTCCCGGATCAGGCCCAGCCGGTCGCAGTGAACGGCCTCATCGAGATGATGGGTGGTGATGAGCAGGGTCACGCCCTTCCGCTGGAGCTCGTTAAAGTGCTCCCAGAAGGCGCGGCGGAGCTCGGGGTCAACCCCGGCGGTGGGCTCGTCCAGAAGCAGGAGCCGGGGCTCATGGACCATGGCGCAGGCGAGAGAAAGCCTCCGCTTCATTCCCCCGGAAAGGTTGCCGGCCAGGCTTCTTCTCCGCGCGGTCAGTTCCACCAGATCAAGAAGCTCCCGGATCCGCCCGGCGGATTTTCCCCGGGGCAGGCCGTAAAGACTGGCGAAGAACGCGATATTCTCCTCCACGGAAAGATCGGGGTAAATGGCCTCCCCCTGGGTCATGTAACCGACGGAGCTCTTGATTTCCTGGTGGGGGGGCTTCCGTCCCAGGACCTCCACGGTCCCGGAGGTCGGCCTCATGATCCCGACCAGGAGCCGCATCAGCGTGGTCTTGCCCGACCCGTTGGGCCCGATCAGGCCGAAGTTCTCCCCGGCCTTGATTTCCAGATCGAGTCCCGTCAACGCCTGACGGCTCCCGAAGGTTTTAACCAGGTTGGCGGTTTTGAGAACAGTTTCGGGTAATGATGACATTAATTTTCCCGGGCCTGCATCAGTATTTTCAGCCCCAACCTGC
Source organism: bacterium (assembly GCA_028713675.1). Classification (GTDB taxonomy): domain Bacteria; phylum Desulfobacterota; class JAPLJL01; order JAPLJL01; family JAPLJL01; genus JAPLJL01. The sequence goes on from JAQTNV010000033.1 coordinate 8,376, forward strand.
TTTACTCATGATTAAAAAACGAGATTTAACTTGAAAAGAGAATCCAAGGGGCGAACAAAGTCATTCTGCTTAAATCAATGATTTGTTTTTGTGTTGACTGCAGTTTGAAGAAAATCTATCGATAAAATTAAGACATAAATGAAATAACATCAAGAATAATAAAAATTACCAAAACAATAACAATTGATTTATATTCGAACATCCTCGAACAATGTTCGCCTTTTCTTTCGTATATTCTGCCGGATATTCCAAAAATTATCATGACTAATAAAACAATAATAAGACTGTTGAGATGGAGTTTTTCAATCAATGTAAATTGAATGATTTCCGGTAATTTTGATTGGTAAATTAATTGGGAACCCAATATGCCGAAAAGACTCGCCAGCACAATTCCAAATCGAGAATCCATGTTACCAGGCGAGAGAATAAAACCAATAAAAACAATAAGCAGTGAAATTAACAAAGTTAGAGAAGATTTAATAAAAAACTTAAGCCCACTATCTCTTTCAATTGTTACTTCGCAAGAATATCTTGAATAAAAAAACTTTTCTTGATTGCCTTTACTGTTAATTTCGTCATATTCTCTTGGTGACACTTGACAGGGAACTTCTGGTAAGGGTTCCCAGCCTCTTATATCAGGAGCATTATATAAACCGCTTTGATTGCGAATTGTATATAAGGTTACATGATCTGTATCTTCTGTTGGTTCAATTATTATTTTCAAATGTTGTTTGTCCAAAGGAAACTTTTCGAAATTCAACATGGAATGAAAAACTCCATTATATCTTTGCATACTGCAGGTAATACCGCGTCCACATCCAAACGTATCTAAATCCCCATCTTTTTCAACTTGTCCATTCATAAATTCAATTTTAGGGATTAAATCGCCTTGCCATTCCAAAAATACATACAGGTTCGCCTCAAAAGTTCCCATTTGATAATCTAAATTCCAGATATCATTAATTTTAATATGAATATTAACCTGCTCTGGTTTTTTTGATTTATTTAAATCTGAGTTGTCGGAAACTTTAATAGATTTAGTGAATTTTCGATAATTACTATTTTCATTAGCGGGACAAACAGGGGAATAAAAGGTGATAATAATTAGAAAAAATATCGCCGAATAAAAATGTTTGGCAGTTGGTTTATTATTAAACACCGGTTTTCTCACGATAAAATAAGGAAAATAAACTTGGGAATAATATATATAACTAAATCCTGTAGGGTGTCAAGAAAAATAACCGAAGAGATAATCGGCAATATCCAGGGGTTAAAAGAAATATAAAAGCATTCGGGCTCGGATAATTATTTTTGTAGACAAACGTGAATACTCATTCCGAAAAACGTTTCATGCCGATTTACGTTTGTCAGAACAGATAAAGTATTTTGATTTTTAGAATTTATATACAAATTGGATATTTGATGGTATATAATCAGCGGCCATGAGGGCATTTCGAAAAATCATCCCGGTTTCAGCAGTGTTGGCGCTTCTCGCCTCCGGGGCCCGGGCCGAGACTCCGGCCGCCGACCAGCGTGAGGATAAAACCCTCGGATGGAGTGCCGAAGCCGACTTTGTCCAGAAATACATCTGGCGGGGGATCGATCTTCAGGATAACACCCCCTCGATCCAACCCGAAATAATACTTGATTCTATTCCGTCCGGGGTCTATTTCACGGCGTGGGGTAATCTGGCGCTGGACGGGGATTTCCGCGAGTGGGATGAGGCGGATTTTTACGTCGGGAAATATCTGAGCCTGCTTTCCGAAAGACCGTACCGGATGGATTTCGATCTGAACTACGGTTACTCCTATTATTACCGCCAGTCCCGAAGCGAAGACACTAACGAGCTGGCTCTTTCTCTCAAGATGCCCCGGGTGCTCAAACTTCCGGCGAGGTTAAATCTCCTCCCCTCTTTCGCCGGATATTACGGCTGGGGACACGAGGGGGGTAAGGGTACGGTTTGGCTGAAGCCCGGGATAAAACTCACGCTGACCCTCCCTTCCCCCTGGCCCGGGGCCGGGGAGCAGACGGTCAGCTGGTTTGGGACGGCCTGGTACGGCACCGGTAAGCCTGCCTATGGGCTTCCCGAGGGATGGGGCTCCCTGGAAACGGGATTGTCCGCCGTGCTTTCCTGGCGGGGGTTGAGCCTCTCACCGGCTTTCCATTATCAGTATGTCTTTCATCATTATTCTCCCTACCTGGAAAGCGAAATCTGGTTTACGCTTTCTCTTGCCTTTGAACATTGACTTGACATGAAAAAGCTCTCCATCTGGTTTTTCGTCATTTTCGGGGCTCTCGCTCTCCGGGCGGAGGCGGCTCCGCCTCCCAACGAAATGGAACAGATCCTGCGCCGGGGAAAGCTCATCGTCGCGATACTGGGAGAGGATGTCGAGCCCTTGTTTTTCCATGACGCCCAGGGCCAGCTGCAGGGCTTTGATGTCGAACTGGCCCGGGACATCGCCGCTCGGCTGGGAGTGAATTTGGAATTCAACCGGAAGGCTAAGACCTATGATAGAGTCGTGGAGCTGGTCGCGGAGGGCGAGGCGGACGTCGCGATCTCGATGATCAGCAGCACGCTGAAACGGGCGGTGAAGGTGAGATTTTCGGATACCTATTTGACCCTCCACCGGGCCTTGATCATCAACCGGCTGGCCCTGTCCAGGCTGGGGAAGGAAGACAGTAATATTAACGAAGTGCTGAATGAAAAAAATGTCAGGATCGGGGTGGTGGCGCACTGCGCTTACGTGGATTTCGTCCGGGAGGATTTTCCGAAGGCGGAAGTCGTGCCGATCGACAATTGGGATGCCCTCGCGGAAGGGGTAATCGAGGGCAAGGTGCTGGCCGCTTACTATGACGATGTCCAGATCAAGATGTGGCTCCGCGCCCACCCGGAGAACGCCCTCTACGCGCAGAGCGTGGTCCGGTACGAAGCGGTTGATCCCCTGGCCTGGGCTGTACGGTGGGAGAGCAATCAATTGATCGCCTGGCTGAACCTGTACCTGCAGAAGATCAAGCAGGAAGGGAAATACGACGAATTAATGAGAAAGTATCTGAAGGATATCCAGCAACAGCCGAAACCCGATGCGAACGGACCGCATTAAAAAAATCCTGCTCAGCCCCTGGCTGATCCTGTCCGGCCTGGTTTTCGGCGTGATAGTCGGAATTCACGACAAGGGCCTGGCCCTGAAGATCTCTCCTTTCGGGGAAGCCTACCTGTCGCTGCTGCAGATGTGCGTGCTGCCGATCCTGATCACGGCGGTGGTTTCGAGCTTCGGACGGCTGTTAAATTCGGGCGAGGCCGGCCGATACCTGCTCCGGCTGGGGATCGTGTTTGTCCTGGGTTTGGTGCTGGCGGGGGTTGTGGGGATTTCGGTCGGGATCTTCTCCCGGCCGGGAAACGATATCAGTCAGACCACGAAGATCGCCTTGGGCAAAAAGATCGCGGACGAGGAATTGTCCGCCGGGAAGCCGGAAGCGAAATCCTCAGGCTCGAAAAGAATGGTTCTGGATATGATCCCAGGCAATATCTTCAAGGCCGCGGCCGAGGGTCGGAGCCTGGCCATTCTTTTCTTTTCGGTCCTGCTCGGGATCGCCCTGGGGTTGGTCCGGTCGAACTCCAGCAGCGTAGCCCTGACCGTGGTGGATGCCTTCAACGACGCTTTTCTGAAAATCATCGGCTGGCTCATGTACGTGCTCCCGATCGGGCTTTTGGCCATCGTCGCCGGGCAGATCGCCAGCTTCGGGCTTGACCTGCTCCGGCCCATGATCAAGCTTATTACCATTACTTACGGCTGCCTGCTGATTTTGCTGGTCAGCTATAGCCTGATCATCTGGCGCCGCGTGGGGGGATCCTACCGCAAATCGGTGACCGGCCTGAAGGAAACCCTGATGGTCGCACTCGGGACCTCCAGTAGTTTTGCCGCGATTCCCTCGGCCCTCCGGGGCCTGCGGGACGGGCTCGGACTCGAAAGGAACACCACCAATCTGGTGGTGCCGCTCGGGATCAGCCTTAATCCGCACGGTTCAATCGCCTATTTCGGGCTCGTCACCGTTTTTATGGCGCAGTTGTACGGGGTCCAGATAGGGTTCGACGGGATGCTGATGGTTCTCCTCGGCTCAATCCTGGGGGGAGTGGCGGGAGCGGGGGCTCCCGGGGTTGTCAGTTTGGGCCTGATCGCTTACTCGCTTGCCTATCTCGGCCTGCCGACTCAAGTGGCAATCATTCTGCTCACTGCCATTGACCCAATCATTGACCCGGTCGTCACGATGACCAATGTTTACGGCAACTGCGCTTCTACGGTGCTGGTGGCCGAAGCCCCGAAAGAATCCTAGGCTTTTCGAAAAGCTCCGGCGCGACTTTTTTTAAAGTTGGCATTAAATCTTCCCTCGCATTTTAAAACCAAACGAAGAAAATCCCCTGGACTATCCGGGAATATTTCTCCCGCTTCCACGCTCCGAAATTAAAGGGGTGGATTTTCGGAAAATAATTTGACATTTAAAACGAAAGGTATATTTTGAAAACACATATAAAGGGTCCGGGGATGAATTTCCCCGGAGGTAAGAAGCTGGAGAGGGTCGGGCCGCCGCTCTGAAAATAGAGAAGGCGGCCTGTTTTCTCAATCACGGGTCAGGAAAAGAAAGGAGAAGGAGATGGACAAACGGATCGAAAAAACAGGTAAATCGATGGGGATATGCCTTGTTTTCGGCGCCCTGCTTCTTGCGCTCTGCGCCTTGCCCGTGGCCTGCGGAGGGGGAGGAGATGATTCAAGCGTAGAGCCGCCGTCTAATGAATTTGAACCCCCGGCGAGCGGCGAAAGTACTTTGGATGATGCCGGGAAGTTAGTGGTTGAAGATTTGATCCGCAACCTGCTGAGCCAATGGAAGAGTTATTGGAGTTTAGAATCCGTAGCCGATCTGAATCCGGGAGAACTTTGCGGGGAATTTGAAATATTGGGTCAATGGTGCGGTAACGTACAGCGCTGTTGGAAAAATACTGGAGATCAAAATGAAGGCACGTACACCTTATATAAGAAAGGGGATTGCGACAAGGGGGCGGCTTTAATTAGAAAATATGGGTTAAGCGTGCAATATAGCGATATCGACCTTCAATTTAGTGTCTTAGACAGATTCGCGTACTTTGATATTGAATGGTATGACATCGACAACGTTCAAATCAGGGTTTCCTGTGATGTTGACCTGGCGGGGAATATTACCGGCATGGTTTCGGAGAAAATCAACGGTGAAGATGTGGGTACGGGGGTGGTAGGCGGGATTACGATCACCCAGTATTTTGTCGAATACGAGGAAAACCCTGGCGGTCTCACCCCGATTGTCGACTGGTATCCATTTGGGGAATTTTAACCGGGGTATGCAGGTTTCATATACGGATTGGTTCGAAGCTTATTCTGATTTTTCAATGTTAGGATCTTAACCTGGTGATGGCAAAGGATAAATAAATGAAGAAAATGGCTCATTCAGGTGTTGCAAGGACAAATAGCCTTTTATGCTTTCAAAAACGAAAGGAGAATGAAATGGGTAGGCAGATCGAAAAGGTAGACAAATCATGGAGGTTTGACTTTATCTTCGGCGCGCTGCTTCTCGCCCTGTGTGTTTTCCCGCTGGCTTGCGGGGGCGGGGAAGAGGATGAAAATCTTGGATTGGCTCCCTCTAATTCGCTTTGTTCAGATTTTTCTATTATTGAGTTTGATTCATTCTATATCGCCAAATACGAAGCGTCCAGACCGGATGCCGAGGCGTTATCCACGGGAATTAATGATTCAGAGGCCTGTTCCAAGAGGGGGGTCATGCCTTGGTATGGTGTTTCCGATCCCAGCGTGGCAAAGTATGTCTGCCAGTCCTCAAGACAAGGAGGAAGACTTTGTTCTAAGGATGAATGGCTCCAGGCCTGCGGAGCGACGGGGGAAGGGGCCAGGGTTTATCCTTACGGAAACGCTTACATAAGTAATATCTGCAATACGTGGGATAATGAGGATAATGGGGTACACTCTGTCCTGGCCACTCGCTACTATGCGGATTGCACATCGCCGGAGCATGTTCATGACATGAGCGGAAACTTGATGGAATGGATTGAGGATACGACAGATCCGATACATCCGGAATATCTAGCCATGGGCGGATCCGTTATGGACGATGACCCTCGCAATGACGTCAGGTGTGATTCTCAAAAGACCGAAGATGAGCTAACGGCTCTTTTTACCGCCGACCCGCACAATTCGTATAGGGTCGGTTTTCGGTGCTGCATCGATAAACCCTGATAATTTAATGATTTGTTCTGATGCGGATTGCCCGCCTTCGCCAGATCGAAGGCGGGCAAATTTTTATAAATGTAAAAATCAGACCCGGTCTTTCGTTGTGTTATTATAAAGCGGAAAGCTATTTCTGATCCCCGACTCGAAAATGAGTAAGAATGACGGTCCACGGAAAAATTGACATTTGAAACAATAGGTATATCCTGACGCTAAATTTGGTAGATTCAGGGATGAAATTCCCCGGAGCTGAGAAGCCAGAGCAGGTCGGGCCGCCGCTCTGAAAAAATGTCCGAAAACGAAAGGAGAGGTAGATGGATAAAGTGATCGAAATATTCGGCAAATCGACGGGGCGTTGCCTTATTTTCGGTGCCTTACTTCTTGTTCTCTGCGCTTTGCCCGTCGCCTGCGGCGGGGGGGATGATGATGGTACCGGGAGTCCGCCTTCCAACGCCTCTTGCTCAGGAGAAGAATGGGTGGATGCCGGAACCTTCTATATCGGAGCTTATGAAGCTTCCCGCCCCGATGCCATGGTGGATTTTATCGGAAACGATACTTCAATGGCCTGCTCGAAAAAGGGGGTTATGCCCTGGACGGATGTTTCTTGGTTTGAGGCATATTACGCTTGTGAAGCCAGGGGGGCCAGATTATGTTATTTTACCGAGTGGGCAAATGCCTGCGGCGGGAACGCGATGACTTATTATCCTTATGGCGAAGATTTCCAGAATGTTTGTAATTCCAAAGAAGCGGGCTATGTCGACTATTATGCGCTTCCAACCGGTTCGCTGCCTGCATGCCGTTCAGAATTCGGGGTTTACGATATGAGCGGGAATGTAAAAGAATGGACGTCCAAGGATGGAGACAACCCGGATGTTTATGAATGTGGTTTAACGTATATTTTAGGAGGCAGTTACAAAAGCACTCATGAGGATGCTGGAGGCAGGGCCCTGAGCTGCGTAGAGGATAGCGATTCCGCTAATAAATGCAGCCATGATTTTGATTTTGGGTTCCGATGCTGCAAGGATAAAAATTAATTCTTATCTGACAAAATTTTTATATTTACCTTTTCTCAAAGTGCTGTTTTTTTCTGTTGGTCTTTACGCGTTGGCCCTTGGTGGAGGGAGGCGGCTATTTGCCGGTTTTGACCCCCCAGTTAGAGCCGGAGGAGACGGATAACTCCGGAGGGAATCAGCGGGCAAATGGCTACCCGCCAAACGAAAGGAGAGATTGATGAGGGAAAAGATTAATGGGAAGGGAAGTTCGTGGATTTTGGGCCTGATGGGAATGTTGATTTTTATTGTTTGCGTTTTACCCCTGGCCTGCGGCGGGGGGGATGACGATCCTGGGTTGGCTCCCGCAAATTCGCTTTGTGCTCATAATGCTTATGAGGAGTTTAGTACATTCTATATCTACAGATACGAAGCGTCCATGCCGGATGCCGATGATGAATCTATGGGGACTAATGATTCAGAGGCCTGTTCCAAGAGTGGTGTCATGCCTTGGTATGGTGTTTCCGATCCCAGCCTGGCAAAGTATGCCTGCATGTCCGCAGGAGGGAGACTTTGCAGTAAGGATGAATGGTGGGAAGCCTGCCACGGGCAGATGGGGGCAACGGCCACAGTGTATCCTTGGGGAGATGTTTACGTAAATGATATATGCAACGTGTATTTTAATCCTGATAATTTGGGCCACATGATCCGTCCTACTCACTCCTTTGACAGTTGTCGCTCTCCTGATGGTGTTTTTGATGTGGTCGGAAACTTGGCGGAATGGATAGAGGATACAACCGATCCGATACATCCGGTCTATATGGCAGTGGGCGGGTCCGTTGCGGAAGCTGATTCTGGCGATCTTAGATGTGATTCTTATCGGACTGAGGATGATCTGAATGCCCTAAATGCCGCCGATCCGACAGGATGGAATGTGGTCGGTTTCCGGTGCTGCTTCGACAAACGCTAAGAAATTGACTATTTGTTGAAGTGCTGACTGCCGGCCTTTGCCTATGGTGAAGGCCGGCAGTTGTTTTATTAACCGGAAGAGGATTTGCAACCACGAAATTCGGGGCCGGGTTTCTCGCCCGGAAAGAATATATTATTTGATTTTCGGATTTTCTTCACGACCTGACTTTACTGTTGGTGAAGGCGGGCAACGCCATTCCCGGCGGAATAGGGATATTTTTATAAAGGAGGGACGCGCAGGCTTAATCGTATTCCAAAAGGATGGGGCTGACGGGGAGGATTACAGCTTCCGTGACGGCGCCCGCTGAGTTCGCCGTCAAAGATACATCGATATTTTTACCGTCCAGGGAAGGGGTTATCTGCTTCTGATAACCGTGAACGTTGCCCCGGAAGTCAAAAACCGGTGTTTGCTTAAAATGGAACTTGGTTCCGGCCAGGTTCAGGTTGGCGGTGGCCCCGCCGCCGTTGGCAGCGTACACGGTTAAGACCCCATAACCTTTGAGAAGATTGGACACTGGATCGCTCGCCGGGGAGAGTTCGCAGAATTCTCCCTGGGTTACGGACACCTGGAGATAAAAATTGCCGGTGGCCGGATCCTTCCAGCTGGCATCATCAACCTGGAGGCGGTTGAAGGTTTTCCCGTAAAAGACGCCCGGCCTGTTGGAAACGGAGATATAGTTGTGATGCGGCGTATTCGGGCCATCGCAGGATTCCGAGAGGACCAGATATGTTTTGGGTTGGCCTGTGCCTTGGTTTCCGCAATACGCATCATAGGGTTTTTCCATCATGCCGCCGAGAAACGGATTATATGGGCCATCCTCGATCATGTTGAACTGGTACGCGATTTCCCGGCAATTGCTGGGAATGATGAATTTTTTGGTGGGAAGGGCCACCTTGATGTCCCACCAGGTACGAAGAACCGGATTATCGGAAAAATAAATGCTGCTGGAGTTTCTGGTGCAGGCGTAGATGTCCGTATTGCAGTTCTGCCATTCTTGATTGGCGGTGTTACGTTTTGATACGAGAGTGCTTTGCAATGACTTCAATTTTTCGATCGTCCAGTCGTTGGGTTTGGAAAGTGAATCAACCGAACCGCCGATATTGTACTCACTCGAATGAATGATCATGTCATCGAGAGTGTCAATAAGGTCCCCGGCCTGGACATAAAAGGCCTCCCAGGAACGCATATTGGGCAGGAAGAAGGTGGTAAGCCTGCTGCCCGCCTGCACGGTGGCATTGGTGGCGGCGGTGGCGTAGGGCGCAAAAGTAGCCAGATAGCCGCAGGACTGCCAGGCGTTATCCCCCTGGCAGTCCATTCCATTGATTTTGCTGATAAAAGTATTGTAATAATTGACCACTTCCGTCACGGTATTCAGGTAATTCGTTTCCTTATAAAAGAAGTTGCTGACCACCCGGGCTTGGGGCTTATATTTGGCAAAAATATGGGCGGCGGCTTTTGTCCAGGTATGGTCGTACACATTCATTCCCAGGACCTCGGCGGAAAGGTTATAAGTCTCCTTTTGAATGTCGACGTTTTTGTTGAGCGTGATGTCGATCAACCCGTAGAAATAGCCGCCGGTGGAAACAGTCTGCAGGAAACGGTCCCCGCAGGCAGACCGGAAAGTATCGTAGTCGGTACCAAAGAGCTTTTCCCATTCTGGATTCATATTGGCCGAAATTGGATAGCCGCACAGCGTTTCCTCGCGCTTGATGGATACGTAGAGATGGTTGTCTTTAAATTCAGTTTCTTTAAAAAACCTATAAGCACCCGAGGCGGAAACGATGTCGAATCCCGCCACCGAGACGCCCGCCGAGACCCTGGCCCCGATTTCCAGTTGCTCGCCGACTTCATTGATGTGGTTGACCAGTTTGAATTCGTATTGGCTGGCATACTCGCAGAAACCGGGTACATGAACGTAACTCGGGCCGAGGCAGCTGCCGCTCTTGAGCTGGTAGTTGGCTTCGTCCAGCCCGTTCCCGTAATCCATGTTAATAAAATCTCCGGGCTTGTAGGGGAGACCGCTGTAGTCGTCCTGGAAGGCTTCCCCATCTCCAGAGTTGGATGGGGGGGTTTCCCGGGTATGGGCATACCAGTTGAGCAGATCGAGAAGCTGGGCCGCACGGTTGAAGGTTTTCCCCGCGGCCGCCAAGGCGCGGGCGCGGGTTTCCGCGACGGGGTCACCGCCGGCAATAAATTCCTTTTGATAAAATTCTAGGGCGACCTGCTCGATGGGCCGGCTGGAATCAGCTGCTTCGGCCGAGCCGGCCGGGAGCGCGAAGGCGTTTTTAATCATTTCCCGGGCTTCCTCCGGGCCGGCCGCACTTCCGTTCTCTTCCCGTTCCCAGGCCAGCGTGCTCCAGACGTTCAAGTCGCCTTTTCCGGAACCGCGACGGACCAGGGGGATGCCGGTTTCAGAGGCGCGGCCGTCGAGCAGAGATACGGATCCGGGCTGAGCCTCCGCGACCAGCAGGGTATCCCGGGTCCCCGAACCCGACAGGTGAAAGTTGCCCTGGCTATCAGTCAGGGTGGACGGCTCCCCGGGTTCGCAGACGAGGTTTTTGTTCTCGTCAATGCAGACCGGAACGCCGGCATACGGGATCCGGCCGGAAAGGCTTTCCCCGCCACAGGCTGACAGGTTCAGAACCAGGAGCAAGACACCGAGCAGCCCTCCAATTCCAGCCGCCGTCCGGTTCCTTTTCACGGAAATGCCGGTTGTTTTCTCAGTTTTCACGGAAAGTATTTGCTCGAACCCCGGCCGGGCCGGGGGCCTCGAATTTTGGGGCCCGGCCACCTGTGGGCGGCCGGGCCCCGATAACAATTCAGACCATCTAGTCCGGCCTCCGGACTATTCCCAGTAGAACCGGACCGGGATTGTGGGCCTGATCTCTTCGCAGATCCCAACCGCGGATCCCGATACGGAGGCCTGGAGTTTTTTGGTTCCGGTAGGTGTTACATTGCTGACAATTGAACCAAGGCCGGGAATAAACCTTTTCATATAGAAAGGATGTTTCACCATGCAACTCTGGTCGTCAAGCAAGCCGTCAGCCCAGAACACGGAGCATTTCTGGTCGCCGCCGCAATTGTTCGGTTCTCCGCTGTGGAAATAGGTTTTCCATTCGGGTTCGGTCAGGTAGTTTCCCGAATAGTACCACTGCATCTGCTGCCAGAGAGGCGAATTGTTGTTTTTGCGCCTGAGCGCCACCCAGCTGTTAGTGTTAGGATGGTTGAGAAGCACATCCTGCCGGAGATTTGCAAATTCGATTGCGTCATCGAACTCCACCAGGCGGTAACCCAGGTTCGTGGCATACGTCACGGCGGCGGGGAAGGTCATCTCCTCGCTCACCCAGATATATTGGGTGGAGATAGAGCGTGAGGCCTTGAAAGATGAAGCCAAACTTGTATCCAAAACGAAAGGAATGTCCGGCCCGGTCAAATCGATAATACTCCAGGCATTACTCCTATTGCAATCCTTGGCCGTGCCCAAGTTGACCGGCATAGTGGGCCCGGGGGGATCGGTAGTGTCCTGGTAAAATTGCTGGTTATTAATGACTTCAACATTGTTGTAATTGGTTTTGATCTTAAACATATCATACGCGGTGGCGACCATTCCGCCGCCGGCAGCGATATCTACCGCCGAGTTGGATCCTGGTGAGGTGATTGAGCTTGTGGTCTGGAGGGTGAGGTAGGTTTCCGGCTCGGAGCTGTCCATGTTCGCGCAGGCGACCGTATAAGGCTTGGCAGGATCGTGACCCAGGAAAACGGTTACATCGGTCGAATCCTGGTCATATATTCTCTGGATTTCCAGACAGTTCTGGGGGTAATAAACATCCGGCAGCGGAACAAGCTTGTATCTATCTATATATTTAGACATGGCATCCGCCGCAAAACCCGCCTTTGGGCTTACACTGCAGACAGCGTAACTGTCGTTGGTAAGGCAGTCAGCATAGGCATCATGGATGTCTTGCGCAGCTCGGGAGACATCGTTTAGCAGGGTCATCATGTCCGCAACCGTCTTGCTTTTCGCCGCCAGATTATTTTTATATAACTTGGAATGGGTGGTGAGGTACGAGAGTTCGCTTTCCAACTGCTTATAATATCCATAGTACATCATCAAACTATTTATATAATTCATATATTTGACTTGGCTCACATTGCGCATGGTTGCCCGGGAGACCGTGGCATAGTCTGCGAAGGTCGCCGCAAGGGCGCATTCCCTCCAAGCCGTTTTGGAGTTATTACAAGGGTTGTTCGGGTCGGCGATTGCTTTCATGAACCCGGTGGCGGCTTTGAAAAATTGGTCGACGTTTTGAATCAATCCGGTATCGGCGCCGAGGTAGGTCGGGCTTACTCCCCGCGATCCGAACAGGATTGTAACTTTTTGATCTTTCACCGCAGCGGTCACGGCCATATGCATATCGCCTTCGATGCCGATCGAAAACCCATCGCCTGCGAATTTGCCTTCCAGCTTGGCCGTCAGATCCCTTTTCTTTGAAGCGTCGCTGGTATCCATTCTCAGCAAACCGTAGAAGGTGCCTCCGGTGACGATGCTGCTGAGAAAGCGGTCGCCGCAGGCTACGCGGAACTGTTCATAATTGTCGGTGTAAGAGGCTTTGAGCGAGTCGCCACTCATGTATTTCGTATCCATGCTGATGGTTTCAAGCGCGTAACCGCACAGGCGGAAGTCAGCCGTGATCAGGGCGAAGACGGAGGAGGTGTTCTGCTTCATTTCGTTGATAAACCTTCCTTCAAGCGAGGCGTTAAAGTTTGCCGAAGAGACGTCAACCGAGAGGCGGCCTCCGACGTTGAGAATGTCGGCCAATTCATCTACCGTTTTAACCAGGCGGAAATTATAGCCTCCGGTGTTCTCGCAAAACGTTTTTACCGGGACAAGGCTCTCCTGGGTTACGGACAGGCAATAGCCATGCGGCACGACCTGGCGGCTGACCTCATTCAGCCCGACGCCCCAGCTCATCGTGCTGGCGTCAATCGGGATGTTTTTAAACAGGGCGTCGCTATCCACGACTGGGGCGTTGAAGGTTGCGTTGGCGGGCGGCCGGTCTTTCGCTTCCAGGGTGTTCACATAGTCAATGACCGCGGCGGATTGGGTGATCAAAAGATCCACCACCTGGCTTATGACCCCGGACGTACCGAGGGAGGCATCGTCGGAAGCGGTGGCGTAGAAAAGGGCGTAGAGTTTGTTCAGCCTCCCGCCGAAACTGGCGATTTGCCCGTCCGGGGAGTAGCCGCCGAGCAGGGAAGCTTTCTCGGTGATGCCTAAGCTGGCTTTCAGGGCTTTCTCATTTACTGCGGTCTGCACAGACAAAATCGTGGTGAAAGCGGAGACTTCCCAGGGTGAGCCGATTACGGAAGCCAGGGTATAGTATGACTGAAGTGCCGCGCCGGTGGCGGAGTCGACGGTATCGTCATCAACGGTCCAGAGAACCCGGTGCTTTTTCAGGTCGGATTTATCAGCGACCATGGAATAGGCGCCGGTCTCATCTGTCTGGGTTGCCGGCTCGCCGGTATCGCAGACATAGTTGTCGTTCAGGTCCAGACAGACCGTGGCGCTGGCGATCCCCGCCGGCCCCTGACCGGTTTTATTGGATGAACCGCCGCAGCCGGACGCGAAAAACGCCGCTCCGGCCAAGAGAAAGATACCCACTAGAACCTTGATTCGCATAGTCGATATCTCCTTTCGTTTTCTGTCCAAGTATTGGAAAAAAGCCGCCTTCCAAACAAATTATTGCGGAGCGGCGGCCCGACCCTCCGTGGATTTTCCCTCCGGGGATATCTTTCCCTGGACCAGAAGAATTTGTTATTAAAGTATACTTTCTATTCTAAATGTCAATTATTTCTGGGTGATTTTTCTTCACTAGCGCCTGCCAATGCAAATCCGACAGGCGACTGTACCCGGAACCGCTGAGAATTTTTCTTGAAATGGATCTAATAAAAAATATATAATTCCGGAAATGCAAAACCCGGATCATCATCGCCTCAGGCGGATAGGCTCCGGCAGCGTGGCGCTTTTTTTCGTTTTGTCCGCCCTGGCCATTAACTGCGGAAATGGTTCTTCCTCCGGCCCGGGGAATGATTCCTCCAGCCTGCTTTCCGTCAAGATGATGTATTCCTATTCCGGGAAGGGCGACCGGTCTTACAACGACCAGGCTTACCTGGGGCTGTTCAGCGCGATGCAGGCGGCCGACTTCGAAAAGATTGAAGTCGCGCCCGAAACCCACGATCAGGCCAAGGAAATCCTTTCGGGATGGCTCTCGTCCGAAGCCAAGGGCCTGGATCTGATTATCGTCGCCGGCTCTTCCTATGCCGATATTATGGACGAGCGGGGCTGGGACCTGAACGGCCACCGGATGCTTTTTCTCGACGCCGAGGCTCCCGCACGGGAGGGGCTCATCAGCGTCGTCTACCGCACCTTCGCCCCTTCCTACCTCGCGGGACTCTGCGCCACCCGAGTTTCGGCCGCCCGGAAATGTTCCGCCATCGGCGGAATGAAATCCGCCCTGGTTGACGAGTTCATCGACGGGTTCCACCAGGGGGTCGAGTCCCGCGGTGGCGGTTTCCTCGGTCCTTTCTATCTCGCGAGTGACGAATCCGGGTTCTCCCTGACCAATGCGGCGCAGGATCTGGCTCTCGACCTGCACTGGGATAATGGGGTGGACGTGATCTTTCCGGTGGCCGGGAGATCAGGCCTCGGCGTGCTGGAGGCTTCCCAGGAATTCGATTCCCCGTTTTATGTCATCGGGGTGGATTCCGATCAGAGCAATCTGGGCCCCGGGGTGGTCCTGGGTTCCGTCGTGAAGCGGCTCGACAGGGTTATCCTGGAAACGATCACCGAGGCGGTGGCCGGGAGGTTCACCGCGGGCCCGCGGCTGCTGGGCCTGGACACGCTCGACACGGAATTTGTCCTCAACCCCCGCATCCCCGACTGTCAGGACATCCCCGGCCAATACTCCGTGGAGGCGTTGCAGGCGGAAGCGGCTTATCTCTCGGGAGGATCCTGATGAAGCGGGTTCTGGCCGCCGTGGCTTTCCTTTTCCTGCTGCTCTCCTGTTCCGGCGGCCACCAGACCGGTCCGCTTTACCTCGGGGTTCTCCTTCCCCTCGGTGACGAGAACAACCCCGGCTGGGAAAACACGCTCGACTGGGTTAAAAAGAGCATCAATGACGGCGGCGGCGTGGCCGGCCGCCAACTGGAATACATCGTTTACGACACCGCCGGAGGGCAGAGTACCAAGGAGCTCACCCGGTTGATTTCCGAGAAACAGGTGCTGGCGGTGATCGGCCCCGACACCTCCGCCGCCGCCTTTGCGGCCGCCCCCAAGCTGATCAAGGCCAAGATCCCGTTCTTTACCATCGCCTCCTCGGTGAAACTCTTCAAGGCTTTCCGGGGTTCCGGTTACGTCTGGCGCACGGTTGAATCCGATGTCGCCCAGGTGCAGACCATGCTCCTCCTCGCCAAAAAGCAGGAGATCGCGCGCGTCTCCCTCCTGGTCAACGACAACGAATACGGGGAGACCTTTTTCGACTGGTTCGGTTTCTTCGCCACCGAACTGGGCATCGATATCGGGGCGGTGGTGAAGGCCAGGATGAAGGAAACCGACTGCTCCTCCTACTGCGAAGAGGCGGCGGCGGATTCCCCGGAGCTGCTTTTTGTCGTCCCCTCGACGGCCAAGGAGGGGGTCTGCATCGCCAGGTACATGCGCACCAATCACCCGGAAATAAAGCTCTTTTTCAGCGACACCGGGGTCGCGCCTTATTACATTTCCGAACTCGGAGAGCTTGCGGAAAACCAGGAAGGGGTGACCTATACTCACGACCCCCGGAGCGGCTTCGCGGTGGCCTACCGGGCCCTGTACGGGGTGGAGCCGCCGGCTTTGTCGGCCAACGTCTATGACTCGGTGATGATCCTGGCCTACGCGCTCGAGCTCTCCGGGGGAAACGGGGGCGAAGACCTTTCCGACGCGATCAAGAAGGTCGTGGACGGGCGGGGGGAAAAGACCGGCTGGGACAGTTTCGAGATCCGCCGGACCCTGAATCTCCTCCGGCGGGGCGAGTCGCCCGATATCTCCGGCGCCACCGGCGGCCTCGAGTTCGACCATAACGACTATACCGATCCCCTGGCCACCACCTACGCGCACTGGCGGATCGAGTCGGGGGAATACATCACCACCGAATACCTGTCCCAGGGAGAGGACTCGCCCTTCAACCGTTTCGAGGATGTCGACGCGGCCTTCGAAACCTACGCCTCGCTCGCGAAGGAGCAGAAGTTCGAAGACCCCGGATCCGCTCCGCCGGTCAAGGACCGGACCGGGATCTGGGCCGTGGTCATGTCCGTCTCGAAAGGATGGGAGAATTACCGCCACCAGGCGGATGCCCTGGCCCAGTATGATCTGCTCAAGCGGAACGGCATCCCGGACGACCGGATCATCCTGATCATGGCCGACGACCTGGCCGAAAACAGCGAGAACCCCGAGAAGGGGACGGTGCGGAACGAACCCGGAGGCGATAACCTCTACAAATCACCTCAGATCGACTACTACTCCCAGGACATCGGCATCCAGGATTTCCTGAATATCCTGTCCGGGGTGGAAACCGCGTTTACCCCGACCGTCCTCAAGAGCGGGGATACCGACGATGTCTACGTTTTCATCGTCGGACACGGGGGCTCGAGCGGGGTCTGCTTAAAGGATTGCTGGGACTTCCTCAGCCCGAACGATTTCCAGGCGACCATCGGGGACATGGCCGCCGCCGGCCGTTTCCGGCGGATGCTAGTGGTGGTCGAGGCCTGCCATGGAGGGGTAATGGGAAAGGGACTCAGCGTGCCGGGGGTGGTTCTTTTTTCCGGCGCCAATCCCTACGAGAATTCGCTCGCCACCAACTATGACAAGAAGCTGGACTCCTGGATCTCGAACGAATTCGCTTTCGCCTATTATTCGGCGATCCGGAACGGGAAGTACCCCAACCTTAAGGATATTTATCATCAGGCTTATCTCGGGGTTCCCGGATCGCATGCCTCGATTTACAACGCCGGGAATTTCGGTGACTTTGAGGATGTCAGCATCAAAGAATTCGTCAGCTACTAAGCGGGAGGTTGCAAAGGGAAAAAGAAGTGACCTTTATCCTGTTCGCCTTCTTGCCGCCAGTCCCGAATTAATTAATAAGGAAGAAAGAATAATTATGCTTTGATTTCTATATCGAGTTCCGTCAACGCCTGACGGCTCCCGAAGGTTTTTATCAGGTTGGTGGTTTTGAGAACGGTTTCGGGGGATGATGGCATTAATTGGTCCAGAGCCGAGTTGGTATTTTCAGCCCAACCCTATTCTTTTCTAATTTTAAATAAATAAAAAACAATCATTACCAACCACGAAAGTATAAGTATAAGCGAATCAAAATAAAATTCTTTTTTTATTAAGTAATAAATTAAAGGAAAAACAAGAGATAAAAAACCAACAATTATCAACAAATTCAAGTACTTTTTGCTTTTTTCCCTACCATTTAATTCAATCATTTGGGGAGCTTTTTTAAACAGTAAATCTTTCATTTTTTTCTTTTTTATCAAATCAAATACATATAATATCTTTTCATTTTCCATCGTCGTCAAAACTATCATTCCCGCGGTAAAGATAAATTCGCAAATACTTTCAAAAACTTGTAATAAATCAAAATCACCTGGAATTAATAATGTAATAAAAATCGAAAAAAGTGAGCTTAAAGATAATAATAAAAAACCTTTGCTATTTATTTGAGTTGAAATCCGAAAAAATATTGCCGCCAATGTAATAAAAAATGCGACAAATATAACATTGGTTATTAAAGGGAGATCCATAAAACAAAATTTATTGTTTCGCCTTCGGCTTCATCGTATAACTTCTGCGCCCAGGAATACTCTGGATTCCGGCTGGAGTTTATCCTGAGCGCAGTCGAAGGGCCGGAATGACGTCCAAACCGCTAAGTGAATATCCAAAGATAACGGTCAATCTTTTTCTTCGGATTTTAGGTTTTTGGCATTTTTGGCGGAGCGGCGCTTGGCTTCCTGCTTCAGTTCGTTCAGGACATTCATGGCTTCGATCGGGGTCATCGCCTCCAGGTCGAGCGTGTTGAGCATCCTCCGCAGGCGTTCCTCCTCCAGGCTGAAAAGGGAGATCTGTTTCTCCCGGGGCTCGGCCGGCCCGGAGGCCGCTGCCGCTGGGGCCGGGCTGATGGTCAGATTAGGGCGCTCCAGGTTTTTCAGGATCAGCCGGGCCCGGCCGAGGACGTCTTCGGGCAGTCCGGCCAGTTTGGCCACTTCCACCCCGTAGCTGACCGAAGCCCCGCCGGGTATAAGCTTCCGGAGAAAGATGATCTCGCCCTGCCATTCCTTGACCGAAAGGCAGAAGTTCCTGATCCGGGGTTTCTCCTCCGCGAGTTTCACCAGCTCATGGTAGTGCGTGGCAAAGAGCGTCCGCGCCCCCACCCGGTCGTGCAGGAACTCGGCCACTGCCCAGGCGATGGAAAGCCCGTCGAAGGTGCTGGTGCCCCGACCGATTTCGTCCAGGATGATCAGGCTTTTCGGGGTGGCGTTCCTAAGGATGGCGCTCGTCTCGTTCATCTCCACCAGGAAGGTGGACTGCCCCCGGGTGAGGGAATCGCCCGAGCCGATCCGGGTGAAGATCCGGTCGACCAGCCCGATCCGGGCCGACTCCGCCGGAACGAAACTCCCCATCTGGGCCATTAAGACAATCAGGGCCGCCTGGCGCATCAGTGTGGATTTTCCCGCCATGTTGGGCCCGGTGATGATCAGGACCTGGGCATCTTCCCGGTCGAGGTGGATGTCGTTGGGGACAAACCTCTCGGAAAAACCCATCCGTTCTACCACCGGGTGTCGTCCCTCCCGGATCTCGATCACCCCGCTCTCATCCACCCGCGGGCGGACGTAGCGGTTCTCCCCCGCCGCCTGGGCCAGCGAGGCAAGCGTGTCCAGGTCGGAGAGCGCCGAGGCGGTCTTCAGGATTGCCTCGCCGGACTCCGCCACCTTTTTTCTAAGTTCCTGGAAAAGCTCGAACTCGATCTCCCGGATCCGCCCTTCCGCCGTGAGGATCTCCGCCTCCGTTTTTTTCAGATCGGCGGTAATAAACCTTTCCCCGGTGGAGAGGGTCTGCTTCCGCTCGTAATCGGGCGGGACGGATTTCAGGTGGGAGCGGGTGATCTCGATGTAATAACCGAAAACCTTGTTGTAGCCGACCTTGAGGGAATTGATTCCCGTGCGTTTCCGTTCGTCTTCCTGGAGCCGGACCACCCAGTTCTTCCCCTCCCGGCAGAGCCCCCGGAGGCGGTCCAACTCGGGGTGATACCCCTCGCGGAAAATCCCGCCCTCCTTCACCGAGATGGGCGGATCGTCCAGGACCGCTTTGGCCAGGAGATCGAAAAGCTCGCGGTGTTCGCTGATGGCCTCCGCGCAGGCCCGGAAGATCGGGCTTTCCAGCCCCTGGACCTCTTTTTTCACTTCCGGAACGCGCCGGAGGGAATCGCGCAGGGAAACCAGGTCGCGGGGATTGGCCCGGCCCAGGGTGACCCGGCTGGTCAGCCGCTCCAGGTCCTTCACCTCGGCAAGCATGGCCTGGAGGCGAGTGCGGGCCGCCCCGGCCTCGATCAGTTCGGCCACCCCGGAAAGCCTTTCCTCGATTTTTTCCACCGAGAGCAGCGGATAAAGCATCCATTCCCGGAGGCGCCGCTGGCCCATGGCGGTCCTGGTCCGGTCCAGCACGTTGACCAGCGTCCCCCGCTCCTCCCCGCCGGGGAGGGGCTCGAGGATTTCGAGGTTTCTCCGGGCGCGGGCGTCCAGGACCATATACTCCGAAAGGATGAGGGGCCGGATCTCCTTGAGATGGCCCAGGTTCTCACCCTGGGTTTCTTTAAGGTAAAGAAAAACCGCGCCGGCGGCCGAGATCCCGGCCTGGTAACCCTCGAGTCCGAAAGGGTCCAGCGAAACCGTGCCGAAGTGCTGGGAAAGGCCGGAATGCGCCCGTCTCAATCCGAAAAAATCCTTTGGCCGGCGGGTGACGGGCAGGGCGGCGGGCAGGGTGCCCGGGGGAAAATCCTCCCCCTCGGCGAGCAGGATCTCGCGCGGGTCCAGCCGGAGAATCTCCTCCTCCAGCCGTTCCCAGCCTTCGCCCTCCGCGACCCGGAAATCCCCGGTGGAAACATCCGCGCAAGCCAGGCCCCAGCGCCCGCCCTCTCCCCGGGAGAGGCCCAGGAGATAATGATGTTTTTCCCGCCGGAGGTTATCGGTCTCCACGTCCACCCCCGGCGTGATCAGGCGGGTGATCTCCCGCTTCACCAGCCCCTTCCCGGGGACGGGCTCCTCCACCTGCTCGCAGACCGCCACCTTGAAGCCCTGCTTGACCAGGCGCGAGATGTAGCCGGAGGCGGCGGCGATGGGAAAACCGGCCAGGGGCACCGAGCCCTCGGCCTCACGGTTCCGGGAGGTCAGGGCGATGTCGAGGGCGCGGGAAGCGATCTCCGCGTCCTCGAAGAAAGTCTCGAAGAATTCCCCCATCTGGAAGAGAAGCAGGGTGTCGGGATGGCGGTTTTTAATCTCGAGGTATTGCCGGAGCAGCGGAGTGGAAGCGGGCATCCTAAAAATCAGGTTATAGGTTATAGGTCGTAGGTCATAGGTTATTTTTTATGTGTAAACCTATCACCTATTACCCAGCACCTATGACCTTGCATTAATCCTAGAAGTTGATCGTGAACCGGCTCTGAATGGCGGCCGCGGGCAGGGCCTTATGAATCGATCCGTCGGCCTGGTAGTCGAAATAGTCACCGGAGATCAGGTACCCGGCCTGGACCCCGAGGGTGGCGTTCTCCGCCAGCTGGTACTCGGCCCCAAGATCAAACTCGCTCCCGAGCCCGTACCTGGCCTTGCCGTCCCCGAAACGGTCGATCCCCACCCGGGCGCGGGCCCAGAGGTAGGAAAAAGCGACGGTCAGGTCATCGAGCGGCCTGACTTTAAAGGTCGGCTTGAGGTAAAAAGCGTTGGTCACGGCCCCCTTGGTCTGATACCGGGCCTCCCAGAGCGCCTTGACGTTTTCCAGCTGGTTCGGTTCCAGTCCGAAATTGTTGGAAGACAACGCGTCGGTCAAGGATTGGCTTTGGATTTCCCGGTCGCGGCGCAAAACCTCCTGGAAGAGCAGGAGGCTCACCTGATAATCGGGATCAAAGGAAAAGGCGGTCAGGTCGGAATCGTCCGGGGCGGAATCCCCGTCGGCTCCCCCGAATTCCAGGGCGAAGTCCTCCAGGGGGTCGATCTTCAGGCCGACTTCGTAAACCCAGCCGAACTGGTGGATGTAGCGCTCTGGATAAGTGATGCTGACCTGGGAATTCATCAAGGGCATTCCCTTGGTCTCGCCGTAGCGGTAGATCAGTTCCAGTTCCATCCGGAGAATAACCAGGTCGATCTTGCCGTGGAGGTCGGCGGTCAGGGTATCGGTGCCGGTGGAGGGCCGGTGGACCTGCGTCCCTTCCGTGATTTCCGGGACGAGGCCCGGAGTGATGGATGACTGGTGCACCCCGGCCAGGAGAAGCCCGCCCTTCAGAAAGTCGGTCCGGTACTGGGCGGCCAGAAGATAGCGGTCGAGATCGTCGTTCTTGCTGTCATACCAATACTCAAGGTCGCCCTCGGAAAGCTTGCTGACTGCGGCCACCAGGTGGAGATCCGAACCCTCCCCCCGCGGCCGGAGATCAACCAGGACCTGGTCGTAGTTATCGCCGTAGTGGGGATCGCCCCAATCCACCTTACGGTCCCCGGAGTTAAAGAGGATGCCGCGGCCCCAGTCGAACCCCATCCTCCCCGCCGAAATCCGGCCCCCGAAGAAGGGCAGGGCCGCCTCGCCGTAGGCCCGCTTGACCTTGAGGGAGAGATCGGAGGAAGCGTTGGTTTCCGAGAACGCGGTCAGGCCGGGATCGCCGAAAACCTGGTCGTCGGGAAAATCGATCTGGGCCCGGACCCAGGCCTTCTCCCCGACCCGGAGCTCGGGATTGAGCCGCAGGCGGTGTTCGAAGTAGGCCAGGTTGTAATCCGCGCTCTCCCCCCCGGCCAGGTAATGATTGAGAAAAACTCCCCGGGCCCGGTAATACCCGGAAAAGGACAGCTTGGTTTCCAGGGAATCCTTGGCGAAAAGCGGTCCCACCAGGCCCAGCACCAGAAACCCGGTCAGAACGAATTGAACCGACCTTTTTCCCCCCATGGCCCGCCTCCTTTATGAAAACCTTGAGCTTACGACACGGAGAACACGGATTTTCACGGATGAATCAGACCCAAGTCCCCCAAAATCCATGTCTGAACAGGTATTCTCTCATATTTCTGATTTAGAAAACCACCTGGAATTTCATCCGGAGAGCAAAGGGATCATTAAAATTTCCCTCCAGTCCGTCCCCGGTAAATAGGTAACCCAGTTCGAGTCCCGCCGAGCTCCGGCGGGTGAGCTTGACCTCCACCCCGGCGTCGGTCTCGATTCCCAGCCAGGAATCGTGCCCGGCGATGATATGATCAATCTTGTCCGGGTAAGCCCAGAGGACCCCGGCCATGACGCTGACCCGGGGCGCGTAAACATACTTGAAAAAAGGCCGCGCGTACACGGAATTGGCGATCCCGCCCCGGGTCAGGCGCGCCGCGCCCGCTTTCCGGGTCAGATAATCCATCACCTCGGAATAGAGCAGGATGCCCACGCGGTAATCCGGGGCGAAATTGGTCTGTTCCCCGCCCTTTCCGCTCCCGTCGCCGGAGGCATACCCGCCCTCCAGCCCGAAATCGAATTCCCCGTATTCCGTGACCAGGTCGGCTCCGCCCCGAAGCAAACCCCCCACCTGGTTCACGTCCTGCTTCTCGTCGTCCACCCCGGTTTTCCCGGTAGTGAACCGGCCTTCTCCGGCCGCATACAAATATTTTTGCCTGATCTGGCCGTAAAGGTCGAAGAGCCAGACACGGGTTTTGCTCTGAAACTGAACCTGCCGGCTGGCCGCCGCCCCGGCTTCCCATATGGTCCCCTTGCGGACATAGGAAATCATATACTCGTCGAGATCACTCGCGGGATCGGCCAGCCAGCCGAGAAAACCTTTCTCCTCCCGGTTGCGGTTGTAGGGATTTTTGATGAGCTTGTCGTAAGCCAGCATCAGTTCCCCGTTTCCCAGGAAGATTGTTTTCGGGGAGAAATAAGCGATCCGGTCCCGGGTCTCCCCGTAGTGGGAGTCTCCGAATTCAAAAACCTGGCCATCCCCGGAATTCAGGAAAGCCTGCAGACCGAAGCTGACCGGCTGCCGGCCCAGGCGGAAAAGGCCGTAGGGGCTGTCGATCTCGGCCCAGACCCGCTTGACCTGCAGGGTGTCCCGTTCGTCGCCCAGGATCCCGGTGGCGGTGTTCCCGCCCGAGAGGCCATGGTCCAAGTAACTGGCGGCGGGGGCCGAGTTGTTGCCTAAAACCATGTCGTCCAAAACATCGATCTGGCTTTTGATCCGGACCCTTTCCTCCGCCACGATCGCGGGCTCGAGCCGGAGGCGCTGGACGAAGAACCCGATATCCTCCCCGCCGCTGTTTTTGGGATAAAGCCGATATAGATAATCGTAACGCAGGCGGTAGTACCCGTTCATTTCCAGGAAAAGCGCCTGGGCTTTCGCCGGACGGACGGGAAACGCGAGCAAAAGGAGCGCGAAAATTAAAAATATTTTTTTAAATGATTTCATAAAAATGTCGGGCGGATCCCCCTCCTTCTCCCCCTGTTTTTCCAGCTGCAAAACTTCAGACAAACTCCGAACGACAAAAGGCAAACGGAGGGTATCCGCTTCCCCTTCAAACCAAGTCAATCCTTCGACTCTCCCGGCCTGACGCCCGGAAAACGCTCAGGAATGATTAAACCTCAGGTCCCGGTCGGGCCGGTCCTAGTGGTGCGCCGGCTGACAGAGCTCGGTCAGAACCCCGTAACAGGACTTGGGATGGATGAAAGCAACCAGGTTGCCGTGATAGCCCTTGCGAGGTTTCTCGTCGATCATCCGAGCTCCCCCGGCCTTGGCATCCGCGATCGCCTCTTCGATGTTCTCCACCTCGTAGCAGATGTGTTGAACACCCTCGCCGCGCTCGGCAATAAACTTGCCTACCGCGGAATCCGGCGACAGCGGCTCGAGCAGTTCGATCCCGACCTCGCCCACGCGGACAAAGCCGATCTTGAGCCCGAGCTCCTGGACCACTTCCACCGCCTCCACCTTAAGCTTCAGCACGTCCCGGTAGAGTTTGACGGTCTCGTCAATATTCTTGGTGGCGACCCCGATGTGATTGATTTTCGGAATCTTCATGAGGGCAATTCTACCAAGCCCGGCTTCAAATTCAAGTCTGTCTGGTCGCATAGAGCAAAGAGCATAGGGCATAGAGCAAAAACCCGTAAGGCGTTTATTAAGTCTATTGGGTTCATTGGGGCCTAGGGTCTATTTAGTCTGTTGAGTATATTGGGTTTTCAGAAAGCCCGGGGGGAAGGTTCTTCCTTCGACCCCGATGGGGTCCTCAGGACGAGAACCCCAGAGGGGCGCGACACGAACTCTTAGGAGACCGGGTTGCGATAAACTCGATGACAAAGTATCTATCGATACTGGCTAGACCCGGTTGTCCCGAGCGAAGTCGAGGGACGGGTCAGCCTGCTGTGCAAACGGCATGGCACCTATTGTGAGGGGAGCGAAACCTTCCCCCCAAAAAAGAAAAAGAGCTGACGAGTAAGGTAAAGAATGACGATCGTTGACGGCTGAAAGCTCTTAAATATTTTCCCGGTCTACGGTCTACCGTCAACGTCTTTTATTCCTTACAGGCGGTATATCCCCCATCCGCCGGGATCACCGCCCCGGTCATGTAGCGGGCCTGGTCCGAAGCCAGGAAGAGGATGACGGAGGCGATATCCTCCGGGTTGGCCAGGCGTCCCATCGGGATCAGGCTCTCGAGCTTCTTTCTTCTTTCCGGGTCGGAGAAAAAATGAACGGCCCCTTCAGTCAGCGTCCGGCCCGGCTCCACCGCGTTGACATTGATCCCGTAAGGGGCAAGCTCCACCGCCATCGCCTTGGTCAGCATCTTCACGCCCCCTTTGGCGGCGATGTAAGCCGCGAAGTTGGAGGTGGCCAGTTCGGACCTCTGGCAGGCCATGTTTATGATCCGGCCCGGTTTTTTATTCTCAATCATCCATCTGGAAACCGCCTGGCCCCAGAGAAAAACCCCCTTGAGATTCGCCCCCATCGTCCTGTCCCATTTTTCCTCTGGAAAGTCTTTAAACGCGGCCTTTTCCATGACCCCGGCGCAGGTCACCAGGACATCCACCCGGCCGTATTCAGTTATACATTTCTTCAGACCGGTTGTTACATCACCCGATTTGCCCACATCCCCGCAATAATAAGTTGCCGGGAAACCCTTCAACTTGGTTGCGACAAGCTTTTTCAGGTTTTTCTCATCCAAGTCCACCAGGAACAGCCGGTAGCCGGCTTTGGCAAATTCAATGGCTGTGGCTTTCCCGATGCCGTATGCCGCTCCTGTGACGATTGCTACTGAACTTTTCATTTTTAAAAAATTCTCCCCCCTTAGAAAATTCAATTAATCTTTATCTCTTTTAGATCAATTTTTTTAAAATTTTCTTTTTTTCTTAATTCATCAACTGTTATTACATCCCAATAATGGTAGTAATAAATGATGGTACCATCTTTTGAGATCCCGTATAGCTCAAACATGTGACCCGCATCATCATATTTACTTAGCGGATTTATCTTTATTATTTTATTGTCCTTCATCCTCCATAAATAAATACCCGGTCTATCCCCATAAATACCAGCGACCGCAAAAATCAACTTGGAAGAATCGGGAGCCCATACTATTCCTTCTGTATCTACATCGTCGTATTTTATTTTCTTTTTATTTTTTACATTTGTTACTATCAACGTATGCGTCTCCCCTTCCGTAGTCCCTATTTCGGCAAAATACTTTTTATCGGGAGAATAATAAACTCCCGAGGTGAAAGATACTTTGATTATTCCACGATCTTCTTCACATCTAGCAATATCTGAATTAATAAAAAGGAAAAACAGAAGAAGGAATATAAACAATAAATATCTTTTCATTTATTTTTTAAACTACCGGAAAGTTTACTTTTTATTGTTTCGCTTAAATAATTTTTCCAGAATTTTAAGATCTTCCAGGTCCTTGGGGCGGGCGGCGGATTTTTTCATTTTTATCAAGTCTTCAAGACCGGCAAAATAAACCGTGGTTGAACCGATTTGCCCTTCGATTTTGTTCTTCCAAATCTCCGAGAAGGAAACCCCGGAAACAAACGGGTGAACATCGGTTTCCAAAAGGTACTGACGGATAAGAATCTTTTTGGAGAGTAATTCCCCGGAGGTTAAATCTGAAACATCATAACCAAATGCCTTTAAAGCTTTAAGCGTTCGAGCCGCGTTTTCCTTGGCCGGTTCGATAAAGATATCAACATCAAGGGTAGCCCGGGAAAAACCATGTACGGGAAAAGCGGTGGCGCCGATAATGACAAAACGAACTTTATGTTCGTTTAATAATTTCAATAGGTTTTCGATGTCCATGGCGGATAAGCATCTCCTTGATCAGGTCGGACCGCTCGAACATCATCTTGAATCTCTCGGCGGTGGTGAGGGAAGCCTGATAATCGAGCTCGAATTCGAGCTCTTTTTCCTCGTTGTGATGATCAAGTTTAAGGATTGATTTCATTGGATAAATCCCTCGGTTTCTTACCGATACATTTTACCTTATTCCACGATATTTTTCATTAATAACCAGCTGGGATAATAAATAAAGAACTACGCAACCTGAAGGTTGCGGCTACCGACTCATGGCTCGTTACTCGTTGCTCTCTGCCCTATGCGCTATGCGCTATGTCCTTTGCCTTCTACGGCTTGACTTTCCGAGCAGGGGAAATAAAAATCTCAAGCGAAGAATGAACCCCTCACCCCCCGCCTCCGCCAAGGCTACGGCGGGCAGGTCGCCCTCCTTAAAATGGGAGAGGATGATTAAAAAGGGGGTTTTCATGTAGGGGCGGCACTCAGCTGCCGCCCGCGGGAGCCGGCGGAGCGGCTCCCCTACGAAATAATTATCTAACCATAAGGAATGATTCTGTGGCGAAAGAGAAAAAAGAAGATCGTTACCGAGCAACGTTAAATCTGCCCAAAACGGAATTTCCGATGAAGGCCGACCTGCCCAAGCGGGAGCCGGAGATGCTCGCCCGCTGGGAGAAGGAGAAGCTCTACGCGCAGATCCTGGAAAAGTCCAAGGGCCGCCCGCGCTTCATCCTCCACGACGGTCCCCCTTACGCCAACGGCCACATCCACATCGGGACCGCGTTCAATAAGATTCTGAAAGACCTGGTGGTCAAATCCCACTTCATGCTGGGAAACTATTCCCCCTACATCCCCGGTTGGGACTGCCACGGCCTCCCGATCGAGCTCAAGGCTGAAGAAGAGCTCGGGGCCCGCAAGGATAGTATCGGAAAGCTGGAGTTCCGGAAATACTGCCGGGAATACGCCAATAAGTTTCTCAACATCCAGCGCGAGGAATTTAAGCGCCTGGGCGGCCTGGGGATCTGGGAAAAGCCCTACATCACGATGGACTACGATTACGAGGCCACCATCACCCGGGAATTCGGAAAGATGGTGGAACGGGGAATGGTTTTCCGGGGACTGAAACCGGTTTACTGGTGCGCCTCCTGCCAGACCGCTTTGGCCGAAGCCGAGGTGGAATACGCCGACCTGACCTCCCCTTCCATATTCGTGAAGTTCGCGATCGCCGATGACACCCCCGGCCTGCCCCCCGCGGTCAAAGGCAAGAAAGTATACGTCGCGATCTGGACCACCACCCCCTGGACGCTGGTCGCCAACCTGGCGGTCTGCCTCCACCCGGATCTCGATTACGCGGCGGTCGAGATCCCGAACGGCGAAGTCCTGATCATGGCCGAGGGCCTGGTCCTCCGGGGCATGGCCGAGATGGAAATCGAAGGCTACAAGGTCCTGGGAAAGGTTTCCCCCCGCGACCTGGAAAAGAAAACCTGCCGCCATCCTTTTTTGAACCGCGACTCCCTGATCATCCTGGGCGAGCATGTCACCCTCGAGGCCGGGACCGGCTGCGTCCACACCGCCCCCGGGCACGGGCAGGAGGACTACGAGGTGGGTCTCAAATACGGGCTGGAAACCTTTTCCCCGGTGGATGACCAGGGCCGCTTCACCAAGGCGGCCGGATACCTGGTCGGGGAAATGGTGTTCAACGCCGACGCCCAGGTGATCGCCGAACTGCAAAAGTCCGGCGCCCTGCTGAAAAGCCGGCCCATTTCCCATTCCTATCCCCACTGCTGGCGCTGCGGCAAGCCGATCGTTTTCCGGGCCACTCCCCAGTGGTTCATCGGAATGGAGAAGTGTGACCTGCGGAAGAAAGCCCTCGCGGAGATCAAGAAAACCCGCTGGATCCCGGCCTGGGGCGAGGACCGGATTCTGGGGATGATTGAAAACCGCCCCGACTGGTGCATTTCCCGGCAAAGACTCTGGGGAATCCCCATCCCGGCCATCTACTGCCGCTCCTGCGGCGAGGTGCGCCTGGACCCGGCGCTGATCGAGCGCGCGGCCGGCATCTACGAGACCAAGGGCGCGGACGCCTGGTTCGAGCTTCCCGTTTCCGAACTTTTACCCCCGGGCACCAAGTGCGCGAAATGCGGCGGGGACCAGTTTGAAAAAGAGAAAGACATCCTGGACGTCTGGTTCGATTCGGGGTCAAGCTTCGCCGCCGTCTGCGAGAAGCGCCCCGAGCTCTCCTCCCCGGCGGAACTCTACCTGGAGGGAAGCGACCAGCACCGGGGCTGGTTCCACTCGAGCCTCCTGGTCTCGGTCGGCACCCGCGGCCGCGCGCCCTACCTTTCGGTCCTGACCCACGGCTTCACCGTGGACGGCGACGGCCGGAAGATGTCCAAGCACCTGGGCAACGTCATCTTTCCCTCGGAAATCATCGACAAGTACGGCGCCGAGATCATCCGGCTCTGGGTGGCGAGCGAGGATTACCGGGACGATATCCGGATCTCCCCCGAGATCCTGGAGCGCCTGGCCGAGTCCTACCGGAAGATCCGGAACACCTTCCGCTTCCTCCTGAGCAATCTTTACGATTTCAACCCGGAAAAAGACTCCGTTCCCTACCCCGACCTGGAAGAGATCGACCGTTTTCTCCTCCACCGCCTCTCCGACCTGGAAAAGCGCTCCCGCGAGGCCTACCGTGATTTCAACTACTATCCGGTCCTCCACGCCCTTCATAATTTCTGCGTGGTGGATCTCAGCTCCTTTTATCTCGACATCCTGAAGGACCGGCTTTACACCTTCAAATCCGATTCCCGGGAGCGCCGCGCCGCCCAGACCATCCTTTACCTGGTCCTCGACCACCTGCTCCGCCTGGCCGCGCCGATCCTCTCCTTTACCGCCGAAGAGGCCTGGCTGATGCTTCCCCCCGCCGCCGGGCGCGAGCCTTCCGTCCATCTTGCCCTCTTCGCCGAGCCGAAGCCGGAATGGGAGAAGCCGGAGCTGGCTGAAACCTGGGAAAAGCTCATCGCCGTCCGCGGCGAGGTCCTGAAGGCCCTGGAAAAAGAGCGGAAGGAAAAAAGGATCGGGAACTCCCTCGAGGCCCTGGTGACCCTGCAGCCCCCGGCCGAGCTTAAAGATACGCTGGCCAGATACCAGCCTTTACTCCGCTACCTCTTCATTACCTCGGCCGCGGAGATCGGGGAAGTGGCCCCGGGAGAGGGCTTTGAAAGCCCCGACCTGAAGGGGCTCCGGGTCCGGGTGCAGAAAGCCCCCGGCCAGAAATGCGAGCGCTGCTGGAACGTGAGCGAAAAGGTCGGGTCCGACACGGCCCACCCCACGCTCTGCGAGCGGTGTGTGCCGGCGGTAAAAGAATAATTCCGTCCCAACCCTGGCAATACAAATGGCCCGAAGTTAATATCCGGGCCATTTTTTTGTTAAGAAAAGCTAATGGCAGATTAAAAGAGGAAATTAATTCCGAGTTTCAATGTCAGGAATCCATCTTCACTACTCCAATCAACGATATTGTAGGTTAAATTTGTGCCAGCAGAAAAAAATTCTTTAATAGACAAATCGACTCCCCCGCTAAAATTTAATAGGTAAGTTACGTCGTTCCCATAATCATAGGAATTCTCCGGGTAATACGAGATAACCGCTCCAAACCCAAACCCCAATGTTGGTTTGATAATTCCTTTTAAAATGCGAACCTTAACTTCCGGAACAATGGAAATTAGGCCAACATCCGGACCCCCGTCTTGGTCAGTGTTTTTATAAGGGATATGATAAAGAAAATCCAAGCCGACCAGGACTCGATTGTTAATCCAATAACCTCCGTTGACTCCAAAGACAGCGGTGTCTCGCCTCAGGTAACATCTATAACAAAAAAGACGTGAATAACCCCCTTCCACCCCAACCGAAAACTTACCGGTTTTGTTAATAACCTTGTCCTTTTCATTAATTTGATTGTCCTGTTTATCCTTAACTTGGATATCCCCAGAATCAACTTCATCAATAAGGCCATTTTTCAGCAAGCCTGGATATCCGCCGGCATGGAGATCGGTGCAATAAAAGGCTAAAGGCAAAACTAAGGCGACAACGCCAAGCAATAATCGAGATTTCATGGGCGGCTCTAGAATACAGGATCTTTGAGGGGGCGTCTTATTTATAAATATTCCCCCTGGGGCCGAAGGCGATTATTCTGACTACCTTTACATCAGGGATAATTCGATAAATAAACCGCAGAGAACCCATCCGGTATCTGAACAAGCCTTCAAACTCACCATGAAGCCGTTTGGTATGCTTTCCCCAAAACGGGTTTTGCAGGACATCCTTAAAGGCTTTTTGGATTCTGGTCTGGTCTTTTTCGGAAAGGTGGAAATAATATTTCTCGGCAGAGGTAACCCACTCGAGATTAAACGATTCTCTACCGGCGGAGGATTCCCGCCGCCGACCGGATTCTCCCGTCTTTTTCATCCTTTAACCCTTTCCGAATACTTTGGGTAAATTCCTTGTCGGCTAAAATTTCCGCGGTGGCCTTCCACTCTTCCAGCTCTCCCCAACTTATGTGCCGGGATAGTTCCAGACGTTCGTCATCGTTCATTCGGCGGATAATTTCGCCGACTATCAAAGGTAATTTGTTTTCTTCAGCTTCTTTGCGCATCTTTATTAACCTCCCATTCACGCTCGGTCTCGTTCCCCGGCGGGTTTGGCAATAAGGCTTGAATTGCTAATAATCTCCCAGATCGATTGATAAATATTATCATCCTTGAGGGTTAAATAAAACCCTCTCGAAGGAACGACTGAGCAATTTCTTGACGGAAGAAACCAGAACCTTTAAATTAACCAATGCTCATGGGGAATTAATTTTTTAAAGCGGGTCGGGATAGGCAGAATTTAGGCAGAGTTGATATACTTAAAGAAAAATCAATTGTCTTAAGTAATTGATTTTATTGAGAGCGCCCATAGCTCAGCCCGGATAGAGCGACGGACTGCGGATCCGTAGGCCGGAGGTTCAAATCCTCTTGGGCGCACCATTTTTCCGGAGAGGTACCGAAGTGGCCGTAACGGGCCCGACTCGAAATCGGGTGTCCCGCAAGGGACCGTGGGTTCGAATCCCACCCTCTCCGCCA
>JAQTNV010000034.1 GCA_028713675.1 bacterium
CCATCGGCGCCGTTTTTCCGGGAGATGCTCAGCATGCTTTTCAGCCGGGAAGAAGCCGAGCTGGCGACCAAGATGCCCACCCAACTCACCGACCTGGACACCCTCGCCCGGAGCACCGGAATTCCGTCGAGAAAACTTCAGAACATGCTGGAGAAAATGGCCAGCCGCGGCCTGGTCCTGGATCTCGAAAGAAACGGCAAGAATTATTATCTCCTGTCCCCCACAATCCCGGGGCTGCTCGAAATGTCGTTTATGAGGGACAGGGATGACATCTCCCAGAAGGAGCTGGCGAAGCTTCTCTCGCAGGGAATGAATGACCAGGGATTTCTTCGGGCTATGTTCGGGGGGAAAACCCAGTTTGGCCGGGTGCTTCCGCACCAGGAAGCCATCGCGGAAAAATACCATCACCAGGTCGCCTCCTACGAAAAGGCAGAGGACATTTTCCGGGAAGCCCGGACGATCTCGGTGGCCCGCTGCTACTGCCGCAGCGAGAAGAAACTGACCGAGGATGAATGCGCTCATCCCCTGGAGACCTGCACCTGCATCAACACCACGGCGGAATTCCTGATCCGCCATGACCTGGGCCGCAAAATCGAAAAGGAGGAAGCGCTGGACATCCTGGCCCGGACCGGGGAACTCGGGATGGTGCACGTGATCGACAATGTCCGGCAGCGCCCTACCTTCATCTGCCACTGCTGTTCCTGCTCCTGCCAGATCATGCGGGGCTTCCGGAGCTTCGAGGAGTTCCCGACGGTGGTTTCCTCCAATTTCCTGGCGCGGGTCGAAGCGGAGAAATGCATCGGCTGCGGTCGCTGCGCCCGGGCCTGCCCGGTGGGGGCGATTAAACTGGAGAAGATCTGGGAACCCGAAGCCGGCCTGCAGGCGGAGGTGGACGGTTCCGTCTGCATCGGTTGCGGGGTATGCGTCCGGTCCTGCCGGAAGGAAGCGCTGGAACTCGAACCCCGTAAGGAGCGCCACATTACTCCGGAAACCATTTTCCACCGTCTGCTCTTAATGGCGATGGAAAGGGGCAAACTGGCCGACCTGGCGTTTTACGACCCCACGAAATTCACCCATCGGACCGGAAGGATCATGCTCAAGACATTCCTGCGGATGCCGCTCCTGCAGAGGGCCATGCTGCAAAAGGAATTCAACTCCCGTTTCCTGGACTTCATCTATGCCGGCATCCGCCGGACCGATCTGGGCAAGATCCTCGAGGACTTTTAACCTTTTCCAGAGACTGATCCGTGGTAATAAAAGAGGCCTGTAATCAGGGCCTCTTTTATTATTTCAGTATTTTCTGGATTCCGGCTCTGTCCTACCGATCAGACTGGAGCCTGAAGTCCCGGATTATCCGTTTTATTGGGGGATAGGATCTTCCGGTGAAGGGGGCGGCAGAAAAATAGTAAGCAGCCTCCGGCCTGGAGGGCCTACCCTCCGGCCTGTAAGCCCTACGGGCTGGAAGCGGGCCCGGAGGGTAAGCAGTAAGCAGAAAAATAAGGTGATAGGTGATAGGTCGTAGGTCATAGGCAAGAGACAAGAGGCAAACCCGTGAGGCGTAAGGCGGGGGTGCCGCCTCATATCCAATCTGAAAAAGCCTGCGGCGTAACTTCAATTTTTTCAACCAGCATTATTAAATAAGCTCTTTAGTTTCCGAACGTTCCTCAAGAGCAGAATCACTTAGATAAGATAACAAAACGTGCTAAAATTAAACTTCTAACTTTCAGTTACTTGAGGCTAAATAGCCAAGTCATTAACTATTCTCAACCACAAGGAGGATTAACATGCGAACAAATCGCAGAAGCATCTACATTTTTCTTTCCACTCTGGCGCTTGGCCTCGTCATTGCCGGCTGTGCAAGTGATAAAGAGGCGGAGCAGCTCAAGACGGAGGCGAAGCTGGTCGCCAGCCACCTCACGATCTTCGACGACCTCGATTTCCGCGTGTTCACCGGCCAGCAGTGGGTAGATCTCCACCGCAGCCATTCGAACGACATCACCGTCTTCTGGCCCGACGGGCACTCGACCAAGGGCATCGAGAAGCACATTGAGGACCTGAAGGCGCTGTTCGTCTGGGCGCCGGACACGCGGATCAAGGAACATCCGGTCAAGATCGGGCAGAAGGACTGGACGGCGGTCATCGGCTTCATGGAAGGGACCTTTACCAAGCCCATGCCCATCGGAGAGGGCAAAACCATTCCACCGACCGGCAAGGCCTACAAAATCAGGATGGCGACCATCGGCCACTGGAACAAAGACGGCGTGATGGATGAGGAGTACCTGTTCTGGGACAACCAAGACTTCTACAAGCAGATCGGGCTCGGCAAGTAAGAATGGACGTGGTTGGGGGAAAATCCACCAGATCAAAAAGGGCGGAACCGGCCGGGAAAAAGGAAGGCCGGCGGATTAAATCGAGCGGGCGGATGCCGGTCATCTTCGCCGCCCACGGGGCGCCGGTTCTTCTCGACGACGAGGTCTGGAAGGCCGAGTTCGCCGCATGGGCGAAGGCCCTGCCTCGGCCGGTGAGCATCCTCATGGTCTCGGCTCACTGGGTGGAGCGGCCGGCGACGCTGGGCGCCACGAATAAGGTGCCACTCGTCTATGACTTTTTCGGTTTTCCCGAGAAATACTACCGAACCCAGTACCCGTCTCCCGGCGCTCCCGGGCTCGCCTCCCGAGTCCGCGAGCTCCTCCAAAAGAGGAACTTCGCCGTGGCCGAAGCTCCGGAACGCGGCCTTGACCACGGCGCCTATGTGCCGTTGGTGGCCATGTACCCCGGGGCCGATATCCCGGTGCTTCAGCTCTCGATGCCCGGTCTCGACGCCCGAGAACTCTTTAAGCTCGGGCAGGCTCTCGCTCCCCTCCGCGAGGAAGGGGTGTTGATCTTCGGAAGCGGGTTTCTCACGCATAACATGCAGTACGCCTTTCGTCCCGGGATTCCGGAATGGGCGCGAGCCTTCGATGCCTGGGCCGCCGACGCGCTCGCGCGTCTTGATTTCGAGACGCTTCAGGATTTCCAGGTGCGCGCTCCGGCGGCCCGAATGGCGCTTCCCACCTGGGAGCATTACGCCCCGGTCCTGGTGGCGGCCGGGGCGGTGGCCGAAGAGCGACCGGAGACCACCTTTCCGATCACGGGCTGGTGGCTGGAAGGGGCGTTTACGAAAAGGTCCGTGCAGTTCGGCTGACCGGCGCGCGCGTGATACTGAGGTAAAAAAGTAAATCCAGAAATAGAGGCCCGTGATTAGGGCCTCGATTTTTACCCCATTCAGAATAACCGTTATCCTCCCCTCCCCTACCGGTCAGACCGAATCTTAAAATCCCGGATTATCCTTTTTATTGAGGGATATGATCTTCCGGTGAATGGGGCGGCAGAAAAATAGTAAGCAGCCTCCGGCCTGGAGGGCCTACGGCCCGGAGGGTAAGCAGTAGGCAGTAGGCAGTAGGCAACCAAAAGCCGTAAGACTTGAGGCGTAAGGCGTGAGGAGTTAACCCCTTACTCCTTACGTGTTTATAACGCCTGACGGTCCTTAGCTTTGCCGCCCGCCTCTTTACTGGGGAATGTTTTTATTTGACCTCCGCACCTCTCTTTCAAATTTCTTTTCAGATATCCCTTCTTTTTAATCATTTCTTAACTTTCTCCTAATAATCATTTAACTTTCCCCTCATAATCCCTTAACAAACCGAATCTAAAATTTTCTCAGAATGGATAAACGGAAAAACCGAGGAAACCTAACCTGCACTTCATATGATCACTGACGCGATTATCCCCCTCATTCCGGTTCTTCTTCTCATTCTTGCCGCCGAGTTCGTCAACGGCTGGCATGACGCCTCCAACGCCATCGCCACGGTGGTTTCCACTCGAGTTCTTTCTCCTGCACAGGCCCTGGCTATGGCTGCGGTGCTGAACTTCGTGGGGACCATGTCCGGGACCGCGGTGGCCATGACTATCGGGAAAGGGTTCGTCCGCCCGGAGGTTATCAATATAACCACCGTAGCGGCGGCGATGGTGTCGGTAATCTCCTGGGGCATTTTTACCTGGTATTACGGTTTGCCCTCGAGCACCAGCCATGCTTTGGTTTCCGCGTTGACCGGGGCAGGCTTGGCCACGGCAGGATCCTCGGCTCTGCTTTTCGAGGGCTGGCGCAAGATCCTGACCGGGCTCGGCCTCTCCACTTTCCTCGGGTTTATGGGCGGTTTTTCCGTAATGGTTTTGATCTACCGAACCCTTTTTAAAGTTCGCCCAGGAATAATCAGGAAGATTTTCAGCCGCCTGCAGATCCTTTCCGCCGCCTTCATGGCTTTTGCACACGGTTCCAACGACGGCCAGAAATTCATGGGGGCTTTCACACTTGCCTTGGTCCTGGGTGGGGTCCTGCCTGTTTTCAAAATTCCTATCTGGGTAATCATCATTTGTGCGTTGGTGATGGCGTTGGGAACCGCTTCAGGGGGCTGGAGGATAATCAAGACCATGGGAATGAGAATGACCAAGTTGGAACCAGTACAAGGATTCGGCGCCGAGACCGGGGCAGCATTAACGATAGAGCTCGCCTCCCGGCTGGGCATTCCCCTTTCCACCACACACACAATCAGCACCTCGATCATGGGCGTAGGCTCCACCAGGAAACTCTCCGCGGTCCGCTGGGGCGTAGGGAAGCAGATCGTTACCGCCTGGATATTTACTTTCCCGGCCTGCTTTTTAATCGGATGGGTTACCTACCAGATTTTTAAACTGCTATTTTAGTCTTGCCTAAAAAAAGAGGCACGCAGTTAGGGCCTCGATTTTTATCCCAGCCAGAATAACCGCCCCTTACTCTTCCCTGTCAGACCGGAGCCTGAAGTCCCGGATTATCAATTTTTTAATCACCCTCCCCCTCCCCCCTCCCCTTCCCGCCTTTGACGGGACACGCCAAGGGAGGGGGAAAACAGGGGGGATATGATCTTCCGGCGAAGGGGGGCCTGCCCTCCGTAGCCCCTGTCCTCCGTAGCTTTAGCGTAGGAGGATTGGCGAAGGGGGGTGGCGTTTATCCTCCGAAGTTTTAACATAGGAGGATCTGCCCGCCATAGCCTCCGACTTCGCTAAAGCTATGTCGGACAGGTTGGCGAAGGCTGGGGGATGCCGCCTTCCACTTAATTAAAAAGATCCGGGCAGAAGGGGCGGGCCCCATCCCGGGGAAAATAGGCGTTCCCCGGCGGAGAGGGCCATTACCAGATTGAGGGTATCCGGCATGCTGGAGAAATATGATCGCGACAACCTCTCCAAGATTTATTCCCGGGAAGATTTCCAGGCCTGCCGGAAGCATTTTGGTTTTCTGGCGGATGAATACGATTACACCCTCAACCAGGTAACCATAAACTACGACTATTACGATGGCTTAGACCAGGTTATTTTCGAATTCCTGAAGTTCAACTCGAGCGTGAGGATCACCTACGAAAACCTCTATACGCGGGATTTTTCCTATGATCTCTCGGTAGTAATCGAGCGGGATGGAAGCAAAAAATACGCTACCTGGAGCATCCTGGTGACGAAAGCCGAGCGCCTGAAGGTGAACGAACCGTGTGGCCGGAACCTGCCGGACAAAAATGTTGATTCCAGGTTCGAGACGGTCGCCCGTCATGTCCGCGAGAATTCCGATAACTTCCTCGGACCGGCTCCCGGCCCCCGGTAGGCTCTCTCCACAATAGACTGTTTTTGTTTTGACACTATGGACTCAACAGACTCAATGGACGCTTTTGCCCTCTGCCCTACCTGTCCTCCGACCTTTCCGATATAGCCTCGGCGTAGGAGGGAGCCTTGGCCAAGACGGGTAATGATTTAAGACGGCGGGACAGAACGATAAACTTCTTTGCGATGGGCGATCCTTAATACCAGGACCTGGCCGGGCCTTTTTGAATATATCGCCCGGTAATCCCCTGCCCGGTATCGAAAAAGCCCCTGGAATTCTCCCGTCAGGGCTGTCCCGGCATCAGGATTTTCCGAAAGCACCTTCTCCATTTTGTTAATAACCCTTCGCGCCTCCTGTTTATCGATGCGCTTCAGATCTTTAATGACCGTAGTCTTGTAAGTGATTTTAGTAATCAATTTTCTTTTTGATTCTGCAAAAAAATAAAATAAACAGAAAACGTATAGGCAATAACTTAAATTTATTATTCTTTATAAATAATTATTAGTTTCTTCATTTGCATAAACATATACTAAGGTTAATACCTTATTATATAAATATAAACTACCTAATATATTATCATGCTAACCTTAATTAAATGTCAAGGGTTAAGTTCTGTGGCCTTGCTGGTGATTTTAAAGGCCAAGGGACTTTTTCAGTTCCGCGCTGGAAATTACAGCGTCATCCTTGTCCCGCAAGCGGTCCAGCGCAATCTGGTAATCGGCATACTCGGCCAGGTACGTTTCCAGGGCCTTCTTAATTAAATAGGTTTTGGGACGGTCCAGAGAAACCGCCAGGGCATCGAGCGCCTCTGAAAGTTCCTTGGGAAGCCTGATTGAAACCGCGGCAGTCATAAAATCCTCCTTTGTATGACAAGTATATCATGTGCATCTTTGTATTCCAAGGATTGTCATAATTCCAACAATCAGCGTACCCCCTGAATTTATTATGCCCGGATTTTGGGGAGCTGGTTTAATCAGCCGTTTTTATTGACCCCTGCGCCCAAAGTTATAAAATACAGGAAATTTATAGCCCTAAATTTAGGAGTCAACAGATGATCAGATCACGAACAAGTTATCAGCTGATGATGTCTATTGGCGCGATTATTTTGGTTTTCTTTCTTTTCGCCGGTTGCCGGGACCGTGGCGGGCCCCGCGCCGGCATGGGGCTGGCCTCCGCCGCTCCCGCCATCGGGACCGGGGCCCCGGCGGGTCAGGCAGCTGACCCGCGCTTCCCGCCGCTGCCGCTCGCTTCCAACGGCCTCACGCTCCGCGCCGAGGTGCCGCCGGTCATCGCTCCCGGCGAGGACTTCCCGATCACGGCGGTGTTCACCTACGACGGCCAGGGGGAGTTGGCCGTGCTCCCCCGCGCGCTCGGCGTGAACTTCGCATCACGCGGGCCCCAGCAGCCCGACTACGTGCCGCTCCCGGGGCCACCGAAGGACATCTACCCCGACGCCCAGCTGATCCGCCGCGGGAAACCTGTGCGCGCGGTCGTGAGCTTCAATATCGCGCGGGGTGGCGCCTTGTGGCGCCTGCCCGAAGGCCCCTATGACCTCACGCTTCGTTACGGCGTCGGTCCCAACACCCGCCTGCCCGAGGGCAGTCCGCTGGCGGGGGCCCCAGCCTGGGCGGGGGCCGTCGCCAGCCCGCCGGTCCCGATCACGGTCACCGCTAAGAAGCCGTAGGTGCCTCGATTTTTTAAAATACCATTCAAAATAACCAGCACCCTCCCCTACCGGTCAGACTGAATCTTGAATTCTCTGATTATCCTTTTTATCGGGGGACATGATCTTCCGGTGAAGGGGTCGGCAGAAAAATAGTAAGCAGCCTCCGGCCTGGAGGGCCTACGGCCCGGAGGGTAGGCAGTAGGCAGTAGGCAGAAAACAAAAGGCAAAAAGCATAAAAACAAACCGAACAAACTAAGAAAGTGCCGCCTCCAGTTCTTCCTTATATTAATTAATCCATTAAATACCAATCTGAATCTCTCATGCCCGGATTTCGGGATTAAACAGAATTTCGCCGGGAAGAGACCCCACAATCACTTATCGCAACAAGTAGTTGCTTTAATTTAAAACCGATCATATAATACCCCCATCCATGCGGCAGATTAATCGAAAAGGGACGGACAAACCCAGGAAGCGCGGCATGCCTGTCGTTCGCAAAGTCTTTAAGGCCACGCTGGAGCAGTTGGGCCAGGTCGGCTTCGAGCGTCTGAGCGTCTCCGCGGTCGCAGCGCTCGCCGGCGTTAACAAGACCAGCATCTACCGGCGCTGGCCGGCCAAAAGCGACCTGGTCCGTGCGGCGATCAGCTTCTCGGTGGAATATAGGCTGGTGATGCCGAACACCGGGAACCTGCGCGCGGATCTCGCTGAACTGGCGCGCCTAGTTGCGAACTTCATGGAGTCCCCCCGAGGCATGGGGGTGGTGCGCACGGTCCTGGCCGAGGGCACGAACCCCGAGGTCCGCGAACTCGCCACGTCGTTACTCCAACAAGTGGAGACCGAATTCCCTCGCGTAATCATCAAACGCGCTATCCATCGGGGCGAATTGCCCCCCGGCACCGACTTCAAGCTCATCACCCACACAATTTCCGGCGCAATCATTCACCGCATTTTCATCGAGCAGGCGCCCCTGCCCGATGCCTTCATCGAGCGCCTGGTCGACCTGGTCCTCTTGGGAACTTCCGATGGCCAATTACCGGATAAACGTCAGAAGAAAAAACGAACCGATTTCAGAGCTTGAACCCTGAGTTCCTGGAAAGGATGGGGGAAATGAATGAATTCCGATTACAAAAAGCTGGATCAGATTTTTCACCCTCGTTCTATCGCGATCATCGGGGCCAGCAATCGCCCGGGCAATGCCGCCGTGGTGTTTCTGAAAGCTCACGCGGTTCTGAACTTTGCCGGGCCGCTTTATGCGATTGCTCCCAACGGCGATCAGGTCCCGGATTTTCCTACCTTTAAAAACGTCAATCATGTTCCCGGACCGGTGGACCACGCGGTCATCGCGGTCCCGGCGGCTTATCTCCTGGAGGTGCTTTCCGATTGCGTCCGGAAAAAGGTCAACTCGGTAGTGATCTTTACCTCCGGTTTTTCCGAGAGCGGTGACCCCGAAGGGATGGAGAAGGAGCGGTTGATCCGGGCCAAGGCCCGGGAAAGCGGGATCAGGATGATCGGGCCTAACTGCATGGGCATTTATTATCCGCACAACGGCATGAGCTTCCGCCCGGATCTTCCGCCGGTAGAAGGGCCGGGAGAGATCAGCTACCTTTCCCAGAGCGGCGGGATGGCTTTTGGGGCCGTCTTCCTGGGCAACCGTTTCGGGCTGAAATATAACAAGGTGGTGAGCTTCGGGAATGAAGTGGATCTGGGCGGCCCGGAGCTCCTTGATTATTTCGCCGAAGATCCCGAAACCAAGGTAATCCTCGCTTACCTGGAGGGAACCCGCGACGGCCGGTCGCTGGGCCGGGCTCTGATCCGGGCCGGAGCGAGAAAGCCGCTCGTGGTGCTGAAGGGGGGGCTGACCGAGACCGGGGTCAGGGCGGCGGCCTCGCACACCGGGGCGCTGGGAGGCTCCCGGGCTACCTGGGAGTCGGTTTTCCGCCAGGCCGGAGCCATCCAGGTCGACACCGTGGACGAGCTGGTCGGGGCGGCCCTGGTACTCCGGCGCCTGCCGAAATTCACCGGCCGGAAAATGGTCATTATCACCATCAGCGGGGGGCTTTCGGTCAACTTCACCGACCGGGCGGGATTCTGGGGCTTCGAAGTACCCGAGCTGGCCGCGGAAACCTGCCAGAAGCTGAAGCGGTCCTTCGACATTCCCGGGACCAGCGTGAAAAACCCGATCGACATGGCCGCCGCTTTCATGATGTTCCCGATTTACCCTGATGTCTTCCGGGCCCTGGATGAGGACCCCGAGACCGACCTGATTTTCCTGGTGATCAGCATCGAGTTTTTGGCCTACATCGAAAGCTTCATGCCGGGGATAACGGATAACTCCATGAACGCCTTTCTGGGGGCGATTAAAGAGGTAAAAAAGCCGCTGGTGGTGGTGCTGCCGTCGGTGATTGGCGAAGAACTTCGGCTTCGAGCCGAGCAATTGTTCGTGAAGGCCGGGTTCGCGGTTTTTGAAAGCGTGGACCGGGCCATGAAAGTGCTGAATCTGGTTCGCCGGTATCATCAGAGATCTAAAAGAAAGGAGTGATGAGATATGCCGCTCAAGTACACCGAAGAGCATGAGATTTTCCGGACTTCCCTGAGGAAATTTTTTGAGAAAGAGGTCACCCCCCACGCCATGGAATGGAAGGAAAAGGGCGACGTCCCCCGCGAGATCTGGAAGAAGATGGGGGCGCAGGGCTTCATCGGCTACTGGGCCCCTCCCGAATACGGCGGCTCCGGGCTGGATTTCAGCTATTCCGTGATTCTCCTCGAGGAAATGACCGGCACCTCCTCGGACCTGAGCCTCAATATCGGGATTAATAACGACGTGGCCCTCCCCTACCTTCTGCACTCCGGGAGCGAGGAGCAGAAGAAGAAATATATGCCGCGCGCCTGCGCGGGCGATCTGATCTGTGCCATCGCCATGACCGAGCCCGGGGCCGGGAGCGACCTCCAGTCCATCCGGACCACCGCCATCCGGAAAGGCGACCACTATGTCGTAAACGGCCAGAAAACCTTCATCTCCAACGGCTACCACTGCGACCTGGCCATTGTGGCGGTCAAGACCAACCCCAAAGCCGATCCCCCCTATACCGGTATCTCCCTGATCCTGATCGAAGCCGGCACCCCTGGTTTCACCAAGGGCCGGAAGCTCGAAAAGATGGGGATCCGGGCGGCGGACACCGCCGAGCTCTCCTTCGAGGACTGCCAGGTCCCGGTCGGGAACCTGCTCGGGGAGGAGGGATCCGGTTTCATGACCCTGATGCATAACCTCCAGCAGGAACGCCTGGTCAGCGCCATCGGGTCCGTTCTGGCGTCGGAAAGGGCCCTCGCCACCACCATCGAGTACACCAAGACCCGCGAGGCTTTCGGGCGCCCGATCTGCAAGTTCCAGCACAACGCCTTCAAGATCGTGGAGATGGCCACCGAGGTCGAGATGGCCAAGACCTTCACCTACAAGCTGATCGACCGGTTCCTCGACGGAGAGGATATCACCAAGGCCGTCTCCATGGCCAAGTGGTACAACAGCGAGATGCTGAACCGGGTTTGCTACCAGTGCGTCCAGCTCCACGGCGGCTACGGCTACATGATGGAATACTCGATCGCCCATGATTACCTGGACGCCCGGGTCCAGACCATCGCGGCCGGCACTACCGAGATCATGAAAGTAATCATCTCCAAGATGATGGGGCTATAAGAAAGAGCGGGACCCTCCTATAGTCTCGGGCCGGATCATTTGATGATCAGTTTAAGGGAAGGAGGAAATAAAGATGGCGGAAGTGGATGAAAAGTATCAATGGCTGATTGAGCAATTCGATCAGATGATGATTCCCGTTGTCCGATCCTCGGGTTTCGCAGTGGAAAAACTTAAGGAGCGGGAGATCACCGTCTCGATGCCGATGGGACCCAACACCAACCATGTCGGGATCATGTACGCCGGGTCGCTCTTTACCCTGATCGAGGTGGCCGGGGGAGTCCTTTTCTCCGCTACCTATCCCGCAGGAGTCTACACCCTGATCACCAAGGGAATTTCCATCCGCTACGTGAAGCCCTCGATGACCAAGACCTATTGCCACCTCACCATTTCGAAGGAGGAGGCCGAGGCCAAGATCAAGCCGGTGGACGAGCGGGGCCGGGGCAACTGGATCATCGATGTCACCGCGGTGGACGAAAACGAAGTCGAGGTCTGCCGGGCCAACTGC
This sequence comes from bacterium, assembly GCA_028713675.1. Lineage (GTDB taxonomy): Bacteria > Desulfobacterota > JAPLJL01 > JAPLJL01 > JAPLJL01 > JAPLJL01. The sequence goes on from JAQTNV010000034.1 coordinate 11,522, forward strand.
AATTACTACGCGCTGACGAACAAGGAGCTGGGGAAGATGAGCCTGTAAAAACTGAAGGCGGGAGAAAAGGCCCGTCATTTGCATATCGCAACAAGTAGTTGCTTTAATTCAAAACCGATCATATAATGCCCTTATTCATACAACAGATCAATTGGAGGGGGATGGACAAGCCCGACGCGCATGCCGTTTTTGAAAAATAAAATTGGAGAACAATATCATCCGGGCATCATTAATAAGGTTGCTTTTCGGATTATTTTTCCAGAGCAGGAAAAGGGGGGGCTAAATGGGTATTGATACCAAGGCACTTCAGGAAATCATGGGAAAAGACGGGGTCATTTCCCGTCCCGACGAAATCAGCGGCCTTTTCGCCCGCCCGGTCGATTCACCCCGGCTGCAGGCGGTCCAGCCCGGCCAGGCGGAAGAAATTCAGAAACTTTTGCCGTGGGCGAAGGAAAACCGGGTTTCTGTCTACACCAAATATTTTCCATATTTCCCGGAATCAGTTGCGCAAGCGGAAGGGGTGGCCATCGATTTCCGGAGAATGAACCAGATCGAGAGGGTGGATTCCCTGAACCTGATGGCGCACGTGCAGAGAGGGGTTACCTTCGACCAGCTCCGGAAGGTCCTGAAGCCGATGGGCCTGAAGGCTGTCGCTCCCGTAGCCGGAGGCTCCAGCTCGGTCTTGGAGAGCCTGGTCAACCGCGACGTGGTCAAGAGCATGGCCCGGTATTCCGAAGTAGAGGTAACCAACCTGAAGGTGGTGCTCGCAGACGGCCGGGTCCACCTGACCGGGTCCCACGCCATGAACGAGGAAATGTCCGATTGGAAAGAGGACGGGGGGCCGTCTTTTTCCCGCTGGTACTACGCTGCCGAGGACAGCTACGGGGTGGTCTGCCGGGCCAGCATTAATCTCTTCCCGATCTGCGAGAGCCGCCAGGCCCTGGCTTTCGGATTCGCGGATATCCAAAGCCTGATCACGGCCCTAAAGAAGATTCCCGTGCTCGAGATCGGGACCGAATACCTGGGATTCGACCGCCGGGCTTTCGAAAAAACTTTTGGGGTCAAGCCGGAGCATCCCTGGGTAATGATAGTCGGCTTCGAGGGCAGGAAGAAACACGTGGACTGGCAGGTAAAAACCGTGAAGGAGCTGGCCGGGAAACTCGGGGGAAAGGCGGTTTCCCCGGTTTCCGAAGAAAAGATGGCCGATTATCTTGATGAGCCCGGAATGCCGCTTTCCCCTCGGCATTTTGCCTTTTACGCCACCTGCCAGCGCATGCCGGAGATGGATGAGCTTCTGACCGGATCATTGAAGATAGCTTCCGGGGGCAAAACAGCCGACCTGGGCCGGATCCTGGTTTCGTTTGACCGGGGCCGGGCCCTTTACGGAATATATGACATCTTTTCAGACGGCGTGACCCCGGCTTCAATCGTGGAAACCTCCCGGTCACTCTGGAAAGCGGGAGCTTTCTTCGATCTGCCCCAGGGGAAGCTGGCCGAGGAGATTTACGCCCAGAACCCCGGCCTTTCCCGCTTGCTCGGGAGGCTCAAGGGCATGCTCGACCCGCAAGGGATTCTCAACCCCCATCTGCCCCTTCCAAAGGGGATCCCACCGGAAAAGCCGAACCCGGAACCTCTCCCGGAGAGAAAATGGGAGGAGATCATCAAGGAAGTCAGGGAAGTGGTCGGGGATGCCTGGGCCAGTGACCGCCTGCCCGATCTCATGTCCTATGCCCGGGATTTCAGCATCGTGGCGGGGGTGATCCCAAATATTGTCACGCTGCCCAAGACCACCGAGGAGATCCAGAAGATCATGAAGATCGCCGGAAAGTACCGGGTCCCGGTGATCCCGATCTCGACCGCGTTTAATCACGCCGGCCTGGCCCTGCCGCGCCAGGGGGGGATCCTGCTCGACCTGCGGCGGATGAATAAGCTGAGGATTGATCCGGAAACGATGACCGCCACAATCGAGCCGGCCATCCGCCTCCGGGCCCTTTACATGGACGCGATCAAATATGAAGTCGCGGAAGGAGTGGGTTTGAAACCGGCCCTGCCGCTTTCCTTCACCAGTGTTTCGGTGCTGGCCAATTATGTCGCCCGGGGCGGGGCGGGCTGCATGGTCAAGTACGGCGGCAACCCGGAGATGATCATCAACATGACCTGGGTCCTGCCCGACGGGGAAATCGTCAAGCTCGGGCCGGGGGAGGTCCCGGTCCAGTACGGGCCCGGTCCGGAAATCGCCGGGATGTTTTTCAACGCGGACGGCCAGTTCGGGGTCTGCTCCGAGATCACGATCAAGATCTTTCCGGAATTCGCCGCCGAGAAAGTCCTGAGCGCCCAGGCTACCTACCCGGAAGAGGAAAAGTCGCTGCAGCAGATCATCGATGTAGTCTATAAGCTCACCCGGGAGAACGTCGTCGATTTCACGTACAAGCTGCACCAGGGGGTTCCCTCCACCATCCTGGCGAACCTCGCCGGGGTTTCCCCGGACGAGTTGGTCGAGATGATGCCTCCGCACTCGCTGGCGCTCCTGGTCCAGGCATATGACCAGCAGGAGCTCGAGATCAAGTGGGAGATCGTCAGGGAGATCGTTGAGGGAAGAGGGATGTTTTTCATCAACCCGGAGGATTTCAATCTCCAGGACATGGTCAGGTCGGACACGTTCAAGAAAGGCTACGGCGTGCTCGGGAACCGGGTGGCGGCCTACCGGGGGGCTTTCCAGTGGATCGCCTCGCACGTGAAGATCGAGAAGCTGCCCGATCTCTGGAGGGAATACAAGGAGCTACGGAAGAAATATTGGAGCTCTCCCGATCCCCGGGTTTACCGGGACATGCTCCTCGCGGGAATGGCCATGCAGGGCCCCATGCAGTTCGGGCGCTGCGGCGACATCGAGTTCGACTGGTGGTGGGACCACGGTAATCCCGATTCGGTCAAGCGGGCCAGCCTCTTCGTGCGCAAAGTATCCGAGTTCCTGGCTGACCGGGGGGCTCCGCTCTTCCGGAACATGCACGGGACGGGGGATATCCATCTGCCCCGACACAAGGTTTACTTCGACCTGCTCAAGGATTGGAGAAAGGTAATCGATCCCGACGGAATCATGCACCCGAACCTGCACACGGTCCTGTAAGAAAAGGATTAGAGCGGGAAGGTTCATTATTCTTTCCAGGTTTTGAGGCCCAAGGCTTGGAAAGTCAGGAGGAAAAATGCCGGAACAAATATTTGACGTGATCGTGGTGGGGACCGGGACGGGGGGCTCCAGCCTGGGGGCGCTTTCCGCCCGGGCGGGATTGAAAACCCTGATCCTCGAAAAGAATCCCCGGGTCGGGGGGGCCTGTTCCTATTATGAGAAGGACGGGTTCCACGTGGATTTCGGCACTCATCTCTGCACCCGGGGGGGCGAGGGATCCGTCGGGGAGGTTCTGAAGCGGGTGGGGGCCCTTTCCCGGGTGGAGTTCGTCAAGCCCCGGCAACTGATGCGGGTCCTGGGGCTCGGGCTGGATGTGCCTTTCTATACCTCGATTCGGACCGTTTTCAAAACCATCTACAACTTCCAGCACCAGGTCGGGATCACCTGGCGGGAGTATCCCAGCATGTTCCGGCTCAATCGTGACTTTTTCTTGATGGACGAAGATAAGATCGCCGAATGGGACAACAAGACCGTCGAGGAACTCGTCTCCAAACATTCCCTGAATCCCAGCCTGCATGCCTTTATCAATGCAATGATGGCCCTTTATTTCGTTTACCCCTACTGGAAAACCTCGGCCGGCGAGGCGATCTGGTGCACCAAGCGAATGATGGAGTCCAAGGCGTTTTCCTACCCGAAGGGCGGGACGGTGATGGTGCCCCGGGTGATGTTGGACGCGGCCCAAGAACGCGGGGCCACGCTCCTGACCCAGGCCCGGGTCAGGAAGATCCAGGTGGAGAACGGCGTCGCCCGGGGGGTGGAACTGGAGGACGGGAGGAAGTTCAGAGGCCGGGCGGTGGTCAGCACCAGCTCGCTCAAGGACACGGTTTTCAACCTGGTCGGGGCCGGTCATTTCCCGGAGGACTTCCGGGAGCGGGTCCAGAGGCTCCAGGAATCACATAACGCCATCCAGATCAAGCTGGCCCTCGACCGGAAGATTATCCAGGATGGGTGCCTGGTCGTTATGGGCAGCCCCCGGGGCAATTTTACCCCCCGGACCGCTACGCTCCCCCGGGTCCGCCAGGTTTACGAAGACCTGCTTTCCGGCCGGATGCCAGAACTAGTCCCGCTTTACCTCGTGGCCCCCACCAATTTCGATCCAGAGCTCGCCCCCCCGGGGAAGCAGTTCATCACCTTGTGCACGGGGGTTTCGCTGACCACGACTAAGCTCCAGGACCCGCCCGAGGTCTGGGAGGAAGCGATGATGAAAATCCTCCGGGAAGCCATCCCGGGGATTGAGGGGCATATCCTCTGGAAAGAGGTGGTCGGCCCCAAGGCGATCGAGAGCTGGATCGGGAAGCCCGGAGGCCCCGCGATTTCCACCGCCCAGGTGCCCGGGCAGGTGGGCCAGGAGCGCCCTTCGAACCGGGGCCCGCTCCCGGGGCTGTATTTTGCCGGGGATCAGGCCGGGGGACGGGGAGTCGGGACTGAGCTTGCCGCCCTGAGTGCGCTCGAGTGCGCCGAGATCCTGGACTCTGACTTTCGGAGTGGGCAAATTTCAAAAAATAATGAAAAGTGAAAAGTTAGAGAAATTAAAACATAAAAGGTGCCAATGGAAAAAATAAGCAGGATGTCCCGGCTTCGGCGCTTAATTCTCTTTGCCGGCGTTTCCACACTTTTCTTCGGTATTTACCCGCCGGATGCCCGGCCGGCGGACTCCCCGGGGCCGGTCCCGGAAAAGAAATCGCTCACCCGCGTGCAGGATTATGTGCTGGCCCGCGGGAAAATCCTCAAGAACAATCTCGGCAAAGATATCGGGCAGATGGGTCTTCTCGCTTTCCATAAGGGAAAGCTGGAGCCCATTCCTTTCCAGATTGACGAGATGAACCCCGAAGGGGACTGGGTGTTGACCCAGGTTCCGCCCGAGCTGAAAAATACCGGCCTGAAACCCGAAAAGGATGACGACGACGGCAGCCTAGATGCTAATGACGAGCTGGCCTTCATGGCCCGGGATGCGGGAGACCGGGTTAAAAAGGAATCTCTTCCCCCGGGAATCCTGGCGGCGGATGAAATCATGATCCGTGACCCGGTCGACGGGACCAAGGCCTGGGTCTATCTCTGTTCTTTTTCGGGAAGCCCTCTCCTTTCCGACCGGGATTACGTGGAGTATGTCTTCCCGGAGGGCATCCCGGGGGGAAGAATAAGAAACCCGAATTTTGAGATCGGTTTTTCACCGGAATTGCCTATTGCCCCCGGATTTCTCAGCATCCACGGCTCCCACAATATCATCGACCGGATGAAGACCCGTCTGCAGACGAAACTGATCGGGATGAAATTTTCGCTGGATGAAACCCAGCTGGTATCGAAAACTTCCTTATATAAAGACGGCCCCATCCGCGTTATCCGCCGCACCCGCAGCGCGGTTAAATTAATCGGGATCTTCCGGACCCCCTCGGCGGCGGTGGAGAACATTTATTACGAGAACGTCAGCATTATCCCTTTCCGGGTCAAGATGCTCTTCTCGATCAAGGCTATCAACAAATTGATCGGCTACGTAAAGATCCGGGGAACGCTCGATTTCCAGAACATCCACGGCTGGCGGATCAAGACCGATGCTGGTCCGGACTGCTGGCTCAATATTGACGGGAAGATGGACGAGGCCGAAAAAAACGTCAACGGGAAGAACGTCACCTGGTTTCTGGTGTCGGGGCCGCCGGGGGCGTTCATGATCCGGTTGGTAACCAACCGGATGCCGGACGGGTCCCCCCAAGAGGCCCCGCTGATCAGCCGGCTGTTTTATCTTGATGACGACCTCTCGCTGGACCCCCCGGAAGCCGTCCCGGGCCAATCGCCGGGCATAGGATATTGGCTGGACGGGACGGAAAACCTGGAAAAGGGAATCATTTATTTATACGCGATTTCCTACACCATCAACGATTATTACGACGGGAAAGAGAAGGAATATATGAATATTCTCGACAAACCGCTGGAGGTCTCCGTGGAGGCCGGCAACTGAAAGCCGCGGCCTCTCCGTAAAGCTTGACCCGGCGGAAAAGACCAAAGAAAAACAGGTCACATTAATTGAACCCCGAGTCTCCGGAAAGGAGGAGGCAAATGCCGAAATTGAAGAAAGTGACGGTCAACCGCTTCACTTTCTTTGCGCTGGCCGGTCTCATCCTGGGTGGTTTCTCTCCCGCCTGGGGCCGTCCCTTCGATAACTACGGATTCGGAAGCCGGGCCATCGCGATGGGCGGCGCCATGGTCGGTTCCGACACTCAATACTCCGCGGTTTACTACAACCCGGCCGGGATGGCCTTCAACGAGACAAAAAGCCTGAATGTGGGGGCCAGCGTACTCTTCAGCTTCCCCTCCCTGGAGATAAAAGGGTCCGGCTCAAATCCGGCGGAATCCAGGAGCAATATGAATTCCGATGAAGGCGTCTCCGTGGGTTTTTCCTCCCCGCTCGGGAGCGGTAAGATCGGAAGCGTGATTTCCGCCGGGGTCGGGGCTTATCTGCTTTTCCCGATATTTATAAACGGTGTCGAGTTAAAAAGCTTCGACCCCACCGTTCCCTACTTCGTCCAATTTGAAAACCGCAATCGTTGCCTGATGCTCACCATGGCTGTGTCTTATAAAGCCTGGAGGAAGTTATCGTTTGCGGTCGGCACTGATGCTCTGGTTCACCTCGATCCCATGACCGCGAATGTGGCGCTGGTAAATGATCAGGTTGAAATCGGGATGGATGCCCGTTTCCCCCTGGATTTCGCTCCCACCGCCGGGATCCGGTATCAGCCCGCCGACTGGCTCTCCTTCGGCGCCGCTTACCATGGGGTAACCCAAATCAAGATAAAAATTGCCGGCAATATTGACGCTCGTCCGGTTCTCGATGAAACCATCCCTGTCCTGCTTGAATACCGGGACTTCCACAAGCCCCAGCAGGTGGAAATGGGTTTCGGTCTCAAACCCCTCAAGAAACTGACCGTTTCCGGCGCTCTCACCTGGGTGGATTTTTCCGATTACATACCTCCGATCCTGAAAGTCACCTTGAATGCCACATCGGATACGACCGGAAGGATGAAAAAAATTCTCGATCAACTCATGCCGACCTACACTTACAAATTCAATGACTATTGGATTCCCCGACTCGGGGCGGAATACCAGGTTGCCGATTATCTTGTCGCCCGGGCCGGGTATTTTTACCGGAATTCTTCGGTCCCGGCGCAAACCGGGGATACCAGCTTTGTCGACCCCCCCACGCACGGGATCGGGGCCGGGATGGGAATCACTTTTTCCGACCCGCTGAAACTCATTACCAACCCGATCAATATCGAACTTACCTACCAGGGACAATTTCTGCAGGAAGTTAAGGTCAACAAAACCAGCACCGCGAACCAGAGCTATACCGCGGGAGGCAGCAACCACCTGATCAGCGGAACCCTTATGTATAGTTTCTAAAATAAGGAGGAGGTAAATGCTCGATCCGAAGAAACTCGCGGCGAGCTGTGCGCTGTTAATTATATCGGTTGGCTTGATGCTGGGCGGCCCCCGGCCGGCCTGGGGCAATGTCTTCGATAACTACGGATTCGGCAGCCGGGCCATCGCGATGGGCGGCGCCATGGTCGGTTCCGACACTCAATACTCCGCGGTTTACTACAACCCGGCCGGGATGGCTTTCAACGAGAAAAAAAGCCTGAATGTGGGGGCCAGTTTTCTCTACAGTATGCCCTCCCTGGAGATAAAGGGGGCCGGGCCGAATCCGGCTGAATCCAGGAACAATATGGCTTTCGATGAAGGCATCTCCGTGGGTTTTTCTTCCCCACTCGGGAGCGGGAAGATCGGCAGCGTGACCTCCTTCGGTTTGGGGGTTTATTTACCTTTCCCCTTTACCTTTTATATTCTCGAGTTGAAAAGCTTTAAACCCTCCGTTCCTTATTTTTTGCAATATGAAAACCGGAACCATTTCACGATGATCACCGCGGCGGTAGCTTACAAACCCTGGCGGAAGTTATCGTTTGCAGTGGGGATGGATATCCTGATCGGATGCGACATAAACGCAAACATGGCGCTGGAAGGTGATAAGGCCAAGGTCGGGATATCGGGTCCTTTCCCCTGGGATGACGCTCCCACCGCCGGCATCCAGTACCGGCCCACCGACTGGCTCTCTTTCGGCGCCGCTTACCACGGGAAAAGCCAGGACAAGGTAAAAGTTACCGCCCACCTTGACGCCCGTCCGCTTCTCGACGAACCCATCCCCGTCCTGCTCGTCTGGCGGGACGCTTATAAGCCCCAGCAGGTGGAAATGGGTTTCGGTCTCAAACCCCTGGAAAAACTGACCGTTTCCGGCGCTCTCACCTGGGTGGATTTTTCCGATTATATTCCTCCCATCGTCAAAATCACCCTGGATTCCACCTCGGAGACGACCATGGCAATGCAAGATGTTCTTGATCAATTGATAAAAACCTACACTTATAAATTCAATGACTATTGGATTCCCCGACTCGGGGCGGAATACCAGGTTACCGAACACCTGGTCGCCCGGGCCGGGTATTTTTACCGGAATTCTTCGGTCCCGGCGCAAACCGGAGCCACCAGCTTTATCGACCCCCCCACCCACGGCATCGGGGCCGGGATGGGAATCACTTTTTCCGACCCGCTGAAACTCATTTCCAATCCGATCAATATCGACTTCACCTACCAGGGGCAATTTCTGCAGGAAGTTAAAGTCAATAAAACCAGCGCCGCGGACCGAAGCTATACCGCGGGAGGCAGCAGCCACCTGATCAGCGGAACGCTGGCCTATACTTTCTAAAATCCGGATCGGAGGAAACTAGTGACCGAACCTATTTATGACGTCATCGTGATCGGCACCGGGATGGGGGGCAGCGCCTGCGGGGCGCTATCCGCCCGGGCGGGACTGAAAACCCTGATCCTCGAAAAGAATCCCCGGATCGGGGGGGCCTGTTCCTATTATGAGAAGGACGGCTTCCATGTGGATTTCGGCACCCATCTTTTCACCTGCGGGGGGGAAGGGGCCATCGGCGAGGTATTGCGGCGGGTGGGGGCGCGTTCGCGGGTGGAATTCGTCCAGCTCCGAAGGTTCAGCCGCATCCTGGGGCTGGACATGAATATTCCCCTCTATAACTCCCTGCTCTCCATCTTCAGGACTTCGTATCGGATCCATCATCAGCTCGGGATCAGGCTCCGGGAGATGCCGGATGTTGTTCGCCTCAATTACAACTTCTTCCGGATGCCTGATGAAGACATTGAGAAGTGGGATGACCGCACGATGGAAGAGTACGTGATGCAGTATTCCCAAAATCCGGGGCTGATGGCAATCACCAACGTGGTCCTGGCTCTTTATTTTGTCTACCCCTACTGGAAAACCTCCGCCGGGGAAGGGGCCTGGGCCTCCAAAGCCATGATCAAAGCCCAGGCGATTTCCTACCCCAAGGGGGGGGCGGTGATCGTTCACCAGACGATGCTGGACGCGGCCAAGGACCGCGGGGCCACGGTCCTGACCCAGGCGCGGGTCAGGAAAATCCTGGTGGAGAAAGGCGCCGCCTGCGGGGTGGAGCTGGAGGACGGGAGGAAATTCCTGGGCCGGGCGGTGGTTTCCAACGGCTCCCTGAAGGATACGGTGTTCAACCTGGTGGGCGCCCAGCATTTCCCCGAGGATTACCGGAAGATGACCGATGGCCTCGAGCAGGCGCATAACGCGGTTCAGTTCAAAATCGCGCTGGACCGGAAAGTGATCAAGGAAGGAAGCCTGATCGTCCTCGGCAGCCCCCATGGGGATTTCCGCCCCAAGACCACCACCGTGCCCCAGGTCCACCGGGTTTACGAGGACCTGCTCTCCGGTCGGCTTCCCGAGCTGGTCCCCCTTTATCTGGTCGTGCCGAGCAATTTTGACCCCAGCCTGGCCCCGCCCGGCAAGCAGATCATCATCTTATGCACCGGGGCGCCGCTGACTACGTCCAAATGGGTCGATCCGCCCGAAGTCTGGGAGGAAGCGATGATGAAAGCCCTGCGGGAAGCCATCCCCGGGATTGAACGGCACATCCTCTGGAAAGAGGTGGTCGGGGCCAAGGCGATCGAAAGCTGGATCGGGAAAACCGGGGGCTCCTGTGTTTCCACCGCCCAGGTGCCCGGCCAGGTGGGCAAAAAACGCCCCGCGATCCGGAGCCCGCTGCCGGGGCTGTATTTTGCCGGAGACCAGGCGGGGGGGCGGGGGATCGGAACCGAGCTGGCCGCCCGGAGCGGGATGGAGTGCGCCGAGATCCTGGACTCTGACTTTCGGAACGGACGAATTTCTTAAGAAAGCGAAAAGTGAGAAGTTAGAGAAATCAAAAAATAAAAAATCCAAATGAAAAATGGAGGCATAATATCTTGGTTTCGGCGCTTAATCCTTTTTGCCGGCGTTTCGGCGCTTTTCTCCGGTATTTACACACCAGACGCCCGGCCGGCGGATTCCCCGGGCCCGGTCCTGGAAAAGAAGACGCTCGCCCGCATGGAAGATTACGTAGTGGTGCCCGGGAAGATCCTCAGGAAGAACCTCGGCCTGGATATCGGACAGATGGGGCTTCTCGCTTTCCGGGAGGGAAAGCTGGTACCCATTCCCTTTCAGATTGACGAGCTCAGCCCCGATGGGGACTGGGTGCTGACCCAGGTTCCGCCCGAGCTGGAAAATACCGGCTTGAAACCCGAAAAGGATGACGACGACGGCAGCCTGGATGCCAATGACGAGCTGGCCTTCATGGCCCGGGACGCGGGGGATCGGATCAAAAAGGATATTTATCCTCCGGGAATCTTAGCGGCGGATGAAATCATGGTCCGGGATCCGGTTGACGGGGCGAAGGCCTGGGTCTATCTCTGTTCTTTTCCGGGAAAACCGCCCCTTTCCGACCGGCACTACGTGGATTATGTCTTCCCCGAGGGGAAGATAAAAACCTCAAATCACGAGATGGGCTTTTCCCCGAAATTGCCGATCGTGCCGGGATCTGTCAGTATCCACGGCTCTCACAATATCCTGGACCAACTGAAGATCCGGGTGGAGACGAAGCTGCTCGGGATCAGATTTTCGATGAACGAAACCCGCCTGGTGTCCAAACTTTCCCTGTACAAGGCCGGCCCCATCCGCGTGATCCGCCGCACCCGCAGCGCGGTTAAATTAATCGGGATCTTCCGGTCCCCCTCAGCGGCGGTGGAGAACATTTATTACGGGAATATCACTATTATTCCCTTTCGGATCAAGCTCTCCTTCTCGGTCAAGGCTTTCAGCAAACTGATCAAAGACCCAACAATCCGGGGCACGGCCGATTTCCAGAACATCCACGGCTGGCGGATCAAGACCGATGCTGGTCCGAACTGCTGGTTCAATATTGACGGGAAGATGGACGAGACCGAAAAGAACGCCAACGGGAAGAACGCCACCTGGTTGCTGGTGTCGGGGCCGCCCGGGGCATTCATGATCCGGCTGGTAACCGACCGGATGCCGGACGGGTCTTTCCAGAAGACCCCGATCACCACCAGCCTGTATTACCTCGAAGACGACCTCTTGCGGGACCCTCCGGAATCCGTTCCGGGCCAGTCGCCGAACGTGGGATTCTGGATGAATGGGACCGAAAACCTGGAAAAGGGAATTTTTTATTTTTACGCGATTTCCTACATAATCGACAATTACACCGACGGGAAGGAAAAGGAATACCTGGACATCCTCGACAAACCGCTGGAGGTTTCCACTGAGCCCCTGGGCTGAAAGCCGGGGTTGGCAATTTTAATAGGAATTCAGGAAACATCAGGCATATAAATCATGACGTGATTAAACCCGAAAAATGCAGTTATTATTTCCCACTCGCGAAGGACAGAGGGACGTATTCAATCGCATTATTCGGGTTAAAAAAGAAGAATTCCGGAAACCCTGGCCAAAATCGCCCTTAACCGAAATAGTTAAGGCCGCGAAAGGAGGTTGCATCGTGGAGAAGAAAGTATTTTTCTTTTGTCTCACCCTGGTTTTATTTTTTCTCACCTGCTTTTCCTTCGCCCCGCCATCCCGTTCCGCCGAGCCCGCCTCTAAGCCCCAGTATGTGATCAAATGGGGCACCCTCGCCCCGGAAAATACCGTCTGGGGGGCGAATGCCCTGGCGATCTCCAAGGAAATAACGGAGAAAAGCGGTGGGAGGATTAAAAACATCTGGTATTTCGGCGGGGTAATGGGGGATGAACCGGACATGGTCAGGAAAGCCCGGATTAATCAGATCCAGGGCTTTTCCCTCCTGACCATCGGGATTTCCAAGGTAACCCCCGAGTTGACGGCTTTTTCGCTTCCCTTTCTTTTCCGGAACTATGACGACATAGATTGCGTATTTGACCGAATCTGGCCTTTGGTGGAGAAAACCGCCGAGCAGAAAGGGTACGTAGTGCTCGGGCGCGCCGACGTCGGATTCAGCATATTCTTCAGCAAGAAAAATCTCGCCGATATCGCGGAAATAAAGAAAGCCAAAGTCTGGAAGTGGTCCGGCATCGATCTGCCTCTCGAGGAACTGTCAAGTTTTATGTTCGGGATGGATAATTTTGTCACCCTGGCCCTGCCTGATGTTCTGACCGCCCTGCAAACCGGGATGGTGGATACCGTTTACGGGACCTATTACACCGCGCTCGCCCTGCAGTGGCAGACCCAGTTCAAATACATGACCGATGTCGATGTCACCGGAGGGGCCTATGCCCCGTCCCTGATGTTTATTAAAAAAGATGTTTTTGAATCGCTGCCCCCGGACCTGCAGAAGATCGTCCGGGAGACTTGTGACAAGCATTTCGCCATTATGCGCAGGGACCTCCGGCAGGACGAGGCCAATGCCAAGGCGTCACTGTCCAAACGCGGGATCAAATTTATGGAGCTTAACCCGGTACTTTACAACTTGGGAAGAAAATGCATGGAGACCTCGATCTACGAATATTATCGGCTTCCCGAGGCCAACCTTGATCTGCTCCGCAAGAATGTCGACCAATGCTTAAACAACCTTTATGCGGCGGCGGGGAAAGAGCTTAATCTTCCCCAGCCTTCTCCGGAGCGCACGGAGAAGCTGGTCCGGACCTTCCTCGATATGGAAGGAAAACTCTTTTCCCGGAATTTCGTCGGCCAGATTCTCCAGGCTCGGGACCAGTGCGTGAAGGGAAAAGACGCCTCGCCGAAATCGAAATGATTTTTTCCGGATTCTCTCCCGGGGGAATCCGGTTACAACCCTTTTTCAAACAGAAAGAAGAGGCCCTGATCACGGGCCTCTTCTTTTATCCCATTTATAATAACCGGCACCCTCCCTGGATTAATATTCCCCTCCCCCTTGCGAAGCTTTGGCGTAGTAGGATTGGCGCAGGCGGGGGTACCGCCTGGCTATTTTCTCCCTTTTTAATCAAACGAAAAATAATCTGAATTTCTTCTGCTCGGATTTTTGGGGATAGGACAGGTTCAGCTGCTTTTATTGCCCCCCTCGCTCAAGGTTATATAATGGGGAAAAATTAATACGATAACTTTAGGAGATAGGAAATGATTCAATCGCAAAAAAATTTTAGGCCGGGGGTTGCCCTTGGGGCAATTGTTATGGCTTTCTTCTTTTCCGATGGTTGCGGCGGAGGTAACGGATCAGCTGTTCCCGCGATCCCTTCAGCCCTACGGGCTACAGCTGTTTCTTGTTCCGAAATCGACCTTGGCTGGATAGATAGTTCTGATAATGAAGTTGGATTCAAAATTGAACGTAAGAAATCGGGAGGAGATTACATTCTTGTGAATAATATTTTAGCTAATGAAGAAAGTTATCAGGACAAGGGACTTGATTGTGAAAATACTTATTACTATCGGGTTTTAGCTTTTAATGGTGCAGGTGATTCCGAATATTCCAATGATGTTTCCTCCGCGACTTATCCCTGCTCTCAAATGGAGTCACAAGAATCCTCGCAGCTGATTGCGGGACCTTTCCTTTTCGGGGTGACCAAGGACAGCGCAACAATTACTTGGCAGACAGATCGTAAGGGAAGGGTGGTAGTGGAATACGGTTCAACCGAGAGCTATGGAAAACAAGCTTACGGTCAAAGCAACAGGGTAACGTTGGGAACAAATGATTTTTACGTGAACACGGTCTCCGTCGGGGGCCTGGAGCCGAGGACTTGGACGCATTACCGGATCGTTTCTCTCAATCGGCGGTCCCAGGATTTCAGTTTCCGCACCGCCCCGGCCCCAGGGGACGAGTACCGTTTCCTGGTTTACGGAGATTCCCGGCCGGCCCAGCCGGTATCTCTGGCAGCGCCGGACGACAGCGTTCATCAGGCGATTTTAAGCAAAATGAAGGAGCGGAATCCAGACTTCGTGATCAACGCCGGCGACTTGGTTGAAGCTGGTCCAGATCCCGCGGAGTGGGTCCATTTCTTTTCGATCCTGAGTTTTTTCCCTTCCGATATTCCTTATTACCCGGTTCTGGGCAATCACGACCAGGGCGGGGAGTCGATCATTTCCGGTTTTTTCGGCACGCCGCCCGATGTTTATTACAGCTTTGATTATGGGGATTCGCATTTCACTATAATCAATTCCTACCTGGATTTTTCTCCCCAGAGCGTTCAATACCGGTGGCTGGCGCAGGATCTTTCCGACGCCAAGCAACGAGAGGGAATCACCCGACTTTTCGCCTTCATGCACGCCCCGGCTTATTGCAGCGCCCCGGAGCACACCGATGACCAAGAAGTCCGGAACGCCAAGGATTACCTGGCTCCCCTATTCACTGACCAGGGGGTAAGGATGGTTTTTCAGGGGCATGTTCACGTATATGAGCGAACCGAGGCGATAAATGGGGTGGTTTACATCGTTGCCGGTGGAGGGGGGGCTCCGCTTCATGATGCCGGCCCGCTGAACACTCAATCCTGGACTGCTTATAAGGAAAGCGCGAATCATTTTGTAGAAATAAATCTGTGGGCGGATCATATAACGCTGGAAGCCAGGTATAAGGATGGGACTGTTTTTGATAATGCAAACTATTATTAAGCATATTCGGGGTGGAAAATTATCTTATAATTCCCAATAATTTCCTTAAACTGGAGTGGCCTCAGTCCATAATTTTTGCGGCGCCGGGTGATTTCTGTCTTCTGAATTACTGATTTTTCTTTATATTGCTTAATCAAACAAAATATCGATCTGAATTTCTTATGCTCGGATTTCGGGGATTGGGGTGGTCCAGCCGTTTTTATTGACCCCTAACCCCAAAGTTATAGAATGGTTGGCGGAAAGCGGGGAAATTGAAAAAACAGAAGGGAAAACAAGGAAGGAACCGCATCTATGAGCAAAAAGAGAGTGGTCATCATCGGCAGCGGAGTCGGCGGATCGGGCGTGGGCGCGCTCCTCGCGCATTCGGGGAATTACGAGGTTTCCCTTTACGAGCGCAACAAACTGATCGGGGGACGCTTCGCCTCCTACGAAAAGGACGGCTATAAAATCGATGTCGGGTGCCATTTGATCGCCAATGGCGACAAGGGCACGCTGGGGGAGATTCTGAACCGGGTCGGCCGGCCCGACTGGGTGAAGTGGCAATACGCGCTCAAACCCGCGCCGGTCATCAACTTCAAGGGCAAGCGGGTGCGCCTCCCCAAGGAGATGAGCGGCCTCGGCCTTCCCGACGAGGAAATCGAGAAGATCAAGGAGTTCTACTTCCGGGTCCTTTCCATGCCGGAGTCGGAATACGAAGAGTGGGAGAAGCGGAGCGTCTATTCCCTGATGCAGGAGTATTCGAAGAACGAGACCGTGCGCGCGGTTTTCGGCCTTTTATCCTCCATTTATTTCGTCATCACGGACCAGGAAACCCCGGTCAGCGAGTATGCCCTCTGCTCCAAGCAGATGGTGACCACCCGGGGCAACGGTTATCCCCTGGGCGGCACCGGCAGCGTTCCTGAGGCGTACGTCAAGAGCATCAGGGAGGACGGCGGACAGGTATTTCTCAATGCGCCGATCGAGAGAATCGCGGTGGAAAACGGAGAGGCGAAAGGGGTGATTTTAAAGGACGGGAAGAAGATCGAGGCCGATATCGTGATCTCCAACGCCGGCAACAAGCCCACGGTCGATTTCCTGGCGGGCCGGAAGCATTACCGCCCCGAGGTGCTCGCGCGCCTGGACAAATATGAGTACTCCCAGTGCGGCTCTACGCTGAAGATCGCGCTGGACGAGCCGATCTCGGACGAGAGGATGGTGATGTTCATCGGACGAGACGATCTCGACGCCGTGGAGGAGGAACGCCGGCAGGGGATCATCCCCGAGGTGCTGACCGATGTGATGTGCCCGGTGATCTCCAACCTGGATCCCAAGTCCTGCCCGGAGGGGCGCCAGCTCATTTTCGCGGGGGGAGGCCAGAACCCGATCCCGAAGAATGCGGACGATAAGTGGTTTAAAAAGCTCGAGGAATCCATGTTCAACGCGGTCAAGGTCATTTTCCCCGGGATCGAGAAACATATCATCTGGAAAACTTTTACCTCCAGCCGGGAAATCGACCACATGTTCGGCGAGGGCGGCAACATCATCGGCATCTCCCAGAAAATCGGCCAGATCGGCCCGGACCGGCCCTTCATGGTGGACCCCTGCGTAAGGAACCTCTACCACTGCAGCGCGGACTCCGGGATGCACGGCATCGGCGGAGAACTTGCAGCTGATGCTGCACTCAGGCTTTTCGAGATTCTCGAGTCAAAGTAGTATTAACGGCGGCCGATTTATCCCGAGCACGTTCGTTTCAATCAGCATAGACATAGCGAGGGACAGCGCCCTCCGGCTCTTTGAACTGTTGGAATCGAAATAGGAAAAACCAAGATATAAAATGTTCCATTAAATTCATTAAGAGGAAGATCATGTTCAGCAAAAAAGGCCAGAAGAACGATTACGACGCAATAGTCATCGGGAGCGGCATCGGGGGACTGACCGCCGGGGCCTACCTGGCCCGGAAGAAAACCCGGGTCCTCGTCTGCGAGCAGAACCACCAGCCCGGCGGCTGCTTCAATTCCTTCATCCGGAAAGGCTACACCTTTGACGGTGGGATCCAGGGGTGCGAGGACTCGGGGATGCTGCACGCCATGCTCCGGCAGCTGGGGATCCTCGACCGGATCACGCTGACCTGCGGGAAATCCGCCTGGGCCGCGCCGGACATCTTCGTGCCTTTCCCCACCTACGCCGGGCTCGCGGAGTTCTACCGGAAGCTCGAGGCGGTTTACCCGGGCGAAGTACCGGCCCTCCGGGAGGTCAGCGGCGAGGTCCAGAGGCTCTGCAAGGTCTTCGAGGGTGTGTTCGGCGCCCCCAACCCCGGCTTCCAGTCGTTTTTCCAGTTCCTCGCCACCCTGGTGAAATGGCTCCCCCGGCACGTCGGGGCCCTGAAGGACATGGGCTTCTTCCTCCGCCTGCTCAACACCCCGGTCGATGATTACCTGAAAACGAAATTCAAGGACCCGCGGCCGGCCCGGATGCTCTCCCAGACCATTTACCGGGGGAGCGGCGCCTCCTTCGCCATGCCGTTCTTTTATTTTTTCACCCAGTATTTCTATCCCCGGGGCGGGGTCCAGGTCCTCCCCAACCTGCTCGCCAGCTACATCGCGGAAAACGGGGGGGAGGTCAGGTGCAAGACGCTGGTCAAGGAGATCATTTTCGAGGACGGCAAAGCCCGCGGGGTAAAACTGGAGAGCGGCGAAAGTATCCGCGCACCCTTCGTGATCAGCAACGCCGACGCCCGGGCCACTTTCCTGAAGATGCTCCCGCCGGAGGCCACCCCGGATGATTACCGGGAGCGCCTGCAGAAGAGCGAGGTTTCGGAATCCATGTTTTCGGTGTTCTTGGGCGTGGACATCCCGCCGGAGAAGCTGCCGGTCCAGGGCTGCCAGCACGTGTTCTACCTGACCAGTTTCGACGGGGTGGGGTTCGACGATGTCGAGAAGGACCCGGATTATTACAAAAAGTCGTTCATCATGGTCATGATCCCCTCCATGGAAGACCCCACCCTGGCCCCTCCCGGGAAGAGCGTGATCATCCTGCAGACGGCCGCGGTCAGGGAATTCGCCAACGCCTGGGGGGCCCCGGACGGGAAAAGGACCGAGGAATACAAGAGAATCAAGGAAAAGGTGGCGGACCAGCTGATCGCCAACGTGGAAAAGATCATCCCGGGTTTGTCCTCCAAGATCGAAATGAAAATCACCGCCTCGCCCCTGACTTACTACCGCTACACCATGAACAGCGGGGGGGCCACGGGAGGGTGGTCAAAGCATATCGACCGGACTTTCGGCCGGGGCCTGAAGGGATACATGAACGTCTTCTCCCCGGTTAAAAACCTCTACCTCTGCGGCCACTGGACCTCGGTCTTGGGCGGGGCGCCCATCGGGATGACGACCGGCCGGATGGTCGCCGCCATTGTCAACACCAGGCTAAGATGGGGGATATAAATCAGCCGGCGGTATGTACCCCTCAATTCTGCGACGGCTGAAGGGGGGTGGCGGCCTGCCCTCCGTAGCTTTAGCGAAGGCAGGGCCCGCCCTCCGACCTGCCCTCCGAAGCTATATCCTTACAAAGCTTTAGCCCAGAAGGAAGCTTTAGCGTAGGGTGGATTGGCGAAGGTGGGGCTGCCGCCTCTATTTTTTCTCCTATTTAATCAAGCCAAAAAACTGATTTGGTTTTCTTATGACCGGAGCAACGTCCTATTGCTTAAATTCAGGACCGCGTTAGGATTACCAGCGTTCCCTGAAAAGTAGGAGGATTTATGTTAGAAAGAAAAACGGCCCGAGAAGCCTCTAAAGTTACCCCTGCCAAAGCACCCCGAAAAGGAAGCAAGACCTCACCGTCCGCGCAAAAAGTATTTCCAGTGAGCCCGGGTTCGATTTCCATTGAGGAACATGCTTATTACCTTTGGGAAAAAGAAGGCCGGCCGGAGAATAAAACCCTTGATTTTTGGCTGAGGGCGGAAAAAGAAATCCTTTCCAAGGGGAATGGGGGGATATAATTCCACCAATTCCGTTCCGGGGGTGAATAAAAATTAAAGTCAGGCCAAGAAATTGCAGGTTCGAGACCGGATAGTCGGAACAAAGGATCAACAATAATGGAATTAAAAAGCAAAAAAGAGATTTCTTGGAGTGTTTTGCAATATCATTTCTCGGATCGAATTAAAAGGGAAAAAATCTATAACAAATTTTTATTTGCCAAATCAAAAAGCGGCAGTCTCGCCTTTGATCTCAAAGTCCTGAAAACCATTTTGCGGGAAGATGCCGTCAATCTTTTTACCGGAGATATATCCGAATACCAACTATCAAAAGTTCCTTTTATCCTGGAAAGTTATTCCAAACGGATATCACACGCTCGGCAGAAGCTGGCGGTGATGAAGAGAAAAAAATTGGCGGGGAGAAACCGGGAATTAAAATCCATAAAAGTTCCCGTTTTGCTGACCGTGCACAAGGACGGATCGGAACCGGGGCCATTCGACAAGACCGGCAGAACCCGCGCTTTGAGAGGGGGAGGCAATGGATTTTTGCTGTAAAGCCTGCGGCAGAACAGTCGGGATCGACGAGGAGATTATCCAGGTCAGAGATGGGGAACTGGTTTTAATTCAAGGTGAAATTGATTTCCTCGACGACGAGACGATCGGGTTTCTCCACCGGAACTGTTTTGACCTGATCATCGGGTCCGGGACCGTCAAGAATCTGGAAAGACTGGAAGCAAAAGCAAAGGCAGAGGAGGTTAAGAATTGAAGACGAAAGCGGCAAAGTAATCCGGACCGCCCTCTGAATTTTCTCCTGTTAAATCAAACCAAAAACCTGTTCTGAATTTCTTCTATCCGATTCTGATGATCGGGCCAGCCGTTTTTATTGACCCCTGCAATTAAAGTTATAAAATACCCTTCAATCGCCTGGCAGCTTAGTGGAGGGAGTAATCCATGAGTAATTTTGCCAAATCAGTTTTCCCGATCGGATTGGGAATATTGTTTTTTGTCGGCTGCGCGACCATTCACCGGATGGATATCGCCAAACTTAATGTCATCTCCGTTTCCGAGATAGTCGCCGACCCGGCCAAAATGCTCGATTATGCGAAAATAATTCAGGAAGGAAAAGATATTGTCTTCAAGATCCCGGAGGGCCAGGCGATTCCCCTTAAATTGAATCTGGATTTGCCGGTGGCAAAGCTGGAGCCCGGCAAAAACCAGGTTGTTTTTTCCAGGGATGTTTATCTCTGGATATCTAAATCCAGGGCGAGGGTAAGTCCGGACGGACAACGCTGGGCGGACATTGGAAACCTGAAGTCCATCGGAAAACTATTCGGTTTCGGCAAAGGACAAGTTTCTTTGGGCTTTTTCGCGACCAAGGAAGAAGGCGCGGCGGTAAGCGTCGATATTAAAACCGACTAAAAGCCTTAAGTTACTGAATGGTTGGCGGGAAGCGGGGAAACAGAAATAATCATTGGCAGGAGATGACCGGAAGCAAATAACCGGGTATCGGAGAGACCAAAAAGAGAAAGGGTAAGTAACGTTTATGAGCAAAAAGAAAGTGGTTATCATCGGCAGCGGAATCGGCGGATCGGGCGTGGGCGCTCTCCTGGCGCATTCAGGGAATTATGAAGTTTCTCTATACGAACGCAACAAACTGATCGGGGGGCGCTTCGCCTCCTACGAAAAGGACGGCTTTAAATTCGATATCGGGTGCCATTTGATCGCCAATTGCGACAAAGGCGCCCTGGGGCGGATTCTCACCCTGGTCGGTCATCCCGATTGGGTGGAGTGGCACTATGCGGTCAAGCCCGCGCCCGGCATCAACTTCAAGGGCAAGCGGGTGCGCTTCCCCAAGGAAATCGACGGCCTCGGCCTTCCTCCCGAAGAGGTCGGTAAAATCATGGAGTTTTACAACCGGGCCCTGAGCATCCCGGAAGAGGAGTATGACGCCTGGGACAAGCGGAGCGTATATTCCCTGCTGCAGGAGTACACCAAGAACGAAACCGTGCGCTCGGTTTTCAGCCTTTTAAACCGCATTTTTTTCGTCATTTCGGACCAGGAAACCCCGGTCGGCGAGTATGTCCGATGCACCAAGCAGATGCTCTCGACCCGGAGCAACGGTTATCCCGCGGGCGGCACCGGCAGTGTCCCCGAGGCCTATGTTAAGAGCATTAAGACTGACGGCGGACAAGTATTTCTCAATACGCCGATTAAGCAGATCGCGGTGGAAAACGGGGAGGCTAAAGGAATTATTTTGGAGAACGGGAAAAAGGTGGAGGCCGACATCGTGATCTCCAACGCCGGCAACCGGCCCACGGTTGATTTCCTGGTGGGCCGGAAGCATTACCGCCCCGAGGTGCTCGCGCGCCTGGACAAGTACGAATACTCCGGCTGCTTCTCCATGATAAAAATCGCGCTGGATCAGCCGATCTCCGATGAGAAGATGGTGATGTACATCGGGCGGGATGACATGAGCGTCCTGGATGAGGAACGCCGGGCGGGGATCATCCCCGAGGTGCTGACGGACGTGATGGCGCCGGTGATTTCCAATCTGGACCCGAAAGCCTGCCCGGAGGGACGCCAGCTCATTATCGCCGGGGGCGGCACATACCCGACGCCGGAAAAGCCGGACAGCGCCTGGTTCAAGAAGCTGGAGACGTCCTTGTTCAATGCGGTCAAGATTATTTATCCCGGCATCGAGAAACACATCATGTGGACAAACTTTACCGCCAGCCGGGAAATCGATAATCTGTTCGGCGAGGGCGGCAATATCGTCGGCATCTCCCAGAAAATCGGCCAGGTCGGCCCGGACCGGCCCTTCCTGGTTGACCCCTGCGTCAAGAACCTCTACCACTGCAGCGCGGACTCCGGGGTGCACGGCATCGGCGGCGAGCTGGCCGCGGACAGCGCGCTCCGGCTCTTTGAACTGTTGGAATCGAAATAAGAAAAACCGGGGAAAAATGAAATACCAGTACGAAAAACCGGACAATCTCGTTGAGCTCCTGGAAGCCAGCGTGGCCAAATATCCCGACAATCCCCTGTTCGGGACCAAGAACGCCCATAAGGTTTACGAGTGGGTCACTTATCGGGAGGTGGGGGAAAGGGTTGATCACCTCCGGGGCGCGCTGGCCCGGCTGGGGGTGAAGAAGGGGGACTCGGTCGGGATCATCGCCAACAACCGGGTGGAGTTCGCGGTCGTGGCTTTCGCCGCTTTCAGCCTGGGGGCCCGGTTCGTGCCCATGTACGAGGCCGAGCTCCAGAAGGTCTGGAAATACATCGTCTCCGACAGCGCGGTCAAGGTGCTTTTCGTTTCCAAGCCGGAGATCCGGGACAAGGTCAAGGATTACCCGGCCGAGATCAAGGCCCTCGAGAAGATCGTGCTGATTGACGGGGAAGGGGAAGATACCCTGGCCGCCCTGGAAAGAGCGGGCGCGGCGGCGCCGGTGCCTTCCGTCCACCCGGGCCCCGAGGAAATCGCGGTCCTGCTCTACACCAGCGGCACCACCGGCGACCCCAAGGGGGTGCTCCTGACCCACGGTAATATCACCAGCAACCAGATCACGGGCAAGAAGATTTTTCCCCAACTTTGCGAGCGGGACCGGTGCATTTCCATCCTGCCTTGGGCCCATCTCCTGGGCCTGACCGCCGATCTTTTCGCCTTCATCTACATCGGCGGGTCGATCGGTTTCATGGAAAGCGTGGCCACCCTGGCCGAGGACATGATGCTGGTCCGGCCCACCTGGATGACCGGCGTGCCCCGGATTTTCAACAAGGTCTATTCCGGGGTCCAGACCAAGATGGACGCGGAGGGAGGTCTGCCGAAGAAACTGTTCCTGATGGGGGTGGAGGCCGGCCGGCGGAGAAGGGAGCTCAGGGAGAAAGGCCGGTCCAGCCTGCTCGTCAATCTCAAGTTCAAGCTGGCGGACGCCATTGTGTTTAAAATGATCCGGCAGAGGTTCGGGGGCCGGCTTTCGGGGTCGGGGGTCGGAGGCGCAGCCGTCAATATCCAGATCCTGCATTTCTTCGAGGACGTGGGGATCCCGCTTTACGAAGGCTACGGTTTGACCGAGACCTCGCCCGTGGTAACGCTTAATTCGCCTTCGGCCCATCGGCCGGGGAGTGTGGGACGGGTGGTCGAAGGAGTGAAAGTGGTGATTGATAAGAGCGTGACCGGCGACCCCGAGGAGGGCGAGATCGTGGTTTACGGCCCCAACGTGATGGTCGGCTACCACAACAAGCCCAAGGAAACCGCGGAGGTGATGACCCCGGACGGCGGCTTCCGGACCGGGGACATCGGCCGGATCGGTAAAGACGGGTTTATGTATCTCACCGGCCGGCTCAAGGAGCAGTTCAAGCTCGAAAACGGGAAATACGTCTACCCCGCCGCCATTGAAGAGGAAATCAAGCTGAATCCCCTGATCGAGAACGCGATGATCTACGGATTCAACCGTCCCTACAATGTCTGCCTGGTTGTCCCCAACTTCCCGGCCCTGGCCGGTTACGCGGAGAAGCACGGCCTGCCCACGGATCCCGAGGGAATGATCAGAA
>JAQTNV010000035.1 GCA_028713675.1 bacterium
ACGGCATCCCCATCGCCGGGAATTTCCTCCACCAGGAGCTGGCCATCGCCACCGGGGCGGTCGAGGCCATGATCGTGGACGTCCAGTGCATCATGCAGGGGCTCGCCGATCTCTCCCGGTGCTTCCATACCAAGCTGATCACCACCTCCAATAAGGCCAAGATCACCGGCGCCACGCACCTGGAATTCGACGAGCACGACGCCCTGGCCACCGCCCAGCTGATCGTCCGGACCGCCGTGGAGAATTTTCCCCGCCGCCGGAAGGAGCGCGTGAGCATCCCGAGCAAAACCTGCGGGATGGTCGTGGGCTTCAGCCACGAAACGATCAATTACCTCCTGGGCGGGATGTTCCGGGCGAGCTACAAGCCTTTGAACGACAACATCATCAACGGCCGGATCCGCGGCATCGCCGGCGTGGTCGGATGCAACAATCCCCGGGTCGAGCAGGACTCCGCCCACCTCGCCATGGTCCGCGAGCTGATCAGGAACGACGTGATCGTGCTCTCCACCGGCTGCGGGGCGCTGGCCTGCGGGAAGGCGGGGCTCCTGACCCCCGAGTCGGCCCGGGAATTCGCCGGGCCGGGGCTGGCCGAGGTCTGCGAAACCGTGGGGATTCCCCCGGTCCTGCACATGGGGTCCTGCGTGGACAATTCCCGGATCCTCATGGCCGCCACCGCGGTGGTGAAGCAGGGCGGACTGGGAGACGACATCTCCGACCTCCCGGCCGCGGGCGCGGCCCCGGAGTGGATGAGCGAGAAGGCCATCGCCATCGGCCAATACTTCGTCGCCTCCGGGGTCTTCACGGTTTTCGGGGTCACCTTTCCGATCATGGGGAGCGAGGGGATGAAAGACCTCCTCTTCAAGCGGATGGAGGAAACCCTGAAGGGAAAATGGGCGCTGGAGCAGGACCCGGTCCAGGGCGCCAAATTGATGATCGAGCACATCGATAAAAAGCGGAAAGCCCTGGGCTTGGATAAATCCAGGGAACGGGTCCTTTACGACATGAGCATGAGAAGAGAGCTCGAATAAAAAGGCATAGGGCATAGGGCATAGAGCAAAGAGCATAGAGCAAAGAGCAGAGAGCAAATAGCAAAAGCATTTTTCATTATTGGACTGCGGTCCGCGGTCGGCGGTCGGCGGTCATTCAGCGGAGGAATATAAATGTCCAAGATCATCGCGGCGGCCGCCATCCGGGGAGCCAATAAAATCCTGGCCCGGGCCGAGAAGGAATATCAGGAAGCCCTGGAAAAATGGGGGCCCAAGCAGGAGGTCGGGTTCCCCAACACCGGGTATTACCTGCCCATTATTTACGGGATGCTGGGGATCCCGGTCCAGAAGCTGGACGACATCAGGCCGGTCCTGGACTGGTGCCATCGCCTGACTCCCCCGCCGGTCAAGGAAACCCTGAACCTGCCGTACCTGGCCCCGGCCCTGGACGCCGGGATGGGCACCCTTTTCGCCGAGGAGATCATCGAGGCCCTCCGCTACCTGAAAACCCCGGATTTCTACCTGCCCGCGGAAGATCCCAAGGAGGGAAAGCTCTGGCTGGGCGCGGCGGATGACGTGATCCTCCGGAAGCGCGGGGTCGAGTTCGTGGACGGCACCGCCCCCGGGTTCGCCGCCATCGCCGGCGCCGCCCCCAACCCCCAGATCGCCGCGAAGATCGCCCAGGAGCTCCTGGAAAAAAACCTCTATGTCTTCATGTGCGCCGATAACGAAGGCCGGCGCTTCTCCGAACAGCTGGTGGAGGCCGGGGTCCAGATCGGCTGGCCCACCCGGCTGGTTCCCTTCGGGCCGGACATCTCCGCCGCCGTCTTCGCCCTGGGTTTCGCCACCCGGGCGGCCATGAGCTTCGGGGGGATCAAGCCCGGGGATTTCCGGAAAATCCTGATCTACAACAAGGACCGGGTTTTCGCCTTCGTCCTGGCCCTCGGTTACGTGAGCGACGAATGGTATGCCACCGCGGCCGGCGCGATCAACTACGGCTTCCCGGTCATCGCCGACACCCCGATCCCCCAGATCCTGCCCACCGGCATCTGCACCTACGAGCACGTGGTCTCCAACATCCCCCACTCCGAGATCGTGGCCAAGTGCGTCGAGGTCCGCGGGCTGAAGGTCACCATCACCAAGGTCCCCATCCCCGTGGCTTACGGGGCCGCGTTCGAAGGCGAACGGGTCCGGGGAGAAGATATTTGTCTGGAATGCGGCGGGGGTAAAACCCAGGCCGTCGAGTGGCTCACCACCCGCGACATGTCCGAGGTGGAGGACGGCAGGATCGAAATCATCGGTCCCGAGATCACCGATGTCCCCGCCCCCGCGCGCCTGCCCCTGGCCATCGTGATCGAGGTGGCCGGGAGAAGCATGCAGGACGATTTCGAGCCCATCCTCGAGCGCCAGATCCATCACCTCCTCAACTACGCCCAGGGCGTGATGCACATCGGGCAGCGCGATATCGCCTGGATCCGGATCGCCAAGTCCGCCGTGGAAAAAGGCTTCCGCCTTTCCCACTTGGGGTCCATCCTCCATTCCAAGCTGCACTCCGATTTCGGCACGGTCTTCGACAAGGTCCAGGTCAAGATCTACACCCAGCCGGAAAAGGTCAAGGAAATCGTCGAAAAGGCCCGGGCGGTCTACCAGCAGAGGGACGAGCGCCTGGCCGGGATGAAGGACGAATCGGTGGAGACCTTCTATTCCTGCACGCTCTGCCAGTCCTTCGCCCCCAGCCACGTCTGCGTGGTCACCCCCGAGCGCCCGGGGCTCTGCGGGGCCTACAACTGGCTGGACTGCAAGGCCTCGAACGAGATCAACCCCACCGGGCCCAACCAGCCGGTGATCAAAGGCGAGGTGATCGACCCGGTCTACGGGCAGTGGAAAGGGGTCAATGAATTCGTCCGCAAGGCCTCCCGGGGCAAGGTGGAGGCGATGGACGCCTACGGGATCATGCGGGCGCCAATGACCTCCTGCGGCTGTTTCGAGTGCATCACCGCGATCCTGCCCCTGGCCAACGGGGTCATGATCGTGGACCGCGACTTCGCCGGGATGACGCCGAGCGGGATGAAATTCACCACCCTGGCCGGGTCGGTCGGGGGCGGACAGGTGACGCCGGGTTTCATCGGGCACTCGAAGTACTTCATCACCAGCCCCAAGTATCTCTCCGCCGAAGGCGGGACCCGGCGCATCGTCTGGATGCCCAAGCGGCTGAAAGAGGAAATCGCCGAGCGGATGAAAAAACGGGGAGAGGTCCTGGGGATGCCTGATTTTCTCGACCGGATCGCCGATGAAACGATTGGAACCAGCGAAGAGGAGATCATGTCCTTCCTCGCGGAGAAAAAGCACCCGGCGGTGGAAATGGCGCCCATGCTATAAGGAGCATAGGGCATAGAGCATAGGGCATAGAGCATAGGGCAGAGAGCATAGCGTAGAGCGAAAAGAGCATAAACGTGAGGCGTAAGGCGCACAGAGCAAAGGGCAAGGAAGCTCAAAGGTCAAAGCTCAAAGGTAAGAAAAGAAAAAGCTTATAGCACATAGAGCAATAAATAACGTCATTCCGGCGAAAGCCGGAATCCAGGGTTTTCATATGGCTTATTCGTCCTATTCGTCTTATTTCTCTGACCGCGGCTTGTCCCGAGTTACTGCGAGGGATCGGCGGTCTGTCAATGCAGTGTGCTTATTAAAGGAGGCTTGAAATGGCTTTGAGCGGAATTGAGATCTACAAACTCCTGCCGAAAACCAACTGCAAGGACTGCGGGGTGCCGACCTGCATGGCTTTCGCGATGAAGCTCGCTTCCGGGCAGGCCGAGCTTTCCCAGTGCCCGCACGTCTCCGCGGAATCCAAGGCCAAGCTCTCCACGGCCGCCGCCCCCCCGATCCGGACGGTCACGATCGGCGCGGGTGAAAAAGCCGTGAAAGTCGGCGGGGAAACCGTCCAGTTCCGCCATGAGAAAACCTTTTACAACCCCACCGGCATCGCCCTCCGGATCACCGATATTGAGCCGGAGGCCCAGGTCCAGGCCAAGCTCGAGAACTTCAGCCGCAATGAGTATGACCGGGTCGGGCTCAAGCTCAAGGCCGACCTGGTCCTGGTCGATTGCGAAAGCGGGAAAGCCGACCAGTTCCAGGCCCGGGTGGAAAAGGTCGCCGGCGCGACCGGCGCCCCCCTCATCCTCCGGGCCGCCGACCCGGAGGTCCTGAAAGCCGGCCTCGCCAGGATCGGGGACCGGAAAGCCCTGATCGGCCCGGCCACCGCGGAAAACAGGCAGGCCATGGCCGAGCTGGCTAAGAGCAAGTCTCTTCCCCTCCTCGTCCAGGGAAAGGACCTGGATTCCCTGATCGAGCTCTCCAGCGAGCTCCAGGCCGCCGGGCTCAACGACCTGGTCCTGGACACCGGCACCCGCATTCTCGGAAAGGCCTTCGAAGAGCAGGTCATCATCCGCCGGGCGGCCATCGCCCAGCAGAACAAGTCCCTGGGATTTCCGACCGTGGTTTTCCCCTGCCTGATGACCAAGGATTTAAGGAAGGAAGCCCTCTATGGCTCGGTTTTCATCGCCAAGTATGCGGGGATCGTGGTCCTTTCCGATGTCCCGGGCGAAGTCCTCTTCCCCCTGCTCCTGGAACGGATGAACATTTTCACCGACCCCCAGCGCCCGATGGCCACCAGCCCCGGCATCTACGAGATCAATAACCCGGCCGCGGATTCCCCGGTCCTGATCACCGCCAATTTCTCCCTCACCTACTTCATCGTCTCGGGCGAAGTGGAGAACTCCAAGCTCCCGGCCTGGCTGATCGTTCTAAATACCGAGGGGCTCTCCGTGGTCACCGCCTGGGCCGCCGGGAAATTCTCCGCCGACGGGATCGCCGCCTACGTGAAAAAATGCGGGATCGACCAGAAAGCCCCCAATAAGCGCCTGGTCATTCCCGGGATGGTGTCGGGCCTCTCCGGGGAGCTGGAGGAAGAGCTGCCGGGCTGGAAAATCATCATCGGCCCGCGCGAAGCGCAGCATATAACGCCCTTTTTAAAAGAAATGAAATAAAAAGGGCGTTGGGAGATAGAAGATAGTAGATAGTAGATAGGGCGGAAAATCAAAAGATAGAAGATAGAAGATAGAAAAATAAAGATTGGGCAGAAAAATCAGAAGATAGAAGATTGGATAGAGATTTCATTTGCTTTCTATTCCCCCATCTTCAATCTCCGCTTTGGCTTTTTGCCCATCTCCCATCTCCAATCTCCTGACATAACAAGGAGGTTATCAACATGCTTCTAATCGGTGAAAACCTGAACATCATGTCCAAGACCCTGGGGCCGGCGCTCAAGGAAAGAAAGGGCCAGCCGATCCAGGAGATGGCCAAGTCCGAGGTCCAGGCCGGGATCGATTACATCGACGTGAATATCGGCCCCGCCCGGAAGGACGGGCCCGATCTCCTGGGCTGGGCGGTGAAAACCGTCCAGGAAGCCGTCACGCTCCCCCTGAGCCTGGACACCACCAACATGGACGCGATGGAAGCGGGCCTGGCGGCCCACCGGGGCAAGCCCATCATCAATTCCGTCTCGCTTCAGCCCGGCCGGGCAGAACGGCTCCTGCCGCTCGCGAAAAAGTACGGGGCCTACGTCATCGCCCTCCTCTGGGGGGCGGAAGGCATGCCCCGGGACGAGAACGAGCGGGCCGTGCTGGCGGTGGACTTTCTCCAGAAAGCGGCCGAGTTCGGGATTCCCAATGAGGATATCCTGATCGACCCGATCATCTCCCCGGTCAGCGTGGAGATCAACCAGGTGAAATCCTGCCTCACGTTCCAGAGCCTGCTTACCGATATCGCCCCGGGCTGCGGCTCCACCTGCGGGCTTTCCAACATTTCGAACGGCGCCCCGGGCGAGCTCCGGCACTGGCTCGACAAGACCTATTTCATCATGCTCAGGCGCTACGGCCTTTCCTCGGCGATCGTGAATTCATTCGATCAGGAACTTATTGAAATCGCCCGCGGGAAAAAACCGGAGATCGAAAAACTTATCCACCACCTGATGGACGGCGAGTCAGTGGACAGGAATCTCCTTTCGGAGACCGAGCTCAAGTATTACAAATCCGCCCGGGTGCTCCTGGGACATACCGTCTATTCACATCTCTGGTTAGAAGCGTAATCAGCGCAGAGGGCAGAGAGCATAGGGCATAGGGTAAAGCGCCCGGCAGAATGTAGGGCAAGGCCTTAGCCTTGCGTGAATTGTAATTGCCCAATTTATTGGGCTGTTTCGTAGTTGCCCGATTTATTTATTCTGACAAGGGAAGAATCGGGCTTTTTTAAGGAACGCGGGAATCCAGGTTCTTCGGCTATTCCCCGATGCGCTCTGCTTACTGCATCGAAACGCTTACCGGCATTGAAGGATAATGCTGGGATAGGCGTTAAAGAGATGACGGCAACCAGGAGGAAACTTAAGCTTGCTTTGTTCCTGGTTCTCCTCTCTTTCGTTAGGGATTGACCGGAGGCAACTTACGATCAGGTTGTTCTTTTCGTAGTCTTCGTAACCGGTCGCGGCGACATAAGTGCGTTGGCACTCTCTAAACGCGGCCAGGCTCTGATGGTTGCTTGGAATCATGATCACATGGTAGGTCGCCGGCGCGCAGCCATTTGGATATAAAAACAAAGCGGCCAGGAAAGCTGCGAACAGGATTTTACTTATCCAATAATTTTTCATAATAGTCCCCTTCTGGTCTGTCTGGTCTGTCTAGTCTGTCTAGTCTGTCTAGTCTATTTGGTCTGTCTAGTCTATCTGGTCTGTCTAGTCTATCTGGTCTGTCTAGTCTATCTGGTCTGTCTAGTCTATCTCGTCTATCTAGTCTAGCTGGTGCTCTAGTGCACCGCTGATCCGGCTACCGGTTATCCGCTGCCGGCTGCTTGCTGCCTGTTTTGGGGTTCACCGAAGAATAGTCATCGACAAAATTATCGATTAAATTATCCAACGTTTCATTTACCCATTCGAGAGCGACATCCTTTTCCCCGCCTCCGATGATCCCGGATTCCCAGATGGTTGCTCTTGCCACTTTCCTGGGGTCTCGTTCTGATGGGTCATCTTTCCTGAGCTGGACAAAAAAATTGCAGACATAAGTGACATGATTCAAAGTAGTATCCACATCCACGTACAGGAACGGCGTGTCTTTCATTTTTTTTCTTTCCGTCTCGGAAATTATTATTATCCCAGCCGGCCTGATCTTGCGGTCCACTTTATCCATTATTTTTTCTTTGGTTAACTTGAGATCTTTTGCGGCTTGAGAAAGATTTCTAACGACAATTGACATCGATTTGATGCCTTTAAGCGCCTTGGCCTTAGTTGGATTGGGATCCGCGTAAGAATCATTAACCTTGAATGAAAAAATCATCGTCATTATTAAAATGAACAGGATCGCATTTTTTCTCATATTCAACCTCCCGTATCTATTTTGGTCTGTCTCGTCTGTCTCGTCTATATGGTCTATTTGGTTTCTCTAGTTCTCTGGTTTATTTGGTTTTGCTGTTTACTGCATACTGCCAACTATTTTAGTAGGTTTTTAAATTCTTCTTCCCCCAGCGTTTCCACCTCCAAGAGCTTTTTCGCGATGGTCTCGACCACGTCCTTCTTCGCCTTGAGGAGCGCCAGTACCTTTTCGTACCGGCTCCCGATGATCCGGGTGATCTCCTCGTCGATGTACTGCTGGGTGGATTCGGAATACTCCCGCTGGCCGGGCATTGACTGACCCGGCAGGAATAACGAACTCCTTTGCGAGGGCAGGACCACGTTCGCGAATTTATCGCTCATCCCGTAGTCGCTGATCATCTTGCGAGCGATATCGGTCGCCCGGGTGATGTCGTTCGAAGCGCCGGTCGAGATCTCCCCGAAAAAGATCTCCTCGCTGGCCCGGCCCCCGAGCAGGACGTCGATTTTTCCCAGCAGTTCCTCTTCTGTAAGGAGGAAGCGGTCCTCGGTCGGAAGCTGGATCGTATATCCCAGGGCCCCGATGCCCCGGGGAATGATCGAGATCTTGTGGACGGGGTCGGCACCCTTCGTGCAGGCGGCCACCACTGCATGCCCCGTCTCGTGGTGGGCCACGATCGTCCGTTCCTTCGGATTGAGTAGGCGGTTCTTCTTCTCCAGGCCCGCGACAACGCGCTCGATGGCGCTGTCGAAATCCCCCGGCAGGACCTTGTCCCGGCCGGCGCGGACCGCGAGCAGGGCCGCCTCGTTGACGATGTTGGCCAGGTCGGCGCCGGTGAATCCCGGAGTCCCCCGGGCGACCTTTTCGAGGTCGACGGAGAGATCAAGCTTCACTTTCCGCGCGTGGACCTTCAGGATTTCGACGCGGCCCGAGAGGTCGGGCCGGTCGACCAGCACCTGGCGGTCGAAGCGCCCGGGCCGGAGGAGCGCGGGGTCAAGGATCTCGGGCCGGTTGGTCGCCGAGAGGATGATGACGCCCGCCTGGGCGTCAAAGCCGTCCATCTCGACCAGCAGCTGGTTCAGGGTCTGTTCGCGCTCGTCGTTCCCGCCCAGCGAGAAGCCGCGGCTCTTGCCGATGGCGTCGAGCTCGTCGATGAAAACCAGGCAGGGGGCCTTTTCGCGGGCCTGCTTGAACAGGTCGCGGACCCGGGCGGCCCCGACGCCGACGAACATCTCCACGAATTCGGCCCCGCTGATCCGAAAGAACGGGACCTTGGCCTCTCCGGCGACTGCCCTGGCCAGCAGGGTCTTGCCCGTCCCGGGGGGGCCGACGAGCAAGACCCCCTTGGGGATCTTGCCGCCGACGGCCTCGTACTTCTTGGGATTCTTTAGGAAATCCACAATCTCGACCAGTTCCGCCTTGGCTTCGTCCACACCCGCGACGTCCTGGAACGTGACGCCCGTGTCGCCTTCGGCCACCAGCTTGGCCTTGTTCGCGCCAAACGACATCACGCCTTGGCCGGGACCGCCGATCTTCTTGCTCAGGAAGTTCCAGAACAATATCATCAGGGCGATGGGCAGGACCCAGGATATGAGGGTACCCAGCCAGGAATCGTCGGACTTGGAAACGGCGTAGTATTCGACGCCCTTCTGGTCCAGGAGCGTAATCAGCTCCGGATCGGCCGGCCGGACAGTCTTGAAGGTTTTCGGCGGTTCCGCCGGCGGCCGGCCGCCGGACTGGGTTTTACTGTAGGCCTCGATCTGGGCCTTGGTCTTGGAGAAGCCGGTCAGGTCCTTTTCTCCCATCTCAACCCGGAGGATATTACCGGACACGATCTTCGCCTTAAAATCGCTGTAATCGATGGATTCGACCTTGGCGCGGAAAAGATAGGTATTGATCAGGATGAGTGCGATTACCGTGATCAGGAAGTACAGGAGAGAAAAATGAAACTGTTTGCGGTTCAGGGGCTTGATCAGCGGGTCGTGCTTTTTTAGCCCCGGCTTTTCTTTTTTGTCCTTCTTCTCCCAGGCCGGAAGAATACCCTTATCATCGTCATTCTCGGCCATCCGTCCTCCTTTAGCTTGATCGTTAGGCGTCAGGGGTTATAAACACGTTAGGGGTTAATTATAATCCTAACGTTTTACCTTCCTCTCTCATTGCTCGTTGCTTGTCCTGAGCTCTGTCGAAGGGCTCATCGCTTCTTGCTTTTCACGCCTTACTTCTTTCTGCCTCTTGGCGCTATGCCCTATGCGCTTTGCCCTTTGCACGTTGAGCTGCATACTGCTTACTGGGAGCGCAGGCTTAAGCCTGCGGCTACCTGTTTATTCTTTTCCCCCTTTTAACCGTCTGAGCTGCTTGGCCTCGTCGTACAATTGGCCCCAGACCCGCCCGGTCTGCTTCCTGAGTCTCGCGTCGTGACGCCGCTCATAAGCCTGGGCCTCCCGTCCGAGCTTTCGGTAGTGCTCCAGGCGCTCCGCGGTCATGGTCCCTGACTCCACCGCTTCCCGCACCGCGCAGCCCGGTTCGTTGTCGTGGCGGCAATCCCGGAAACGGCAGTGTTCAGAAAGAGCCGCGATGTCTTCGAACACCGAGTCGAGACCGTCTTCATCGACCAGCTGCAGCTCACGCAGGCCCGGCGTATCGAGCAGAAGGCCCCCTCCCGGCAGGGAAACGATCTGGCGGTGCGTGGTGACGTGACAGCCGCGGCCGTCGCGGGCCCGGACTTCACCGGTGGGCATCCGTTCTTCTCCCAGGAGGGCGTTGACCAGGGTCGATTTACCGGCTCCGGATGAGCCGACGAAGGCTGCCGTCATGCCAGTGCGAATGCCCGCCCGGACCGCTTCGATGCCCTCCGACCGGAGCGCGCTCGTTACATAAACCGGAACACCCGGGCAATGGCTCTCGACCTCGGCCTGGCGGACAGCGGCGCTGTCGCAGACGTCGGACTTGTTAAGGACCACCGCGGGCATGGCCCCGCTCGCCCAGATCCGGGCCAGGTAGCGTTCGATCCTGCGGACATTGAAATCCGCGTCGAGGCCGCAAACCGCGAAGACGAGGTCGACGTTGGCGGCGACCACCTGGGCCCGCGCCTCCCGTCCGGCGGCCCCGCGGGTGAATACGGTGCGCCGCGCCAGCACATGGTCGATGATAGTGGTGCGATCAGGTTCCGGCGCTTCCTTGAGGACGACCCAATCGCCCACACCAGGAAGGCCGGTCTCCTCAAGCTCGAGACGAAGCCGCCCGGCCAGCTGCGCCGGGCCTTCCCCCGTGACTGACCAGACCTGGTAGGCTCCGCGATGTTCGGCAACGATTCTGGCGGGGATTACTGCCGAATCGGTGCTCTGGCGCAGTTGTTCTTCAAAGAACGGGCCAAAGCCCAAAGAAGAAAGGTCATACGTCATAGGAAAAAGCGTCCGTAGTGTCCCTCAGATAAACCCTTCGGGATAAATCCGTAGTGTCCATAGGGTCCGTAGTGTCAAAGAGAAAAACAGTCCATTGAGTTCATGGCGTCCATTGAGTCCATAGTGTCCGAAAATGGGTGATAGGTTATAGGTGATAGGTTATAGGTGATAGATCTTAGGTTTTAACCCAACACCCATGACCTATGACCCAATGGGCACGATGACACGATAGACTGTGTTTCTACGCTTTCATTTCGCCACATAAGGCTCGTTTTTATGATATGTATTCCAATATTTCAGGAATTCCGTGCAGTTCATTGAAACATTAGCATCCTTTTCCTGCTGGCATTTTGACTCTGTCAATGGATTCACCTGCTCCACTATATCGACACATGCATTCGTGCAATCAGTCCTGTCCTCCAGCGAAAAATTCTGAGCGCAAATATAGACTTTATTGCAGGTGGAAGAGCAATAATCCTCGCATTGGCTTTGATCGCTTCCGCAATTCATTAAAAAAGTTCCAGTAATGAGAACACCCAAACAAAAAACCAATAATCTCTCTCTCATTTTTTCCCCTTTTTTGAATGTCGCAGAATCCGCTTCTTACGGCATGGCTCAGCCAAGGGGGCCGACCAGATTACCTCGCCAGCCTCTCCAAATATTTGCAGGCTCGGCAAGTTCTCGTACAGGCTCAGCACAATGCGAGGCTTGCCATTCTCGTCCTCCAGACGCAGGTGCGGTCCTGCCGCCGTTTCCGCCAACCGGACGCGGGACTGCCCTTTGGCGTCGAACAGGACCAATCCCACCCGGTCCTTGACCATTGTAAGTGCGCCGCGGGTCTTGCCTTCGTTATCCTCAACAGTGTGGGTATAGGCACAAACTTCCCTCGCCTTGATAATTACCTCTTGCTTCAATTCCGCCAATTCCTTTTCAATCTTTTCCAAACGCTCTTCTATCATCATTTTTCCCTCCTACGTTTTTGTGCGCCTTTTTAACTTTCACCTTTGAGCTTTGAGCTGCTTACTGGTCTGTCTTGATCGCATAGGGCATAGCGTTAAGAATGTTTTGCTGGTTCATCTTGTTCGTCTGGTTTTTCTAAACACCCAACAACCAAGCAATCTTCTTTTCCCGGTTACCGGTTACCGGTTACCGGTTACCAGTTATCTGCTACCGGCTACTTGCTTACGCCTTACGGGTTATTCCTCTTTCTTGATGATTGCGTCTGGTGTTGTCTGGGTGAAATCCGGGGTGAAGAAGTACTTATACTCTTCCTTATCTTTCAAATAAATCTCGAAGAAGGCGGTCCCGTAGATTTTGACCAACTTCCGCTGAAGGTAGGGCTCCAAAATTACATCCGTGGCTTTAACCAGGTCCGGCTTGATCATCTGGCTGAAAAGCCCGCATTCTTCGGCTTTCCCGACGCTGTTCTCAAAATCGGCCATGGCCTGGTCCACCGCAGGGGTAATGGAATCGATCAAGGTTGTCACCCCCAGCTGCTCGGGGAGATCGACATCGGAAAATCTCATGTGGTTTCCCCTGAGCACCTCCATGAGGTACTTGGGAGCGGAAGCCCGTTCATAGGGCCGGGCCACGTTTTCCTGGTAAGTCATGATGATATCGTAGGTGCCTCCCGCGATCAGCAGGGGGACAGGCCGGTTCCGGAAGAAATCCTTCTGAAAGCAGCAAGCGAGCGGGGCCATGGGAAAGACAGCGTCCACCCTTTCGTCAAGATAGCCTGGGGCGTAAGCGCTGAGCAGCACGGTCAACGCTCCCTGGGAATGCCCGGCGATCCCGATATGATCGGGGTCAATGCCGCCGGACAGCAGGCCCCCGGGGGCCGCGGAAAAATCCAGCATCCGGTCAATAATAAATGAAACATCGCCGGGCTGGTTGACCACGTCCATCGGGTTCGCGCCTCCGGGGGCGAGGATGTTGGTCAGGGGAAAGTCGGGCGCGGCGACCACGTAGCCGTAGCTCGCCAGGTGCTGGGTGAAATAGGTATACGCCCGGCCCATGGCCATGAATCCGTGGCTTAAAACGATGAGAGGATAAGGCCCCCCGGATAGATCGAGGGGGGAATCCTCTCCGCCCGCAGCCGAAGGATACCTGATTTCCGTGACCAGGGTCCGGGATACGTCCCCCGGGTAAGTTCCATTGACATCGGTGGGCCGGGAAGTGTCATAAAGGGTTACATGGTAAACCCCGGTCTGGTAGGGGCCTGGCTCCGAAAGGTCGACATTAACCGGGGAAAGCTTTTTCTCCCCCCCGCCGCAGGCAAGCAGGTGCGGCGAAATGGTTAAGGCCAGCAAAGCGAAAAATACTATCCCTTTTCGAGTAATCATCTTTTCTCCTTACACCTTATATCCTTTGCTTTAAAACTCTTAGGCTTCTTAACTTTTATGCTCTTATGCTTATCAGTTTATCAAGAATCTCCTTCCTTTATCAAAGGGAGGCCGGGAGGGATTTCAGGTCGTCATTGCGAGCCCGGAGGGCGCGGCAATCTCGCTTTTACTCTTAGCCCTCTGCTCCTTACGCCTTATATCTTTCGGCTCTTTGCTCATTGCTCGTTGCTTGTCCTGAGCTCTGTCGAAGGGCTCATCGCTCATTGCTTTTTGCGCCTCACCCCTCACGCCTTACGCCTCACGTGTTTTAAAGGTTTCTAATCATCCTTGCCATCCCCGGGGCGCCGATTTCCTTTTCGAAATACGGATCCGGATATTCATCAGTCACTTTGAACCCATGCTTTTCGTAAGCCCGTTGGGCGGGGGTATTACCCATGAACAGGTTGATCTGGGCCTTCCGGAAACCCCGGCTCCGCCCATTTTCCATCATATCCACCAGCAACCGGTCGACCAGGCCCAGGCGGCGGAATTCAGGAAGAGTTGCCACGCTGTCGATTGCCCATACCCCTTCTAATGAAGGTGGAATGCAATCCACTATCTTGGGCATGGGAGCAGTCCCGGCGATTACATCCCATAGGGGGTTTTTCTTGACCTTCGGCAAAACCTCCGGGAGCGCGCTTGGAATCGTGTGATGTCCCCGGGCGGCCGGGTCATGGCCGCCCAGCCCCGCGACGGGCTTGCCATCCAATTCCGCCAGCAGGTAACAGGAGTAATGATAGAGATGGATGAATTCGGTCACGATCAGGACCCGGAAAAATTCGAGGCAATCCTCTTCCGGCAACTGGAGGATGACCTCCCATATCCCCTTTTGCACATGCCCCCGCCCCGAAACCAGCATCAGCCAGGCCAGGAACGGCGCGTCCTGCGGTCCGGCCTCGCGTATTATCAGTTCATTTCTCATTGCTCATTGCTGCTTACTGCTTACTATCAACTGGTCTATCTTGATCGCATAGGGCATAGCCTCCGGCCCGTAGGGCCTACGGCCCGGAGGGAGCATAGAGCATAGCGCATAGAGTAATCGTAAAGATCGTAAGTTTCGTTTCATTAGTTTCTCTGGTTTCTCTGGTCGCTGATTACTGTTTACTGCCTACTTCTTTTTATTTACCCTTTGAGCTTTGAGCTTTGACCTTTGAGCTGCTTACTCATCGCTCATTACTATCTTTTGCTCTTGTCTCTTACCTATCTTCGCGGCGGTCGGCGGTCTGCGGTCGGCGGTCATCATCCCCTATCACCTGATGTTCAACAAATTGGCCGCGTTCCCATAAAAGATCTTCGCTTCTTCTTCAGGCGTTAAGCCGAGATCCCTTATTCTTCTTTCCTCCTGATCAAGGAAATAGGACGGCCAATCGGTGCCGAATAATATTCGGTCGGTTCCGACCTTGCGGATCATTTCGACCATGATTTTTTTCGGGACGCTGTAGCGCCGGCCGAACAGCCGCTTTTTTTCCTTATGCAAATCCGTTCCGCACTGGTTTTCGTCAATTTGAATCTGAAGGTTCGAAAGGAAATCGCGGTCTTCCTCATCGGTGGATTTGTAATGCATGAAAGTGTTGCTGATATCCATGTATAAGTTACCGAATTTCTTTTCGACGAGGAATTCCATCACTTCCTCATCCTTGAACCACCCTATTCCCCCCAGGTGGGGCGAGATTAATACCAGGTCCGGAAAATCCATGAGAATCCGCGCCGTTTTTTCCGGGGTGGTTTTATGTTCATCCGGGACCCCGACCATCCCATAATTATCGATCAGGACGAACAACCCGCTTTTGCCGAGCGCCCGCCATACCTTTCTCATGTTCCCGGCGGCCGGATCGAACCTCTGGAAATAAGGATGGAGCTTTACCCCGCGAAAACCTTTATCGCTTAATGACTTGATCTGATCTTCGACGTTTTTCTGTTCGGGATGCAGAGCCCCCAGCGAAATCAGGCCGGGGATCCTGTTTATCTCTTCGGCAAAATCGTTCTTTTCTTTCACGCTGTCATCGATGGAAGCCTTCTTGGGTATCCTGGCCACCGGGAGATTCACGCAATAATCGAACCCGGTTTCGTTCATGATCGACTTCAGCACCGATGGACTCATGGATGGCGCGGTCATCCAAAAGTGGGGGTTCAGCATCCTGCTGGTCATCCAGCTTTGCAGGGCTTCGTACTCTTTGGGATGGTAAATATGGCAATGAAAATCGATTTTTTTCATTTCCGGAAAATTATATTCGCAGTCGGTGTGAGGAGCAAATCATATCATAAATCCCCTCTCCCCTGCGCGGGTGAGGGCTGGGCATAAATTTAAACTGTCATTGCGAGACCCGCCCCTGGCGGGGCGCGGCAATCTCGCTTTTACTCTTAGCCCTCTGCCCTATGCCCCTTTTATCGAATCATAGATCTTTAAAGGAAGCGGTTTTTGGGCATGTTTTTCGAGCATCTCCGTCAATATGCCGTCTATTCTTTTCTGCAGTTTTTCAACAATTTCCTGGTCGTCTGCCGCCTCCGGCGGGTATCCCAGATTGATCGGCGGGCCGACGTAGTATCTTAATTTCGCAGGCAGGGGAAAAAGCCAGGAGGTGGGAGGAGTCAAAGGTACGGGCGGCATCCCGACACTCAACGGGCATTCGAGATCGTCATACAACGAGCTCGCTTTCATCAATTTCTTGTAAACGATTTTATTCAGAAACTTGCCCTTCGTAAGGTAGAAGATGCCGTTGTTATTGCCGATGCTGGCGATTGGAATGACGGGCACC
The DNA here is from genome assembly GCA_028713675.1 of bacterium. GTDB lineage: Bacteria > Desulfobacterota > JAPLJL01 > JAPLJL01 > JAPLJL01 > JAPLJL01. Next base: position 15,935 of record JAQTNV010000035.1, read on the forward strand.
TCGGCCTGCAGCGCCACCTTGATGAATCCGAACTGGTTTTGCCAGAATATCCCTTCCTTCCCGTAGGAATTTTTTATGATATCCCTCGAGCCCCCCGGGTAACAGAAAGCCAGTTCCCCTTCCTTCAGGATCTTGACCGCGTTTTCCCTGGTCCCGTCGATCCCCCCGGTGATGGGCATGAAATACTTAAGGATGGGATTGGTCTGATAATAATGATCGCCCAGGCCCCGGGGAAACCTCCCCGTCTTGTCCCAGATGCATTTGAAAAGGATCAGGTACTCAAGACCCATCCTTCCATGATTGCTGACGACCAGCGCCCCGCCTTCTTTGGGAATATTTTCCGTGCCATAAATTTCTGCCCGATGGTATATTTTCTGGTGGAAGGCAAAGATACCGTATAATTTTCCCGCCAGGTCTTTGTCGTATTTCAGACTTTTCATCTAGTTTTTCTAACCACTCAACAACCAAGCAACCTTCTTTTCCCGGTTCCCGGTTACCGGTTATCTGCTACCGGCTACTTGCTACCTATTTTCTGCCAACTGCCTTCTGCCCACTTTTCAGGACTGAACCATTTTACTCTCAAATCTCCGTCTGATACAAAGACATTTTGTTGACGCTCACCATTTTAAGCGGGCCCGCCATTAATTCATTTTCATGATGGATATGCCCGGAGATGCAGAGCTTTATTTTGGGGTATCGGAGATAAAGCTCTCCCAATTGCCTGCTCCCGAGATATGCCCTTTCGAAAGCCTTCGCGAGGATTTGCGGTTCCCTTAAAAGCCCCGCAAAAGGAGCGTGATGATTGATCACCACAATCTTTTCCGCCTTTTTCGAAACCGCGTCCAGGTCTTCCTTGATTTTTGATAGGCACCGGGCCATAAACTCCTCGTCGCGATACGGCCATTTTACGTAAGCCCGGTCGTTCCAGACCGTCAGAAGCGTTTTGCCGTTTTCCTTCCAACCCATCCGCTTTTTTCGATAATCTTCCGGTCCCAGGTCTTCCCAGCGCTTATTCGTTTCCCGAAAACCGTCTTGATCCTCCGGGTTGTCCTCTTCGAGGAGGATCAGGTCATCCTGCAAAGGAAATGATTTCAGGGCCAGAGAATAATCATACCAGCCCATGTTGCCCACAAAACCGACATTGCCCAGAATCCGGGGAGATTCATCGAGATAGTGAAAGCCATAGGTATCGGCAAGAAGCTTCAATTCTTTCCGGTAAATCTCTTCCGGATTGCCTTCAGTCGTCCAGATCTCGTGGTTGCCGGCAATGAATAGCTTTTCCCCGGGGAATGAAGAGAAATAATCCAAGACCGCGGCCAGGCGGTCCGGATTGAAGTTATTCACCATGTCCCCGGCCAGGGCCAAGACATCGGCCTCCCGCCAGGGCTTGGAATCAAGTTCCTTGGGATCCTTCAGTGAAACGGGGTAATGCAGGTCGGCAAATACGGATATTCGCATCCGTTATATGCTAAATAATTTTGAAGGGATTGAGAAGGTTGGGGCAAACCTCGTCTTCACAAAGCAACAAGTAAACTACGTCCCGGATATTCTAACTTTTAGGCTCTTAGACTCTTTTCTCTTTTCCCTTTGAGCTTCGACCTTTCAACTTTAAGCTTCTTTGCTTACGTCCCCCATTTCTCACGAGCCCGTTCGGCTACACCAGCTTTGGATCGACAAAACACCTCTCGGAATAAGCGCGGTTAATTTCGCCGGTCCTGACATCAAGGTCAACCACCAGGAGGGTCCGCGAATATGCCCGGACCAGACCTTTTTTGACCCTGTCGGTGGGCTCGATAATCTCGTCAAATTCCTCTTTTTCCCGTTTGAATTCCCACAGCCGTTCGCGATCCTTCGTTACGCAAACGAGATAGGGCTTCAGCCCGGTCTCGACCGCCGGCTCCAACAGGAGAACATAAACCCGGTTTATCCTTAATACCTTCTTGATTTTGTTTTCAAACTTCATTCTTTGCCCGGAGGGCAGGATAAGGGTTTTACCTTCCGCCGAATACCGGGGTTTTCTTGTCTTTTTTGGCGGTTTTTCCCTTTGTTTCCCGAATAACGCGTCGTCTATTTCCTGCGGCCAATCCTGGGAGCCGTCCGGCAGTCGTTTTCCGTTGAGGTAAAACCTTGCCTCGGGATACCGATTGGAAAATATCCCCCGGAAAAACTGCCAAGCTATTTTCCCGTTTTCATCGATACCATACGCGAACATTGCATCTCTATCTTCGTTGCCGGAAGCGTCGGTTTTGACGACGATGAACCGGCCCCGTTTTTTTACGCTAACGATTTTCTTCGGGAAATTGATGGTCTTCAGGCCTTTCAGGGTCAAGGTCTTGCCTCTGAAGCTGTATTTTTGAACATTACTTTTACTAACCATGCGCTTTCTCCGTCTCCCCTTGGTCCACGGCATATCGGATCTGCCGGATCGCCCGCTCATCGTCGATCTTCACGCCCTTCATCGGCAGGCACATGCACCCGAACCCCAGGGCAGACAGCTGTTCCCCGGTCTTCGGAATTTTCCGGTAAAGCATAATTAATAATTTTAACGGATTTTGGAATATAGGTCGTAGGTCGTAGGTCATAGGTCATAGGTAATAGGAAATAGGGAAAAGGTAAGGAGTACGGGATTAATAAAATAAATACGTCATTCCGGTGGATTTATCCTTCCGAAGCTATATCCTTACGAAGCCTTGGCGTAGGGGGATCAGCGTAGGAGGAAGTCGGAATCCGGTCTTATATTTCCGCCCTTTATCAAAGGGAGGTCGGGATGGATTTTACATCGTCATTGCGAGCTGAGCGCGGCAATCTTTGCTTCGATTCCCCCATACGTCAACTTAAAGACCTGACCCTGGATTTTTCTCGATTTCGAAGGAATTATTAGATATCCGAGTTTCGAAAATCTCAACTTCCGAAGCCATGTCTCCTAGTGCTTTTTTAATCTTTTTGGGGGCAATTCTTGACCGTAAACCAATAAACACTTCTTTCAATTTAATATTATCTGAAAAAATGAGAAAATAATGGCCACAATGTTTGTTTGTCAATGGTGAAAAAAGCCGAAATTCTTCTTCATATTGCCAATGCTTAAATTTTGTTTTGAAATTATTAATCATTAACTCCATCAGTTTAGGATCATCGAGATTTTTAGAGAGATGGTTATCGAGGCTAATTCGATTTTCAACATATTGAACTTCCGAAAGATCCTTATCATTTACAATATCAAATCCAAGACATAGCCCTCGATAGTTATCGGCGTAGTGTGCCCATTGAACAGGATTTTTCCAGTTTCTACTAAAACAAATAATGCCTTTTTTATTTTTAAAAACAGTTTCAATTGCTTTTTCTAAAACATTTTGATTAATAGAATCAGATAGGTAACAAACAGAAAACTCGAATGGATCATTCAATTCATCTATTTGAGTAATTTTTATATGTTTTTTCTTTATATCTTGAATGCCATGTTTCGCTTTAATAAAGTGATAAAGCTTCATAATTTTGTCTGAGACTTATTCTTGATTGATTATCATCACGTCTACAGAACGTTGGTTACTTGTCGCTTTGTCGCCATTCATAGTTTGGACCATTTTTCTATTCCGGATTTTGTTGTTGATCAAGGTGCCTGTAGAAAAGTTAAAAGTTTTTTCTTGTCATCTTCCGAAATATTTCCAAAAGGTGCCGAGAGAAGTGATCTGATGTATGGGTCAAGCTGTTTTTCCTTGAAATATTTGATTTCCTCCGGATCTTTAAGAACCTTAACCACGAAATGAAAAGGCGGGCAAGATGTACTTTCCCCAAATATTTTCTGGATTCCACCCAGGTTTTCTCCCAGAACGGCAATTTCCCAATCCCGGCTTCCGGGATCGATATGGAAGGAAAAATTGCCGTTTCGATCCGCCGAGAGAACGGAAATCCTCCAGTTTCCATTCCAATCTTTGCGCTTAAAAACCATAATGCAGTTCGGTAGGGGTTTTTCTTCCTCATCGCTGATCTGACCGTCACAGGTTACACCTTTATCGATTCCCAGGGTCGCGGGAATGGTGAGCATGGCGAAGAAAAGAACGCAATATGGATCATTTTCACAGGTTGAAGCGCTGTTAAACTCAGACTCAGTAATATATGGGGAAGTGGAATGTGTTGCAAAACATCCGCCTTGCATTCCTGAAGCAAGAATAACCAGTACAAAAAACAAACGTTTAAAATCAATACCGCCGATAATCATTTTGAAACCACCAGAAACCTCCAGAACAACCCCAGGGCCACAACCCCAGGGCCAGGTCTTTACTTTGGCGTTTGGACGCTAAAGATTCCTTAATTGTTTTTCCTTTTAGTCGAATATTTTGTTAATTTTTTCCCCCTCACCTCAGATCCTCTCCCACCGAGGGGAGAGGAGGAAGAAAAGGCAGTAAAGCCAATCCGGCGACGTATATAACCCCAGGGCCAGGTCTTTACTTTGGCGTTTGGACGCTAAAGATGTCTTAATTGTGATCTCCGGGCCGTTGGTTTCTTGTCGCTTTATCGCTTTAAAATCTTACGCCTTATTCTCTCTGCCTACTGCCTACTCCTTACTGCTTACTTTCTGCAACGACGCAGGAATTTTCGACTTTCCAAGATTGACTCTTTTTTCTTAAAACTTGCTCACGGAGTAAAAATACCCCCGGTGTTAGAATTTTCAGAATCATCATCACCGCCCCAGATAATCATTTCGGTTCCGGTCCAGACCGCGGTATGGCCATACCTTGCTGAAGGCAGGTTTGCCCCGATATTGATGGGGGTCCAGGAATCGGTCAAGGGATTGTAAATACCACCGGTGTTGAAAGCATTTAAAATTTGATATAAACCCCAATCTTGCCAGATGCTGGAGAAACCACCCCAAACTATCATTTGGGTCCCGGTCCAAACGGCGGTATGTGCGGCTCTTCCTGAAGGCACATTCGCCCCGGCGCTGGTGGCTGTCCAGGAATCGGAGGAAGGATTATAAATACCACCGGTGTTAGAAGTTCCAGAATGCTCTTGACCACCCCAGACTATCATTTGTGTCCCAGCCCAAACAGCGGTATGTGCAGCTCTTCCTGAAGGTACGTTTGTCCCAGTGCTGGTGGGTACCCAGGAATCGGTGGATGGATCATACTGGCCACCGGTATCAACAAGAGGAGCATCACAACATAAATTAGCAGGAAGCTCCTCTTGACCTCCCCAGATAATCATTTTGGTCCCGGTCCAAACGGCGGTGTGGCCATGCCTGGCTGAAGGCACGTTTGCTCCGGTGCTGGTGGCAGTCCAGGAATCGGAGGACGGATTATAAATACCACCGGTATTGAGCGAACCATATGTAGTGCCATCTCCATTCTCTGTAATAATGATATCTCCACCGCCCCAGATGATCATTTTGGTCCCGGTCCAGACGGCGGTATGCCCGGATCTTTTTGAAGGTACATTTGTGCTGGTGCTGGTGGACATCCAGGAATCGACGGAGGGATCATACCTACCCCCGGTGTTAGAATTTCCAGAACTATCCACGCCACCACCCCAGACAATCATTTCGGTTCCGGTCCAAACGGCGGTATGGCCATGCCTTCCTGAAGGCACGTTTGCCCCGGTGCTGGTGGACATCCAGGAATCGACGGAGGGATCATACCTACCCCCGGTGTTAGAATTTCCAGAACTATCCACGCCACCCCAGACAATCATTTCGGTTCCGGTCCAAACGGCGGTATGGCCATGCCTTCCTGAAGGCACGTTTGCCCCGGTGTTGGTGGGAGTCCAAGAATACGTAGTTGTACTTACCGCGTTGGAATAACTTGAGTCCCCAAACGAATTAAAAGCGTAAACCCGATAGCAATAGGTGGTTCCCGCTGAAATACCCGTATCAAAGTAAGAATTAACATTAACCAACGTGGTTGTAATCAATGAAAACGTTCCTCCCAATCCGATCCTCCGCTCGATCTTAAAACCGTCCTCGTTATTGGAATTATCCGTCCAGGTTAGATTGATCTGGGAAGATGAAACTACCGTCGCCGTGAGACCCGAAGGTGCGGCCGGTGCGATTACGGGACAGATTGAAGTGGTTGCGCTAACCTCGTTGGAATAGCCGGAGCTCCCCGCGTCATTATAAGAATTAATCCGATAGTAATATTCGGTATCGCAATCGAGTCCTTCATCCTGATAAACGGTCACGCCGACACCGACAGTCCCAACCTGGGCATAGGTTCCTCCGGAGCCGGTTTTTCGCTCAATTTTAAATCCTTCCTCATTATTGGAATTAGCCGTCCAGGAAAGATCAACCTGGGCAGAAAAAACCCCCGTGGCTTGAAGCCCGGAAGGGGCGGCGGAAACCTTTGATCCGTTGTTACAAGCCCATCCAAAATTAATAATTAAAACAGAAAAAATGACCAGCCAATATTTTCCGGAAAAGATTTTCATTTCTTCCTCCTTTTAATGCGTTTTACGTTTTATGGGACGTTCTTTACTAATTGACAAGGATCAGCCCCAGCGTTAGGTATTATTTCTTGCCCTTCGCTTGATCTAATAGTGGCCGGATTTTTCTTGGGCGGTGAAGCCGATTTTCTTCCTGGGCGTCGGCAGAGGCTCCGATTCCTCGGGTGGGTTGAGCAACCTCATGATCTGCTGGAGAACTTCGGTTATGGCAGTCTCAGACTAACCCCAGGGCCAGGTCTTTACTTTGGCGTTTGGACGCTAAAGACGCCTTAATTGTTTTTCCTTTTTAAAATTATATGTTAAGGTTTGACGCCTTTTTTTCTATTTCAATATTTTTTTTAAACATTATCGCAAGCAATAACATTGCCATCGGAGCTGTTATTGTCCAAGGAATAGCTAGGAGAAGAATCTTTTCTGAAAACTTGGGATAGAAATAAACAAACGCAATTAATGGCGTAACAAACGCATTAGCTAAAAATGAAATCCTAACCCATTTTTGAAAACCATGTTTTTCAAAAACGGGTACGGCTAATAACATCGCCAAACCCATGGATATATACCCTATTGCATCGAAATCCCAAAACAGAGAATGGGGTGTTTGAACGAGAATACTAATCTGACTGGATACTCCCCTAAGTGTCATGGGAATAACCGTTGCCAATTGAACAACATAATTAGCAGAAACAAACACCGAATAAATTATTGTGAAGATAAGGGCGGCATGACTCCAAAATTTTTTATCTTTCGGCGTAACATGATGAAGCGCAAGCATCTCAAGCAAAAAGGGAATAACTATACAAAGCGAAAATCCATAAATAAAGATTTGATCAAATGGAAAATTGAGAACCCCTAAAAGCTGTAATGTTTGAGCTAATACGAAAGCAGCATTTGAACCAAATGCCAGAATTCCAAACCAAAAACCATATTTATAAATTTTTGTATTCATGCTTTGCTCTCTTAATAAAGGTGTTTTGTGTAACCCAAGGGCCAGGTATTTACTTTGGCGTTTGGACGTTAATGATGCCTTAATTGTTTTTCCTTTTATTCGAATATTTGCCTGACTTCTCACGCACAGTAAAGCCAATCCGGCGGCTGGGCGGGAGTTCAGGATCAGGTTCCGGTTCCTCGGGTGGGTTGAGCAACCTCATGATCTGCTGGAGAACCTCGGTTATGGCAGTCTCATGCACATTCAAACGCGTCGTCAGCTTTCGTTCCAATTCCGCCAGCTTTCGAGCCAAATCTCTTTGATCCACCAGCATCCTTCGCATGCTGATAAAAGCCCTGACCACAAAGACACTCATCTTGATTGCTCTCTGACTGTTCAGAACATTTGCGGCCATAATGGCCCCGTGCTCAGTGAAGGCAAGAGGCAATTTCCTTCGACCCCCGTGAGCATAACCGGCCTTTACCCGGGTTCCGCAAGCGTTCCCACTTGAAGTCGCAATTTGCGACTTCAAGATTTGTACCTCTTCCGGCTCAAGACGGAAGACAAAATCGGGTGGGAATCTTTCCGTATTCCGCTTGACCTGTTCGTTCATCCGCTTGGTAGGCACGCCATAGATACGCGCCAGATCGGCATCCAAAATTACCCTCCGCCCTCGGATAATAAGGATCTTGCTCTCGATATGCTCAACGGGGATTATCGCTTTGCTCATGGATTTCGTTTAGAGCGTTAATAGCATCTATCTGGTCTGTTTGGTTCCTTCCGCCAGGAATTATCGGTTGGTCCATTGTCTGATTTGATGGACGGAAAGTCAAGAATGGTCATGTGTCACAAGCAAGACGCGTAAAGCGTAAGGCGTGAGGCGTGAAAGTCGAATATGGGACGACCGCCACGGAATGAAAATCCCCCTCTCCCCCTTTTAACAAAGGGGGAAATTGAAGGCTCGCAGAGCTCGGAGACAAGAGAAGATCAAAGCTCGTCTAGATGGATAAAGGAAAAGAGAAACTGTTATTCAATCTCGCCGGAAATAATTGCGATCCAGATGATCGGGAAAAGGACGACCACCGCGAAACCGAACTTCAGCAACTGAAGATCAAGAAGATCCATGGGGTTCCTCCTTTATCATTGATAGCTAAAGGCATGGGGCATAGGGCAAAAGCAATGAGCAATGAGCCAACCCAGACTGCATCGAGCCGACTACGCGAACGCTTCGTCGCCCAGGCCACCGGATGATTAAGCACATCCGCATAATGGAAAAGAAATACAAATGTTATTAACCTCGGAATCGAAGAAATCCCTGCAGATAATTTTTATTTCGTCGTTGTACTCAATCATCATGGCGATATGCTCCAGGCGTTTATCGTTCGCCTTGCCATGAATCAAACCTCTGAAGACTTTCAGATCGTAACCACTAACCTCAAGTATTTTCATCATCGCTGCCCTCCTCTAGCTATATCCTAAAAGAGACAGATGACAGGGAATGACACTCGGCCGACTAGGTGATGGGTCATAGGTCATAGGTGATGGGCAAAAGATAAGAGAAAAGCAGAAGACGGACCGCAGAGTCGACTACGCGAACGCTTCGTCGCCCAGGCCGCGGCCTCCGGGCCCGTAAGGGCCTACGGCCCGGAGGGTAAGCAGCGAAAAGCCGTGAGACCTAAGACGTGAAAACAAGTGATGGGTAATAGGTGATAGGGAAAAACCTAAATAACCTGGATTCCTGATCAGGTCGGGAATGACGAAAAAAGAGAGATTCTTCGCCCCTCGCAAAGCTTCCCGCCGTTTCACACGGGACACGCGGGGCTCCGAATGACAAGGAAGGTGCTTACTGCCTACTGGTCTGTCTTGATCGCTTAGAGCATAGCCTCCGGCCCCGCTTCCAGCCCGTAGGGCTTACAGGCCGGAGGGTAGGGCCTACGGCCCGGAGGGGGCATAGGGCATAGCGCAAAGAATGTTTTGCTGGTTTATCTTGTTCATCTGCTTTTTCTAACTACCCAACAACCAAGCCACCTTCTTTTTCCGGCTACCGGCTACTTGCTACCTATTTTCTGCCTTCTGCTCACTATTTCTTCCCCTCCGGTGACGATTCCGCTTCGGCCAGGGCCAGGTCCTGGTAGGCGTGGAACAGCCGGGCGCAGAAATCATCCCACCGCCGGCAAATTTCCAGGGTTTTTTCGCTCATCTCGAAAAGGTGGGTAATCGCCAGGAGCTCGCTGATCTCGTCCGAGCATTCCTTGACCACGGCCTTGTCCGCGCCCCGGAGCAGGCTGGCCACGAAATCGGCCGGAGGACACCAGCCCGCCGCCCGCTGGAAATCCCGGTGCATCTGGGTCAGGAGCACATTGCGCGGCCCCTCCCACAACTCGTTCACCATTCCGTCCCGGAACATGCGGGGCAGGTTGGAGAAATCCTCCATCACCCCGTGTCCGCCCATGATGCTGATCCCCAGGCGCCCGTGGTCAATGGCGTCGTAAGCCACGGTGATTTTCTGGAGCATGATCAGCTGGCGCATCTCGAACCGCTGCCGCTTCAGCTCCAGGGGCTCGTCCGTCTCCAGGCCGGGGGCCAGACCGCCGGGGAGCCGGAGGAAATCCCGGTAAACCTTGAAGGCCCCCGCGGTTGAACGCCGGGCGAAATGTTCCAGCTCGGCGATCTGCCTGGCCGCCATGGGGAAATCCTTGAGGGCCACCCCGAAGGCGGTGCGGAACTCGGCGTATTTCTTGATCTCGCGCAGGCCGTAAGCCATGCCGCTGCTCATCCCGATCCCCACCGCCAGGCGGGAGAGCGTGAGGACGATCCCGACCACGTTGGCCACCCCCCGGTCCAGGGGGCCGACGGGATAAGCCAGCGCGCCGTTCAGGGTGATCTCGGCGGTAGGCAGTTCGACCGTTCCCAGTTTCCACTTGAGGCGGTCGATGGTGTAGCCGTTCCGGATCTCCTTTTCCTTGTTGCCCGGAAGCCACATGGGGAGGACGAAGAGGCCGATCTTTTCCGAGCCCTGGGCCTTGGCGGTGATCACCGCGTAGTCCGCCTGGGCCGCGGAGCAGAAAAACTTGGTCCCGTAGAGGCGCCAGCCGCCGCCCTCCGGCACGGCTTCGAGCAGGTTGGCCGGGACGTCGGAACCGCCCTGGATCTCGGAAACAAACTGGGCCCCGACCGCGAAATCGCCGTCTCTCCCCTCCTTGACGTCGGCCAGGATCCTCCTGGTTTCGGCCGTGTCCGCGAATTTTTCCAGGAGCGCCACCAGGCCCCAGGTGCAGGTCAGGGGGCAGCCGACCCCGGCCTCGGAGATCTGACTGAGGAGATATATCTTGAGAAACCGGATCCAGGGTGAGGACCGCTGGGAGAAAATACCCTCGGAGAAGACCTCTTTTTCCAGCACCTCGGTCTCGTAGGGACGGACAATGTGGTCGATCCGGTTCTTGTGGCCGTCATAGTGCAGCATGAAGGGCCGGTTCTCGGGACGGGCGGCCCTTTCCGCCAGCTCGCGCCAGCGGGAGGACGCCTTTTTCGAAAATTTCCCGGCTTCCCGGTCCGCTTCCGCGGCTTCTCTGCCCGCGAAGACCAGCACCATCTTCTGCAGGAAGGGATCGTCCGCGTAGAAATCCACCCCTTTTCTCCATTCCAGGAATGAATTGAAGCTGTAGGGATTGTTACGGTCGGGAAGCGACATGGAAAACCTCCTTATTTAATAAATATTTACGATTGACGATTGACGAATGTCCATCGAAATAACTCGGGATAAAACGATTGGGAATAGAAATCCCACTTCCTTCCCCTTTTTATAAAGGGGGAAACCAAAACCGCATAATGAAGACGTTTAATTTCTAATGAAGCCGATTATATTCCCAGCAGGGGGAAAGGGTCAATTTCAAGAGAGCATAGAGCAGAGAGCAAAACAGGTCATAAGTGATGGGTGATGGGTGATGGGTGATGGGTGATGGGTGATGGGTGATGGGTGATGGGTGATGGGTGATGGGTCATAGGTGATAGGTTTAAACCCAATACCCATCGTATCTATTGTGTCAAATTATCCAATTATATTCTGACGCTACGGATTTATCCCGAAGGGTTTATCTGAGGGACACTATGGACGCCTTTGCCCTATGTTCTCTTTCCCTTCATCGACCCGGGCACCAGGCCTGCGATTTTGATCAACAAGCCGACATCTCCCTTGATCTTGATTTTGCCGGCCATGAAGGCCACCTGGCTATTGATCTCGCCCTTGAAGATGGCCCTTAAATCGTCCAGGCTCATCACCATGGCCGCCGCCGGAGCTTCCGCCTGATTAAACCGGGTGATGCTCTTCGCGGACGGCTGGCCCGGGCGGATGATTTCCACCTCGATTTTTCCTCTAACTACTTTAAGAAAGTCATAGTTCTTCCTGTTAACCGCGATACGGGCGTCATCCAGCTTCTGATTAATAAGCGCTCCCCCCAATTCGCCGGCCTCGGAAATGCCGTCAAGCCAATCCGCTTCCGACATCTCGAATTCCATCATCGGCCTGGGGATTCCGCCTTCGATGATATCCAGCTTCCTGCCGTCGGTTATCTTCAAGCAGTATTTATACCCGGTTTCTCCCGTGATCTTGAACTGAACGGTGAACTCTGTCCCGTCCATCCCCGGCATGGGGGTCTCCCTGATCGCCTTTTCCACGTTCCCGCGCACATATTCGGTGAAGAACTCCTTCATCCCGATCCCTTCCCGCGGAAATTCATGATCAGCCATTTTAATATCCTACCTAATCACGGTGATGGGCGACAGGTGATCCTCCTGCGCCAAGCCTACGGAGGGTAAATCGGATAACTGGTCGGAGGACAGGTCCGCTCAGGATGACAGCCACCGAGCGCAAAGAGCCGAGAGCGAGAAACAACCAATAAATAAACGGCCGGGAAGAAACCCCCGGCCGGTTAGATCCGTTCCCGCTTCCGCCCGCAACGAAATCGGCGGGCGGGGCTGTTTCCCCTTCTTTACATCGACTTCATCCTTTGGCTTACTCTTCCCGCCCCGCTGATCTGCAGGCCGGAGGGAACGGATTCCGAGTTCGGATCTTCCAGTATCCGCAGGAGCTTTTCATTGGTCGGAAAATCCTGGATGTCCGAACTGTAATGCGAATAAACCACCGTACCGTACATATCGACGACAAAGATCGCAGGCAATCTGCCTAATTTTTCAAATACGATTTTCTGATTGTAGAGCTTGGCCACCCTTTCCCGGTCATCGGGCAAACCGCCGAACGGAAGCTCATACGCTTTCCACATGTTCCCGAATTCGGTTTTCGAATGCTGGCCGATCACGAACACCTCGGCATTTAAATGTTTGAATCTCCGATATTCATTTTTCAGGCCTTCCAGGTGCCACTGGGTATAACGGCAGTTGAATCCCCGGAGAAAATCCAGGACCAGCATGTTTTTATAAAGATAATCCGAGAGCATGAACTGGTTGCCCTGGAAATCCTCCAAGGAGAAATCCGGAGCTTTGATGCCCGGTATTATCTCATTCATGATTCACCTCCCTCCGTTTCCGGAGCTAGGCCCCGCTCAAAAAACTCAGGAACAAAAACAACCCGGCGGCCAAGGCCAGGAGCAGGGCGAAATAAACCTGCTTCTTGAATATCCGCCGGTTAAGCCACCCGCGGCGGTTATACCGTCTTCCCAGAATCCGGGATTCACCGCCCGTCCCAAGGAGATACCTGGCCGAGAGGTATTCGCTGTCCGGTTTTTTCGGCATTTCCGCCACCCATGATTCCCCTGCCCCGGTCAGACAATCTCGAACCTGCATTTTGTCAGCCGGCCTTTGAATTTTATCCGCCCCGTCGCGAGCAGGTGGTCTAATACCTCGGCGACAAATTCATCCTTTGCCGGAATTTCTTCCTCTTCCAGGACCTCGTCAATCGCCCCGATCACTTCCATCAGGCTGGTCTGCGTGACCATGACGGCCGGGCGCTTCTCCGGCGGTGCTTCCACCCATTCAACCTGGATTTTTTTGCCCGCGACATTCGCGCTCAACGCGTTCATGTTCTCACCATCTTTCCGGCGCCGGCCGGGATGTGGGCGCCATCGAAACAATAACGATTTCAGGAAAAGCCACTTATTAACCCTCCCGCCATTCCGGATGGATTCCAAGACTTTTTTCTCCCATGAAATAGTCAGATATATCTTTATTGTGCAAAAAGGATACCAAGCCAAAAAAAACCTGGTGATATCTATAGGTAGGGGTTCTCTGATTGTGTATCTATTAGTTTGAATCCGGAGTGACAAAAGTATACAAATATTTCCTTCCCGGCCGGACAAAAATCCTGTTTTTCAGGAAATAATCCCTGCGGGTCGGACAATGTCGAAAGAGAAATTTTTCAGGAAAGGATACTGTGCTTTTTCAGGAGATAGTAGAAACGGGAACGGGACAACCCGGAAATCCGGACCGCTTCCTTGAGATCACCCCTGGTCAGCGCAACCAGGTCCTTCAGGTAGGTCCGTTCCAGCTCGGAAACCATGTTCTCCCGCAGTTCACTGAGCCGGGGGAATTCCTTGGTTTTCGCGCCGGATTTAACCGGTTCCTCTGGCACGGGTTTTTCCGGCAGCTCGGGTCCGGCGAACGAAAGCCGCGCCAGCTTGACGCGGAGGTAGACCGGCAGATGCTTGGGATAGATGACCGGTTCGGAGCCGGCGGCGGTAACGGCGCTCTTCAGGGCATTGATCAATTCCCTCACATTGCCCGGCCAGGGGTATTTTTCCAGATAATCGAAAAAGTCGGAAGAAAAGGTTTTTCTTTTGATTTCATACTTAAGGCAGATTTCTTCCAGGTGATAATCGGCAATCTCCCTGATATCCTCCGGATGCTCCCGCAGCGGCGGCACCTCGATCATGAGCTCCCGGAGGCGGAAAAGAAGATCATCCCGGAAGCTTTTGCTGCCGACCATTTCCTCGAGATTGCGGTTGGTGGCCGCGATGACCCGGAAATCACTCTTGATCTCCTTTTTCCCCCCCACGGTCCGGAAACTGTGCCCCTCCAGGACCCGGAGAAAAGCTTTCTGCGCCGACAAGGGGAGGTCACCCACTTCATCGAGAAACAGGACTCCCTGGTCGGCCTGCCGGATGAGGCCGTCGCCCGCCCGGTCGGCTCCCGTGTACGCCCCTTTCTCATGTCCGAAAATAATGCTTTCCACCAGGGTCGCGGGCAAAGCGGCGCAATCAACCACCACAAAACTTTTATTGGCGCGCTTGCTGCTGTAGTAAATGGCCCAGGCGATCAGCTCCTTGCCGCTCCCGGTTTCTCCGCTGATCAGGACATTGGCTTCGCTGCCGGCCGCCCGTTCGACCATGTCCAGGCAGTCCTGGATCTTCGGGCCGGAGCCGATCAGTCCCTTGAAGTTTTCATTCCGGGGGAAGATCGCGACCTTTCGATTGAGCTTGTCCTCGCGGTACTGGAGGGCGCGCTTCAGCGTCAGGGCTATCTCGTGGGCGGAACCGGAGCTCCTCACATAATCCCAGGCCCCGTTTTTAATCGCGAGCTCGGCCCCGTCCGGATCGCCCGACCCGGTGACAATGATGACCTCCGGCGACGAAGGAGCGGCGTGGATCAGGGGCAGGATCTCGAGCCCCTTCCTGTCCGGCATCCGCACATCGAGCAGCACGATATCAAACGATTTTTCGGAGACCCGCCTGATCCCTTCTTCGAGGGTGGAGGTAGAAACCGATTCGTAGCCCAGTTCCCTGACCATGTTCGACATGGCGCTGCAGAGAACCTCATCCTGAACAATGTTTAGAACACTGGCCATATTTCCGGTCTCTGGTCCACCTGTCCCGGGAACGGCCTGAAGAAAGGAGCGCGGGACATAACTAAAATGTCTTTCCCGGGCCTATTAATTGATGAAGTATCTCAATTATATACCAGCCATAAATCAGGTCAATCATTTTTGTATACACTTATGGTTATTATTTTTTACAGGGTAAAAGGGGGCATCTTGAAGTCGCAAATTGCGACCTCAAAATTCTGAAAACCGGTCACAGATTGTGACCGGTTGATGACAAGTTAATTATTGAGAAGGATTTAAAAAGACATTTTGCATTAGCAAGCTAATGCGCTCCATATAAACGACTGGATTCCCCCGGATCAAGTCCGGGGCATGCCTAGTCAAGTGCGGAATTACGGAAAGCGACATATTCACCCTCTCCTCCACCCTCCCCCCTCAAGGGGGAGGGAGTTATTTATTGGAAAAGGGTATCTTAAAGAGGATGAAATTGTTGATTCTGATATGTATGATTGGGATTGATATTGAATTTTGTTTTAACTCTATGCTCTACCTGTCCGCCGAAGCTTTAGCGTAGGAGGATGCTCTTTGCTGCCGACACCGACACCCTGGCCGGCTTCGCCCGTCTCCCTGGGCGAGCCCTCGGGCAAGCCGGGCAGGCTGACACCGACACCATAATATGAAATTTCATATCCATACTTTCGGCTGCCAGATGAACGAGCGGGATTCCGAGCGGGTCGCCGCCTGGCTTACCCGGGAAGGGCACGTCCCGTCCGCGGATGAGTCCGGGGCCGACCTCATCATCATTAATACCTGCTCGATCCGGAAAAAGGCCGAGGACAAGGTCTATTCCCTGGTCGGCCGCCTGGAAAAGGAAAAGCAGAAACGGCCCCGGCTGATCCTGGCCGTAGCCGGCTGCGTGGCCGAGCAGGAGGGCGAAAACCTGCTCCGGCGCTTCCCGGGGCTGAACCTGGTCTTCGGCACGCACCAGGTGGGCCGGGTCGCCGGCCTGGTCGCGAAGGCCCAGGCGGGCGAGAGGATCTCCCTGGTCGGCCCTCTCCCCGACGCGGACCGGCTGGCCGGATACCTGCCCTTCCACCGCGCCCCCGGGGTCTCCACCTTCGTCACCATCATGGAGGGCTGCGACAACTGGTGCAGTTACTGCGTGGTTCCCGCCCTCCGGGGCCGGGAACTCTGCCGTCCCCCCGAAGAAATCTCCGGCGAAATCAGGTCCCTGGTTGAAGCCGGTTACCGGGAAGTCACGCTGATCGGGCAGAACGTCAATTCCTACCGCTCCGGGAACGGGCTTTCCTTTCCCGGACTGCTCAAGCTCGCCGCCGGGATCCCGGGGGTGAGCCGGCTCCGCTTCGCCACCTCCCACCCCAAGGATCTCTCCCCCGAACTGATCCGGGCCTTCGCCGAAATCCCGAACCTGGCCCGGCACATCCATCTCCCGGCCCAGTCCGGGTCCAACCGCGTGCTCGCGGCCATGAACCGCCGTTACACCCGCGAGGATTACCTCGACAAGGTGGAACGTCTGCGGGCCGCCTGCCCGGATATCGCCATCACTACCGACATGATCATCGGCTTCCCCGGGGAGGACGAGCCCGACTTCCGGCAGACCATGGATCTCCTGGAGAAGGCCCGCTTCGACGGCTCCTTCTCCTTCGTCTTCTCCCCCCGCCCCGGGACGCGGGCCGCCGATCTCCCCGGCCCGGTGGAAAACGCGGACGGAAAGCGGCGCCTGAAGATCTTCCAGGACCGCCAGGATGAAATCACGGAGGAGATCAACCGGGCCCTGGTGGGCCGGGTCCATGAAGTCCTGATCGAGGGGATCAACCCCCGCCCCTGCGCCGGGAAATGCGCCTCCCTCTCCGGGAGAACCTCCGGCAATAAAATCGTGCATCTCCCGGGTTCGCTTGACTTGATCGGCAAAATTACCCCGGTTAGAATAACGGAGGCAGCTATCCATTCCCTGAGAGGTACTATCGAAGATAATTTGGTTAGCCCTGAGCCAGGTCCGAAGGAGGCTAAATGCTGATCCCCATGAAAGTCACCGGCATCACGATTGACCCCTTCACGAACATGCCGATCGTGATCCTCAAGGACTTCGAGGAGAAGAACGCCGTCCCCATCTGGATCGGACTGGTCGAGGCCAGCGCGATCGCCTCCGAGCTCGAAGGAATTCACACCCCCCGCCCGATGACCCACGACCTCCTCCGCGACATCCTCGGGCAGCTCAACATCAAAATCTCCCGGATCGCGGTCATGGACCTCCGCGACAACACCTACTTCGCCACCATTTTCCTCCAGGACGGTACGACGGAAATCGAAATCGATTCCCGGCCCAGCGACGCCATCGCCCTGGCCCTGCGCACCGGGTCCACCATCCTGGTGGACGACAAGGTCATCAGCAAGTCCCGCCAGATCGAGCTCTCGACCAACCAGGACGAGGATGAAGGCAAAAAACGACAGAAGTGGCTTAATCTTCTGGAAAATCTTACTCCCGAAGATTTTGGTAAATACAAAATGTAGGGGGGGAAAAGGGTTCCTCTTCCTCTGGTTCCCGGCGGTTGGTTACGCCGCTTTAATTTTTTATCTTTCTTCCCTTTCCCACACGCGACCCTTACCGTTTTCCTTTTCCGGTTCCGACAAGATTATCCACTTTTTTGAATACTTGGGATTCGCTTTCCTCATGATCAGGGCTTTACACGACGAGAAACGGCTTTCGCCCCGCGCCCGGCTCCTGGCCGCCTTTTTCCTGGCCGCGGCCTACGGGGCCTCGGACGAATTCCACCAGTATTTCGTCCCCGGGCGCGAATGCTCCGGGTTCGACCTCCTGGCGGACATGGGCGGCTCCGCGGCCGGGATCTATTTCTTCGACCGGATGATCCGGGCCCTCCGGATCCAGGCGGTCCCGGATTAATCCCATGGGCTCGGGCCGCATCCTCATCGTCGACGACGACCGCCTCTTCCGCACCTACGCCTGCGACATCCTGAAACCGGAGGGCTACCAGGTCTGGACCGCCGCCACCGGCGAGGAAGCCTTCCGGGTGCTCAAGCAGGACCGCTTCGACGTCATTATCGTGGACGTGGTGATGGAAAACCTCTCCGGTCTGGACCTGGTCCGCCGGATCCGGGAGGCCGACCCCGAGCAGGAAATCGTCATGGTCACCGGCCTCGAGGACGTCCGGACCGCCGTGGAGGCGATGAAGCTCGGGGTTTCCGATTACGTCCTGAAGCCGATCGATCCCCACGGCTTTCTCTTCCTGATCGACAAGCTGCTCGCCCGCCGGACCCTGGCCCTCGAAAACAACTCGCTCGTCCTGGAAAACCTGGAGTATTTCGAAACCCTCTCCGTTTACGACCGGGGGATGAAATTCCTCGAGATCCTCGATCCCGACCGCCTGGCCGAGATCATCATCGATTCCACCCTCAACCTCACCAACGGCCAGGGCGGCATCCTCTGGCTCCGCAGCCAGGCCGATCCCCAGA